>JAUWGE010000050.1 GCA_030606565.1 Candidatus Bipolaricaulota bacterium | reverse complement strand
CTATTTCGAACTTGGAAGACACCGTCAGGCCATCCGCTGTTGTCAGCGAATCTTAGCGATTGCGCCGCATCGCGAAGGTGTAATACGGCAACTCATGCGCTGCTATGCCGAGGTCGGCGAGCGGTCCAAGGCTATCGAAGCCTATGACGCAGGAGTTCGCGAATTGCGCGAGCGATTGGACGTCGATCCGTCTCCAGAACTGCGCGCCCTCCGCGATCGCATCGCAGTGCAAGCCGCTTGCCCGGAATCGAGTGCATATGACTCGCGCAGAATCGCAGTGATCCCATTCGTCAATGTGGGCCCAGATCCATCCGACGAATTCCTCGCCGATGGCATGACCGAGGAATTGATCTACACTCTCTCCAAGGTAGCCGGCTTGGAGGTCATCGCCCAAACCACGGTTCTCAACTACAAGGGAGCCCGGAAGAGCGTTACCGAGATTGGACAGGAGCTCCATGTAGGTAGCCTCTTGGAAGGTAGCGTGCAGAAGGTGACGGACAGAGCACGGATCCTCGTCCAACTCATCAATGTTGAAAACGAGGCACACCTTTGGGCCGAGCAATACGATCGGGATATGCAAGACGTCTTGAGCGTACAGGGCGACATCGCACAAAGGGTCGCTGCCGCATTGAAGGTCCAGCTTCTTGCCAAGGAGAAAACAGCTATTCGCAAGGGAGAAGCCTCCAGTCCAAAAGCCCGCGTCGCCTATCTGAAGGGCAGATTATTCCTTGCAAAACACACGCACGACGCATACCTGAAGGCAATCGAGTACTTCGAAGAAGCCTTAGCCATTGAGCCAGATTACGCTCGTGCGTTCACCGGCCTAGCAGACACGTACTCATTGATGGTCGGGTTCATCTCAGCGTCGGAAGGCTACGAAAAGGCTAAGGCCTACACACAACAAGCTCTTGCTCTGGATCCGTCGTGCGCGGAAGCCCACGCTACGTTGGGCCACGTTCTCTGGCTGAGAGATGGGGATATCCTCGAGGCAGAGAACGAGTTCCTCCGGGCGATCGAACTTAATCCCAACTACGCGCTGGCGCATGAGTTGTACGCGGGCCTCCTACGCCACACCGGCAGAATGAAGGAAGCATGCCAGCGGAGCGAGAATGCGCTGTTGCTGGATCCTCTTTCTGCCTCCTTGATCCTGAGTTATGCAGGAAGTCTGCATGCAGCCGGCCGCCTTGTTGAAGCCGTAGATCAGTATCAGAAGGCCCTTGAGATCAACTCAGAGCTAGAGAGTGCTTGGTGGGGGCTGTGGTACAGCCTGGCCGCAGCGTGGGATTGGGATCGTGCGGAAGCAGTCACTCGGAAAACCATCGAGCAGCATCTTGAGAACCCATTTGCTTACGTAAATCTGGCAACCTGCGTGATGTGCCGGGGGCGATTGAAAGAAGGCCTTGTCGAGATCCGCAAGGCGCTGGCCCTTGCAGGCAATCCGAAACGAGCGTCCATCCTGCTGCATGCCGGACACTGCCACTACTTCGCACGCGAATACGAAAAAGCAATCAAGTATTACCGGCAGGTGTTGACTAGAAATCCTGGGTGGAACTCTGCACACAATATGATCGCCAAATGCTACATCGAGCAGGAATGCTACGATGAAGCACTCGAAGAACTCGACGCTGCGGAGCGTATGTTTGGCGGTGCCGATCCATTCTGGAACGCGCACGTACACATGGATCGCGGTATCATCTATGCAAGAAGCGGCGAAACGGAGAAGGCGGAAAAGGAATTGGAAGTGCTTATGCGCAGTTCCGGCCGACGGAATCGCCGCATTGCGATCTCCGGAATTCTGAACGCGCTTGGACGGGTTGATGAAACCATGGATTGGCTTGAGGCCGCTGCCACGGCTCGGGAGCCGCATGTCGCGGCATTGCTGAAGGTTCCGATTTTCGATCGAACGAGGTCCCATCCGAGATTTATCGCGTTGCTCAAGAGAATCGGGCTAGCGGATTAATAGAGCAGACACCCATCCTGATCAGTAATCTCCGATGCATATCCCACTGCTTGCGCAATTCCACGATTGAGCCACATGCCCGGGGTCTCAAGATTAGAGCACAACCTCATCTCCGACTCCAGCCTCATGCGGGCATCGCCCAAGCGAAAGGCGAACGGAAGCGAAGTGGAAGCCAAATGGAAGCTGCGCACGTAGGCTGTAGCGGAACCAGCTACTCCAAGCGCACCATGCGCGAAAGAGCTGGAAGGAGGTCAAGATGACCAAGGTACTGGGTGTACTTCTGCTAGCGGTGCTGGCAGTCGGAATATTGGGGGTTGCGCAAACAGCCGTGACCCCGCGAGCAGCGGAAGGGGTGCTTCTCTTCGACAACGAGACTGGCGCGGAGGTGACGCGAATCGGGATCCTGTTCGATAGCCCGGTCACACTCTGCAAGGACGATGTGGTCACGTTTGGCGGCGAGGCGGTCACCCGCCTCGACATGGGTATCCGAACGGCGTGGATCGATGCCGTGGTGGTATCCGGAGGAACACTGCAAGTCAACCTAACTGGGAGCGCCAACGTCAGTAGCGCCTACTGGGTTTCATCGGTTCAAGAAAAGAGCAAGGTGGTTTGCGGGTGGCTTATCGAGGCAATGTGGAACACCGGCGACCTGGACCTCATCGCGGAGTTCATGGCTCCCTCCTCCGTCTTCCATGGCGACGGCTTCGTTGGGGAACTCCCCGGTGTGGAAGGCTACAAAGGGTTTGCCACGGTGACTTACACTGCGCTACCTGATATCCACTTCACAATCGAGGACCTCGTCGCCGAGGATGACATGGTGGCGGCTCGCTTGTCATATACAGGTACAAACACTGGCCCATTCATGACGCTGCCCGCCACCGGTGTGTCGATCACCAGCCGGGCGATGGTTATCTATCGCTTCGCCGACGGGATGATTCAGGAAGGATGGATTCAGGTGGACGGGCTGGCGATGCTGATACAGATGGGCGTGCTGCCCCCAATGGGAGCGCCGAATTTCGGCTGGGGGACACCGTCTACAGCTACCGGCGATCCAGGAACTCCTGAAGAGAACAAGGTTCTCACTTCTCGCGAACCCTTGGAGGTGTGGAATGAGGCCAATCTCGGAGTGATCGAGAAGATCATTGCGGAGGGGTTCGTCGGCCACTACGACATGGGCAATACGGTCGACGGCATTGAGGGGTTCAGGCAGTACGTCTCGGGGTTGCTCAACGCATTCCCGGATTTCCACGTCACCGTTAACGAACTGTTCGCGGAGAACGATCTTGTCGTCTTCCAGGCGACAGCTTCGGGTACGAACCTCGGGGCATTCGGACCGATCCCGGCAACCGGGAAATCGTGGAAGAACACCGCGATCGTCATCCGTCGAGTCGCTGACGGCAAGATCATCGAGCTCTGGCAGCTCGGCGACATGCTGAGCCTACTGACGCAGATCGGGCTGGTTCCGCCGCTTCAGTAGAGGAGAGTGCCTGTTAACGCAGGCATCTCCTTGTGCACAGCAACGCGGGGTCCGATCTAATCGGGCCCCGCACTTGCTACTACCTCCATCTTGCGGTGGAAGCGCCCCGGAATGGCACGCCCATCACCATGTAGATGCAGTCACATGCATTCTGCGATCAGTCCCGCAGCCTCCACCAGGTGCGTCACGAAAGGACCGTCGTTGGGTAGTCTTCGTTGTTATCGGTGATCATGGGGTCGTGTTGAAACCACAACCGGTCCGAGATTCAAAGACTTTGTTTCGGGAGATCGATCCCACACCGATCGCTCGGTGAAATCCAGGCTCTATGGGGAGTGATGTCGAAGGACCACTCCCCATTCACGTTTCTACTCTACTTAGGCGAGAACCAGGCTAGACTTATCGATCCCGCCGCGTTGTCGCCTGAGAGGGTGATCTGAACAGTTCCGCCAGCGACCACCTCGACATTGATCGCGGTCAAGGCTCCGCCACCCCATTGATTGATGGCGGTTACCTCGCTACCTCCGAACACAACGATGTCTGACGGCTCGAGGCTGACACCTCCACCAAGAACAAGAACAAGCGTCGTCTGGCTTACGCCAGTTTCGTTGTCAAAGAGGTAGACAACGCCATCTGTGGCTGTTAATACCCGCGGTGTGAGGTTTAGAGTAGTCTGAGATGCAGCAACCATCCCAAGTAGAAGAATCAGCAGCCCCGCTACACATACCCTTCGCATCTTTGTACCTCCTGTGTTTGTTGGTCTTGCCTGTCTTGTTTCGACAGACGTTTTCGCACAACCTCTTGTCACTACCTAGATACATTCTAAGGCATCACGCAGTTCGTGGCAAATCTTCGTGTTGAAACCACAACCGATCTTGAGTAAGATTCCCCACGTCTTTATTCTGAAGGATCATTTGTGTAGGAGGTGCTTTCCCCTCGTGGAAGCTGAAGTAAGGAGATTACCAAAGCGAGTAGGAAATGCGATTCATGCTATAGGAAGGCGGAAGCGCTCGACGGCGCGTATCTACCTTTCTGAGGGTGAGGGCGCATTGTTGATCAACGGCAAGCCGGCCGAGGAGTACTTCTCCTCGTACCTGAACGCCGCAGAACGCCTGGAAAAGAACATGAAACTCCCGTTCTACACGACCGGGACCCTGGGTAAGTACAACGTTAAGGCGCGTGTCAGAGGCGGAGGGTACACCGGTCAGATGGAAGCGGTTCGCCTCGGGATCGCCCGTGCGCTCGTCGGTGTCACGGAAGAATACAGGCTTCCCCTGAAGAAAGCCGGCCTCCTCACGCGGGATCCCCGCGAGGTAGAGCGGAAGAAGTACGGCCGCCGCAAGGCCCGCAAGAGCGAGCAGTACTCCAAGCGTTAAACGGTGAGGAGAACGCCAGTGAAAAAAGATATCCATCCTGAAATGAAGCACTCCGTGATCAAGTGTGGATGCGGTGCGGAGTTTGAGACTATCGCCACCGTTGCGGAGATGCACGTCGACATCTGCTCGAAGTGCCACCCGTTCTTCACCGGTGAAGAGAGGTTCCTCGATACTGAGGGACGTGTCGAACGGTTCCAACGCAAGTACGGAGCGAAAGAGTCTTAGTCGATGGCGTCAGTCGGCGGGCAAGCGCTTATCGAGGGAGTGATGATGCAGAACGGCGGTCGCGTAGCGATCGCCGTTCGTCGTGATGATGGGGAGATCGTCATTCGGGACCTCAAATCTCGAACTCACTTCAAGCGCCTAGGAGATATCCCATTTGCCCGTGGTCTCTTCCGTCTGTACGACATGCTCTCCCTCGGAATCCGTGCCCTCAACCTGTCGGCGAGTATCGCCTTCCCCGAGGAGGAGCAGTTGGGAAAGGG
>JAUWGE010000043.1 GCA_030606565.1 Candidatus Bipolaricaulota bacterium | reverse complement strand
TGAGGGAACCAAGCGCGAATCTTACTTCCGTGGCGGTCGCTATTATGATACACTGATCATGGGAATCCTGAGATCGGAGTGGAGAAAAGATGAAACTCCCATTCTGGAGCGATAAGGACCGTCTGTTCGTCTTCTGGGGGCTGGGGATGTCGCTTAACTTCAAGTTCATCGCCAGGAAACTTGGACTCGTGGAACCATTGACTCAACCCGTCACGGAGGAAGAGCCCTCCAATAGTGATCCTTCTACCCAAACCAGACAAGATCATCTCCGCGAACAGATCGAAGCTTCGAAGTACGAGGAGAGAACGCACTGATCCCCTCTTCAGCAGAGAGCACTGTGGAACATCATCCAAACCTACCCTCTCACACTGCGCTTTGCGCCTCAGCCATCACTGTCCTCTCGCCGTTCCCGTGTCTTTTTCGCGCCTTTGCTGGCGGACATTCATACTGTTCTCGCACCGATGCTAAATCTGCTATCAGTAGATCACCTGCATGGTGTGCGGTTGATTTCCGGTTGCCGGTGCGCCTTCCTCTGCAAAGGTTAAGTCTGCGCTTTTCAGCAAGCCTGTAAAAGCAGTCCCACTTCTGTTATAACTAGCACAGCGAAGAACTCATCGGGTAAGAGAATGCAATCTTTGTGGGATAGAGTATAGGAGGAGCGAACATGGATAAGCAAGTTTCGCGCAAGTTGCATCATCCTCTCTTTCAACGGTACCCCGAGAACCCTATCCTCTCCCCGGAGCAGTGGCCCTATGTGGCCAATGCAACCTTCAACCCGGGGGTGGCGACCATCGATGGCGAGACGATCCTTCTCGTACGGGTCGAGGACATGCGTGGCTTCTCCCACCTCACCATCGCCAGGAGCAAGGACGGGAAGACTGATTGGCGTGTAGAAGTGCATCCAGCGTTGGAACCGGAGGCCGAGTCTCGCGAAGAACAGTGGGGCCTGGAGGACCCGCGCATCGTCTTCTTGGAGGAACGCGGAGAATACGCGATCACCTACGTTTCGTTTTCCAGTAGCGGGCCGCTTGTCTCACTGGCGCTAACAGAGGACTTTCAAGGATTTACCCGAGTTGGACCGATCATGCCGCCCGAGGATAAGGACGCATCTCTCTTCCCGCGGCGGTTCAAGGGACGCTACGCCCTGATCCATCGACCGATCATCCGAGGAGAAGGCGATATCTGGATTTCGTTCTCCCCTGATCTTACACACTGGGGCAATCACAGGGTGTTGATCCACACCCGGCCCGGATGGTGGGACTCTCAACGCGTTGGCTTGGGCACGCAACCGATTGAAACTCCAGAAGGTTGGTTGATCATCTATCATGGGATTCGCATGACCGCGTCGGGGAGCATCTACCGGGTCGGCCTCGCCCTGTTGGATTTGGAGGAACCCTGGAGGGTGATAAGGAGAAGTGATGAATGGGTCCTGGGACCAAGAATGCGCTATCAGCAGGGAGGGGATGTGCCAGGGGTCACCTTCCCTACCGGAGCGGTTTTTGATGAGGAGACAGGAAAACTCCGGATCTACTACGGAATTGCAGATACCAGAATTGGCCTAGCTACGGCCAACATGGACCAACTATTAGACTGCATTCTTGCTTGCCCTCAATCGTAAGGAAAGCCTATGTCCAAATTGAGGATCGCTATGCTCGCCCCGGTCTCGTGGCGTGTACCGCCACGCCACTATGGCCCATGGGAGTGGGTGACGAGCCTACTCACGGAGGGACTGGTTGCCCGTGGGGTGGATGTAACTCTGTTTGCCACCGAAGACTCCCAAACGGCAGGGAAACTGCACTCGATCTGCCCCCGTCCATACTCGGAGGACCAAGACCTCGATCCCAAAGTCTGGGAATGCCTACACATTTCAGAGGTGTTTGAGCATGCTGACGAATTCGATCTGATACACAACCACTTCGATTTTCTCCCTCTCACTTATTCAGGTTTGGTACAAACGCCTGTCCTCACCACAATCCACGGGTTTTCCTCGCCGAAGATCCTGCCCGTGTACCGAAAATACAATCACCGTGTATACTATGTGGCGATCAGCGATGCCGATCGCAATCCCGATTTGGACTACATCGCCACAATCTATCACGGGATACCGATCGCAGCGTATGAATTCTGCCCAAAGCCTGATGAGTATCTGCTGTTCCTAGGGCGTATTCACCAAGATAAGGGCACTTACGAGGCGGTTCAGGTAGCACGCAAGGCAGGCTTACCGCTCATAATTGCTGGGATTGTTCAAGATGATGAATACTTTCAGGTAAAGGTCAAGCCGCACATCGATGGGAAGCAGGTGATATACGTTGGTCCCGTTGGTTCAGCAAAGAAGTCTGATCTGTTGCGCCATGCGCGCGCACTGCTTCACCTGATCAACTTTGATGAGCCGTTCGGCCTCACAGTGGTCGAGGCGATGGCCTGCGGGACGCCGGTCATCGCCATCGACCGTGGGTCGATGCCCGAGCTGATCCAAGATGGGGAGACGGGCTTCCTGATCGCAAGTAATGAGGATGCCGTGGAGGGCGTACGAAGGATCGATGACATCGACCGGAGGAAGTGCCGCACCTGGGTGGAGAAGCGCTTCACGCAGGCGCGGATGGTGGAAGAATACCTGCAGGTGTATAAGATGATTCTGGAAGAGGAGGGAAAACATGGCTAATCATGAGACGGTACTAAAGCCAATCGATGTCTCCTTTGTTGGAACCTATCCCCCGCGCCAATGTGGAATCGGAACGTTCACCCACGACTTGGGACAGAGCATCGCTCAACTGCAAGGCGAGACCGTCGGCACAGGCGAGACCGTACGTGTGGTCGCCCTGAGTAACAAAGGAGGGGCCTACAAGTACGGTCCTGAGGTGCAGTTTGAGATTCAAGCTCAGCACAGGATGGATTACCGGGGCGCAGCCGACTTCCTCAACCTCTCCGCTGCGGATGTCATCAGCCTGCAACACGAGTTTGGTATCTTCGGCGGCGACGATGGGTCATACGTCGTTGATCTCCTCAGTCGCCTGACAAGGCCAGTGGTGACAACACTTCATACCGTCCTCCAAGAGCCGACTCCCGGGCAGTTGGAGACATTGAAGGCTGTCTGCGCGCATTCCACGCTTGTGGTAGTAATGGCACAGAAGGCGATCGAGTTGTTGACGGATATCTATGCTGTTCCACGGGAGAAGATCCTTCTGATTCACCACGGAGCACCGGACATACCCTTCCTCGATCCTGTCTACACGAAGGATCAATTCCAGGCTGAGGGTCGTCGGATGATCCTCACCTTCGGCCTGCTCAGTCCCAATAAGGGAATCGAAGTAGCGATCGAAGCGATCGCTGCGCTAGTGAAAGAGTTTCCTGACCTGCTCTACATCGTACTGGGAGCAACTCACCCCGAGGTGAAACGTCTCTTCGGCGAGGAGTATCGCCTCTCCTTGGAGCGGTTAGTCAAGAGTAAGGGCCTGGAGGAGCACGTCGTCTTCTATGATCGTTTTGTCAGCCTGGAACAACTGATCCGGTTCCTGGTGGCGGCGGACATCTACATCACCCCTTATCTGGCAAAGGAACAGATCACGTCTGGGACATTGGCCTATGCCATGGCCTGCGGCAAGGCGATCATTTCCACCCCTTACTGGTACGCAGAAGAGCTCCTGGCAGAGGGCAGAGGGCTACTGGTTCCATTCCACGATCCGGAGGCCCTAGCAGGTCAACTGCGCAGGCTGCTGGGAGATGAAGCAGGGCGAGACGTCATACGCAAGCGTGCGTATCAGTTCGGCCGTCAGATGGTGTGGCGCGAGGTGGCAAGCGCCTACGTTGAGGCCTTCAGGCAGGCGCTTTATGAGCGTCGCGGACCGATCATCGGACTACCCACAAAAAAGCGGTCAACTAAGCAGCTCTCTCTTCCGGAGATCAGACTGGAGCACCTGCGGTTATTGACTGATGACACCGGAATACTGCAACACGCAGCCTTCACCACCCCGGATCGCCGTCACGGATACACCACCGATGACAACGCCCGCGCACTTATCCTGACCATCATGAACTGGAGACTGTTTAAAGACGAGGAGATTCTGCCGCTATTACAGAGATACCTGTCTTTCCTCAATTACGCTCTGAACGAAGAAAGAGGCCGGATGCGAAACTTCATGGACTACGACCGACACTTCGTCGAGGAGATGGGATCGGAGGATAGTCACGGTAGAACGGTGTGGGCCCTGGGGACTGCAGTGGCTTACTCGTCCACCAACTCGATCATCGGTCTTGCCGCCCGAACATTCCAGCAGGTACTACCGGTTTGCGAGGATTTCAGCTCGCCGCGTGCCTGGGCCTACGCAATCCTCGGGTCCCTCGCCTACCTGAAGCGTTTCGGTGGAGATCGTGAGGCCCAACGCATTCACACTGTGTTAGCAGAGCGCCTCTTGAGATCCTTCGTCGATAATGGATCAGCCGATTGGCCATGGGGCGAGGACATTGTCACCTACGATAACGCACGCCTTCCCCAGGCACTCATCGCCGCGGGTGCCTACCTCGGCAAGGACGACATGCGTGATCACGGGCTACGCTCGCTTAAATGGCTCTTTGAGATTCAGACCGATCCTCAAGGAGGACATCTATCGCTCATAGGAAACAACGGCTGGCTGAAGCGAAAAGGGAAGCGGGCGCGATTCGATCAGCAACCGATGGACGCCACGGCGCTCATCGATGTCTGCTATGAGGCGTTCCTCGTTACTGAAGATGAGGGATGGCTTGCGTCAGTCGAACAGTGCTTCGACTGGTTCCTCGGTCGAAATGATGTACACGCAACGCTGGTTGAACTTACCACCGGGGGTTGCCGAGATGGATTGCACGCGGCAGGAGTCAACCAAAACCAGGGAGCTGAATCGACCATCTCGTGGCTGATGGCGCTACACCGCGTTCATCAGATCGTCCATGAAAGACCCTCTAAGACATAGCAACATGTGTTAGATGGCACTAGTATAACGTTTTAAGGAGGATAACGATGCGCTTCGCGGTAATTATGGCGGGCGGACGCGGCGAACGGTTGTGGCCCTTGAGCAGAAAGGAGACGCCAAAACAGTTTCTGAAGTTGCTCGGAGAACGCACGCTGCTGCAGCAAACGGTGGAACGCGTTCTTCCCTTAGTACCGCTTGAGAATACGTACGTAGTCGTGGGGAGGGAACACGTGGGGATTGTGCGTGAACAACTCCCCAAGTTACCCAGGCAGAACATCATCGTCGAGCCGATGGGGCGAGGGACAGCTCCTTGTGTCGGCCTGGCGGCGATGCGGCTCTCACGGATAGATCCTGAAGGGGTAATGATTGTCCTGCCGGCAGATCACGTGATAGCAGATGAAGAACGTTTCCGACACCTGCTGGACAACGCTACGACTATCGCTGAGGCCGGGACGCACCTGATCACCCTGGGGATCACACCGGACCGTCCCGCCACCGGGTACGGATACATCCAGGCATTCAACCCATTTATGGCAGTCAGTCTCAGCACAGACTCCGAGGTGCTGGCAGTGGAAAGATTCACCGAAAAGCCCGACAAAGAGACGGCCGAGCAGTTCCTGGATGAAGGTGGCTACTTCTGGAACAGCGGGATGTTCATCTGGCGGGTGGATGCGATCCTGCGCGAAATGGAGGAGCACATGCCGAAGCTTCATTCCGAGCTAATGGCGATCGAAGAGCGAGCGGGGACCCCAAATTACGAAGAGACACTGGCGCAAACCTACGCTGAGCAGGAAGTAAACTCGATCGACTACGGCGTGCTCGAGAAGAGCGAGCGCGTGTTGGTCCTACCCACAGGCGAGATCGGCTGGAGCGATATCGGCGACTGGAGCGCGTTAAACGAGGTGCTAGAGACAGATGAGGAGGGAAATCTCATCCGGGCTTCCCATATCGGAATCGATACATCAAACTCCATCATCCTTTCTAAGGATACATCAGCCAAGACCCGCTTGGTGGCTACCCTGGGAGTGGCGGATCTCGTCATCGTTGACACCGACGATATCTTGCTGGTGATGGACAAGACCCGTGCGCAGGACGTGAAGAGGCTCATCGAGATTCAAGCCGTCGAGAAGGGAGGGAAGAGGGATTCAGAATAAGCAAGGGGCTCCGCTGCATGCTTGGTGATGCTCCATGGCTGTTCCAAGCTTACGCCGGATGAAAGGCACCATTGACGTTTCGGTCCTAGTCGCCCTGAGCAAATCGAGGACTCGCAGTATGAGGAGCAGCAGAGCCTTTTACGGTGGAAGTTGTCACCGCTTGCAAGGGCGAGGTCCTTCACCTGATCGCCGAGGGGCTTTCCAATCACGATATCGCCAAGAAGCTGTTCATCAGCGAACCCACAGTGCGCACGCACGTCAGTAACATCCTGCGAAAGCTCCACCTGGACAACCGAACCCAAGCCGCGCTCTACGCCCTGAGGGAAGGGTTCGCCTCGCTCGAGGAGTGATCGACCACAACGAGCTCTCCACGCTAATATCGTTCTCTCCTTGATCGAGTACACCATACGTAGTCAGCCCGCTTCGAGTGTTGTGTAGCGGGAACGTGGTATCGAAGGTATG
>JAUWGE010000026.1 GCA_030606565.1 Candidatus Bipolaricaulota bacterium | reverse complement strand
GGTCAAACCAGCGGTGACGCGTGCCGTGTAGGTCGTTCCACCGGCCAGGGGCTCGCTTGGGGTGAAGAGATAGATCGAGGTATTCAGCCACTCGCCTTTGCCCTCGATCGGCGGGTTAAACATCACCGGATCGGGAAGGGTCGCATACGCAGGATCGGAGACCGCCATCAAGGGCACAACTGGACGGTTGAATATCACGGTGATCGTAGAATCGGCCTCGGTCTCCTTTGTACCAGGAGCGGGGATGACCTGTGTGACTTTAAGATAGCCGACGGTACGAAACTCGAACCTGTAGGCCTCCTTTAGAGGGTGTCCCTCGGGGTCGGTGGCCGCGGTGCTCAGGGTAACCTCGTAGGTCTGATCCCGTGCCAGCAGGGGCGCTGGTCTGTAGCAGAGAGTCCGCCCATCCGACCAGGTAAAGGTTCCCCTCACATGCGGTGAGAGCGAGAACGCCGCCTCAACAGAGGCGCGGTCCATCGGCCGGTCAAAGACGAGCTCGATTGCGCCGTCGAGGGGCAACTCCTCACCCCGCTCTGGCGTTCGTTGAACCACAATCGGCGCAGGTATGCTGTTAGGCGGTGGTTCGGCCCCCAGTACATATGCGGTCAGTAGTACACTCAATAAGACCATCGATCCGAGTATCCTCGGCAATCGCTTAATGCTCATCATCGCCCCCTATTCTTGTGATCACATCTCATGCGTATTTTCTTTACCCTACTACGAAATACCCGCGCAGTGCAAGCGAACGAACGCTACCCAAATTAACACGTCAGAAGCGGCGCGGTTTCATAAAGTATGGGATAAACGCCGACACTGCATCTCTCCCGATTGATCGCAGGAAGCCCTGTGCCTATAATCACGCGGTGAGCGGGGAGTGGCGCAGCCTGGTAGCGCGCCTGCTTTGGGAGCAGGAAGTCGCTGGTTCAAATCCAGTCTCCCCGACCAGGAATGGTGATCTTGTGGTGAGCGACACATCAGCATATATCTCCCTTTACCGCCGCTTCAGGCCGCAGCGTTTCTCCGAGGTGGTTGGCCAAGAGGAGATCGTCCGCACATTGCGAAATGCGGTGATCGCGGATGAGGTAGCGCACGCGTATCTCTTCGCCGGGGAACGTGGGATCGGCAAGACCTCAATCGCCCGCATCCTCGCGCGCGCGGTCAACTGCCTTAACCCGCAAGGGGGAGAGCCATGCAATAACTGTACCAACTGCAAGACGATCCTTGCCTCTCGCTCTTTGGATATCTTAGAGATCGACGGTGCCTCCAACCGGGGAATCGACCACATTCGCCGCCTGCGCGAGGAGGTAAACTTTGCCCCCACTGACCTAAAGACAAAGGTCTACATCATCGACGAGGTCCACATGCTGACCAACGAGGCGTTCAATGCCCTCTTAAAAACCCTAGAGGAGCCACCACCGCACGTTGTGTTTATCTTCGCCACCACGCAGCCGCATAAGGTCCCACGGACGATCGTCTCCCGCTGCCAAGCGTTTGACTTTCGCAAAATTCCATCGGAGAAGATCGCCGCCCGCCTCGCTGAGATCGCCCTAGGCGAGGAAATTACGATCTCCAAGGACGCACTTCACCTCCTCGCCCGCAAGGCCAATGGAGGGATGCGTGATGCGATCGTAATGCTTGAACAGGCAGTGAGCTTTAAGAGCGGGGAGATCACCACAGAGGCGCTTTTGGAGATGCTTGGGCTGGTCGGCCATGAGGTAGGCGAACTTACTTTAAAGGCAGTTGAGAAGGGGGACCGCAAGACCGTCCTTAAGACGATCGACTCGCTCGTCGAGCGAGGGAAGGATCTCGAGGTCTTCCTCGACGATCTGGTCGGGATCCTGCGCGACCGGCTTGTTCACGGCGGCGATACCGAGAAGCGTGATATCCGGCTTTGCCACGGTCTGCTCGACATTAAGCAGCAGTTGTACCGCTCGATCGACCGGCAGATCCTCCTTGAAATCGGCCTTCTCACCCTGATGGACGAGCTTGGGTTACATCCGCAGCCTTCCCTTCCCGAGAAAGCGCCAAAGTCCACCGACAAGGAACCAGACCAAAAAGCAGGTACCCCGCTCCTGGAAGGGACGGGTTTACCGCAAGCCGCGCCTGAAGCGGTGTCACACCGGAAGGAACTGGCTGCACCCGACTCGGGGGTAGAAGTAACTGCCCCCACAGAAGAATCGCACTCAGAGACATCCGCAACACCTGAAGCAGAATCGGTCACCGCTACTGAGGCGGAAAACTTCACCGGTCGCTGGAAGAAGATGATCGAGGAGATCGAGCGCGAGCGGATCGCCATCGCTGCCTTCCTCCTTGGGGGAACTCCGCGTCTTTCTGGGAACAAGGTGACAATCGCCTTTCACCCTGAACACAACTTCCACAAGGAGAGCCTGGAGAAGTCTGGAAACCTACAGTACCTGGCGGGGATGGTCCATCGCCATCTGGGAGACCAATTTAACGTGGATATCGAGTTCGATGAAGGGGTAGTGCGCAAGCCTTCTCCACGGAAGAAGCTGCTGGAAAAGGCACAGCTCGTTTGTCAAACATTTAACGGAAAGATTGTCAAGGAGGGATGATGAAAGGGATGGGAAACCTGGGGAACTTGATGAAGCAGGCGAAGAAACTCCAAGAGGAGCTTGAGAAGAAGCAGGCCGAGATTGCGGCAATGAAGGTGGAGGCAAGCTCCGGTGGGGGGATGGTGAAAGCAACGGTGAACGGCCGTGGGGAACTGTTAAACCTATTGATCGAAAGAGAGGTCGTCGACCCAAACGATGTGGAGATGCTCATCGACCTTTTAATCGCCGCGGTGCAAGAGGCGCAAAAGAATGCGCAGGCCATTTCGCAAGAGAAGCTAGGACCACTGACACAGGGAATGAAACTCCCCGGAATGCCCGGCCTATGATCGCCCCGTTGGAAGAACTGATTGAACGGCTGAAGTCCCTTCCCGGGATCGGTCGCAAGAGTGCCGAACGAGTGGCCTTTCACCTGCTAAACGCGCCAGAAGAGGAAGTCACCGGACTCGCCGAAGCGATCGGCAGAATTAAGACCACGGTGCACCGCTGCCAACGCTGCTACAACTTCGCAACTGGACAGCTGTGCGAGATCTGCTCCAACCCCAAGCGCGACCAAGAGATGATCTGCGTAGTTGGGCGGCCTTGGGAGATCCTGAAGCTCGAACGAACCGGGGAGTTCCACGGGCTCTACCACGTCCTCGGAGGGTTGATCTCGCCGATGGACGAGGTCAGCGCCGCTGACCTGACTATCGACGCTCTCCTTGAACGAATCAAGAAAGAGGGAATCAAGGAGGTCATCCTTGCTCTGGAACCAAAGCTCGATGGTGAACTAACAGGAATGCACATCGTCTCACTCGTCAAGCCGCTTGAGGTGCGGATATCCCAGATCGCCCAGGGGATACCGGTCGGTCGCGACCTCGAGTTTGCGGATGAGATTACCCTTGGCCGCGCCTTGCGGGGAAGAATCGAACTGTAGCAGAAGCACCAAAGCTTAAGAAAGCTCGCCGCCCTTGACCTGAAAAAGCGCTCGACCACTCTTCCAGTCTCTCACTCATTGTAAAAACGCACGTTCTAGCCGCTTGAACGCCCGCAGCTCCTCAGTCTGGTTGAGCTTGGCGCGGCGGATCGCTCGGCCGAGGAGTTCGATCGAGCTGTCGTAGAGATCACGATCAACCGGGTAAGGGGTCCCGTCTTTTCCCCCGTGGGCAAAGCTGTAACGAGCCGGATCGTCAAAGCTTGGAGGTTTCCCGTAGACAAGTTCAGAAATCAAGGAGAGAGCACGCAGAGTCTTGGCACCTACTCCTTTAAGGGTGAGAAGCGACTCGAACCCTTCCGGTTGTGCTTGGTAGGTCTTGAGGAAGATCCGCGCCAACCGTCCCGGATCGATATCAGCGAGCATTACATCGTGTCGACGGGGTAGGGCAAGGGTCTTCAGGTGATAAAGCTCGGAGACGAGTTGCTGCGGGCGTTGTCGAGCGATCTTTGCGCTTGCTCGCCGTGTCCCTTCGCTATCCCGCGCCACAAGGTTAAGGGTTAAAGCACGCCTGTCACAGCAGATGGCAGCATGTGGCTCGCAAACAAAGTCCTTAACGTCCATGGATAGCCAGTGGTAACGACGGGCCATCTTCGTCCCTATGTTCATCCCCTGCTGCACTACCGTCCAGTTTCCCTCTGCATCAAAGAAAAAGACATGATGATAGATCTGGTAGCCATCCTGCACTGCGGCGCTGTCCACCTTTGCTGCTGTGCGACTCGAGTAGACGAGGGGTTCGGCGTCAATGCCAGTTCGCTCTCCCCAAGCAACGATCTCCGCGGGGGTCTTGCGTGAGGTTGATCCTTTTCCTCCGGCAACAAACAGGCCAAGTTCCTCCTCCTGCCCTTTGACCCCCTCCTTGATCGCGCCGCAGGTGGTAGTTGTGAGTCCGCTTGAGTGCCAGTCGAACCCGAGCACACAGCCAAGGGCCTGAAACCAGAACGGATCGGAGAGGTGCTTTAAAAGTCCGGCTGGCCCGTATTCGAGGACGATTACCTGCACGATCTCTCCGGCGAGCTGCTTCATCCGTGAAAAGAGCCACCGCGGGGCACTTCCGTAATGTAAAGGGAGATTGGCCGTTCCCGTTTTCATACGATTTACTATACCACACCACCCTCAGACGGTCGAGGAAACTTGCGCACGGCCAGTTCTATACTTATAGTCGGACAAAGACCAGCTAAGTCGACCGAGGGGGTGAGCGTGAGCGAAGAGATCACGTTGCTGCTCACAGTGCAGGAGAAGGACCAACAGGGTGTAGATCTGTCCTCCCAGGTTGAGCGTTTGGAGGAGCAGAAGATACAAGTGCAGCGCAGGCTGGATGAGGAACGAGCAGCGGTCGACCGGGTCCGACAACAATTACAACAGTTGGAGCACAATAGCCGCCTGAAGAACCTTGAGGTCGACGACCTTGATATGCAAATTCGTGAGTACCAGAAGCGCCTGAATCAGGGGATCATCAGTTTCAAGGAGATGGAGGCACTACGGACGAAGATCGCCAACCAGCGGGAGCGGATAAGCGAGATGGAGGACGAAGCCCTCGCCCTTATGGACGAAATAGAAGTCACAAAAACGAGGCTAGCGGAGGAGGAAAAGGCACTCGGGGAACGTGAGAGGGAATTCACCACCCGCAGCCAGGAGATCGCCTCCCGTATTGCACAGCTGAGGAAGGAGATCGCCTCCTGCATGGAGGAGCGGGCCGAAGTCGCTGCGAGGATCCCCGCTCATCTTCTCACCCGCTACGAGAATCTGCACACCAAGTTCAACGATCCAGTGGTGACAATCGTAGGTGGAACCTGCTCAGGATGCAAGCTCAAGGTAAGTGGCAATGCGATCGAACGAGCTCGAAATGGCGCGGAAATCGTCACCTGCGAGAATTGCTCGCGCATTCTCTACATCCACTGATCCGCCCGATGAGGGTCACGATCCTCCTTGCTATATTCATCGGGATTGCGGTGGAAACACTTTCCCTTCCCCTTCCCATCGGCCAACTATCGGATTATGCGAACGTTCTCGATCGCCACGGCCGTGAGCGAATATCCGCCTTAATCGAAGGCGTTAAAAATCAGTTTAAAATTGAGATCTACATCCTCGCTAGTTGGGAGGCCCCTTACGCGGATATCGACCGCTACGCCTACGCTCTACTCGATGCCTGGAACCTCGCCCACGGGAAGACCGTGCTCGTCGTTTTTCTCAAGACGGGTACAGACTGGGAAGTGAAGGTCCTCGCTGGCGAGAAAACCGTCGCTACCCATCCTCAGCTTGCTCGTAATGTGGAAGAAGGGATCACGGACCTTGTTGACTACCACCGTATCGAGGAGGCGATGGTTGATCTGTTCGCGGTCCTCGAACGCCAGCTGTCGCCAATAGCTCCTTCTCCCCAGCCCGCGGTGAAGAAACAAGGAAGTCGGGTTCTCCCAGTTCTACTTCTGATTCTCTTCCTTGGCCTTCTCGCATTCTTCATCCATCGGCGGATCTGCCCGCGATGCGGACGAATTCTGCGGGTTCACAAGAGTAAAGCATTCGGCCCACACGGGGGAAACAATGTGGTATACTATTGCCGAAGGTGCGGTTACTCTCGCACCAAAAGGGGAGAGGGCTAGGTGGTCGCGGAGGGAGACCCTTTCGAGGGTTCCTCTGAGGAAAGTCCGGACTCCACAGGGCAGGCCACTGGGGAAATCCCAGCGGGGGTGACCTCGGGAAAGTGCCACAGAGAATAGACCGCCGATGGCTCCGCGGATATTTCCCGCGGGCACAGGTGACGGTGAAACGGTGGTGTAAGAGACCACCAGCGGCCTGGGCGACCAGGCCGGCTCGGTAAACCCTGGCCGGAGCAAGGCCAAGTAGAAAGGCATCTGAGGGCTGCCCGTCCGAGCCTTTGGGTAGGCCGCGCAGATGAATGACCCCCCAGGACAGAATCCGGCTTACAGGCCCTCTCCCTTAATCATCGGAGAAAACGTGAGAAGACAAAGAGTGCTATGGGCCATCCTCCTCCTTTTCTATGCCGGTGTAATCTTTATCCTCTCAAGTTTCCCGTTAGAGGCGGACGAGCCACTCGTCCCGTTTCCACACGGAGATAAACTCCTTCACTTCTTGGAGTTTTTTGTCTTCTTTGTCCTTTCTTGGAAGGTCCTGCCGGCCCGGCGTCGGCTGTTCTCCTCCTTAGTACTTACCGCAGTCTACGCAGGAAGTGATGAGTTTCATCAGTTCTTCGTCGTCACCCGGGCAGCAAGTCTCTTGGACTGGCTTGTCGATCTCGCCGGTGGAGCGGCTGCTGCGGGCTTAATCGTCCTTCTCGTCCGCTTTCCCTTGCCGTTGTCCGCTAGAGTACGTATACTTAAACGGCAAGATTGCGATAAGGAGGGATAGGGATGTTCTGGGGACTTCCGTTTTTTATGGGGCCAAGTATTCTGATCTTGCTGCCAGCGCTGGCCTTGGCAATCTACGCCCAGTACAAGGTGCGTTCGACCTATTCGCGCTATTCTCAGGTGCAAACTGCGAACGGGACCAGTGCTTCGCAGACTGCGAAACGGATCCTGGAGGGAGCAGGGGTCAGTGATGTCGCCGTTGAGGGAACCCGTGGGAAGCTCTCTGACCATTATGATCCACGGGGGAAGATTTTACGTCTCTCCGATCCCAAGTCGGTGTCGGTTGCAGCGGTCGGTGTGGCAGCACATGAGGCCGGCCACGCTATTCAACATGCGCGTGGATACAAACCGCTCGTGCTTCGTACGGCGATAGTGCCCCTAGCAAACTTCGGATCACAGCTTGCCCTCCCGCTATTTTTCGTAGGGCTGATCTTTCGCTACCAAATGCTTGTCACCGTCGGGATTTTCGCCTTCTCTCTCGCCGTCCTATTCACTCTGGTGACCCTCCCAGTGGAATTCGACGCCAGCCGGCGGGCGGTCGTCGCCCTCCGCTCGAGCCTCCTGGTAAATGAAGAGGAACTAGGAGCGGTGAAGGAGGTTCTGTTCGCCGCTGCGTTAACCTATGTCGCCGCTGCAGCGATGGCCGCACTACAGCTTCTCATGCTCCTATCGGTGAATAGAAGACGATGAAACTTGCCCCATCGCTCCTTGCCGCTGATTTTGGACAACTGCGGCAGGAGGCAAAAGAGGTTGAGCCTCTCGCTTCTTACTTCCATATAGACGTGATGGACGGCCACTTCGTTCCTAACCTGACGATCGGTCCACCGGTGGTCAACTCCCTTCGTCGCGGCCTTCAAAAGCCGTTTGACATCCACTTGATGATCGACCACCCCGCGATATACGCCCCCCGCTTTGACGTAAACCCCGGTGACTTCATCACGTTTCATGTCGAAGCAAAGGACGGTCCCGTCTTTACGATCGACGTGATTAAGAAGATTGGCGCGAATGTCGGGATTTCACTCCGACCAAAGACGCCTCTTGAGGCGACCTTTCCCTACCTCGATGAAGTTGCCCTCGTCCTGGTAATGAGCGTGGAGCCAGGGTTCGGCGGGCAGGCGTTCATGCCGGAAGCCATCGAGCGGATCCGCCGCCTCCGCCGAGAGATCGGTGATCGATCGATCATGATCGCGGTAGATGGAGGGATCGGGCCGGAGAACGTCCGTGATGTCGTGGAAGCCGGAGCACAGCTCATCGTGGCCGGTTCGTCGATCTTTGACAAACCCGATCACACAGCTGCTATGCGCGCTCTGTTAGAGGCAGCGGGATGAACGACGAGCGCTTTATGGAGATCGCCCTTGAGCTCGCTAGAAGAGGCGAGGGGAGTGTCAACCCAAACCCGATTACCGGTGCAGTCGTAGTTAAGAACGGAGTCATAATCGGTCGGGGTTATCACAAGGCGTTCGGAGGACCGCACGCCGAGGTGTTTGCCCTCGAGGAGGCTGGAGAGAATGCCCGTGGGGCCACCTTGTATGTGACCCTGGAGCCGTGCTGTCATCACGGGAAGACTCCTCCTTGCACGCGGCTAATCGTTGACGCAGGGATCAAGCGGGCAGTGATCGCCTGTCGGGATACTAATCCGCAAGTCAATGGACAGGGAATCGGCCACCTGCACGAGGCAGGGATCGAGGTCACAGAAGGGGTGCTGGAAGAGGAGGCGAAACGGTTAAACGAGATCTTCTTCAAGTTCATCACCACCCACCTTCCATTTGTGCAGCTCAAACTCGCCATGAGCCTTGACGGAAAGATCGCCACCCGAACAGGGGATTCAAAGTGGATCACAGGAGAAGCATCCCGGAGGGAGGCACATCGGCTTAGGCGAAAGCTTGCCGCTGTCTTAGTCGGTTTAAAAACAGTGATCGTCGATGATCCCAGGCTCACCGTGCGCCATGTCCTCGGTAAAGATCCGATCCGCATAGTGCTTGATGGACAAGGCAAGATCGCAGTTGAGGCAACGCTCCTTCACGACGCGGGGAGAACGATCATTGCTACCGTCTCAATGTCTAGAGACAAAGAACAAGCGCTACTCGACTTGGGGGTGGAAGTATGGCGACTCCCAGCAGACCAGGGTCGGGTTGACCTCCAGTCGTTACTGAAACGCCTCGGCGAGGAAGGCATCGATTCGGTTCTCGTAGAGGGCGGCGGTGAGACGGCTGCCTCGTTCCTTAGCGCTCGCTTGGTGGACAAAGTTTCGTTCTTCATCGCCCCGATCATCATCGGTGGCCACGATGCGGTCCCTGCAGTGGGGGGAATCGGCAGCGAATACGTCTCCGAAGGGATCCGGCTGCACGATATCGAGGTAGAGCAAGTCGGGGAAGACACTCTCTACACAGGCTACCTTGAAAGGAGGAGGAAATGATCAACCGCTATGCCCTCTCACCGATGAAGGAGTTGTGGACCTTAAAGGCCCAGTACGCGCGGTGGCTGGAGGTGGAACTCGCCGTCCTCGCCGCAACGGAGAAACTCGGACAGGTCCCAACGGGGACGCTTGCCGCTGTTAAGAAGACTGTTCGCATCGACCTTCCCCGTATCCAGGAGATCGAGGGTGAGATTCACCACGACCTACTTGCCTTCATCCGCTCGTTAGAGGAGCAGGCCGGTGATGCCGGCCGATACATCCATCGTGGCCTCACCTCATCTGACGTGAAAGACACCACCCTCGCACTGCAGATGCGCGATGGACTCAACATCGTTTTGGAAGTAGCGTATCGACTTCAGGAGGAACTCCTTAAAAAGGCACGCCAGTACCAGGATCTAGTGATGGTTGGCCGGACACACGGGATGCACGCTGAACCGACGACGCTCGGGCTTAAGTTCTTCATCTGGCATGAGGAGGTCGCCCGCGACATCCAGCGCCTCGAACGAGCACTTAAAACGATCTCAGTGGGAAAGATCTCTGGCCCGGTGGGGACCTACTCGCAGGTCTCTCCTGAGGCGGAGAGGCTCACTTGCGAGAACCTCGGCCTCCAACCGGTGAGGGTGTCAAGCCAGATCCTCCAGCGCGACCGGCACGCCGAAGTGATAGCAGCTATTGCGATCACGGGGGCAACGTTGGAGAAGATCGCTCTGGAGATCCGCAACCTTTCGCGTAGCGAGGTTGGTGAAGTCGAGGAGCCAGCACCCGAGGGCTCCTCCTCTATGCCCCACAAGCGCAATCCGATCACCTCAGAGCGTATCTGTGGACTGGCGCGGTTGTTGCGGGGAAACCTTCAAGCGGCGTTGGAGAATGTCGCCCTGTGGCACGAGAGGGATATGTCTCACTCCTGCGTCGAGCGAGTTATCATTCCTGATAGCTTCCTCCTCGTCCACTACATGCTTGTTAAGATGACCACCCTTATTGAAGGGCTTGTGGTCCACAAGGAGCAAATTCAAAAAA
Source organism: Candidatus Bipolaricaulota bacterium (assembly GCA_030606565.1). Taxonomy (GTDB): domain Bacteria; phylum Bipolaricaulota; class Bipolaricaulia; order UBA7950; family UBA9294; genus UBA9294. Next base: position 14,846 of record JAUWGE010000026.1, on the reverse strand, counting down.
ACCTCGATCTGACGAAAGAAGCGATCTTTTCACAGATTCTCCTGATTGAGTTAGTTGAGCGCGGAATGGCGCGAAGCAAAGCACATGAGGTGCTCAAGGCAGCATCGAAGCGAGCACTTGACACAAATACTTCGCTTCTCTCCGCTCTCAACGATGATCCCCAGGTAGTAGAGCTCCTGAAAGAGCAAAGGATTGACGAAGACGCCCTCCTCAAGCGGCTATGCGCCACTAGCCACAGAATTATCGGGCATGAGTGAAACACATCTTTTCTGAGCAGTGGAGTGGGTGCCATAGGCTTGTAATCAGATCCTACGCTATACCCAACCGTTTGATGGACCTTGGGAGTCTCTATCATGAGTGTGGACACAGAGAGAGAAAAGCCGAATATGACTGAAGCACTCTTGACACATGTGGAAGCCCTCGCGCGAGAGATCGGCCCACGGGGGACAGGGACAACAGGAGAGGAGCAAGCGGCGTACTACGTCCGTGAACAGTTACAGAAACTCGGCCTGGCAGCAAAGGAACAGCGTTTTCTTACAGTGGGGGATATGAACTGGTTTCCCATCTCCGCTGCCTTGTTGGCTCTGTGCGGAACGATGATCTATCCCTGGGCGGGTTGGACGCGCTGGCTAGGGGCACTTTTGGCCGGGCTGGCTGCAGTGCTCCTTTGGTGGGCGATTACCCGCGCCGATAGCCCTTTCTGGTGTCTTCTTCCTCGCGTTACGAGCCGGAACGTCGTTGCTCGCGTTACTCCAACAGGAAAGACCCAACAAAGAGTGGTGGTCCTTTCACACCTCGACAGCAACCGCTGTCGCCTCGTGTGGCGCGCGGGGAAGGCCAAGACCATCAAGTACGGATCAATCGCCACTCTGGCAGTCTACGGCGCCATCGGGCTCCTCTACCTCCTCGGGGCTGCGACTGGATGGCACTGGCCCTATCTTGCCTCCTTTCTTGGTGCGCTCTACGTCCTGGCGACCCTCATCGTCCTTCTCGCGGAGATGCGCCGTCCCTACTCCCCGGGGGCGAATGACAATGCTGCAAGTGTCGCGGTCAATCTGGGACTGGCAGAGCGGCTCACGAAAGACCCGCTGGAAAAGACCGAGATCTTTCTTGCCTTCACCGGCGCGGAAGAGGTCGATCATCGTGGGTTGAAGGTCCTTCTAGGGGAACACGCCGAGCTCCGCGAGGCTCTATTCATCGATCTGGAAGGGGTCGGCGGAGGAGATCTCTGTTACCTCACGCAGGAGGGACTTATCAAACACTACCGGCCCGATCCGGAGCTCGTCGCGCTTGTGGAAGAGATGGCGAAGAGGCGGCCCGATCTCAAGGTGAAACCAGAAGTGCTGCTGGTGGTCGATGAGGTGCAGACCCTACGGCGCCTGGGCTACCGCGCGATCTGCCTCGCAGGGAGGGACCCACAGACTGACTCTCTCCCCTACTGGCACACCTGCGAGGACACGCTGGAGCACGTTTCCGCTGCGGCGCTCGGGCGGGCAGCGGAGTTCGTCTGGGAGATGCTCCAGGAGATCGACCGCTAGTGCAGAAAGGGGGCTTGCAATGCAACAAGGGATGTGAAGGCATACTTGGATGGCACGCAATTTCTTGTATAATTATGCCAAGAGGTGATGCCTATGCGCACGACTGTTGATCTAGATGAGGAGTTAGTGAGAGAAGTAATGGATCTATTGGGGGTCAAGACGAAGCGCCAGGCCATCCGACGCTCCTTAGAGGCCCTGGTTAAACAGAAGAAGAGGGAGAGGTTGAGAACCAAGTTGGGTAACTTGGATCTGGATCTTTCGTTGGAGGAGCTAGAAGGGATGAGACAGCATGAGAGCTGAAGATCCGAATCGCCAAGAGCGAGGGCAAGGAGGGGATTTTCCCAAGGCTACCTTGATCGATACTTCCGCTTGGATCCTAGCTCTAAGAAAAGGGATTTCCTCCCGCGTCACGGATGAAGTCGACCGACGGATAGCGGACAACCGAGCGGCCACGGCAGGGATTATCATACTGGAACTTCTCTCTGGAACGAGGACGGAAAGGGAGTATCAGGAGCTTAAGGAGGATCTGAGGGCGCTCATCCAACTTGAAACCACATCTAAAACGTGGGAGAAAGCTTCACACCTAGCCTATGAGCTGAAACAGAAGGGATTGACCGTGCCCGCAACCGATGTACTTATCATGACCGTTGCTGTGGAGAACGGCTGTAGCCTGCTCCATGCCGATCATCATTTTGATCTAATGGTTGGAGTAAGGATGGGCTTACCCCCTTCCGAGGTTATAAGCTTGCTGAAGGAGGGGCCAAGATGAAACCTACGTTAGCTTTATGATCTTCTCGATGGGGTAGGAAACCGACGTATCCGCAACGAGAGGCTCTACGAGGCGATCATCCATCATGGCTGGGCACTGACGACGCGACAGAAACGTCTGGACTTACATCCTTCCACCCTAAGCCGAATTACCAAACGGATCGAGGAAGAGAGACAGAACGCAAAAAGCAAGGTTTGCCCCCGATGTTTTGTTTTCCTGTGAGTTCGAGTAACACAAACCCTTTTTCAGCCTGCTCCTTGAGGAGTTATGGGTTGCGTCCCCGGAATTCCCCTGGGCAGAGCTGCTGACTAAAACCGTTGTTTAATGTACTCCTGGACTTGGCTCATGAGCAGTTCTGATGTCGATGCCCCCGAGCGAATGTAGAAACGCTCTACGCCATCATCCTTGACGAAAACGGGGGACTTCGCTGGCCAACACTCCACAGCGAGCACGCGGTGACCACCATAGTCTTCGAACCGCGGGTGTACGTACATGCCGAACTGTGCACCCAATCTCCCCCTAATGAGGTTATCAAGATGCAGCACCATCTTGTCCTCGTTGACGAAACTATCGGCCTCGATGCCGACAGGATATCCGTTGTCTGCCACACCGATTACGAGTGTACCTCCCCGGCTGTTGAGAAATCCGGCGATAGTTTTGAGACAGCCAAGCTCGACGCGGGGGTCAACTTGCTTCGTGTGCAGGTTAATCCGTAGGGTCGACTTGAACTCGATCGTCTTGCCCTCTCCTTGGGTAACAATCTCGTCAATCGGAATGGGAAGCTCTTCAGCACGGCCTGAACGACCTTTCTCGCAGAGCCTTTCGTAGGCTTCGCGTACGACCTGCGCCATCAACTCTCGGCGTCTCTCGAGGAACGCGCTGTACTCCATGGTCTCCCAGCCCTCCGGGAGCGCATGCCAACGATACATCTGAGCGATCGTTTCTTTAGGGAAGAGGCCGAGATACTTGGGCAGATACTCGTGTGGAGCCTTGTCCGAGATCCATTCGTTGTCCCCCCACTCAACGAGGGCGTAGTTTGCAATCTGGTTCGTATCACGTAGCTCAGTTATGCCCTGTTTACCCAGGAAAGCCTTAGGAAAGAGGTGGTGTCGTTCAATCGCCGCCCGAGGAGCTTGAATGGCGGCATCCAGCAGATCAGCCACCTTCTGCTCGGAGAAGAGCACGTTCGCCTCAAGCAGCACGAGCGATGCGAAGTAGGCGAACATGGAAGGACTCAATGCCGCCGCCGTCGCGAGCTCACTGGGCAACGTAATCGTCCAGAAATCACTCGTCAGCGTCTCATCACAGACGCGGCTGAGTACGCTGAGAAAGCCCTCCGCGTCTTTCACGTCGCGAAGCCGCGCAAGATCGAACTCCATCGAGGATTCTGGCGAACCCGTATATCGCCCAGTTAGGCTCACCATGAAGAACCAGCGGGCGATCAGACGGCGGAGGTCGTGTTCATCGACCTTGTATTCCGTTCTCCCGATCAGGTACATCACGTAGGTGTACAGAAGGTTGTTCTCCGACGTGATCATCTTGCCGTTTCGATAGCCGGCCTGACGGATGGCCTTCCAGAAGTCATGCCAGTGTTGGAGGTCCAGAGCTCGCCCATGCGCATTCTTCAGCACATCAAACTGCTCGACACGCCGCTCATCGCTAAACTGCTCTGTTTCAAGATCCTTCCCGCGAAGGATGGAGTAGACGTACTTCAAACGAGCACGCTTGAACCCTAGCCCCACGTTTACCCGCAGCAATTGATCTGGCTTGGGCTTGATGTAGTAGTTAAACGGACTGGAAACTCCTTCCGATGGCTTCCTCGCCAAACGGCAGAACTCTTCAAGCTCAGATCGCCCTTCATCCCAGAAGACGGACATAAGGGTAAGGATGAAGTCAGCCTGGTTCAGCGTGATCCCTTTGCTGTTGATGCGAACGAATACCTCTGCCACTTGCTCTTCCTCGATGTTCGCAGAGAGAACGAGGGCCGTGAATGGGAAGCTGGTCAGACTGTTGAGCCGACTGATCGCCTTCTTGATTCGCTTCTCTTCATCAGGGCCGAGATCACGTGTGGAGCGGAGTTGCTCAAGGTAGTTGTCCGTGAGATCGAACAGGTCTGTCTCCCCAGCCCACAGCTCCGAGATGTTTGGGATGAACGCCCTATCTCGCCGAACAGCGGCATCAGCAACCTCGAATCTCTCCTGTAGCGGGTTGAAGGCGATCTCGATGTATTCCTTCTTGTAGTTCTCACGCACTACCGGCTGCTGGTTGAGTACCGCATGAAGGGAGGTCAGTCGCTGTTGGCCATCCACGACCAGAAGCTGCGGGATAACTTGCTTGTTGTCCGGGCCAATAACCCTATGGCCACCTCCGAGCCCGTTCTGCCAGAAGAGAAGGTAGCCCACCGGGTATCCGCGATACATCGAATCGAATAGATCGCGGACTTTGGTGTTCTTCCAGATGAACTGTCGCTGGATATCGGGTAGCGCGATCTCGCCCATCTTGATAGCGCTCATCAGCCCGTGAAGGTCCCATTGGACTTGCTTAAACAGCGTTTCGGACATTCTTAGACACCTCGCACGGTTCCGGAGTCCCCCCGTTTGTTTTGGTCGGTCCATCCTGGATCACGGTGCAATCTTCGACCAGGACGTGGTTGGTTTCACTGATCGCGACGGGGATCATGTCAAATGAGCTATTTGTCACGAGTTGCCTCCTCGACGATCCGGATTTCACTGTCCGATTAGGCTGTAGAGTTCCTCCTTGTCCATTGGTGAACTTTCTCCAGCACATTACCTATGATAACACGAGATCGTGATTCAAACGACCCGCGATCCCACTCCCCCATGAATTCGAGGAAATCGAGGGACATCTCTGAAAGCGCGTCGTTTGTCAAGGTGGAAGTCTCAGTACACTTCCTTTGAGGACGGTCGCTGGATCGTCTCTCGACCTCTCGCCAGGGGTTCCGTTCTGAAAATCGAGGGCCACATACCCCATCACCAATCTACGGAGCATATGAATCGGGTACGTGTCCGTCGATTACCCTGGCCCTCTTGACATCAAAACACAAGATCTGCCCCCCGTCCTTTTGAGCTCAGCGCTTGTGTCACCGATCCTCCTGTTTCACGTCAACGTCAGATAGTCGATCAAGGTCAGCCAGTCGTGTGTCCTTGGGGGCGCCTGGTCCCATCGTCTCGAGTAGGTTCCACGTCTTGTTGAATCCCTCTTTGCCTCGACCCAGGAAATAGACGAGCAATAGAGTCACGCTATCAGGCCATTGAGGATGATCCCAGTCTCCTGGTCTTTCCCTGCGAAAACGAATTTGCTCGACGTGCCCACCTGCGATATGCAGAGGGTCCATGTCGAAGCGCTGGTATGCGCTGTAACCGGCCTTCCCATCCGGACCGAAGTTGAAGTTGAGCTTGGCGATCTGGATCACGAGGGGGGCAACACCTGCGTTGTGTATCGAGACTGATACGGAGTACCCGTCAGCTATCTTCGCATCGCCGAACCTCGCATCTTGCGTGCTGCGGACCACGGTGTTCTGCACCCTGCGCACTGCAAGGCCCGTAACCACAGGGAACGGCTCGCGCTGGTGCTTCTGCCAGTCGTGAAACTCACTTGACACCTGAGCAGCGCGACGATTGGCCGTGAAAGCGAGGTACGCAATCAGGAGCGATCCTACTCCAACCAACACACCGACAGCCAGTGATGCGAAATCAAACCACCCACTCGAAGCCGCCGCTTCCTCCACAACTGCTACTGCCTGGATTGGCCCCATCTAGCCTCCAACAGCCAATAACGCAACACGCATTACTAATCTCTTCGCTTCTTGATGCGCTCATTATAGGCAATCGGCACCTCGGGAGGGAGTTCCCGGCACCATCACCCAGCGGGGGAGTTCAGAGGACATCTCTGAAAGCGCGTCGTTTGTCAAGGTGAAGTTCTCAAGGCACCTCCTTTGAAGATGGTTGCTGCATCATCTTTCCGGTGAGTCGGAGTCATCTCTTCCCTGTCCAGGCAACATTAGGTCTCTTCAGGAGACGTGTCACCATCACAAACGCGAACCTCTAAGGCTCATGTCCCACGCCGCGCTCACGCCTCTTTGTTCCACACAGACCTTATCTCAGGCTGCTCCTTGAGGAATTATGGTATGCGTCCCCGGAATTCCCCAGACCCCACTGCCGCGCGAGAAATCGACACCATGTCACCAGATTTCGATCATGGAGGAAGGGATGGTATAATCCATAAGGGTGATCGTTTGATGTCCACCAAATCGAGCATTTACAAGTTTCTTCGCCTGTGGAACGATGTTTCCGCAGTGAAGAAAGGCAAGGTTGGCAAGCGAATAGGACGACGGGTGGCGGGAAAGACAACAGGACGGCTGTTAAGGAAGCTGTTCAAGTAGTTGGGTCAACCCGTCGGGATTTCGTCCCCAACGAGCAGATCTACTAGGCAGTTCACGTTCACAAGTACATACACAAAGAGGCAGCTGGCTTCTTGAGGTTGCACTACTTCACCATAAGAAGTGTCATCGCAAGCACCTCCGAACCGGCCAAGAAGAAGCACACGCAACCGCTTCTTCCAAGCAACTCGCCCTTGCCCGAGTTGCCAAAACACCAAGAATGAAGGTCTGACCCCAAGAATTCTTCAACCTCCATTTATTGTCTTGCTATGCTGGTTTTCTATAACGTCCCGAGCGTATCTGAAGTTCCGAGCCCGCAGGCGAGGAAGTTGGGTGGAGGTGCGAAGTACCGTAGCCAGATACGCTCTGTTATGCGATGGACTGGCAATCATATTTCAACAACTTGGTTTAGACCATTTTATTCAAGGCCTGGGTTGCAATAAGGCTTACAACGTCATCATCGTGAAGAAAATCAGTTTTTTCAGAATCGATCCTTAAGACTGGTCCTCTAGTCCAGGACGCTGTGAAGCCATCACAACTACGTTGAAGAGCTTTTAGATAGTCTTTATCCATCATTTCACTCTCAACAGAACGACCTCGTTTTTGAATTCTTCTTATCAGCACATCAATTCTAGCAGTTAAGTAGATAAGCAAATCGGGTATACGTAGGGTCGGTTCGAGAAGGCCGAAAATTTTCCTTAGAGTTCTATATTCATCCAAATCAAGGAAGCCCCTCGCTCTCATAGCCTCGGTATAAACCATAAGCTCATAGACTGTGTAATCTAGGCACATGATCTGATATTCATTCTCTGATGGCTGGGTAGCAGCTCGATATCTTTCAATGTATTCGGCAACAAAAAACACTTGATTATGGAATGCCCAGCGACTCGGCTCCTGGAATAACTTGGCGAAAAACGGGCTTCGATTAAGATAGTCTTCAGAATAAACAGCCCGCCATCCCACTAATTGATTCAAGCGTCTCGTCAATGTAGTTGTGCCTGTTGCTGTGTTTCCTGTAATACTGATGACTCGACCTCTCACCAATCAACCCTCCTCTGGACTTCGTAGAATGAATTCCGTAATCAAAGCCGAGTGGTCGCTCAAATTTTCGGCCCTTGGTTCGTGTAGATAATAACAATCACAAACCAGAGATAAAAAGTCAAGAGAAACAAAGCAATGATCATAGCGATAGCCATCGCCCTTTCGTCCTACCCAGCTATATTCTTGGGCTTGTGGATTAAGGTGTCGAAAAGCGTCGTATAGCTGATACTTAGCCAACGCGCGGTAGAAATCATATTCCCAATTTTCAAATATTGAATAATGAGGAACATGGCCTGGTTCTAAGATGTTGAAATCCCCACAGAAAACCCGATAAGGAGAAGTGGGAGCTATTTCCAAAGCACCAAGCAAACTATTTAGAAAACGTTTCTTTCTATCCTTCTTCTCATAGCTGGAATCCCGCGAAGGAACGTAGACGCCAATAATTTCAAATCCATCGGCGAAGTATGGCACTTTTACCGATACCGACACCACCCGAGAACGGAGATAATCAACCTGAGCCGAAAATCCGGTTGATACTATCCGGTGTTTGCTGGCAATAAGTACACCGTATTCTTTCCCCTCAGGCTTGGGAAACACAACCTGATACCCATAAGCTTGAAAATATTTTTCTAGAAAGAGGCAACCTTTGCTTCGCTTGCATTCCGTAAGCACCAAGACATCAGCAAGTTGTTTACGTAGCCAGGAAGCCTGCTTCCCAGCCCGTTCAAGAGACGGGTTGCCGATGTTCCAACAGAAAAGACCAAAGGTTGTAGGGGAGTTAACGTTTTGTCGTTCCATAATTACGCATCCTTTGAAAAATTTTAACTTCTTCGCTTATTCGATTAATATTCTCATCGAGCGGAGTATTACCGTTGTCCAAAAGTAGCACGTTGAATCCATGCTTCGAGAGAAATTCTGCTGCATCTAGGTAGTAGCTCAATTCTGTGGCTCTAGATTCGGTTCGTTCAAAATAACTAAGTGAGGGACGTTGAGACACTCGCTGCTCTAATATTTCGGCTGGAGAAGTAAGTATCACACTTAGGTCAGGTTTGTAGATTTGGCTATTGAGTGCCCATATAAATTCAACTTCAACGTTATCAAGCCTTTGGAGTACAAGCGAAGACTCAACATACCGGCCAGAAAGGACAGCCTTACCCTTTTGTAACGCAGGTATGACTTCATGGTCAAGATGATAGTACCGGTCAGCCGCGACGAGGCAAGCATATACCCTCCCGCGGTAATCTGCTTCTAACTGGCGGACCAACTGACCTAGATACGAAGACGTTGGTTCGCTTGTCTCAAGGACATCGAAAGCAAGTTGGCGTAATCGAGACGCAACGCCGCTTAGCATGCTTGATTTACCAACACCGTTAGGACCTTCGATTGTTACAAACATTCCCTTATGCTTTGACATCAGGAGAATCTCCAGCAGCGTTGATGATTGGGCATACCTCCCGGTCAACTTCTTCAATCCACTGCCCTGAAGCAATAATCGCTGCAGGGCACCCTTTCCCACATTTAGATTCCAGATGACAATTCCTGCAAAGCGGGTTATCGCCGAGGCGATAGCGCTCGTGGAATTTATAGTTATCCAACTGCTCAGCAATATCGGCATCATCAAACATATTTCCAACAATAAACTCTTCTGGTTTGTGTTTGCTGCCAGGGGTCCTAGCCGCAAAAACTAAATAAGGACACACAGTCACTGCTCCATGTACGAATACATAGATGATGTTCCCAGCTTCGCAGGATGCTAAAGGGAGTTTATCGTTTGGAAACCGAGTATAAACAAGCTCAACTTGACTGCTAAATTGAGAAGTTGCTCCTCTTATCTTTTGCATTATGTGGGTCGGAGGACTGAGCTTTTCCTGGCTTCTTATGCCACGTCCCATTCTAGACAATGGATTCATTAGCACATATGAAGCTCTGTTTTTAACCGCAAAATCACAGAGTTCTATATATTCTTCAACACTTGCCAAATTATTTGGAGTCACTAAAAAACCCTGGAGCAAGCCGTGTTGACTTAAGAGTTGAATGGTTTCGATTGTTTTGAAAAACGAGTCTTTATTGCCCCGGAACTTTCCATGACTTTCAGGGCGGAACCCATCTAAACTGACATTAAGATGGACATTGCCGATTTTAGCCAAAGATTCCATTTGACCTAAGCTTATGAGAGTACCATTTGTGCAGATGCCAACTCGAATGTCAGCATTTCTCAATAAACGCACGATCTCAATGATATTTGGGTGGGTAAACGGTTCTCCTCCAGTTAAAGTAACACTAATTACTTGACACTGTTTTATTCTCGGTATTACTGTATCACGAATAGTCTCTAGCTGGATTGTACGGCCATAGTGCCCAGCTGAAACAAAGCAATGTGCACAGTTTAAGTTACAACGTTCTGTAATTTGTAGCAGTGCCTTGCGATATGGAGGATCAACTGATGATCTAAAATAACAGGAAGCAGCTACACCCTCTCGAACAAGATGTCGTTTCATAACCTTACCCCCTACGTGACATTGACCCTTACTGCTTCTTGAGGAATTATGGTATGCGTCCCCGGATTCCCCCAGTCTATCACAATGAACCCTAAAAATGAATGTCTGACCCCAAAGGTTCACAAACAAACTATCAGGGTTTACATACCCTGCATGGCAAGTAGCCCTTTGCCACAGCTTCGTCTCTGTCCGCGAACCGAATACGGTTCTCTGGAAGAATCCGCCTAGCATATCTGCAGGTCAACAGGTGGAACCTTAAGCTGTCACTGCTGCCGACATAGGCTGTGTTGGGTGCTGCTAGTCGTTGGACAGTGTCGCCCAGTATTCGCTCTCTGAACATGCGCGACAGTTCCTCCTGCTGCTTCAGGAATGGTCGCATGATATCCTGGACTGTTATTGCTGGACGTGCTGCTTCAGCTAGCATACGGGCCAACGCGCGTGACCATTCTTCGCTAACTTGGCGCGCCTTGGCACGCTCTTCCTCCGATAGCTCCGCAACAGCAGATGCCAGCAAGGTATCTACGACTTGCTCTGTCTCTTGCAGCTTTCGTAACTCCCAGAGGTGCATTGGCCGGTGATGCATCACCTTGTTGCGTACAGGTATCACAAAATCAGTGAGGATCCCTGCAAGCTCGCTCCACTTATCCTCGTCATCGAAGTAGCGAGCGAAGACCTCGTCCCATAGAGAAATCTCACGGGTCTTTTCCGCTAACTTCTCTTGAAGCTCCTCTAACGAAGAACAGTCGGAAAGAATTTCCAGGAGATCATCAGCGGATAGCGGCTTGCTGGTTGACCAATATTGGATCGAGTTGGTCACGATAGGTATCAAATGGTCAAACAGCGCCAGTTCCAATGGGTGATGAATCGCAGATGCTTTCCCGATTCGTTCTTCGACCTTCTGTACCCCATCTCGAATTCCCTGCTCGGTCAAAAAGGGAGTTATGGAATCCCACCAATCGAAACCTCTGACTTCGATCATAGCGCAGTTGATGAAGGCACGCAATTGCTGCTCAATGCGAGCTAGAATAGGATACGCTCGCTGCCGGATCTCGCCGCCAGCCTCATCGCGGAGGCGGATGCATGAATAATCGCTTACGAACTCCTCATTGAGCCGCAAGTGACAAGCATCCACATCTCCTAGGGAGCCGCTGATAGACAGCTTCAAGTGTTGGGAAGTCGTATGGGTAAGTTGCCAATCTACGCTTAACCCATGCCTATCCAATACCCTGACAACTCTCTTTTGCAGGTCATCAAGGCTGACTTCTGTCCCGTCAATCAAGAGTTCCAATGAGTAGAAAACAACTTCAGACATCTTCGCTCACATCAAAGCTGCTGCCCAACGATGATTATTGTACACCTCCGCAACATAATACGTCGAAGAGCGACGGGTATCAACTCTATTCCTGTCATCTCTTAGGATATTGGATGCCCGGATACTGACAACCGTATCATTGCATGGCAAGACGTCAAGGTGTGGGGCTATGGGTCCGCCTCTCACTTCGTTGCCTCCTCGACGATGCGTATCTCTTCGTCGGTCAGGCCGTAGAGCTCGTAGACGAGTTGGTCGATCTGTTTGTCGGTGGTGTCGATCTGGCGTTGGATGAGCGATTTCTCGTGGGCGGTCTTGGCGGCTTGATGGTCTTTGTGCAGCTTCAGCATAGTGTCGACGAGTTCGACCATGCGGTCATGGCGGGCTTTATCTTTATGGTTCGATAAATCGGCTACTCGGATTGGTGTATTGTTCACATTTGTTGCATTGAATCGCGTATAACCGCTCAGTTTTGCTGGGCAAACAGACCGAAGATAAAAGGATGCTAGGCGCGAGTTCAGAATGCCGAAGAAATACTTCCGATCATACTCTTGTAGTTCTTCAAAGATAATCCCAGGGCAATTCGCACCATTAAAGCATGTATTTCCCTTGAGTGTGCCGACGATTGCTCGCTTGTCGATTCCTTTGATAACCAGTTTCTCCGGGCGAACGTACTTGAATGATCCAGATCGGAGATGTCTATACCAGTCCGTTCCAGTAGCATATAGCCGCCGACTGTCTTTCCTCTGGCGTAGGGTGTCTTTCCAACCAACGAGATGATCAAACGCATTCGGGTAGCGCTCCTTTAACTCCCGCTCAGGAATAAGGGCAGGAACTCCATCTTTGCTTTCGGCATAAGGGTAAATCACGAAAGCCTCTGGCTCCACTGTCTCGTAACGGCGCACTTCCTCGCCCCTATACGCGTAAGGAAAAACGATGTCATCCTCAATACCGGCTTGAACCTTCTCATCATGTGAAATGACGAACGCCTTATCCATACCGGTGAGGGTCCCGATGTACGCATGCGCAAAAACCTTCAGGGGTTGCCAAGGGATACTTCGAGCGCGAAGAACCGACACAAGATCAAGCTCTGTTAGATTCCAAGGCATTTCGGAGAGAGTGCTAAGAGCGATCTCACGAACGGGTGCATTATCAACAGCGGTTGAGTTAAGCTGATCGTGGCTGATGATTCTTTTGAATTGTATCGACTTCACGCGTCGTCGGCCGAGGATAAAAATGGCGGGGTAGGTGTTTGCACGTAGAAAAACGGGCAGAGAGCCGAAATCCACAATCTCATTCAGTAAGCCGTCCGACAACAATTGCCGCATGTTCTTTCCATAATCTGTTGCCAGCCATTGCGACGTACAAATGAAACCCACGAGCCCAGTTGATGAAACGAGCGACAAACTCCGTTCAAGAAAAAGCTGCGAGAGGTCTGTCTTACTTGCCGGTGTCTTGTATTTCTTGAACATGTAGTCGGATTCATCATGAGCGATTCGTTGAATGCGGATATACGGCGGATTCCCGATTACGGCGTCGAAGCCACCGGCTTGCATGGTCTCGGGGAACTCGGCGTTCCAGTCGAAGGCGTTGATGCGGTAGCGTTCTTCTTCATCGAGCAGCCCCAACTGCTTTCCTTCATAGAAATCAGGGCCGATGAGCGAGTTGCCGCACTTGATGTTGTCGGCGAGATCGGGCAAAGCACGTTGGTGGAAGAGCCTGAGGCTCTGGCCCAGCGTCTCGGCGTTCTCACCTTCGAGCACTTTCAATAGGAGCGAGAGCTTGGTCACCTCCACGGCCTGGGTGTCGATGTCCACACCGTAGATGCTGTTTGTGAGGATGCGCTTGCGCTCGGCGGTGGTCAGACGCCAATCGCCGCCCGGGCCGTGGAAGATTTTGGGCTGACGTCCTTTCGCGTGTTTCTCGGGGTCGTTCTCGGAGTACCACTTCAAGTGCCAATCGAGGAGCGTCTGGTAGGCGCCGAGAAGGAACGAGCCGGAGCCGCAGGCGGGATCGAGCACGCGAAGCTTGCTCACCTGTTGCGGCGTCTTCCCATCAAGGAGCTTGCCCACGGTGTGCTCGACGATGTAGTCAACGATGTAGGTGGGGGTGTAGTAGACACCACCGGCCTTCTTCACCTCGGGCTTATCCTCGACTTTGGCGCGATGGCCCGGGGTCAGCCGGATGACCTTGCCAAGGACCTGCTCGTAGATATGGCCGAGAATGTCGGCCGGAAGGACGGAGAACTCATACGGACTATCCGGATAGTAAAGGTCTTTGAAGACCTCTTTCAGCACCTTGTCATCGACGGTCAAGCTGAGGGTAAGGCCGTCGGGCGGCTCGGGCCGGCCCTTTTCCTTTCGGAAGTGAAATAGGCCGGAGTTGTAGCGCTCATCAGCACGGCGAAGGATCTGACACAGGCGTGGGTAGACCCGGTTCCCGCTTTGTAGGGCCATCAGCTGTCCATAGTCCTCCACCCCGCGATCCTCGCAGATGCGCAGGAAGATGATCCGGTCGATCGTGCGCTGCACGGCGAAGTTCAACTCGCGGGTGGAAAGATCAGCGTTACGTAGCGCGATGTTGCGCGCCAGCGCGTCGCGCCAGGCTTCGATCTCCTTCAGGAAGGCGGTGTCGACCTCGGCGGTGCCTTTCTTGCGCTTGGTCGACTCAGCGTACTTGTCAAACGATCCTGTGAGAATCGCCTCCTGCGAAAAGATCGAGGCGATCTCGTCCCAGCGATCGGCGTATTCGGTATATGTGATGTAGAGGATACGCGCCGTGGAGGCTTTGTCGGTCTTTGAAGGCTTTACCCGACAGTCGTAGACCGCGAACTCCTCGAAGTCAGTGAGGATGGAGAGCGGCAGCTTGGCCGACCAGGCATAGCGGCGCAGTTGATAAGCCGGGATGGGATCATCCTTAATGCCGACAGATGGACGTTTCGCTTCCACAAAGAACTTGCGCGTACCACCGGTGCGGAAGCAGTAATCAGGAGCCTTGGTTGCCCCACCGACCTTGATCGCGTCCTCGTGGATAACCTCTTTATAGCCTTCAGCGTAACCTTTCTCGTTGGTAACGTCCCAGCCTAAGGCTTTGAACAACGGATCGATGAACTCCCGGCGAGCCTGGGTCTCGTTGTATTCGCTGTTGCGGTAGCTCTCCCGATTGCGTTTGAACCTTTTGACAAGCTCGCTGACTTCCTGCGGTGTTGGCATTCGTTATTCTCCTCTTCAAGTTCTACACCATCATAGCTAATACCTTATACGGGCGCAAAATACTGCTTGCCTTTTCTACT
>JAUWGE010000034.1 GCA_030606565.1 Candidatus Bipolaricaulota bacterium | reverse complement strand
CGAGGTGAGGTTGGGAATATCCTCTCCTGTTAAGGGTATGAAAAGGCCTTCACCCCGGGCCATGGAGAGATCCACTGATCCGACTCCGATAAATACGTCCGCGCCGGGTCTCCCCGCTTCCTGCTCAGTTAATAGCTTGGTTAACATCATTCGTGCGTCCCCGGTAGCAACAAACTGCACGTCCACATCGTGTTCCTTCTCGAAAGCCTCTTCGATGAGTGGCGCCGCACCCCAGGAGGCAAAGCTACTGTAGGTGTAGACAACAAGCTTTTCCGTACCCACGCCGATCACTCCGATCACCATCAGGGCGATCAGACTCAGTAATAGAGATCTCTTTTGCATCTTGATCATCTCCTTTTTAGTGTTCGTATCCTCGGTCGGGGAGCTCGTTGCCGTCGAGGAGAACCCCTCCTTTGGTGACCTTGCCGATCACGCTGTAACACACCTCTTTATCGATGGCGGGAATTAAGCGCTCAGGGAGGGTGAATAGAAGCTCATAGTCCTCTCCACCAAAGAGCAGCGCTTCGGAGTGCTCTGCTGGTGCGAGAACCTCATGCAGATCGGAGATTACAGGGAAACTAGTCTCCTCGGTCGCGCAGCCGACCTTGCTCTCGCGTGCAAGCAGGTGAAGCGAATGGGCCAGGCCATCAGAGATGTCGATCATGCTCGTGGCATGACCCACCAGTTCTAGTCCCCAAGCAATGCGGGGTATAAACCGGAAAAGCTCGTTTGCTCTCTTGTATTTTCTCTGCGAGAAGAGCCTTAACGCAGCCTGAGTGCGTCCAAGCCTGCCAGTGACACAAATGAGGTCGCCAATCCGAGCGCCGTTGCGTCGAAGTGGTTCTTTCACCTCTCCGATCCCCGTACTCACTATGGTCAGTTCGCTATGGCGATCAAGGTCCCCTCCGACAAGAGAGGTCCCTGTCTCCTCACAACACGCGATTGCCCCTTGCAACACCCCTTTGAAGAACTCTTCCTCAAGGTTGGGATCCCCAAGGGCCAACAGGACACCAAGCGGCTGTCCCCCCATAGCCGCAAGATCGGAGAGTGAGACGGCGACGCTTCGCCAGCCGATCGTGATCGGTGTTGCGCCTTGAGGAAAGTCACTCGTACGGTGGAGCATGTCGGTGGTGACAACGAGGTGAGTGTCACGAAACGGGAGTATTGCTGCGTCATCCCCGGCCCCGGCGATGTGTCTGCGAATGATCTTTAAGATCTCAGTTTCCCTCATAGCGGGCGACCCGTTCTCTGCTCTGGGCCGTGAGGGATGTGTGTCACTTCCCTACGCTGGCATTACCCAGATCAGGTTCGAAGGGTCGAGGTTAAACCTCCTCTCAGCCCAATTACTTGAGCTCCCCTGATAAAAGAAACTATATGTCAGCTCTCCGCCACAATCAAGAGCACGCACAAGAGGCTGTTTGTAGAGATTGAGTGATTTAGTAATTGAGTGATTGAATCATTCAATCTCCCGATCACTCAATCTCCCGATCATTCAATAGCGTGTCGTTCTACGACGGGATGAAGTCGGTTCTCTCGTCGATTCTTACCACCGTGTGAGCGATCAATCGGGCGATGTTCTCAAGGTCGCCTAGGTGCACGATCTCGCATGGTGAGTGCATGTAGCGGTTGGGGACGGATATCAATCCTGTTGCCACCCCAGCGCGGCAGAGCTGGATCGCATTGGCGTCGGTTCCAGTCCCGCGTGGAGCCCCCTCGATCTGGTAAGGGATCTTCTTCTCCTTGGCCGTCTCCACGAACAGCTTGAATAGCTTCGGATTGATGTTCGGGCCACGGGCGATGATCGGTCCCTTTCCCATCGTCACCTCGCCGACCTTCTTCTTCTCTTTATCCATCCCCGGTGTATCAGTGGCGAAACCGACATCGACAGCGATCCCCACCTGCGGGTCGATCCCAAAAGCACTGGTGCGTGCTCCGCGTAGGCCGACCTCCTCTTGCACAGTCGCTACGGCGTACACAGACGCCTTGGGGTTCATCGCAGCGACGAGACGCGCCGCCTCCAGGACGAGGAACGCCCCCACTCGGTCGTCAAACCCACGAGAGACGACAAGGTCATTTCGCAACTCAGCGAACGAGTAGTCGAGCACGGCTGGGTCCCCGATCTCTACAAGGGAGGCCGCATCTTCTTTATCCTTCGCGCCGATGTCGATCCATAGGTCCTCAATCTGGACGACCTTCTTGCGTTCCTCCTCTTCTAGGAGGTGGATCGGCTTGCGTCCGATCACTCCGAGGATCGGTCCCGTCATCCCTTGAATCCAGACCCGCTGGCCGGGGAGGACTTGCGGGTCCCAGCCACCGATACCGGCGAAGGACAGGTAGCCATTATCATCGATGTAGGTAATCATCAGGCCAATCTCATCGGCGTGCCCGGCGAGCATCACCCGCGGGATTCCGCCCTCGTTTACAACGGCGAACGAGTTGCCGTGTGAATCGGCCCAGGTTCGCTCGGCGAACCGATCTGCCTCCTCCCGCCAGACGCGAGAGATCTCCTCCTCGAAACCTGACGGGCAGACCGTCTCCATACACCGACGCAGAAATTCCACTCTCTCTTTCTCCATTACGCCTCCTCTCTTTAAACAAGAATAGAAGCTTAACCGCTCTTAAACGAGGCGTCCACGGTCGAATAGGGTCAGGGGGTCCTCAGCATGTGAGGTGCAGGCAGCAGGCGACCTGTTCCCCCTTCTCGACAAGCTCGTTGTATGCCTCCACCGCCTTGCCTGTCTTGTAGGCAACAAGGGTGACTCCTTGAGCTGCCAAGGAAGCGACTATCTCCTTGGGGATTGCCAGTCCTCCGAAGGTACCGGTTCCCACAACGATGACACGCGGATGGTGAGCAATAGCCCATTGTAGGTCCTCGACGTGGAGGCAGTGCCCCTCTTGCCGTATCCATGGAGAGAGGATCTCCTCTTCAAACACGATCAGGTCGCGCCTGACTGTGCGGTCCGCGACCTTGATATGGCCGAAGGCATAGTTGCTCAAACGGGTCATGTACCTATTTTAACCATACGGCAATCCTCGCCAAATAAGCTTGGTCCCCATCCGTTCTGAATATTGAAGTTCAGCGTTTCATCGCATACGATTTGTATCTCAGGCTCTAGCGAAGTGACGAGGTAGAGAATGGAGAGGAGAACGCGGCAGACGATCTGTAGGGGGGGATCATCCAATTGTTAAGGCTTGTCTCAATCCCTGCCTTGCAGTGGAGCTTATCAAAAAACATCGCTTTTTTTTAGAGTATGAATAGATATCCTCTTTAAGCCCGTTACGCACTGTGCGCGAGAAAAGGAGTCAAGGATTGATGATGCGGATTGAGCAACATCCAATTCTGCCAATCGGGCCGCGGGAGGAAGTTGAGTTCCATTGGAACGGGCATAGACTGGTCGCCAAACAAGGCGAGATGATCGCATCGGCGCTCTTTGCTAATGGTGTGCGGATCTTTGGTCATCACCCGAAAGACAACGCGCCGCAGGGTATCTTCTGTGCCAATGGACAATGTGCCCAGTGTCTGGTGCTCGCTGACGGCGTTCCGGTGAAGTCGTGCATGACACCGGTGCGCCCGGGCATGCGCGTCGAATCGGTCGATGGTCTGCCGGAGTTGCCCAAAGTGGAGGAAGTTTCGCCGATGAGTGAAACAGAGACTATCGAGGTTCCTGTCATCATCATCGGCGGTGGTCCAGCCGGGATGTCAGCGGCAATCGAGTTGGGAACGCGTGGGATCGACGTACTCCTCGTCGATGATAAACAGCGACTGGGGGGTAAGCTCGTCCTCCAGACCCATCGTTTCTTCGGTTCCATCGATGCCGTTCATGCGGGAACACGAGGGATCGACATCGCCACGCTGCTGGAGCGCGAGGTGCGCGATGTGGGTAACATCGATGTCTGGCTGAACAGCACGGCTCTGGCTGTGTTCAGCGACCATAAGATAGGAATCATGCGCGGTGGCAGTACCTATACACTGGTCGAGCCACAGGTGCTGCTGGTAGCGGCCGGCGCGCGGGAGAAGTCTCTTGTATTTCGTGGGAATACGCTACCAGGCGTCTACGGTGCGGGTGCGTTTCAGACGCTTGTCAATCGCGATCTGATCAGGGCGGCCGAGCGCTTATTCATCGTTGGTGGAGGGAACGTCGGGCTCATCGCCGGTTACCACGCCCTGCAGGCGGGGATCGAGGTGGTCGGCTTAGTCGAGGTGCTCCCTGAATGCGGTGGCTACAAGGTGCACCGCGATAAGCTCGTCCGTCTGGGGGTGCCAATCTACACCTCACACACGATCCTGAGTGCTAATGGAACCGATCAGGTTGAGTCAGTGACAGTCGCACAGATCGACGAGCAGTTCCGTCCGATCCCCAAAACAGAGAAATCCTTTGCCTGCGACACGGTATTGATCGCCGTGGGCTTGGATCCTGTGGACGAGTTCACCGTGAAGGCGAAGGAATACGGCATGTCCGTCTTCGCTGCAGGCGATGCCGAGGAGATCGCCGAGGCCTCGGCCGCGATGTATGCCGGTAAGATCAAGGGGTTGGAAGTAGCGCGCGCCCTGGGCGTTGACGTTGGTGAGATCCCCAAGGAATGGTACCACACTGTAACGATCCTCAAGTCGCACCCTGGTAACACCGTGAACGAGCGTATTCCATTATGGGAAGAAGGGATCTTCCCTGTCCTTCACTGTTCGCAGGAGATCCCATGCAATCCCTGCACCTCTGTCTGTCCTCGGAAACTGATCCGCATTGACGAGAGGGACATTCGTCAGAGTCCTCAGTTCACTGGGGATGCACACCAGTGTATCGGTTGCGAGCAGTGTGTCGCCGTCTGCCCTGGGCTCGCGATTACCCTGGTCGACTACCAACAAGACCCGCCGCTACCTACGGTGACAATCGCTTACGAGTTCTTAAAGGAGAGCGTTAACGTGGGGGATACCATGACGGTCTTGGATTGTGAGGGCGAGGTGCTGGGCGAGGTTAAGGTAGAAAGCGTTCGCGCCATCAAGCGCAACGACCGCACTGTCCTGATCAAGGTGCGGGCACCCAAGGCCTTCGCCAAACGCATCGCTGGTATCCGCGTGCAGGAGCCGTCGGTCTCTGAGTCACTGCCGGAGTCCTTGAAGCGCGTTACTGACGACACCATCGTTTGCCGTTGTGAGCGGGTGACAGCGGGCGAAATCCGCGAGTTGATTCGCGCGGGCTACCGTGACGTAAACGAGATCAAGGCAGTGACGCGCGCCGGGATGGGCGCGTGTGGTGGCAAGACTTGCACTGCGTTGATCCAGCGCCTCTTCCGCGAGGAGGGGATTCCCGTTGACGAAGTCACGGAGAACGTAAAGCGTCCACTGTTTATCGAAGTGCCGCTTGGGTTCTTCGCCGGAGTAAAGGAGGAGGACGACGATGACTAACTATGAAGTCATCATCATCGGCGCGGGAAGCGTCGGTGTACCTGCTGCGCTAGCCATGGCGCACGCAGGCGTCAACGTGCTGGTCCTCGATCAGTTTGCAAGTCAGGGTCAGGGCTCCAACAAGTCTGCTATCGGCGGCATCCGCGCTACCCACTCTGATCCGGCTAAGATCCACCTCTGCCTGCGAACGTTAGAGATAGTCTCCACCTGGCAGGAGACCTACGGCCACAACATCGAGTGGACTACGGGCGGCTACACCTTTGTCGCCTACCGCAAGCAAGAGGAGCGGACCCTCAAGAACTTGCTGGAAGTGCAGCACTCCTACGGCCTCAGCATCGATTGGTACGATAAGGATGATTTTTTGAAGATCGTCCCCGATGTCAGCCCTAATGGACTCATCGGCGGTACCTTCTCGCCTGAGGACGGCCACTGCTCGACCCTTTTGGCCGGGCATGCCTTCTATGAGGAGGCCAAGCGCGCTGGGGCGACATTTAAGTACGATGAGGAAATCACGAAGATCAGGGTTGAGAATGGACGCGTGAAGGGTGTAAAGACGACAAAGGGAGAATACGGGTGTGCGGTCGTGATAAACGCGGCCGGGCCATGGGCGAGAAAGATCGGGGCGCTGGTGGGACTTGACCATCCAGTGAACCCAGATTCGCACGAGGCTGGCATTACTGAGCCGGTGGCACACTTTCTCGATCCGATGGTGGTCGACATCCGTCCTTCACCAGGGTCAGCCAATTACTACTTCTTCCAGCTTGCCACCGGCCAAGTCGTCTTCTGCATCACGCCGCAGCCTTCTATCCCCGGCTTCGACCGCCGCGAGACGAGTGTTTTCCTGCCACAGGTGGCCCGCCGCATGGTGGCGCTAATGCCGCGACTTACCAATATCCGCGTGCGGCGCACCTGGCGCGGCCTCTACCCGATGAGCCCGGACGGGTCCCCGCTCGTCGGTTGGTCGGAGGAGGTTAAGGGTTATCTCATGGCGATCGGGATGTGCGGCCAGGGGTTCATGCTCGGTCCTGGACTGGGTGAGCTTCTCGCCCGCATGGTTACACAGAGCAAACTTTCAGTGGAGGATCAAGAGACGTTAGAGATCCTCTCTCCTTCCCGTGAGTTCAAGCGGCAGGAGGCGTTGAAGTAAACTGACAGCACCCAGAGAACGCGATGCGCATTGAAATTTTAGGAACCGAGTCCCTCGGGGTGCGCGGGCTTTGTTGTCTGGTGATAACCAAGGAGCGTAGGATACTCATCGACCCTGGAGTCGCGCTTGGGTATCTTCGCCATGGGCAGCTCCCCCATCCGTTTCAGGTGGCCGTCGGAGCGATGATCCGGGAAAGGATCATCGCCGCACTGGCGGATGCGACCGATGTCGTCATCTCTCACTTTCATGGGGATCACGTTCCGTTGGTCGGTGCCAATCCCTATCAGTTACCGATGAGTTCAGTGGTCGAGGGGTTGAAGGGACCACGTTTTTGGGCGGCTGGTTCGGAAGGCCTTTCTGAGACCATACGGCAGCGGAGGGAGGCGGTCAGCAGAGCTTGTGGAACCTCCTTGCCCGTGGCAGAGGGGGAGAGCGAAGTTCCTTTTTGCTTTTCCACGGCGATGCCACACGGGGAAGAGAGAAACACGCTAGGCACGGTGATGATGACGCGCATTGAGGAGGACGGTTTCGTCTTCGCGCACGCATCCGACATCCAGTTGTTGGAGCGCCGGTCGATCACGCAGCTTCTCGAGTGGAAACCAGACATAGTCATCGCGTCGGGCCCACCGCTCTACCTTTACCGCCTCTCAAGGAGCGCCCAACAGAGGGCTTGGGAGAACGGGCGGCAACTAGCTAAAGAGGTGCCCACCCTCATCTTGGATCACCACCTGTTGCGCTCCCAGGGAGGGATTCGCTGGCTGGACCGGTTAAACGGCAGCACAAAAAACCATGTCATCTGTGCCGCGGACTATAGGGGCGAAAAGAGGCGCTTCCTCGAAGCATGGCGCCGAAAGCTTTATCGAGAGCTCCCTGTGCCTAAGGGGTGGCACAAGGACTACGCTCATGGCCGGACTGACACAACGGGCTATCAGCGCTGGCGGAGTTGGGACTTATCTAAAATGTAGGCTCCACTTCTGTAATGTATAAAGCTAGTCTTGCCAAGCTGCATGAGGAGATGCGCCGCTGCTGCCGGTGCCTGGAGGCGGGTTATCCGATTACGCCAGGGGCGATCTTCTCCGGAAGGCCTAGTGCCCGAGTGATGGTCGTTGGTCAGGCACCTGGCGTGCGGGAAGGAAAGACGGGGCTTCCATTTAGCGGCCCGGCAGGAAAGCGTCTGTTCCAGTGGCTGAGACAGGCCGGCTGGCAGGAAGATGACTTCCGGGCGTCGCAGTACATCACCGCGATCACCAAGTGTTACCCAGGGAAGGGAAACGGCCGTGGGGACCGCGTCCCCACTGCGGCGGAGCGCAAACTGTGTGTGCCATTTCTCGCCCGCGAGCTTGACATTATAAGACCGCAGTTGATCATCCCGGTTGGTCGTGTGGCGATCGATCACTTCCTCGGCAGGGGTAAGCTTGCCGATCTCATTGGCAACGTTTTCGAAAGGGATGGACGACTTTTGCTCCCTCTTCCTCACCCCTCCGGAGCCGACCTGTGGCTTAACCGGCCGAAGAGTCAGGCACTCATTCGCGCTGCCTTGGACCATCTGCGACGGCTCAAACAGGAGATGGCACTGTAGGCTGGATCAGTCGGCAGGCTCTTGGCTACCAAACCGCCAGAATAAGAGGGCCATAAGTACGCACAGGCCGAGGAAGTACCATACCCACCACGGGAAGTTAAGTGGGCCCAGTCGCCCATCTCCCCACGCCCAGTAGTCGTTTCCGAGGAGAAACAGGAGGATAAAGGCCAGGGACCACTTCACAAGTCCCTTGTTCTCCTTCGATTTTCCTCTCGGAGACTTAGCTTGTGGATGCGGCTGTGAGAGAAAGCTTACAACCAGGAGCACCAAAGCTGCGGCCGCGACGATGGGAACCACAGGCAGCGTCCCAAAGCTTGGAACGAGCTTAAAGTGATAGGCGACAACCAGTCCCTCTCCCACGATGATCGAGGCGATCGCCCCCTTTGCCGTGGCCCGCTTCCAGTATAAAGCCCCCACCACAGTGGGAAACAGGACCGCCAGGCCGGTGAAGGTCTCGGTGGCGATCTCAAGGAAGGTCGCCGGTGGGTGCCAGGCGATTGCCAGGCCGGCAAGCGCGAGCCCCACTACAAAGAGCTTTCCCACCCAAGGGGGACTCTGCCGTTTGGCCAGCGGTTCGACAAGATCCCGCGTGAACATCGAGGAGAGGGTGAGAAGCTGCGAGTCAAGCGTCGACATGAGCGCGGCGAGGGCCGCTGTGAGGACTAAAGCTTCCAGGGCTGCAGGGGCGTAGTGAGAAAGGAGTAGCGGGAGGATTCGATCCGAGGCGGTCCCGGCCGGAAGCTCGGGGAAGGCCAGGCGTCCGATCACCCCGATCGTCACCGGCAAAAGAAACAGGACTCCAGTGATCAGCGGGTAGAGCGCCATGGTCGTCCCTAGCGCTTTCTCGTCGCGAGCGGCGTAGAAGCGCTGGAAGAGCTGGGGGAACATCGGATCGCATAAAAACCAAAGGAGCATGTACCCAAGCCATATTCCTGGCGTGAAGGCTCCCCCCATCCCCGGTCGAGAAAAGAGCTCTGGCCACCGGGAGGCCGCGGTGTAATTCGCCGCAGGAAGACCGCCGAAGTGAGATGCGATCAGACCAATAGCAACGATGAGAAGAAGGAGGAGCATCCCTCCTTGGAGGACATCGGTCCACGCCACCCCCCGCATCCCACCGAAGAAGGTATAGGCGAGCATGACCGCGGTGATCAGCACCGCCCCGCCGAAATAGGGGATGCCGAGGAGCTCCTCAAGCGCGTATCCTGCTGCCATCGGTTGCATGGCAAGATAGGGCAAAGTAAAGGCGACCATCACCCCGAGGAAGAGGAGGCGAAGCGTTGGGCTTGCGAACCGATCAAAGACCAGCTCCGGTGGGGTAAAGAGACCCTTTTCCTTTCCCAGCCGCCAGACCGGTCGGCCGATATAGGCGAAAGAAAGAGCCATGAAGCCCGTACCAAAGGCCATGATCGGATAGAAGGAATACCCGATCCGCCAGCCCGCTCCGGAGAATCCGAAGACCGTGAACGCACTGAAGTTGGTCGCCGCCATGGTGAGAAAAAGGACAAGCGGTGGCAGGCTTCGCGAGGCGACAAAGTAATCCTCTGCTGTACGCCGCGCCCTTCGACGGGCCCAAAATCCAATACCCAAAAGCACCGCAAGGTACCCCGACACAACAAGTGCCTTCTCCCACATTGCAACCTCCTTAACGCAAAAGGCCACCCAGGGTGGCTGGATGGCCCGTTTGGCCTGAACATGCCTTGATGTGACTATACGCCACTTTCGTGACTAGGGCAACTTTCTCCTTTGCGCCAGATGAACCTAATAGACTGATAGGCTGCACGCCTGCCCACACTACTTAGTCTAATGCGACTAGATCCCGGCTCCATTGTCAGCAGTAGAGATGGCCTCTTTGCCAAGGCGTCGGAAAACAAATGGGGCGGCGAGGATCACACTCCCTGGTGAGATGTCCCGGCGCACCACGGTTCCCGCACCGATCTTCACTCCATCTCCCACCTTAATCGGACCAAGGAGAATCGCGTGGGCACCAATGGCGACGCTATCACCGATCGTGGGATGTCGCTTTCTATCCTCGAAGCTCAGCCCTCCCAGTGTAACCCCTTGGTAGATTAGCACGTCATCTCCCACCTCTGTCGTTTCGCCAATGACGATGCCCGCCCCGTGATCGATCACAACCCGCCTCCCGATTCTCGCCCCAGGGTGGATCTCCACCCCGGTTCGCCGACGCACGATGTGGGCGAGGAACCGGGCAAGGAGCCTGAATCGGTGGCTCCACAGCCAGTGATTGATCCGGTGCATCCACAGGGCGTGCATCCCGGGGTAGCAGAGGAGCACCTCAAGACAGCTCTTCGCTGCTGGGTCCTTCGCCATTGTCGCTCGCACGTCCTCACGCAGGCGGCGAAACATCGTTCACCTCCCAAAGGTCGGTGGTGAGGTACCGCTCTCCGGTGTCGGGGAGGATCACCACAAGCGTCTTTCCACGGTTCGCCTCCCGCTCTCCCACACGCAGGGCAGCCCATACAGCAGCGCCAGAAGAGATCCCAGCGAAGATCCCTTCCTCGCGTGCCAGACGACGGGCCGTCTCGTACGCGTCTTCGTCGGTGACGGCGATGACCTCATCGAGAAGATCACGCCGCAGGACCTTGGGGATGAAACCGGCCCCGATCCCCTGAATCCTGTGCTTACCGGTTCTCCCCTCGGAGAGAAGGGGGGAGGCGGCCGGTTCCACACCGACGATCTGAACGTTAGCCTTGCGGCTTTTTAGGAACCTCCCCACTCCTGTGATCGTCCCGCCTGTCCCGATCCCGGCGATCAGGATGTCGACCGCCCCGTCCGTGTCATCCCAGATCTCCTTCGCCGTGGTCTGTTCGTGAATCTGAGGGTTTACCGGATTGCTGAACTGATCCGGCATGAAGGCATCGTCCGTTTCAGCGACGAGCCGCTTTGCCTCGGCCACCGCTTCAGCCATACCAAGGTCGCCAGGGGTGAGGACGAGATCGGCTCCGAGTGCAGCGAGTATCCGACGCCGCTCGAGGCTCATCGTCTCAGGCATGGTGAGGATGAGCCGGTACCCGCGAACGGCGCAGACGAAGGCAAGGCCGATCCCTGTGTTCCCCGAGGTCGGCTCGATCACGACACTTCCGGGACAAAGGAGGCCACGCGCCTCGGCGTCTTTCATCATCGCCCATGCGATCCGATCCTTGACGCTACCCATCGGATTGAACGACTCGAGCTTGGCGTAGAGTTGTGCTGTGCAACTGTTGGTGATTCGGTTTAGCCGAACAAGGGGTGTCTTTCCTATCAAATCTAACACGTTATTTACGATATTCATCTTTCCTCCTTAAAAGGGAAGGCAAGAAGGGGCTTAATCGACGATAAGACGTCGACATGAGCGGTTTTCAGGAAACGGGTAAAAAAGGAGTGCGCGCGGTTAGCGCCTACAGAAGGATGCAGGGGTGAGCGGACAACAAACGCGACCACCTACCGGTCGGTCGATTCGTTGGATCTTCGTCATTCTCGCTCACCTCCTGGTTTATTGTAGACGAAACTTAAGCTACCCTTTTGCGCCGCCTTTGTCAAGGGGGGTCTCCGAGGTGTTGCCTGTTCCCCCTATGGGTCCGTCAATTTGAAAGGTCATCGACTATTATCCACAATGGTGAACAGAATTAGAAGGTGGAATAGGAATGTCCGCGCCTAAGAAAGTCCTCAAGCTGATCGAGCGATTCGAATGCAATCGGGACGCGTATTGCTCGAGGGACTACAACGAAACGCAGCTTCGGCGGGAGTTCATCGATCCGTTGTTCAAAGCCTTAGGCTGGGACGTCACCAACGAGAAGGGCTACGCCGAGGCGTACAAAGAGGTTATCCACGAGGACGCGATCAAGGTCGGCGGCGCGACCAAGGCACCGGACTACTGCTTTCGCATCGGTGGTACGCGCAAGTTCTTCGTGGAAGCGAAACGCCCATCTGTCGGCATTAAGGATGATCCCGTTCCGGCTTATCAGCTTCGTCGCTATGCGTGGTCGGCCAAGCTGCCGCTTTCGATCCTCACCGACTTCGAGGAGTTCGCGGTTTACGACTGCAGGGTCAAGCCTTCAAAGACGGACAAAGCCTCCGCTGCGCGTATCCTCTACATCGCATATACCGAGTACGCCGAGCGTTGGGACGAGATCGCCACCATCTTCTCGCAGGAGGCGATCCTCACCGGCTCGTTCGACCGCTACGTCGAATCGACCAAGCGCAAGCGCGGAACCGCTGAGGTGGACGATGCTTTCCTAAAGGAGATCGAGAACTGGCGCGATCTCTTTGCGCGAAACATCGCCTTACGTAATCCAAAGCTTTCCACCCGCGAGTTGAACTTCGCCGTGCAGCGCACGATTGACCGGATCATCTTCCTGCGCATCTGCGAGGATCGGGGGAGCGAAGACTATGGACAGCTGATGGCCCTGCAAAGCGGGAACCGGGTCTACCCACGCCTGTGTCAGATCCTTCGCCGTGCTGACGAGCGCTACAACTCCGGCCTATTTCACTTCCGAAAGGAAAAGGACCGCCCCGAGCCACCCGACGACCTTACGCTCAATCTCACGATCGATGACAAGGTGCTGAAAGAGGTCTTCAAAGACCTTTACTATCCGGATAGTCCGTATGAGTTCTCCGTGCTTCCGGCCGACATTCTCGGCCATATCTACGAGCAGTTCCTTGGCAAGGTCATCCGGCTGACATCAGGTC
>JAUWGE010000049.1 GCA_030606565.1 Candidatus Bipolaricaulota bacterium | reverse complement strand
TGTCGGTTTCCTCGCCTACGGATCCCTGTACGACGCGCGCTTCTTGATCCTCACCGACGAGATGATTGCCCGTGCCCGTCATATGTGGCGGCCACTGGAAGTGAACGAGGATAACTTGGCACTTCAGGTGATCGACGACGTAGCCCGTGCTAGCGTCAAAAGAGAAGGTCCTACTGTCTATCTCACGCATCCTCATACGGCAAGAAACTTCCGCCGTTCCCTATATGTGGCCCCGCAGTTCATCGATCGAAGCACGATCAACTTCGTAAAAGCGGAGGAAACACTGCTAGACAAGCTGGCTAAAAAGGTTCAAGATATCCTTACCTCTGAGCCGCCGGAGCCGACGATCCCCGCTGCTGTGGTGGAACACTTGCGTGCTTTCAAGTGATTTGAAAGATCCCGGGGAAACGCGGCCGGGAACCTATACGCTGTGGGGCGGATCGTGGCGGGTGAACAAGTGTTGCATCGACAGCCCAAAGCAGGCCGCAGCCGCATAGGCCGTCCTGTTCACAGCCGCCTACTTGGATTGCTCCACCCGCTGATCGCCGAGGCAGCGATGGCCTTCTCATCGATCAATGTGGTGACAAACGCAAACCGGCTTCGCCGGGTGAATCTCCAAATCAATTAGTGAAGAAGAGTAAAAACGTGATCAGAAAAGAGGTTCTATGATCTGGAGAAGCGTGTTCTTCTCGACTTTCTTCTTAGCGAACGCTCAATTCACTATTCCTTAACGTGCATCGGCTGGTTGCAGCAAACAAGCGTTCCTACACCGGACTTGGTTACCTTCACCTCTTGCCCGCAGATGTCGCAGACGTAGATCTTTCCTTCTTCCGCCATGTTAAAACCTCCTTGTAATTAGAGTTTGAGTGAACTTTCCCACAGGCCATGGATATTGCAGTACTCGAGGGCGATTAGCTCGTTTATTCCTTCCAGGTTGGAATGAATGACCACGGTAGGGGCCCCGTAGGTAGGCGCAAGGTCGAACGTGGCGATATGGACGGCGACACCGTTCTTTACCCCAAACAGGGCGATCCACTTGATGTGGTGTTCGATCGTATTCGGGTGAGGGACCTCTTTTCCGACGGTGATCTTGACGACCTTCTCCTCACACTCAGGGCAGTCGATGAGTTCGATCAGCGGGACGTGTTTCTCTTTTCCTTGTTCTACTTCCGTCTTGATCAAATCTCCTAAACGCATTCGGTCCTCCTTTTTAACTATGCAACCGCCTTGCAGGTTTATCTTCTAGGTTTTGGTGTTCAGTAGCGACCGCCTCAGCGAGTCGATCGAGCGCCTTAAACGTCGCTCCATCGGGCAAACCTTTTACCATCACCGAATCCAACCACTTTACCTTGAGCTTGGATGTTAACCCAACGATAGTCTCTACAGATTTCCCTGCCCAGCCGTAGGAGCCGATAACTGCGGCGTGCCTCAGCTTCGGCCGTAAAGCGTTCACCAGATAGGCCGATGAGACGATGCTCGGATGCGGACCTACTAGAAGGGTCGGTGTGGCGAAGATGACCGTGGCTGCATCGACCAAGGTGGACGCGAGTCTTCCCAGATCGGTCACCGTCATATTGAACGGTTCTATGCACACTCCGCGATCGGCGAGGGCGGAGATGAGGTGGTCCACCATTGCCTGTGTGCTCCCATGCATGGACACATAAGGGAGGACAACAAGGTTTGCGGGAGGATCCGAAACCCAGTGCTTGTAAGCGTCGAGGATGAATCCAGCGTCATCGTAGAGTGGCCCGTGGCTTGGGGCGATAATGTCGATCTCGTAACGGGCGAGCTTCTCCAGATGCCCTTTGATCATCGCGCGAAACGGCATCATGATCTCGGCGTAGTAACGCTTCGCCGCTTCGTAGACCCTCGCCTTCTCCCTCCCGTAGAGCTCGGTTGTGGCAAGGTGTGAGCCGAGGAAATCGCACGTGAAGAGAATCCTATCTTCCTTGAGATAGGTGAGCATCGTCTCGGGCCAGTGGACCCAGGGGGCATGGATGAACTCGAGGGTTCGACCTCCGAGGGAGAGAATCTGGCCGTTTTCTACGGTCCTGATTCTCTGTGGATCTATGTGGAGGTGGTCGACTATCATCGGCTTAGCCTTTGGCGTTGTGATGATCGTAGCGTTTGGATATCGGGCTAGGACCATCGGGGCTGAGCCCGAGTGATCCTGCTCCACGTGTTGGATAATCAAGAAGTCTAAATGTGACAAAGATTCAAGCTGCGCCATCAGAACACCGGTCTTGTGTGGATCGACGGTGTCGATGAGCGCGACCTTATCGTTTCCTCGGACAAGGTAGGCATTGTAGCTTGTCCCATCAGGGAGTGGAATCAGCTCATCGAACAGTCGCCGGTCGAAGTCCCGCGCCCCCAGCGCCGATACTCCAGAGACGATTTCTCTAGCGTTCAACTTTGGCCTCCTGGAGCATCTCTGCGAGGTCTGTCTTCGGATCGCCGATCAGTCGCAGGTCGTAGTTCTCTTGTAGCACTCCGAGGATATCGTCGTTCACCCACGCCGGGAGAATTGGACCAAGGTAGATCCCTTTGATTCCTAGTGATAGCAATCCCCACAGAATGGCCACCGCTTTCTGTTCCATCCAGGAGAGTACAATGGTGAGTGGAAGGTCGTTCACCTCCACTGCGAAGAGCTCTGAAAGGGCGATGGCGATATCGATTGCGACGATGGAGTCATTGCACTGACCCAGGTCGATCAGTCGCGGGATCCCCTCGATATCTCCCAAGTCGAGGTCGTTGATACGGAACTTGCCACATGCGAGAGTGAGAACAACTGTATCCGTTGGCAGGAGCTCCACGAACTCGCGGTAGTAACTCGCTTTTCGATGCGGGGAGTCGCAACCGCCGACGAGGAAGAAGTGTCTGATTTTCCCTTCTTCTACGAGCGCCTTGATCTTGTCTGTGAGCGAGAGCACCACCGACAGAGAAAATCCAGTGGTAAGGGTCGCCTCGCCCAACTCATCTGAGAGTTCGGGTAGCGAGCGTGCCTTCTCAATCACCTCTGTGTAGTCGTAACCTGCTATGTGCTTCACCCCAGGGAGCCTTGCCGGACCGGTGGTGAACATGCGGTTCCGGTAGTCGTCTTTTGGTAAAAGAACGCAGTTTGATGTCCCGAGGATCGCCAGCGGATAGCGCGAGAAGAGTTCTTTCTGGTCGAACCAGGCTTTGCCCAGGTTCCCAACGAGGTGCTTGTACTTCTTCAATCCCGGATAGCCGTGGGCGGGGAGCATCTCTGAATGAGTGTAGACGTTGATCCCAGTCCCTTCGCTCTGTTCGAGTAGAGCAGCGAGTGCTTTCAACCCGTGGCCGGTGACAAGGATTCCGGGTCCCTTTTTGGTTCCTGTTCTTACGCTTGTTGGTTCAGGCTCGCCGTAAGTATCGATGTGCGCCTTTTTCAACAGGCGCATCGTCGTTAGGGCCATCTTCCCCGATTCGATTGCAAGCTTAACGAAGTTCTCAGCGTCGAAGTTCACGTTGGTGAAGGTAGAATAGAATGCCCGCTCCAAGAACGCGTCAATCTTCGGATCGGTGCAGCCAAGCTCGCGTGCATGATAAAGGTAGGCTGCAATTCCTTTTACGGAGAAGAGTAAGTTATCCTGCAACCTAGCCAAGGTAGGAACCTTGCCGCAAACCCCTTGTACAGTACATCCCTTTCCCCTCACCGTCTGAGAACACTGGTAACAGAACATCTTTGGCTCGTCCATGCTAACCCTCCTTCTCGAAGAGTTCCTTCCCTACACCGCAGTCGGGGCAGATCCAAGTATCGGGCAGGTTCTCGAACGCCGTTCCTGGCTCGATGCCGTTATCCGGATCGCCAACTACTGGATCGTAGGTGTAGCCGCATACCGTACATATCCACTTTTCCATCTTTACCTCCTTTTTCTCATCGTTTTTCGATACTCGTTGTAGGTAATGGGCTCTCCATTCTCCCGCGTCCCGGCACGTTCGACCAGTGCAACGAATAAGGCATGTGTCCCCAGATCACGCGTCATTTCAGGGACAACCCGGCACTCATAGAACGCCTTCGATTCAGGGAGAATCGGGATTCCGTTCTTCCCAAGCTCGTAGGGAACATCGGCAAACTTGTCCACTGTACGCCCGGATTGGAAACCAAAGTGACGGACCACCTCCAGCCAGTGTTCATCCTTGGGCGGTGTAGTAAGGCTCTCGCGGGCTACTACACCCCCCAAGCGATCGAGGACGTTAGCCACGAAGCGTCCGGTGGCCGCGATCATCTCATGGGTAAGCGAGCGTTTGTTGATCCCGATCGCGATCCGCGGCGGGGTGCTCGTCACCTGCATCAGCGCGTCCAGGCATTGTCCATTCAGCCGACCCTCGTGTTCGGCGGTCAAGATGTATAGACCGTGGGTCACCTGGAAGAGGGCCTGGTTTAGATCGGCAACATGGTTCACTATGGTAAACTTCATCTCTCCTCCCGTTCTTTGGTTACCGCATAGCTCGTTGCTCAAATATCCTCCATCAGACATTATATCGCCGAGGGCGTAAGAAAGGAGTCTACGTAATCCGCGGTGAAAGCTTCATTTCCCTTACCAATTGTCTGCGAGAATTTCGAAATGCGCTTGAGGATGAGCACAGGCTGGGCAGATTCCGGGCGCTTCGGCGCCCGTGTGAAGGTAGCCACAGTTACGGCAGCGCCAGACCACGGGTTTAGCTTTCTTGAATACGGTTCCTGCCTCGATGTTTTCAACTAGGCCAACGTACCGCCTCTCATGTTGTTTCTCTGCAACTGCGATTGCCTCGAAGACCTTGGCGATTGCCTCGAATCCCTCCCCGCGAGCTGTTGCGGCGAACGAGGGGTACATCTCCTCCCACTCGTAGTGTTCTCCTCCGGCAGCGCCCTTCAGGTTCTCCGCGGTCGTCCCGATTACTCCGGCGGGAAAGGCGGCCTCGATCTTGACCTCGCCGCCCTGTAAAAACTTGAAGAGCCGCTTCGCGTGTTCCTTCTCCTGGTTCGCCGTCTCCTCAAAAATAGCCTGAATCTGCACGAACCCATCCTTCTTCGCCTGACTGGCAAAATAGGTGTAGCGGTTGCGTGCCTGTGATTCCCCGGCGAACGCCGTCAGCAGGTTCCTCTCTGTACGTGATCCTTTCAGTTCCATGTTATTCTCCTTTTCCCTTTTTAGGTGTAGGTCCTTCCTTTTCAATCTCTATGGGTCGCGCAACGGTTCCGTTTTCATCTCTGGCATCCGGGGCAGAAGAAGGTTGATCTTCCGGCCTGCACAATACCTGTGATCGACTCTCCACAGCGTGGGCACGGTTCCTTCCTCCGTCCGTAGACCGCGAGGAGATCTTGGAACTCTCCGTAATCCCCGTAAACATTGCGGTAGTCGGAGACCGTCTCACCGAACGTGGTTCCCATGTTGTCGATCGCCTCCTTCAGTATCCCTACGATAGCGGGATGAAGTGCTTGAATCTCTTTGTGGGTAAGCGTTTCACCGCCGCGGCGGGGATCAATACCGGCTCGCCACAAGGCCTCGGCAGCGTAAATGGTCCCGAGACCGGCAATTCTCCTCGGGTCCATCAACAGGGGCTTGATCGGAGCACGCGAAGGCGTGACGATCTCCTCCAGACGCTGTGGGGTGAATTCGAGGTCGAACGGGTCGATTCCAATCTCGTGAGGGAACCCGTTTTGCGAGTACTGGACCGTTCCCAAGCGACGCGGGTTGATGAAGTAGACCTTCCCGCGATCGAGGTGGAGTATGAGACGTGTATGT
>JAUWGE010000041.1 GCA_030606565.1 Candidatus Bipolaricaulota bacterium | reverse complement strand
GTCTCTGCCAAACATCCTCCCTGTCTTGGCCTTGCAGATACCGCTTCCACTCGCCACCGCTTTCATGCCGATTCTTATGACCGCGATATGGTCTATCGTATTTGTGTTCGCGGCTCTTTGGAAGCTTCCTCGGCTGGAATTCTAGGGGGGTGCAATAGACGATGTTAGTGAAGATCTTCGGGATGGTACTGGCAGCCAGTGCGTTTGGAATCAGTCTAGCGATGATGATCATGGGCGGTCGCTGGCAGAGGATCGAAATTGCTGGATACAGAGGCAAGCGGCGACCCTGGTGGTTCTACGCGATCTCCCTTGGCTTAATCGGCCTCTATGTTATCGCCTTGCTCAGTTTCATCGGTGGGGAGAAAACCTGGGGCGGATGGGGAGTGATGGTGTTCATCCCAGCGGTATGGGCCATCAAAGGAATTCTTCTGGTCTTCAATCCCAAAGGGCGCAAGGCCGTGTCGTCTATCTCGGGAAATGAGGGTTGGATCAAGGTTGGTTTGGCACGTCTGCCGGTGGCGGCGATCCTGACCGTTCTTGCGCTGTTCGCCTGACAAGGAGGCAGCCATGAGGAAGCAAGAGATGGAATCGAGTCCGAACAAGGGGAGAAGCTCCCGTAAGACTGTGTATTACGCGGGATCAGGGTTGGCTATTGGGGCCGCCATCGGCATGATCTTTGGCCTAATGCTGTTCGAGAACCTGGCGCTGGGTTCCGCTATCGGCGCTGCAGTGGGCCTGGTGATGGGCGCTGCGATAGATGCGCAAGGGCGTCGCGAAACAGATTCTGACGATAGAGGAGATGCATGATGTCCAATATAGCAATTTGTGCGAAGAACCTGACTCGTGATTTTGATACGGTTCGGGCAGTAGACAGCCTGTCGCTAGAAATTCCACAGGGCATTGTCTTCGGCTTCCTGGGGCCTAACGGCGCCGGCAAGACAACGACCATCCGCATGCTCGCGGCGCTGATCGCCCCAAGCAGCGGTGAAGCGACTGTCGCCGGGTTGCACCTTGGGCGTGAGAACCGGGCAATCCGGCAGCATGTCGGTGTTCTCACCGAGACGCCGGGCCTGTACAAACGCCTCTCGGCCATAGATAACCTCCTCTTCTTCGCCAAACTGTACGGGGTACCCGAACCACGCAAGCAGGCTGAACGATACCTGCAACTGTTCGAGCTGTGGGATCGCCGGGACGATCTTGCCGGGAGCTTCTCTAAGGGGATGCGCCAGAAGCTCGCCATTGCACGGGCGATGCTGCATGAGCCACAGATCCTATTCTTGGACGAGCCGACCGCCAGCTTGGATCCAGAGGCGGCCAAGGTAGTGCGCGACCTGATTGAGACCCTGCGCACGAAAGAACGGACGATCTTCTTGTGCACACACAACCTCGATGAGGCCGACCGCTTGTGCGACCGCGTCGCCCTCTTCAACACGCGGCTCGTCGCCATCGGTCCTCCCCAGGAGTTGAAGGAACGACTGTACGGAAGGCGCACCGTAATCCACCTCGCCGATCCGCACCCCGGGCTCGAAGACGCGCTCAAGCTTTCGTTTATCAAGAAGATCGAACGGCTGGATAATACCCTTGTCGTCTCCCTCTCTGATCCGGAGAGAGAGAACCCGATCCTCGTGAGTCGCCTCGTCGAACTGGGGGCAAAGGTCCAGTTCGTAAATGAACTGCGAGTTTCACTGGAGGATCTATATCTCGACTTGATGGAGGAGAACAATGCATCGACTTAACGTGATCCTGCTGAAAGAATGGAGGGAATCGCTTCGCAACAAGATGATCCTCTTTGGGGCGATCTTCCTGCCGCTGTTCATGGTCGGTGCCGCGGTGGTGATGGTCTATCAGGGGAGGGGAATCGATGTTCCTGGGGCACAGATTGCCCTGTTCAATACGGCGTTGATGTACTTCCTCATCCTGCCGGCGGTCATCCCACTCGCCATTGCCGCCTACTCGATCATCGGGGAGAAGGAACAGGGGAGCCTGGAACCGCTCCTCGCCACTCCGATCTCTGACCTTGAACTCTTCTTGGGCAAAGCCCTGGCGAGTGTGATCCCCGCCCTTATCTTAACGTGGGGAAGCTTCGGCCTCTTCTTAGGGTTGTCGATCCCGCTTGTAGGCGGGATCCCGCCGCACGTCCTCACACCCCCGTGGATCGCCGCGATCTTCGGTCTCGCCCCACTTCTGTCCCTCTTCTCCGTCGGGGTGACAATGCTCGTCTCCTCGCGGGCCTCGGATGCCCGTGCGGCGTACCAGGTCTCGAGCCTAGCCATTCTGCCGGGAATCGTACCGCTCATCATCTACAGCAGCAAGAAGACGCTCGTCAGCCTGTTCCTCGTCGGGCTCGAAGGGGCCGTATTGATCGTCGCGAGCATCATCGTGCTATACTTTGCTATTAAGGTGTTTCGTCGGGAGCAGATTCTGACACGCTGGAAGTGAGGGAGGAAAGATGGAATCAAAGATCTTGATAGTATTGGCGGTGATCGGAGCGATTCTCCTGTTCGGCCTTATCACCCCGCCGCCGGTCACAGAGCGAGGAGTGTTAATCGACACCGGACACTTCGTGCTCGAACAAGGCGGAGTACCGATTGTTGAGGAGGACTACACCCTCTTTTTCTCCATGGAAGAGGGATATATGCTGCTTTCCGAAGCGAGCTTGTCGAGCGGTGATCAGACGATCACACTTGCGCAACAATATCAATTGGATCGGAACTTTACGCCGGTCCTCTACCATCTGGCTGCGGATACGCCATCCGGATCGCAATTGATCTCGGCACAGATGGGGACCAAGGGACTCCATATGGATGTACTGGTTGGCTCGGCACACCAATCGGTGGACATCCCGGATAATCGAAACACGATCATCCTCGACAACAATTTAATCAGCCACTATGTGGTGTTATTGATTGCGGCAGAGGCGCAATCAATTGACCGTGACTTCACGGCAGCCATTCCTCAGGCGTTGCTCGCCCTCCCCGCACATCTGGACGGACCGAATGCGGTTGAATTCACCTCCGGCGAGACGCGACATACCGGAAAGCTGTACGAGCTGCGATTGGGCGATCTGAAGCTCTCCTTGATAGCCCACGAAGGTCGATTGGTGGGCCTGTTCAACCCGAGCCAGGGGACCCGTGCGTACAATGCAGATCTGTTCCCAGGAGGGATTTCTCTTGAGACTTCGACGCAGGAAACGCGATCGCTTCCGGTCGGGGTAACCGAACAGGAAGTCACCTTTGTAAACAAAGGAATTGTCCTAGCTGGAACGATCACGCTTCCTGATGGTACGACTGAACCTGTACCGGGTGCACTGTTCATCCACGGATCGGGACCGGTCGATCGCGATGGCAACGCTATTGATCCCGCATCTGGGTCCGTAGTGATGGCCATGGATGCCTATCGGCAGTTGGCCCACGCCCTTGCGGAAGTCGGAATCGCCTCGCTACGTTTCGACAAACGCGGCGTGGGATTAAGCGATGGAGACACTGCTTCAGCTTCTCGAACCGATCTGTTGAGCGATGTTCGCGCCGCGGTGGGGGCCCTCCGCACGCAACAGGAAGTCGATCCGGAGCGGGCCTTTCTCATCGGCCATAGCGAAGGTGCTTACCTGGCTCCCGTGATCGCGGCAGAAGACGAAAGTGTGGCAGGCATCATTCTTCTTGCTGGAGCCGCACGTTCGCTCGATGAAATCACCCGCTGGCAGGTAGAGGCGAATCTTCGTCAACAGGGGGCAACGGAGAAGCAGATCGCCGAGGCATTGAAGCAGGAGGACCAGTACCTCGAATTCGTAAAGACCTCAACCGGGGAGTGGGAAGACCATACCCTCGTGGAGCTGCAAGAGGCGATGCCCTGGCTGACCGAGGACGCAGCAGCACAGCTTGTCGCAACCCCGCTCAGCCTCTCCTGGCTACGCGAACACTATCTCGACGACCCGGCATCGACAATCCGTCAAGTGGCTTGCCCAGTCCTTGCCATCAATGGGGAGAAGGACCTTCAGGTCCCCGCTTCGGAGGCAGAAGGGATAAAGACGATCTTGGAAGAGGCGGGAAACAAGGACATCACGGTGGTTGTGCTGCCTGATTTGAACCACCTCCTGCGTCACCATCCTGAAGAACCGAACTTGACCTACCGTCACTTGGACGATCCGGTCGATCCGCGGGTGATTGAGATAATTACAGGCTGGATTACCGAGCATAGTGCCCGTTGAGGACCTGACATCGAGAAAGGAGGTCGCCTCTCTCCTCCGTTCGGCGGGGGTTCATCCGAGCAAGCGGCTCGGCCAAAACTTCCTCGTCGATCGGACGGTCCTGGATGCGATCCTTGCCGAGGTGAAGCGGGCCGCTCCGCGTGAGATCCTCGAGATCGGAGCTGGCCTAGGAACCGTTACATGCGAACTGGCTCGCATTGCTCCCCGTGTCGTTGCCGTCGAGGTCGATCGGCGGTTGGTCCAAATCCTCGAACGGACAGTCGGCAACTTGAAAAGCGTCGAGATCCAGCGCCAGGATTTTCTCTCCTTTAACTTTGCAACCGCCTTCGATGATCGCCGCGCCTTTGTAGTAGGGAACATTCCTTATCGAATCACTTCCCCAATTCTGAAGCGCCTCGTTGAGAAGCGGGAGTCGATCTCCCATGTGCTCCTCCTAACCCAAAGCAAGGTGGCGAAAAAGATTGCTGCAAGCCCAGGGCCGGATGGGACTGCATTGGGTGTTCTCGTGCGGGCATATGCTGACCTTTTTCTAATCCGCCCTATCGTTAAAGAGTGCTTTTATCCCGTTCCCAAAGTCGACTCAATCCTATGGCGCCTCTCGTTCCTGGCGCATCCAAGATTTTCGGCAAGCCAGGAGGTTTTTTTCACGGTCGTGCGGGCGCTTTACGGTAAGCGGCGCAAGATGATCCGCAGTGCGCTACGCGATCTCCTCCCGATCGAACGCATTGCAGATGTTCTTAATACCGCTGGAATTGACCCGACTGCGCGAGGAGAGGGGCTAACTTTCCAGCAACTCGATCGACTGGCGCTTGCCATCACCCCTTCCAATCACAGCCCTAGTTTATAAACTCCCATCAGGGTATCGCCTGCTTTTGCTTGACAAGTAGTGTGCGGAATGTTAGAATTGATGTTTGTGCGATTGTTTGGGTCCTTGACAAGTGAATAGAGTGTGTATCATACAAGCGCAGTAAGGGCAGATGGTGGACACCTTGGCAGTTGGAAGCGATGAAAGACGTGGCTAGCTGCGATAAGCCTCGGGGAGTCGCTAAGCAGGCTTTGATCCGGGGATTTCTGAATGGGAGTACTCGCTATGGTGAAGCCATGGCAGGGCGTACTGAAACTATACTAGGTACGTTCAGCGAACCCGGTGAAGTGAAACATCTCAGTAACCGGAGGAAGAGAAATCAATCGAGATTCCCTGAGTAGTGGCGAGCGAAACGGGAAGAGCCTAAACCAAGGCAGTGTAAGGCTGCATCCGTTGCTTCCTTGGGGTTGTAAGTCAATACCTTCTTACCGATGCAGGGGTAGGCAGGGTTAAAGGCAATGCCTAGCCGAACAGTCAGCAAAGTCTCTGGAAAGGACGACCGCAGAGGGTGATAGTCCCGTAGGCGAAAGGTTGAGCTACCCTGGGTGTTGACTTGAGTAGCGCCGGACACGTGAAATCCGACGTGAATCTAGGAGGACCACCTTCTAAGGCTAAATATTACCAACTGACCGATAGTGAACTAGTACCGCGAGGGAAAGGTGAAAAGCACCCCGGGAGGGGAGTGAAATAGAACTTGAAACCGTCTGCCTACAGACAGTGGGAGGGAAATCGTCAGTTTCTTGGTTCAAGGTTCAAAGTTCGATGTTTGGGATTTCCCAAACTAAAACCACGGACTACGAACTAAGAAACTACTAACTGATTTCCTGACCGCATGCCTATTGTAGTATGAGCCGGCGAGTTACGTTGTGTGGCAAGGTTAAGCCGAGTGAGGTGGAGCCGCAGCGAAAGCGAGTCTGAATAGGGCGCAAGTCACATGATGTAGACCCGAAGCCAGGTGAACTAGCCATGGGCAGGGTGAAGTATACTTGATCGTATATGAAGGCCCGAACCCACTAGCGTTGAAAAGCTAGGGGATGACCTGTGGTTAGGGGCGAAAAACCAATCGAACCTGGTGATATCTGGCTCTCCCCGAAATAGCTTTAGGGCTAGCCTCGTGTGATAGACAG
Organism: Candidatus Bipolaricaulota bacterium; assembly: GCA_030606565.1. Lineage (GTDB taxonomy): Bacteria > Bipolaricaulota > Bipolaricaulia > UBA7950 > UBA9294 > UBA9294. The sequence continues at coordinate 946 of JAUWGE010000041.1, read as the reverse complement.
TCGGGGGTAGAGCACTGATCGGGGAAGGGAGGCAACTCTCGACCCTAGTCAAACTCCGAATACCGACTGTTCGTTTCGCGGGAGTCAGAACGCGGGGGATAATCCCCGCGCTCGAGAGGGAAACAACCCGGACCGCCAGCTAAGGTCCCAAAATCCAAGCTAAGTGGGAAAGGAAGTGTTGTTGCCGAAACAGCTGGGAGGTTTGCTTAGAAGCAGCCACCCTTTAAAGAGTGCGTAATAGCTCACCAGTCTAGCGGCGACGCGCCGAAAATTTAACGGGGCTAAGCTTGGTACCGAAGCTGCGGAATAGTTTAGTCAAGAGTCACAAGTCTTAAGTCAAGAGTCTTCGGACTCTGGACTCTTTGACTCACGACTCGGGACTGGCTATTGGTAGGGGAGCATTCCGTTAACGGTTGAAGCTGAACTGAAAGGTTTGGTGGACGAGACGGAAGAGAGAATGCCGGCATGAGTAGCGCGAGCAATGCGAGAAACATTGCCACCGAATGCCTAAGGTTTCCTGGGCAAGGCTTATCCTCCCAGGGTTAGGCGGACCCTAAGTTAAACCCGAAAGGGTTAGGCGATGGACAGCAGGTTAATATTCCTGCGCCTCTACACTTGCGTTTGAGCAAAGGGGTGACCCCGAAGGGATCCTTCCGCATGCTGACGGAATAGCATGTCCAAGCACTAAGGTAGGGAGAATAGGCAAATCCGTTCTCCCGTTTAAGTCGAGGTGTGATGGCGAGCCCGCTTCAGGGCGAAGGGAAACGATCTCATCGGGCAAGAAAAACCTCTAGCGAGCAAGAAAGAGTCCGTACCGCAAACCGACACAGGTAGGCGAGTAGAGAATACTAAGGTGGACGAGTGAAACTCAGTTAAGGAACTCGGCAAAATGACCCCGTAACTTCGGGATAAGGGGTGCCACCTTCGGGTGGCCGCAGAGAATCGG
>JAUWGE010000063.1 GCA_030606565.1 Candidatus Bipolaricaulota bacterium | reverse complement strand
CGTCGTACCGAGGTCTTCCCCTCAGAGGATGAGGTCCCGTTGTTTTATGCGAGTGTGGATGGTGAAGCAGCAGAGTTTCTGTCCCGAATGAGCGATGAGGTTCTTACGATCAAAGATACGGTGGAACAAGAGCGGCCCGGGTTTAAGATACGAAGTGTTGTTCATCTATCTCAATGGCTCCTCGATGCATATGGCGATGATATTAGAGGTACCGCGAACTTAGCAAGGATGTTTCAGAGCAATCAAGGTTATCAGACGCTGAGGGTTCCTGTAAAGAAGGTCGATAGTGGGTATCAGGTGAATGTGAAAGTGCGCTACCTGACAGAAGACCTACCTTTTGGCCTGCTGGTGACAAAGGGGATCGCCTCAGCAGTAGGGGTTGAGACTCCGACCATAGATGAGGTGATTACTAAGACCAGTGCCTGGATCGGAAAGGAATACCTCATCAACGGCAGACTTATTGGGCGTGATGTGATAACAACACGTGCCCCACAGCGCTACGGGATCGATTCTTTAGAGGGATTAGTTAGGTAAGCAATTTAATCGTGGAGGGAGATGCAAATTGAGCAAGCAAATTAACAAGAAGCGGAGGGTCTTAGTAGGGTCAATGGACCCCTGCGTACACACGCTGGGGACAGAGAAGTTTGCCGAGTGGCTGGAAGAACTTGGGGTGAGTTACGTTGCTGTCAAGCTGGGACCTGCGGTCACTATCGATGAACTTCTCAACAAGATTCAGGAGTCACACCCCGAGATTGTAGCCATTTCCTATCGGCTGGGGGATATGCACGTGGATGAGATTGTTTCCGAATTAATCGAGAAGGCTCTGAAGCGCGGTCTTGGTCCGAAAACAGGTGGAATCCGTTATTCCTTTGGGGGGACGCGGCCCGCGGCCAACCTCGTGCGAACAATGACCGGACAAAAGATGGAGCCCGATCGGTTCTCTCCCGCCGAGGATCGGCACTTTGACCTTGATACGATTGCCAGTAAATATGCGGAAAGGGAGGGGTTCAAAGACTTCTTCGAGATCATCGTTGACGACTATGTCACAATGGAAGAGCTGGAACAGTTTGCAAAGCGAACACCAGGGGTGAAGCACGAGAAACTGAGCTGGTCGGACGAGTTGCTCGAAAGGATCGACCAAGTTCGCGAGCGGGAGAATCGCCCCATCATACGTGCACACATCGGAATCGCGTCTGAATCCCTCGAGCGGACCATCAAGGGCGTAGAGGAGCTGAGCGACGCCGAGTGTCTTGAGATCGTATCATTGGCGCCTGATCAGCCCTCCCAGGCCTTTCTTGCTAAGTTCGTCCGCGGGGATGAGGATCCAAATGAACACCCACGCGGGCAGGGCGGAGCTCCCATCACCTCCAAGGAGGATCTTTTAGCCCTCAAAGAAGCAACCAAACGTGGCAACTTCCCACTTTCAAGGATCTACTCAGGGACAGACGAATTAGGTGAAGTGGCTAAGATCTTTGAAGAAACGCTCAACATGGCGTTCCCTGCGGTTCCTATCTTCTACTATAACCTGCTGGATGGACGAGGACCACTGTCGATATGGGATGGTTTTGTGGAGCACTTCAACGTCATGCGGTGGTGGGCATCTATCGGCAAGCCGCTTGAGATAAACGACCCCCATCAATGGCAGCTTAGAAACTGTACCGATGACATGTACGTAATGGATCACGTGCTCTGCGGCGTAGTCGCCCTAAAGATGGGGATTAAGCACTACGTCATGCAGTTGATGTTCGATCTACCGCCTGAGATCTACCCGCTCTATGACCTGGCAAAGATGCGTGCCGCCTACGAGCTGATCGAGCCGCTTACCCGACACTTTGATTACAACATCATCCGCGAGACACGGGGTGGCCTATCGAGCTTCCCTCCAAACCTCGACAAGGCGCAGGGACACCTGGCATTGACTACGTACTGGCAGATGTTTATGGAGCCAGACATTGTCCATGTCGTAAGCATCTCCGAGGCGCACCACGAGGCAAAGACAGCGGATATCGTAGAGAGCTGTGAAATTACAAAGCAGGTCCTCGAGGAGTTCTTGCGGGGGCCGCAGCCTGATATCTGGAACGATCCTAAGGTGGCGGCGCGCAAAGAAGAACTAAAAAAAGGCGCCATGTACAATATCTTCCACCTGGCGCTCCTCGGTGGCTATCAGGGTAAGGTAACTCTGGATAACTTCTTCGAGTACGCCGTCTCACAAGAAGAGTCTCGTGAGACGAACTACGAGACGATGCTGCTCGACCTCATCAATGAGGCAAACTACCCTACCGGGGGCTGCGAGATGGTAAGCCCTGACACCCTTGATCTCGCGTTGCAGACCGGGCTGTTCCAAGCCCCGCAGGTGACAGTCATCGACAAACGCTACGAGATGAGCGGAAGGTGTAAGACCGACAATACCCAAGGGATGTGTAAGATCAAGTCCTTCGATGGAAGACCCGTGAAAGACGAGTTAGAACGAGTCGATTGCATCCGCGCGA
>JAUWGE010000008.1 GCA_030606565.1 Candidatus Bipolaricaulota bacterium | reverse complement strand
GCTACCCTGGCCTCCATGGTCGCTATCGAAGCAAGCCGAAGTATGCACGGCCCCCTGGTCAAAAAGCAGGTTTTTTGTGTGCAGTCCCCGGCAGCAAAAATATTGGGATCGCTAGTTCTCATCCAGGAATCCACCCATATACCAGCTCGATCGTCTACCTGTAACCCGGCGTTCTTTGCCAGCTCGATGTTCGGCCTGACCCCGATCCCCAGGATGACGACATCTGCTTTGAGCTTTTGCCCATTCTCCAGCTCGACCTGCTCGACTTTCTCCTTACCCAGGATAGCCTTTGCCCGCCTATCGGTGAACAGGTTCACCTTGGCCTTTTTCAACTCTTCCTCCACTTGCATGCACACCTCACTGTCGCATGCCAGGAGGAGACAGTGGGGGAGTAGCTCGACGATGCTTACGCTATTTAAGTTATCGATCTTTCTACACTCATCAGCAAATTCCAGCCCGATGAACCCCCCACCGATAATCACCAGATCGTTTGCCCGATGTAGAGCCTGCTTCAGCTCAGTCAGATAGTCGATGTCCTTCTTCACGCTAAAGACGTTTTCCAGCTCTACCCCCGGCAGGGGCGGGACCAACGGGTAAGAGCCTGTGGCCAGGATCATCCGCTCATAGCTTATCGTATCCCCGCCTGCCGTAGTGGCTGTCTTTGCTCCTTTGTTGATGGAGGCGACTTCATCAACAATCAGGTCTATATTATGTTTGGTCAGTACCGCATCGGGGATCAAGTCGTCTTCCGGGGAATCCAGAGTTCCGAAGATATAAGGGATGCCACATGGGATAAGAACCTTCTCTTCCTTCCTGACAAGCGTGATCTTCGCCTCCGGGTTAAATCGTCTTGTGGAGATAGCAGCGGTAAGACCGGCTGCACTTCCACCAACAATCAGGATATCTGTGCTGCTCACAATCATACCTCCTATATTAAGTTGCCCTCCCTTGTTTAGAAGGCAACAATTGAACACTTCACCCCTTAAACGAGGAACTTCGCTTCATTACCCAAAGCCTAACAGGAAGGGAGGAGGTTATCAAACAAGCGGGATCGAAGTTGCTCATCCCCATCAGAGAGAGACCACCGCTTGAGGAAAATCGATGGAGGTCATCGAACGATGATCATCACGGAGAATGTGTCAACGACCTCCTCTTCCCAGGGGCGCCAGTAGACGAAATCGATAGGGGTACTCCCGAAAGTGAGTGTTTTAAATCTGAACTCCCACACGCCGCCTGCTCCGACGAGGTTTTCATCGTCAGGAGTAAAGAACCCCGCAGCAAGCTGCGGGGCATTAATAAGGCAAAAACCTAGAGGTCTAAGCGGAGTTGGTCCTCATGCTGCAACTTGATGTACCGCGTTGTCGCATCGGAAATAACATCCATTTTTTCGTAGCGTCGGAGCTTGTCTCCGACGTTGAGAGGTTTGTCCCTGACAGAGTTCATGTAGCTCGCACAAACAACAAGCAGGTTCGCCTGCGGCGAATCTCCGCTTTCCTCCCCCCAGCAAGCTGGGGGGTATCCAGCGGGTGCTCTTTATAAACACCCCTTCATCCAACGGTTCAAGCACGGCTTCCAACAGGGAATCAGTTCGCTCCCACAGGTATCCGGCGGTGGGATTTCCTGCAAGCCTTATCAGCAATGCGTTCCCGATCTTGATGGATTTGACGGTTCCGTTATCACTTTCGTCGAGTACGGTGATGGCAAAGCATCCGGAAAGAAGGAGAACAGCCCCAACGAGTAAGACCCACGAAAGCCATTTTGCCCGTGCCATCTTAAAGACCCCTGTTAATCGCTGGCTCATCGTATGTCGAGAGTGTAGCTGGGACAAGCGAACCTCCTTCTCGCCAGGGACAGATGTCGATTCTGAGAGTCCGGCAGATGGGTGTCCCGGATCGGACAGGCAACCGCACCTGTCACACTGGAATCTGCTAGTCTGGTGTCATGAAGAGGATCCTTATCGTTTTGTTCATCGTCATGGTTGTAGTTATCGTCTCCCTTCTCCTTGCTGGCGTCTTCAAACGGCCCGCGCCTGACATACAGCCCGTGACGGTGGAGCCGGAGGGACCATCTGTCATCATCGTTCTCGATCCCGGCCATGGAGGGCGCGATCCAGGGGCAGTGGTCGGCGACATCCTAGAAAAGGACGTCAATCTCGAGATCGTTAAGCGCGTAAAGGCGTTGGCTGAAGAGCATCCTCAACTGAAGCCTGTTCTTACACGCACCACCGACGTCACTGTCGATAAGCTAGAGCGCATCCAACTGGCTGACGAGGTCGGGGCGGCCCTCTACCTCTCGATTCATGTAAACGCGTTTGACGCCCCAGAGGTCCACGGAGCGGAGACATGGGTCGATGACACCCGTTCACCGGGCGATCCGAGTTGGCTTTTGGCAGAGTCGGTACAAAATGCCCTTGTCGCTGCTACCGGAGCCCGTGACCGCGGTATTCGATCACAAGAGCTTTACCTGCGCCACACAACGCTACCCGCTGCATCGGTCGAGGTCGGTTTTCTCACCTGCCCCGAAGAGCGCGCCAAACTGCTCGACCCTGCCTACCAGGATCAGATCGCTCAGGGCATCCTAAAAGGAATTCTTGACTACCTGGACACTGCGGGAGCATTGGATCAGCCCGGCGGAACAACGGCAATGCCGCCAGATTGAGACTTACGACGCGTTCTCATTCTGGAGAGTTGTGCTCAGTCTCTACAAGCCGTAACCCCTCCTTTTAATGTTGCAGTGAAAGACCTCACCCCCAAGCCTGCTGAAAAAGCCCTCGCAATGCGATCAGCATCCCAACGCTTACATCTTGTCCTTTATCTACTGCGCAGTTGCAAAGGGACGACTTGGTATGCAAGAGTAAAGGTTTGACCACGTTCACCCTGTAGCGGTCTGAAAACGCAACATAACCGGCGGTTTTGATAGGATATGTTGCGCGGTTTGCCAACTGGAGGAATCTTAGCCAGAGGCTGAAAGCGCTGAAGCCCCGTTAAGGATGGATGCCTGTAATTAGGGATAAGCCCAGCAGGAGCGCAACACAATATCATTTGTGTTGCGTAAACTGGTAGGTTTCGATCCCCTAGGCCCGAATTGCTCTTTTGTGTTGCGTTTCCTACTTTATGCTCGATCTTCTTGCTCAGTTGTTGAGATTGCCAGATATTTGCACCTGTGCAGTTCGAGTGCTCCTTGGATGCGCTAGTTCACGCCTAACTAATCCTTATCTGACTCATTGGCAGCGGAATCTGGATGCTTTTGCTGAAAATCTACAGAACAAACACGGTGTCTGGTGTGGCATGTGTCGTTTTGCACAGTTCTACGGGTATCGTTTGTTCTGCTCACTGCGAGTTACGGCTTGAAAAACCTGAGATCGCAAACGGGATTTGGGTTGTCGAAGATCCCCAGGGGAAAAAAGCGTCGAAAAGAAGCTGCCCTTCCGAGTGCAATGGATATGGGAAGACCAGAGATCCTTCGTAATTGACATTTGTAGCAAGCTGGGATTTGATTATCGCCTTTGTGCATATTCCTGTAGCCAAGTGCTGCACCGGGAGGTATTCAATACCATTACTGTCCAGTATACGATAGTAGTATGTCCAAATATGCGAACCGTAGTTCTCCACGTCGATATCGCTAAACTCCACTGAAAATTCAACACGAATGAGGAAGTCGTGTTGCACAGAAACCCTCTTGAGACGAACCACTCCAGAAACAGACCATGGTCCGGAGAGGGGGTTTGCCCCAATATTGAACCCCTTTTCTCCAGATATTTCGTTATCCACGAAGAGAACAGTTTCCCAACGTGAATTTCGCCGACCTATGTACCCTCCCTCAAAATTCTGAACGGCCGCATGTCGCTTATAGCCACCGCCACATTTCACTCTTCCGTATCGATCAACTGCGGAAATGTATCGGGAGCATCCGTATGTGCCGTCAGAAAGACGGTGGCGATAATCAATATCACCACAGAACTCAAGCTCAACTTTCTGGATTCCCTCGGTAATCGGGAATCCAAGCTGCCCTCCTACCCCTCCAGCCAAGTTCCAGTAGTACTCGTCCAACTCACCAGTAGTTCTGGATACTAGTCCTTTGTTTGGCCCTTCAGTGAGATAGTAGAAATGGCCTTTCTCAAAACCCTGCACTATTCCGGTAGCTCTGGAACCCGGAACTCCTGTGGGGATTTCCATATACTCTGATACTGGGAATCCCATTTTAAATCTGTCTTCCGCCCACTCCTTCCAAAGCTTATCCGGCACATCATAGGGAAGAAATGCAGCGAGTGGTTCCGGCATGATCCGAATAGTGGGCACACGATTTGTTATATCCTTGAATCCGAGAAACAGGGCCGTAGGACGGGGTGGACCGTGCTCTATTGAGATAGGCACAGCGTGGCCTAGTTTCATACTCGATACTCCTGGAACGCTTTCCTCGCATCCTTGGTGCCAGGTTACTGTTCCATCCCGATGTTGAATGCCTAGCTCCACACCAGCCGAAAGCCTATTATATTCAGCGTTATCGACCGTGAAGGGGAGATACCACGGTTGCGTCATCTTTTCAACTTTGAAAGTCAGCCATTCACCTACTTGAATGGACTCCTCGAGGGAAACCTCCATGCCCGGGAAACTTCTTAAGAGGTACGACTGAATATTGACATCGGTCCTAAGAGGAAGCTCTGTCTCACCAAGGAACAGCCTTTCCAATGGGGCTGCATTTGGAATGCGAACAGTGGCCTCCTCTACATACATGAACCCTTTCGGCAGGCTGTTTAGGACGTAGGGAGCACCATCGAAGTCGATATAAAGAGTGCCTGAATACTGATTTCCGTGGTTATCTTCTGCAGTGAATGGTATGTCAATTGGGGCAGCCGTGTGTTCGAGCTCCTTGAAGACCGAAAACCGAATTGTTGTCCGATCTTCATCACGCTCTACTCCAACAATGTCAACAACAAAGCCCTGATTGTGGAGTCCTCCCAAAGCTTCCTCTGCGTTGGGAGTACTGGGTTTGATCGTAATCGTGACGGTCTTGGTTGAAAACACACTGTGAGAGTCGGTGGCTGACAGAGTGATAGCATGAGTGCCAGGTGACAAGTCGTCTCTCGTCACGGTGTGTCCAGGTCCGAGTATGCCATCAATACCAGACACCCAAACCAATGAACGATCTGCTAGAGATCCGTCTTCAGGATCTATGGCCGACCCCGCGAATAGGATCGGGTCACCCTCTAGAAAAACGCTACCATCGGAAGGGGTGTTGATAGTAACTTGGGGAGGTAAGTTGACAGTTACCTGCACGGTTATCTCAACGCTATCTTCGGCAGTTTGCTCTTGGGAGTCTTTAGCGGTCAAGAAGATCCTGTGAGTTCCCACTGAAGGCTCACTCAGAGAAAGAGCCTCTCCCGCGCCTAAGAACGTGGAACTTCCATCAGTCTCGATCCTCCACGTCAAAGAAGATCCAGTTAAGGGCCCATCTTCGGGGTCTACGGCTGTCCCTTCTAGATTCACTACCTCCCCTGCGGTGAAGACTGCCTTCTCAGAGGGAGCAGTGATGCGAACTTGTGGTGGTTGGTTAGGCTCGGCAGGCCGAATTGCATCAATAAAGGCATTCCTGATCTCTTCTGTATCTCGTTCCTTGTATCTTTCTGACTGTGTTGCATTCCAGACAGCTCGTCCAATCCTGAAAACATCCTCTGGCTTGAACCGGCCAGTTAGGCGTGGATAACCCGGGGGACATCCTGTGCCCATGGCGGTGAGTACCCACCCATCGTCAGTAACAAACAAGTCCTTTATGTCCTCAACTGAATACCCCTCTCGTCTATAGTAAAGGTAGGCGCAGATCTGCGCGTTAAATGCACCTTCGTCAACTTCCTTTACAAACCATACCCCGCCTTTGTATGTCACCTCAACAAGCAGAGCAAATGGCCTAAGCCAGCCATACCCGGCAAGCTTCAAAGCTTGCCAAGCCAGCCACTCTCCACCCGTGATCGCAGCTTTTCGATACTCCTCATTTTGGATCTGCTCAGCCATGGCCATAACGGCTAGAATGCCACCGATTTCTTGCCTGAAGGGTATTGCGGTAGTTGGATTCGGGTATTCCAGCTTCTCAAGCAGGTCACCAGTTGACGTTACAATGCCCCAAGACTCATTGATGTACGTAGCGATCTGTTCGTCAGTGGCGGGGTTCTCGGTTTCTTTTCGATTCCACCACGAGAAAAGGCTAAATAAGCTGAAGTGATCAATCCTAGCAACAACAAGTCGGTTCTCTGTGTCAACGTGAGCTATGGGGACATCCGCCCACTTGCCTGCGGATAAATCATATGTCTTCAGGAGAAGCTCTTCTGGTGAAGTGATGCCTGCCCAGGCAAGCATCTCATCAGAATAGGGAATCTTGATCGTAACGGGTTCTTGAAAGGAAAGGCCGTCTGGTTCCAAACTGATGGGGAGTCCCACAGGGCGGAGACCTTCTGGGATGGGCGGGAAGTCGTCCGTAACATCCCCGACGGTAATAACCGTTTCTTCCTCCAACGCTCCAGGTGGAATCGAGAGAGTGAAGCCATTTGAGTAGATGCTCTCTGCTTCAGTAATCGCGATACTTCCTCCCTCTCGGGGAGATATGGCTGAGGAAACCCGTTCTATCATGCGATGAGGAGCTTGCTCGATCTCAGCGACGGGAAGAGGACTCGGTTCTTCGAGCGGGGAGAGATTGATATCGAGGACAACTTCCTGCCCTCCTCCCACATCGAGTTGCCTTTGGTAAGGGTTGTAGCCCTCCATACGAGCTGTGAGGGTATAGCTTCCAGGTGGAACCTTATCCAACTGGTAGTGACCGTCAGCTCCAGTCTTTGCGGTGTGCTCCCCAAGGGTGACAATGACATTCCGTAAGGGGTTCCCTGACTCGCTGTCATCAACTACGCCGGTAATGCTTGCCTGCCGTTCGCCACATCCAAACAGCAGGAGAATGACGAGCCCCAGAATCACAACGAAAGTAACACGCCGCATGAGTACCTCCCACAATACGGAGATGGACTCTACCTCCATTATACTTCTCTTCGTTGCCAAATGTAAGTCTTGAAATAGACAGGTCATGATCGGGTCTGGGGTCAGAGCGTGTGTTTTGACATTCCTTTACACTCTTCGCACCGCGGATGCGCCCAATTCGAGCAAAAGACAAGATCAGAACACGAAAAGACTCGTCTTAATGTTGCATCGCAAGACCTGGCCCTGGACGCGGGAACTGAAGAGCCTGGAAGAGGATCAACCTTGTCGTTGCCTGCGCTGGTATCCCACGCTTGATCCGTGATGATGCATGATATATGTTGTTATCGAGTGGTTGTTGTTGGCGCGTACGCAAGGAAGTTGAGGAGTCCAACTGATGCCTTGAACCGAGCGAAACGGGAGGAGCTTATGCGGTCTGCATAAAATCCATTGAGGTTTTGCGTGAATGAGGAGAACATTGATGGATCACGTGATACGTCTTCTTGCACACGTTCCGGCCGGGATCTATACAGCAGAAGATGCTGCGTAAAGGGTTCTTACGCGGACTGTATAAGCCGTAGTTGGGTGTCGGCAGGCCGAAGTAGACCGAGGAGGAGCACTTGGTTTATCTCAAACACCAAGGAAAGTACCTGAAATCTTTGCTCGGTATCATTGCGTTCGTTGCCGGAATTGTGGGATTCCTCGTAACTGGCTTGCTTGGCGCGGCTATCGCCCTGGGGGCGTCGTTGCTAATCCTTGGAGGATATTTTTTGTACCAAGATCAGAAGGTCTACAAGTGGGAGCGGAAGGCGCAAGAACTCTCCCAGGGCCTAATCTCACGAGAGTACCTCCTGTGGCAGCAGCAGATTCTTGAGATCCTGTATCCGGATTTGGAGATCGTATCCGTAGACGGAAAGAGATATCCAGCTGCGATCTTGCGCCATGAGAGGAGTGTCGACTACCCGTTTGAAGGATTGTGTGTGCTCCGGGATTTGAGGCTCCCAGAGGTGGTTCCAACAAAGACGCAGAAACAGTACGTCAAACTTCTTGGCAATACGCTCCATGCACCCCGAATGAAGGGATTTGCGTTACAGATGATTCACTACAATCCAGATGGGAGGACTCAGTCTTTTGACACTATCACGACGAACCAATATCAAAACTTAGTCACGAGCCACATTCTTGAATGGGAGCTATACCAGCTTTTCAAGAGCCAAAACGGATATATTCCAGCATCTCCAGACGAGATCTTGGCCAAACTGCCATACCGGGCGCAATACCACGATGGAAGATTTGGGTCATCCGCGATCGCCGAGCCGCACAATGCGTATCCCCTGTTGAGCGTACAAGCAATAGTCATCTACCAAGACACGAGAGGTGTGGGACAGCCCGTCTGGCGAGTAGTCTTGGCCAAACGATCGCAAGATGTCATTGTGAAACCGGGCTTCTTCCAATTTCAGCCAGCGGGAGGCTTCGAGGTATTTGGGAGCGAAGACGATGACGCTGATTTTCTGGTGAGGCAAGGGTTTGATGTCGGCGACGCATTGCTCAGGGAATATGCTGAGGAGTTGTTCGATGTAACCGAATTCCGTCTGAATCCGCAAGGGCGCGATCCTCGGTCAATTCGGTCTCATCAGATTGTTCGCCAGCTGGTTGAGGCCGTGAGGAAGAACACCGCATGGATAGAGTTTGTGGGCACCATCGTTGACCTTACCGTGCTTCGCCATGAACTCTCCTTTGTGATCCTCATTCAGGACAACTTCTTCTGCAACAGTGAGCTTCTGGGTAGCTGGGAGGCGAAGAACATGACATCCCCTCAGGCGGAAAATCTGAGGGAGATCCTTTCGGGTGGGGTACTGCATGGGGGAAGCGCGGGCCTCCTGCAGTTGGCTGTGGGAAGCAAGCGGGTAAAGGAACTTGGGCTAGGTCAGGCATTGCGGAGCCCTGGATGAGTGGAAGTTGTAACGCCTAACTAGCGGTTGAAGCTGACGAGTGCCTTTAGCGGCGCTCGCAGCTTAACCCCATCCCGTTAGGCTGCTTTACTGCGTGCGAGTCCTCATCACATCAACAAGGGAGAATCATAGATGGCCACGAAAACGGAAAAACAGAAGATGCTGGCAGGCGAGCCCTATCTAGCAGCTGACCCGGAACTCGTACGTGGACGCACCCGCGCCCGCCGACTCACCCGTCAATACAACCTCACAACCGAGGACGAAACGAAACAGCGACTCTCCATCTTGACTGAACTACTCGGCGCAGCGGGAAAAAATATGTGGATTGAACCTCCCTTTTACTGTGACTATGGAAGCAATATCTTTATCGCAGACGCGGTGTATCTAAACTTCGGTTGTGTGATCTTGGACTGCAACACGATTCACATTGGCAAAAACGTGAACTTTGGCCCATCAGTGCACGTGTACGCCGCTTGTCACCCGACGGATGCCAGGCTCCGGCTTGCAGGCCTCGAACTCACCGCTCCAGTGACGATCGGCGACAACGTCTGGGTTGGTGGCGAGGCGATCATCTGCCCAGGAGTGACGGTTGGGGAGAACACGACGATTGGCGCCGGAAGCATAGTGGTCGAAGACATACCCGCCAACGTAGTAGCGGTTGGAAATCCATGCCGTGTCATCCGGCAACTCGAGTAGAGTCAGCAACAATAGGGGCTTCCCTGCGAAACAGTGCCCCAACAAGCGCATGCACCTGACATCAAGCACCGGAGTGATTGGGGGCAGAGCTTTACTTTTGATGTTTCTGGCTACGAGAGGCGGCTAATTGCAGATGAATCCGAGTGCCTTGGGGGGAGTGTGGCGCAATTGGGTAGCGCACTGGGTTGTGGTCGCAGGGTTGCGGGTTCGCCCACTGACGCGCTGACCCCACTGACTGACGTTTTTCTGCATCCGAACACTGCACTTGAGCGGCGCGGCCTATGGACGCATGCACTCCAAGGGCTTGCTGTGTCAGTCCTTGAGCATCTTAAGGATGTGCTGGACCAGGGGCTGTTTGATTTCTCGATGGCGTGGGACAGGTTGGCAGACACCCGTTCTCGGGTTCTGATACCAATCGTGCCGTCTACCGTGTCGAATGAGGATGCAGCCGTCCTTCTCGATTTGACCAATGAGGTCACGCCGCTTCATGACACCTGCAGCTCGGCCACACGGCGGACTTCAGGGATGTTGCCGCTGATGAGTTCCTGATACAGATCCTTCAGGTTCTCCTGCAGTTCGTCCAGTGTCTCCCCTTGGGTCCAGTAATCAGGGAACTGTTCGAGATAACCGAGCCACATGTCGTCATGCTGCCAGTAGACGTACCGCATTGCTTTCATAGTTACAGTATACTCCGGGGCCACCGAGGCAACAATCGGCGTAGTGAGACAGCACCTTGTGAGAACGTCAGGATCATACCTTGTGTCTTAACTTCTCCAGAGAGGGATTTCTCATACTAATAGAACGATGGCTATCTCAGAAATGGCGCACCTGCGACTGCCATTGGGTTGAGCGGTCGGCTCAGCTACCGCTACCTGTACTTTTCGATTATTTTCACCATCTGGTCGGCTTTCTCTTCGCGCCTTGTAATAAACATGGCGTTTATCGGCTTGACAAAGCAGTGGCAATGTGCTATTATAGTTCTGGAGGTGGTTAGACATGCTTCAGAATGAAACGAAAATCAAATCGTTACGAGAGGTGCGGCGTGAATTTTCAACACAACGCAAATGCGAGATTCGTCTTAAACGATTGCGTTGGTCGGATGGAGTCAAGTGCCCAAGATGTGGAGCGAAGCATCCTTTATACATGCGGAAATATCGGCGTTGGCAGTGTAAGAGTTGTAGGTACCAGTTTTCGGTAACGGCGGGAACTATCTTTCACCGTTCAAAAATCGATCTGCCGAAGTGGTTTGTAGCGGTTTGGTTGCTTTGTCATTCGCCAAAGGGGGTGAGTGCGAAGCAGATAGAGAGGGAATTGGGCGTTCACTACGAGACGGCTTGGTACATGGCGAAGCGAATCCGACGAGCGATGAAGCATGACGTATTCGAGGACAAGCTTTGCGGAATCATTGAGGTTGATGATGCGGTTGTCCGTGCCAGCGGTGACGGACTGCCTAAAGGACACGTCAAGTTCGAGGGCAAGAACGTTCTTGGTGTAGCCGAACGTGGCGGGTTCCTTCGTATGATGATTCTTGACGGCTTGAAAGCTCATGACATTAAGCGGGTTATCGCTCCCAATCTGGACGAGGTTCAAGAAATCTACAGTGACGCTGCAAGTAGATTGTTCTTCTTAGCGGAGTTTGGCCGTCATGAGACCGTCGCTCACGTCTACAAGGAATACGTGATTGATGAAGCCCACGTGAATACAATCGAAAATGCTTGGAGCCTATTCAAGCGCGGGTTGATAGGGATGTACCACCACGTTTCGACCAAATACCTACAGGATTACCTGGATGAGTTTGCATTCCGATACTCGCATAGGCATGAAAAAGCTAGATTGATGGATCTTGTGCTGGCGAATGCGTGAACTGCTGTGATAACGGCCATAAGGGGCGAACAGGAATCAGTCTCATCAAAGGACCCAGACCACAACAACGAAAGTTATCAATGCGAATGCTGCACCAGAGATGAGCGCCCAGGCCGCGATTGGATTCTTGTCTAGCTTGCCAGTAAGCGCACCAATGCCAACAAGGAACTCTACCACGACCACAAGCGCCATGATTCCTGTCATTACCCATTTTAGCATCTTTGAGGTCCTCCTCGTGGGCAACCTTCATCCCTGTCTTCATTTCAGGGCGCGCTTCCCGCTGGACGAAGGATGCACGCTCCTTCCGTCAAGGACACGTGTCACCTCTTGCACTCACCTCTGTCTTTATGGTCTTTATGCCTTATCATAGTAGGGTACGCTTGATGTGCAAGCAAAGGCATCGAGAGGTGCATGTCAAGTCCTGGCGGGGCTGAGTGCGCTGAATTGCAGTTTGGAACACCATAAGCGGTTCTGTCCCCACCGGGAAGCGGACAAGAGTCCCCACGTCACCTGCTAATAGGTATGAGAAGCCAGGGTTGATGGGTCTAGTGCTCCGGTTTGAACCATGCAACAACTCTAACACAAGCAACAACAAGCACAAACATTCCCACCCCAAGGAATGCTCCCGTTGCCAGGAAATTCTTCGCTCCGCCTAATCCCATTACGAGACCGAGGAAGCTTTCCCCAATTAGAAGGGCAAGGATGTAGAATCCCAAAGGACTGTTAATAATTTGTAGTATCGTGCGCCTTCTGTCTGGAATCCGCATTGTGAATCCAAACAAGTATAGCGCGTGTCACCCGCGAACCCAATGCCATTACTCTCAGTTGGATGCTTGCGATATAAGCGCTCAATATATTCACGAAAGGCTTCAAGAGGGACCATTCTACGCTGCTCTAAAGGGATAAACGCCATAAACATCACGGTTCAGGTAGTCGGTTAGAAAGCGCCTGTCTGATTGCCTCGCGAATCCCCTCCTTGGGGGCCTCATATCCCCACCAGATTTCCTTCCCGTTGATGAAGATCGCTCGTGGGGTTTGCAAGTGAAGGAGGGTCTCGCGGTCATCAGCGCAGTACTCGCGCAGCGCGACATGCTCGCCGAACTCAGCAGCTACCTCCCGCACGCGCTGTGCCTCGATGACGCTCGTCTGGCAGAAGGTGTTAAAGAAGAGATCGACCGCCACCTTTCCGGTGATCGGTTCATAACGGTATTTTCGCTCAAGGAACTGCGGGGCCTTGGCCATCTCGTCGAAGACCTTCCACAGCAGAACCTCTTGTCCCCTCCTCTTTACTGCGGAAAAACCGCATGCCTCGAAGAACCCGGCCGGCATGAACCAGAAATCGTGGGTATAGGCAGGCGTGACGAGACCCTTTCGTCCCTGGCGTTTGGTCTCTTCTTCCGCCTCTTCCAACAAGGCTCTGCCGATCCCTTTGTGCTTTGCCGACTCTGTCACAACGAGACACGGGATGACCATCAGCTCCTCTCCCAGAGGACCCCACGGAGAGACCTCTATCGGCACAAGGTAGAGGAACCCGACCTGTTTATCCCCAAGGAGCGCGACCTTGACCCGCAGCCCTTTCGCGTACATCTTTTTTAGCCACGGGAGCCGTTGCCTTGCGCAGGCATCGATCTCGTCTGACTCGTTCACATGGGTGCACGTTCCTACGTACTGTTCGTCCCCTTCTTCCATATCGCGGATTATCAGATCTGCCATCCCACCACCTCCCTCTCGGGTTATCCTACCATAGATAAAGCGATGCGGGAAAATGCGACCTTGCCTTATCTTGGGTCGCGTTTCACAGAGCGAACGGCTAAGATAGGAAAAACCCGCAAAAGAGAACGACGAAAGGATGGCAGGTATGACTGTTGTGCGATGCGCGTGGGCGGGGACCGATCCACGCTACGTACGCTACCACGACGAGGAATGGGGGGTCCCAGTTCACGATGACCGCAGGCTCTTCGAGTTTCTCATCCTGGAGGGCGCGCAGGCAGGGCTCAGTTGGTCGACGATTTTAGATAAACGCGATCACTACCGCGAAGCGTTCGACCGATTCGATCCGTCAGTGGTAGCCTCCTACGACGAGGCGAAGATCGAGGCGCTCCTCTTTGATCCAGGGATCGTTCGCAACCGGCGCAAGGTGGAGGCAACGATCGGGAATGCCCGCGCCTTCCTCGCCGTTAAGAGAGAGTTTGGAAGCTTCGATAGCTACATCTGGCGTTTCGTCGATGGGCGACCTATCCACAACGCGTGGAGTTCGATCAAGGAGATCCCAGCGCAGACACCGGAGTCCGTCGCGATGAGCAAAGACCTGAAGAAACGCGGGTTCAAGTTCGTCGGGCCGACGATCTGCTACGCGTTCATGCAGGCGGTGGGGATGGTGAACGACCATACCGTCGACTGCTTCCGCTACCGCGAGCTGAGCGGGAAGGCTAGATAACCACAAGCTCCCGCGGAAAGGTCGTTAGACTTTCGCATCCATCTTCAGTGATGACAACATCGTCCTCGATACGGACGCCGTACTTACACGAGATGTAGATCCCCGGTTCGATGGTAAAGGTCATCCCCGGTTGTAAAGGGACCTTGTTTCCCTCAACGATATACGGCGGTTCATGCACTTCCAGTCCCAGGCCATGTCCGGTACGGTGGGTGAAATACTCGCCGTAGCCGGCCTTTTCGATGACCTCCCGGGCAGCGCGGTCGACGTCTTGCGCCTTGACGTTCGGCCTGGCGAGACGACGCGCTGCGGCGTTTGCCTCCTTCACCACCGCGTAGATCTCCTTCCATTCGGGGTTCTCCGTGCCGATCGAGAAGGTACGGGTGATGTCCGCCGTGTAGTTTTCGTACTTTGCTCCGAAATCGAAGAGCAAACAGTCACCCGATTGGATAACCCGGCCCACCGCTGTGGCATGGGGCAGCGCCGCACGTGGACCAGACAGGATGAGCGGATCAAAACCCAAACCACGCGCGCCAGCGCGGAGCATCTCCGCGTGTAGGATGTTCTGAACCTCAAGCTCGGTCTGCCCGGGCCGCACCTGGTCGATCGTCAAGCGGAGTGCTTCCTCGGTGATGCGTATCGCCTCGCGCATGGCCTCAAGTTCACCATCGTCTTTGACCATGCGAGACTCGGCCAATAGGGCATCGGCCTCCTTTATGACACAATCAGGCACGCTCCTTTCGATCTGGCGCAGTTCCAACAGGCGCATGCTTTGATACTCTACCCCGATTTGTTTGCCGGCCAGTTTCAGGGTATCGCTGGCACGCTGGAAGGCTCCTTCATATCCCTCCTCATCGGTGTAGACGAAAAACTCCACATCGTAGGAGAGAAGCTGCTTTGTGGCAGATAGCTCGAAGGAGGGCACGATGGACGCCGGCCGCCTGTTGGTGGAGAAGAAGGCGACGGTCGGCCGCTCGCTCAAGCCCTTAGAAAGCCCCGTGTAGTAGGTAAAATTGGCCCCGGGAAGTAAGGCCAATACGTCGATTCCGTGGGAGTTGAGTCGTCGTGCCAGACCCTCGACTCGCCGATCAGTATTGACCATGCTGTCTCCTTTATGCTGTTCGGTCGTTTCCCATGGAATCCTCAATACGCTCGTGCAAAGTAGGCTCTCCCCTGTGCCGGCTTGCCACAGGCAGAGCATGTCACTCCCTTAGGATACCACTCCTCGTTTAAATCAAGCGGGAAGCAGCGCGACGAAGCTTTGGTCTCTGCCTTGATCCGGTCCTCACACTCAGGCGTCCCACAGTGCGGGATCAGCGCCCAGCCATCTTTCACGATCTCTTTAAGATCGTCATACGAGGCAGCCTCGTGCAGGTTGACGTCACGAAACGCTGTTGCTTGAGCGAGCATGTTGGCCTGAATCTCATCGAGCAGGCGCGTCACGGTGGAAACAAGCTCTGTCGCTTGAACGGACTGTTTCCCCTCCACCCCAGACACATCGCGCCTGACGAGCACCACCGTGGCAGCTTTCACGTCCCTCGGCCCGATTTCCATCCTAAGCGGCACGCCGCGCATCTCCCAGTCGTTGAACTTGAACCCGGGGGTCAACCCCTCGCGGTCGTCAACGTGGATGCGCACCCCGGCAGTAATAAGCGATTCACGGACGCCGCCGATTGTCTCCAAGACCAGGTTCTTCTGCTCGTCGGTCTTGAAGATCGGGATGACCACAACCTGGATCGGTGCCAGCCGAGGCGGCAGGCGCAACCCTTTATCATCACCGTGTGCCATGACAATCCCGCCGACCATGCGCGTGCTCACACCCCACGAGGTCGTGAAGCAGTACTGCAGGTCGTTATTTTCATCGAGGAACTTGATGTCGAACGCTTTTGAGAAGTTCTGTCCCAGGTTGTGCGATGTGCCCGACTGGAGCGCCCACTTGTTGCCCATCATCGCCTCGATGGAATACGAGTCATCCGCCCCGGCGAACTTCTCCTGCGTGCTTTTTAACCCCTTGATCACAGGGATGGCCGCCTCATTGATAGCGAAGTCGGCGTAGGTATCCAGCATGCGCATCGTCTCTTCCTGCGCCTCTTCCTTTGTTGCATGGGCGGTGTGTCCCTCCTGCCACAGGAACTCCGTCGTGCGCAGGAACAGGCGCGGGCGCATCTCCCAGCGAACGACGTTCGCCCACTGATTGATAAGAAGCGGCAGATCACGGTATGACTGGATCCACTCCGCAAAAGCGTGGCCGATCATAGTCTCCGAAGTCGGGCGCACGACGAGCGGCTCTTCCAGTTCCTTGCCACCGCCGTGGGTCACTACGGCCAACTCCGGCGCAAAACCCTCGATATGCTCGGCTTCCTTATGAATGAAGCTCATCGGGATCAACAGCGGGAAGTACGCGTTCTTGTGGCCTGTGGCCTTGAACCGCCGATCCAACGCTCCCTGAATGTTTTCCCACAGCTCGTAGCCGTACGGCTTGATGATCATGCAGCCACGCACCGGTGCGTAGTCGGCCAGATCCGCCTTTTGCACTACATCAGTGTACCAGCGGGCATAGTCTTCACTTTGTGGGGTAACGCCTTGCGATGTCATACCTGTTTTCACTCCTTCGTCCTATGGGGTCTAGTTCGCCGAGGCAAGCCGTACCTCGCTCCTAAAGTGTACCGCGTTCTGCCACAGTGAGAAAGGTAGGTTCTTCGCTATCTGGTGTGGGGAACCAGCCAGGGAGCATCGGAACTGGCCTGCTCTCGTGAAGCAAGCTCTTCTCTTCCTGAGGAAACCAGGGAAGCAAGAAAAAGCCCGGTTTCTTGTGTGACAACCGCCAATCCCCCATTCCCGTGACCTGTCTTCCGGCCAAGCAGGGAAGCCCCTTTTCTTCGCAAAGACCTGTCTGCCGTACCGGCACAGGCAGGCGCCAAGACGCAGAGGATTCCTAGTCTTTGTTCCTCTTATTCGTAGTTCTTCCTGCATTCCTGGCCTCCTCAGCATTAGGCACTTGCTGTTGGTCGTAGGCACATCTAAGCCAAGCCCCTTAGGAAACCAGGAGGCCAGGAAAAGCGCTGATTTGTACATCCTTAGCTTTCTCATGGATTCCTGGATTCCTCATAGGTTATTGGATTCCTATCGATCCTGTTTTTTCTCCGTCCTTTGCGTTCTTAGCGCCTTTGCGCGAGTCTCGTCGTTTCAGCCTTTCTCTTAAGTTACCCACTTGAAACAGCGAGGAACCAAAAGGTACGGTTCAGCAAAGGGGGAAGCATCTTGCAATATGGTCTGGCTGGTTACGTTTCCGCCCCCAAGCTGCCTTAAGTCACCCAAATAAAAAGACTGAATGTGACACACATTACAAAAGGCAGGTGTACTGTTGTTCTCAGCCCAACATCCACAAACTTAGGCTCATGACGACCATACCCACGATAACACCCACAATTGATAAGTGTTCACTGCCAAAGGAACGTCCCACAGGGACCAATTCATCCAATGAGATGAAGACCATGATCCCGGCCACTGCCGCAAGCACGTAGCCCAAAATAGCGCCGTTCAGAAACGGTAACAAGACCGCCGCGGCCAGCCCAGCTCCGATAGGTTCAGCAACCCCCGAGAGAAACGACCACAGGAAGGCCTTGCGTCGACTACCAGTCGCCGCATAGATCGGTGCTGCCACGGCTAATCCCTCGGGAATATTATGGATGGCGATGGCCGAAGCGATAGCGATTCCGAGAGACGGTTCCTTCAGCGCGCCGGCAAAGGTGGCCATCCCCTCGGGGAAGTTGTGGATACCAATACCGAGAGCAACAAACAGCCCCGTCTTCATCAACTGGCCGCTTCGTTCGCCGTTCCCGGTACGGTGATGCTCGGCCATGTAGTCGTGGGGGATGGAGATATCGACGAGAAACATCGCCGCCATCCCGAGGAAGAAGGCCAGATGGGCCGGGGCAAAACCGACGGTCTCGATCCCCCCCTGCAGCAACTCGACGAATGAGACCAGGATCATCACTCCCCCGGAGAAGCCTAGTGTCAGTGCCATGAAGCGCGGACCGGGCTTACGGACTAAGATGCCGAGCACACCGCCCAACGTCGTCGACAATCCGGCCAGGGCTGAGAGGGTTAAGGCAAAACCGACCGTGCTCTCCACTTAGCTCCTCCTCCACTCAATGCGTTAGCCTCTTCCTTTCCATACAAGATGACGGTTCATGCCGCTTTTGGCGCTGATGATAAAGCGATCGATCGACTACACCTGCCATGCTTTCTACGTCAAGGGTATTGCCCAAGAACTGGTTGACCTTCTTCGCCTGTTCGACGGGATTTTTCAGAACCTCATTATAGCTGGTATAGAGGACCTCAATGTTGGGTTGCTCATCAAGCCAGGCTTCCACCTGCTTTAGATGCTGGCGAGACAAATCAGCTATCCTTTCGTCTGAAACAGTATCTGCCGGCTTTTCTCTTCTGACGAGCATCTGCCTCTGGGAGGCTAAAACCTCTTCCATCACTCTGCGCATGAAGATCACTTTATAGGTGTAGCTTTGCGGCAGGTGTTTTAAGAGCGCTGAGACCATCTTGACGGCCTTCCCCTGGGCCTGTTTCAGCCAGGCTTGATCGTGTTCAACCTGCTTTACTTGTTCGAATTCGTAGTAGCCCTTGGGGTTGTCCTCATCAGCGGTCCTTATGTTGTCCGTCAGTACGGGTAGCC
This sequence comes from Candidatus Bipolaricaulota bacterium, assembly GCA_030606565.1. Taxonomy (GTDB): domain Bacteria; phylum Bipolaricaulota; class Bipolaricaulia; order UBA7950; family UBA9294; genus UBA9294. Next base: position 36,783 of record JAUWGE010000008.1, on the reverse strand, counting down.
CCCCGGCTTCAAGCATCATCATCATCATCGACGTGCCGGAACGAGGTAACCCGGAAACAACTGTGACGATTTTCCTATCCGTAGTTTCTCGATCCATGATCCCTCCGGCTGTATCTTACCGTGACTTGATGACGAAGGCATACCGTGTAGTAGCGAGAATCCCTTTAACCACCACATTGTATCCTCACACTTCTAAGCAAAACGCCGCAAGGGCGAGACCAACTCCGATCTTACCCATAATGAGTCGGGTTGACGGGTAACCGGGAGACCCCGCGTGTCACAAAAATCCGAGGGACTACCCCTAGCGTTGCTCTATCTCCTGACTGGCCGCCTGCAAGACCTGCCAGGCTATCTCGCCGATGAATACGGATATAGCGTTGCCGCTATCAGAGGGATTTTTCGCTAACAGCACCCGGCCCACAAACTCCTCATTAAGCAAGGATAGCTGCTCGAGAACCCCTCCCACCGCTGCCGGTGAATTTACCGGGTAGATGAAAAGGATGCGGTTGTAGCTCGCCTTGATCGAGATTCCGCTTCCACTTGTACTGACGTCTGGACCCAAGGAAACGACCACCAGCAACCAAGCCGGAAACGCCTCCTCTGATGTGGCATAAATGGTGAAAAAATCCTCCACTGAAACATCGGAGGCAGTTTGCACATAGTCTGTAGAGAAAGTCGTGAAGTAGGAAGCGAGCTGTTCCAGTTCTTCATCAGGAACACCACTTAAGTCGATCTCATCCGTATCCCCGGAAGTCGTTGACACGCTTAAGGCAACACCTGTGGGCAGACTGAGCGGTGCTATATAGCTTATGACGCGCTCATAGAATAAATCGTTAGCGAAATCATGCACGGTGATTCGCGCCCCGTAGTTTCCGCCTGCGACCGGCGTGATAAAGGGAGAAAGGAAGCTTATCCATTCGGTCCGCCCAGTGCAACTGGGATGCCGCTTACGGTAGTGATAGTCCGCCAAGACCTCCTCTGAACCGTCTTGTAAGATGTACACCGACCAAGTGGTATCAAGGTCTGTGCATGCCGGAATCGGCTCATACTCAAGGAACAGATAGAACCCAACCTGCGTCTCTCCGGTCTTTGGATCAACTCGAAACTGAAATCCGGCTTTTTGTTCCTCCCAACTTGTCCCCAAAACGGAAAAGGCCACACAAGCTGCAACAATTACAGTCCCAACAAAAACTATACTTCGTTTCATACCATCCTCCCGATCCATTATACACATGTTATTATCTTGCAAAACAGAATCATGGTTGTATCAACTTTTGTGTGTAGAGAGCTGTTCCTAAGGCGAAATAAGGGGGAGCTCCTTATTGAGCATGTAAAGGGTGGTCAACAACGTGTTCGTCCATGCGAAAGTGAGTGTTGACGCAGCTAGGGCGAGCCCCTCCCCAAAGAGGCCCAAGGGTAACCTGGTCACTACGTAGCCGACGAGGATGGCAAGAGCGTAGAATGGGGCGAGAAGGAGGAGCAGAGAACCGGGAATGCGCCAGCCAACCGTTTGTCTGAAGCTCCCTTTGATCGCCGCAGTAGCAGTTGCGCCCTCAATCAAAATCACTTGCTTATAGAAGCTCAGACGCAGTCCAAGATAGATCCCCGGAAGAACAAACAGAAAGCTCCCTGCTAACACAACCAGATTGACTAAGATCTCCCCGACTACAAGATGAATATAGGAGGAAAGCGTTTGGGTGAGTGCTCGCCGTACCAAGATCGCCTTTCCGGTGTTGATCCCGTATATAAGGAGGATGAGCACACCGCTAAAAAGCGGCGAGATGAGAATGAGGATGGCCATCGTGATCACCCACTTCGGGTTCTGGATGTCATACACGCTGGCTTGTATATCAACGGCGTAGAGAATCCCCGAGAAGATTAAGGCAACCAAAAGAAGCAGCGGGGAGCGGAACGGAGCACAGACAACCCGCTTAATCTGATGCGATTTCATCTTCCTCGTCTTGCAGCAGCCTCTCCAGTTGCATCGCCCGTTCTACGGTCTCGTCAAGGATGAACTCCAGTTGCGGGGTATAGCGGAGAGGAAGCCGCCGAGCAAGTTCGGTGCGGAAGAAGCCGCGGTCCCGGCGAAAGGCAGCCATAACGGCCTTTTTGTCTGCGGACGGCGTCCCAATGGCGATATACACCTTGGCGTAACGGGCATCCACGGAGAGATCGACATCCATCACGGTAAGAAAGGCTTCTTTAAGAACGGGGTCGCGAACCTCGAACTCGGCGATTGCAGAGAGTTCCCGCTTGATCTCCTCGCACAACCTAGCGTGGACGTGCCCTTCGCTCATAGGATCTCCAGGTCGTAGCCTTCCACAGCGTAGTCCTTTCCCAACTCCAGGGTCGTGCGGAGCTGCGTTAAGGCCGAGTCGGTGTAGCGAGGATCGTTCGCCAGATGAGCAATTCGAATCGTGGCCCGACCAAGGTCGTCAAGGTTCTCCACCTCGGCGACGGCAAAGGCCGGTCCGCAGCGGTTCACCTCAGCGAGGATCCTCTTAATAACCGAACGCTTTTCTTTGAGTGATCCAGTAGCAGGGAGATGAAGATAAAGAGTGAGGAGACCAACCTTCATGGGTTCTCAGTGCTTGACCTCTTCTAGGGTAAAGATGAGAAGGCGGTCTTTGATCTGAACGTCGTCGAAATCCTTGATGCGAATTCCACACTCACGCCCGGATTGGACTTCGCGTACATCGTTCTCAAATCGGTGCAGTGAGGCAATCTCGCCGGTGAAGATCTCATTATCCTCCCGCAGAACATGGACCTTGCCACCCCGGATCACCCCCCCCTCTGAGACGTAGCAACCCGCTACGATACCACTCGGAATCCTGAACAGCTCCTTAACCTCGGCTTCGCCAACCTGGACCTCCTTGTACTCTGGAGCGAGCATCCGCTTGAGGGCGCGCTCGATCTCGTCGACCAGATTGTAGATGACGTCGTAGGTAAGGATGATCACCCCCTCGCGGTCGGCGAGTTTAGTTGCCTTCGCATCCGCCTTCACTCCAAACCCGACGACAAGACAGTCCCCGGAGACACTGGACGCAAGGAGGACATCACTCTCCGAGACTGCCCCCACCCCAACGTGCAGGAACTCCAACTCTACGCTTTCCACGGCGATCAACTCAATCTCCCGCCGGGCTGCCTCTAGGGCACCAGTCGATACAGCTTTGAGAACAAGCTGTAGTTTCTCTTCCTCCCTCGCCTCGCGGAATAGATCCTCCACACTCATCTGCGCCCGCGTTCGTCGCGGAGTCGTCTCCTCAGCCCGCCGCTTCTGCGCACAGCACTTAGCCTCATTGTGGTTCTTCTTTATCTCGATCCCTGTACCAACCGGGGGAACCTCCCGCAGGCCGAGGATCTCTACGGCCTTTCCCGGGCCAGCCTCGCGTATCCGGTTACCGTTCTCATCGATCAGCGCCTTCACTCGCCCGTAGGTCGAGCCGGCTACGATGCAGTCCTTCTCATGCAGAGTTCCGTTCCTAATTACGGCGGTCGCTACCGGTCCTCGCCCCGTGTTGAGGTGGCTCTCGATGATGACCGCCTCCAGAGGGCCCTTCGGATCGGCACGCAGGTCTTGCATTTCCGCAACGAGGAGGATCATCTCCAACAGATCCTCGATCTTCTCCCCATTAAGGGCGGAGAGGGGAACAGTGATCGTGTCTCCCCCCCACGCTTCCGGAGTGAGGCCCTGCTTGGCAAGGTCGTTGAGCACCTTATCAACATCGGTGTTTGGCTTGTCGATCTTGTTGATCGCCACGATCATCGGGATGTTTGCTGCCCGAATATGATCGATTGCTTCCACAGTTTGCGCCATTACTCCATCGTCCGCTGCTACCACCAGAATAGCAATGTCGGTCGCCCGCGCCCCTCGGGCGCGCATCCCGGTGAAGGCCTTGTGCCCAGGAGTATCGATAAACGTGATCTTCTGGCCATGGAGATCGGCCTGATAGGCACCTATCACCTGAGTGATCCCCCCTGCCTCTTTAGTGGCCAAGTGGGAGTGGCGGATCGCATCGAGGAGGGTCGTCTTCCCGTGGTCAATGTGTCCGAGGACGGAGACGACCGGAGGACGCGGCTCCCCCCTCTTGACCAGCACCGGAGTCTCCTCTGACGGTGGCAGGGCCTCTTCTTCAGGTGCTGCGGCCTCCTCTTGATAGAGGTTAAGAATGAGCGCGTACTCCTCCTCATCGACCGTATTGGCCGCCTTCAGGCCAGACATCCCCATCTCCGCCAACTTGGAGATCAGCTCCTTGCTGGTGCTGCCTAACTCCTTTGCAATCTGGTAGATTCTCTTTCTCGCCAAAAGGCATACCCCTTTTTTTTGCTGATGGTAACAGTAACGCAGACTATACTCGATCGCGAAAGCAGCGTCAAACACGTCTATTATGAGGCCAAGAGGCATATTGCGTTAGCGGAGTAAGAGGAAAAAGAGGAAGGCGATAAGCCCTGCACCGGCGAGGAGCCACAGGAGGACCTTGAGGCTAAGGCGGCGCAGTCGATTTTTCTTCTTGACGCTCAGGTTGACATTTCGCGGGTAACGGAGCTCCATGCGTTGCGACTTCTTGTACGTCTTCACGTAGAGTGAGATCTTCTTCTGGCGCTTGTAGACGATCGCCAGATTATGCATCGCGTTTACGTAGTGTGGTTCAACCTCTAAGGCACGCTTATACGCATACTCTGCCCGGTTGAGATCGCCGCCATCGATGTATAGGTTCCCCAGACGATAGTAGATCATCGCCTTGTCGATCCCATACTTTAGGGCCTCAACAAGGAGAGAGATTCCCGTCTTGTAATCTTTCTTCCTGCGGAGTGCTTCGGCCCGCTCGAGGGCATCCCGGACGAATGCCTCTTGCTCCTCATACGTCTTTGGTTCCTGGTTGTTCATCGAGCCACTTCTTCACTCTCTTGATATCAAGCCAAGTCAGATATTTCGGGCTTCCCTTGGCCCGGGAGGGGTATCGTAATAGGTAGCTGGGGTGGAACATGGGGAAAAGCTGGATCCCGCCGCGCCAGGGCAGGAAGGTCCCGCGTATGCCGGTAATCCCTGAGGCACTCGGGAAAAGCCACTGGGTAGGGGTGTTTCCCAGGGTGATAATCAGACCAGGGTTGATCAGAGCAATCTGCACCTCCAGATAGGGCAAGCACGCTTCCATCTCCTTCCTAGTCGGGACCCGGTTCCCTGGCGGCCGACATTTAACCACGTTGGTAATATATACCTCTTCACGGGTGATCCCGACCGAGGCAAGGACCTCATCGAGCTTCTGCCCCGCTGGCCCGACGAACGGCTTTCCGGTTTGATCCTCGACCTCCCCAGGCCCCTCTCCAACGAGCACCACCCGTGCGTGAGAATCCCCCTCACCGAACACGATGTTGGTTCTTGTCTCACTTAAGGGACACCTAGTACATTGCTTGACTCGGGGTTCCAATGTGTCTAAGGTCAAAGTGCTTGGGTTTTCCAGGATCTGATCCATGGTCATTACTTATTCGGCCCTATCGCCTCTGAGGGAATCAGGGCAGATGAGCACAAGTTCCACTTTTAAAAAGCGGGCAACGGGAGTCGAACCCGCGACCCTCAGCTTGGGAAGCTGATGCTCTACCTCTGAGCTATGCCCGCGTAGATGCAATTATAGCACACGCAAGGGGCGACAGCAATTTAGCCCTGCAGTGCTTCCAAGGCAGGAAGGGACTTCCCACGCAGAAGAGCAAGACAGGCGCCACCGCCCGTGGAGATATAGGAGATCCCATCAGCCTGTCCCATCTTTGTTACCGCCTCGCCGGTTTCCCCTCCTCCGACAACGGTGAACGCATTTGAATTTGCAAGTGTCTCGGCGATTGCCCGTGTCCCGTGGGAGAACTGCTCGATCTCAAACGCCCCCATCGGCCCGATCCAGACCACCGTGTTCGCCTCCGCTATCTGCTCGCGGAACTTGCGCATTGTCTCCGGTCCAATGTCAAGCCCCATCCAGCCAGGCGGGATCCGCTCTGCACGGCAGGTAACGGTCTCAGCAGTTGCGCTTATCTCTTGGGCGATCACAACGTCCCGCGGCAGGAGGATCAAAATCCCCTTCTCATATGCAGTACGGATTAGCTCCTTGATCTCTTCCACCAGTGATTCATCGACGACTGAGTTACCCACAAGGTATCCCTTGGCGCGCAGGAAGGTGAACGCAACCCCGCCACCGACGAGCACTACATCGACTCGGTCGAGGAGGTCGCGCAGGGCTTGAAGTTTGCTCTTCGCCTTCTTGCCTCCGACGATCGCAAGGTAGGGGCGCTTTGGCTCATCGATGAGGCACGAGAGGGCCTCGATCTCCTTCTGCACGAGCATCCCCGCGTAGGCAGGGAGGTAGTCGGAGATCCCCAGTATGGAGGCGTGCGCTCGGTGGAGGGTAGCAAAGGCGTCATTCACGTAGAGGTCTCCTAAGGCGGCCAGACGGCGCGCAAACTGCGAATCATTTGCCGTTTCCTCTGGGTGGAAGCGCAGGTTCTCAAGGAGAAACAGGTCCCCCGCTTCCCCCTCGTCGATCGCCTGCTTGACTTCTTCGCCGACACAGTCGGCGAGCTTCCGTACCGGATGGTTCAGAAGGGCTTGCAGCCTTTGCCCAACCGGATCGAGGCAAAGTTCGGGGACAACTTTCCCCTCTGGACGCCCGAGATGGCTCAATAGAACCAGCTTCGCTCCGCGGTCAAGGAGGCCCATCAACGTGGGGAAGGAGGACTTAATCCGCGCATCATCACTCACATCCCCGTCTTTCAGGGGAACATTGTAATCGACTCTTACCAGCACAGTCTTTCCTTCAACTGTCGCGTCCTGCACACGCCGAAGTCCACTGAGGAGCCCATCCATTCGCTCCCTCCTTTCTTCAGTTACCCAATTGAACACCGTTATTAAAGCGATTATAATTGTTCGTGATGAACAATCAAAACCTTATCCTCCTGGGAATCGGTCTCTTCGTTAGCCTGATCGTGACCATCGCCGCTGTCGATCAGTACCTCCTAAGTGAACATGACCCCATGGAACCAGATGGCCTGATCTGGCGGGTGCGGACCGCATTTTCTCGCATCAAAGATCTAGAGGCTGTGCTTGAGGTAATCGAGAGCGGCGATGAAGACCGTACTGTCCGGATGCTTGTCCGGTTACTGAGAGGCCCGGAGCCCGCACTTAGCGTTCGCTATCTCTCTCCGGATATAGTGAGAGACGAGCTCTTCACCGTCGACCGTGACCTGCTCTCTCACTACCTCCCTCAGGAGAACTTGGTCGTGATCAAGCGGTGGATCGGTCTCCCGCTGGCAGACGTGGGAGTGGCCAGTTTCAACCTCACGCAATTGGAAAAGGAATGGAAGGCGGGAATGGTGAGGTTGCGAGTGGTGCGGGACATATCAGGTTTCGGCGCAGACCTGTTTCCCTCCCCGATCCTCCTCGAGGAGACACTTTCCGGCTACCCCCGCTCGGAACCGTTCTCCATCTGGTTGGGTACACAGAAGGAGCCTCCTTCCCTCCCCGGTTTCGCCGGGTTCAAAGGGCCACTATCAGGAGGCTCGATCCAAGGAGGGTACATCCTTGAGGTGACCGATGCACGGAGCGGTGAACTCTCGCGCATGATCTGGATCGACCGGGAGAGTTTCATGGTGAAAAAGATCGTCTTTTTTGCGGAAGGCAGGCGTACAACCAGCATCCGCGTGCAGCGGATTACGCTTGATCAAGGTTTGACCGCGGAGGAGATCCTCGCCCTACCACATGGGGTAGAAGTCATCCGCGGTTAGGGATCTTACCCAATGAGTTTCTTGAACTGTCGCAAGTTCATCTGATACTCGATGAAGTCTCGAAACGCGTCTTCTTCGGCAAACGGGGACTCGATCGCCGAGGCCTCGAAAACTTCGTCGGCAATATAGATCGGGCTCCCCATGCGTAGGGCAAGGGCTAGCGAGTCGGAGGGGCGCGCGTCGATCTCCATTATCTTCCCGCTGGGGTTGCGCAAGAAGATGGAAGCGTAGTAAGTTCCATCCTTGAGCCCGCTAATCTCGACCCTTTCCACACTTCCATTGAGATCGTCGATGATTTCCTTCATTAGATCATGAGCGAGAGGACGCGGAAAGCGACCACTCTGCAGCCCGAGGGCAATTGACATCGCCTCGGCCTCACCAATCCAAATAGGCATCGCCTTGCTCGAGTGTCGATCCTTCAAGAGAATAACCGGAGCACTGTTGTAGGGATCTACCAATAACGCCTTGATTTCCGCCTCACGCATCACTCGTCTCCTTTGATTCTCTGTAGGACGACCGTTGGCCTCCTATTATAGCAAGATCTCCCCCCACTGACAACGGTCGATTTGCAACCGCCGTTGAGGTGGCTACACTTGACGGTGAGGTGGTGTTATGTGTGGGATCATTGGGTACGTAGGAAGGGAGCCGGTTGTTCCCCTGCTGTTTGAAGGCCTAAAGCGGTTAGAATACCGTGGCTACGACTCAGCGGGAATCGCCATCTTGGAAGACGGTCACATGACCCTCTTCCGCCGAGCAGGGAAGGTCGGGCAGTTGGAAAGTGAGGTCAGCGCTCGAAAGCTCTCCGCTCGGACCGGGATTGGACACACTCGCTGGGCGACGCACGGGGCCCCCACAGCAGAGAACGCTCACCCCCACCTCGATTGCCGGGGGAAGATCGCCGTTGTACACAACGGAATCATCGAGAATTTTCACTCTTTAAAGGAGAGCCTTATCGCCTCTGGGCACCGCTTCCGTTCGCAGACAGACAGCGAGGTTCTCGCTCATCTGGTTGAGGAACATATGGACGAGGACCTGCTCAGGGCAGTAGCCGCGGCTGTCTCCAAGGCGGAAGGAGCGTTCGCCCTCGCGATTCTCTCAGAGGACGACCCAGAGCGAATCATCGTCGCCCGGCGCGGGAGCCCACTCGTCCTTGGAAAGGGGAAAGGGGGAACCTTCGTCTGTTCGGACATCCCGGCGATCGTTGGTAACGCCACGCAGGTCGCGTTCCTTGCCGATAACGAGGTGGCAGAGTTGACTCCCGAAGGTTTCTACGTTATCGACTTTAATGGAAATGAGGTCAAGCGCCCTCTCCAACCGGTGACTATAGATACACTCTCCATACAGAAGGGTGGGTTCAAGCACTTCATGTTGAAGGAGATTCACGAGCAGCCGCGCGCGGTGGGAGAGACCCTACGCGAAAAGATAGGAGCAAACGCTTCAACGATTCACTTTCCCGGGTTAGGCGAACTGGATACGGACTTCGATCAGGTTTACTTCATCGCCTGCGGCACGGCGTACCACGCCAGCTTAGTAGCAGAATGCCTATGGGAGAGGATCCTCCCAGTGCCTATCCAAGCGGTGATCGCTTCAGAGTTCCGGCAGCGCGACATGCACATCACCCCGCGTACCCTTGTCGTCGCCGTCTCCCAGTCAGGAGAGACAATCGATACCCTGATGGCCGTTCGCCGGGCGAAGGAGAAGCAAGCGAGGACGATCGCGCTCGTTAACTCGATCGGCTCAGCGATCGAGCGGGAGTCAGACGGGGTCGTCTACACCCGTGCCGGAATTGAGATCGGTGTAGCAGCAACGAAGACCTTCTCCGCTCAGATCGCCGCCCTCTCTCTGCTCGGCCTTTACTTCGCCTCGAAGCGCGGTGAAATCACCAGACAAGAGGTAAGAAACGAGTTAGCCGGTCTTAACTTCCTTCCGGGCCAGATCGCCGAGGTGCTAACCCGTGAAGAGGAGATCGCCGCGCTGGCCGGGCGGTTCTACGGTGCAAGTGATTTCCTCTTCTTGGCCCGCGGCTCCCTCTATCCGATCGCTCTCGAAGGGGCGTTGAAACTGAAAGAAATCTCCTACATCCATGCCGAAGGATACCCGGCCGGGGAGATGAAACACGGACCGATCGCGTTGATCGATGAGCAAATGCCGGTAGTGGTCCTTTTGTCAAAGCATGTCGCCTACGAAAAGGTACTCTCCAACATCGAGGAGGTTAAGGCGAGAAAGGGGATTGTCATTGTGCTCACCGACCAACCAAATGACCCGGCACTCACGCGACTCGTCGATTACACTCTCCTCCTCCCCTCCGCTACGCCGATATCCCTGCCGGTCATTTACACTATTCCATTGCAGCTCCTCGCTTATCACATCGCTGTGTTACGCGGGACAGATGTTGACCAGCCGCGCAACCTGGCTAAAACAGTCACCGTAGAGTAATTTGGCAATCGAACGGACCCTTCATCTAATTGGCGAGCGCGTAGACGAGATTGTAGATCTCAAGGTTGACGTTCCCACTTGGCCGATCGATCTTTGCAAGCGGAATTGTGACCACTTGTTGGCCAGAAAGGGCGGCCATCACTCCGCTTTCTCCCTCGCTTAAGAGACGGACAGCAGCCTGCCCCAGGCGACATGCAAGGATCCGGTCAAAGGCGGTCGGTGATCCTCCGCGTTGTAGGTGACCAAGGATGGTAAGGCGGGTCTCGATCGACCCGCTCTCCTCGAGAAAGTGACTTACCGTCCGGCCAATTGAACTTCCTTTCTCGGGCTTTGTACCTTTCGGTGCAAATCCCTCAGCGACGACGATAATCGAGTGGTGCTTACCCTTTCTCAACCCCTCCTCGACCTGTCTCGAAACCCACTCCAGCGCGGTCGGAACCTCGGGAATAAGGACGACCTCTGCCCCACCAGCGAGCCCACCCATAAGGGCGATGTACCCTGAGGTTCTTCCCATCACCTCAGTCACGAACGCCCGCTCGTGCGAAACCGCGGTGTCCCGGAGCCTGTTGAGCCCCTCGACCACCGTATTCAGCGCTGTGTCGACCCCGATCGCCATTGTAGTTCCGTAGATATCGTTGTCGATCGATGCAGGGATTCCCACAGCAGGAAGGCCCTGTTCCTGCAGCCACCGTGCTCCTTTGAGAGACCCGTTTCCCCCGATGACGATCAGCCCGTCGAGTTGCCACTTCCGCACCGTGGCCAGGGCGTGACCCTGTCCCTCCTCGGTGAGGAACTCAGCCGAGCGAGCTGTGTACAGGATAGTACCCCCACGTTCGATGATTCCACCGACCGCACGGTTATCCAGGGGGACCAACTCTCCCTCGATCAGACCGGCGAAGCCACGCTTTACCCCGAACATCTCCAGGCCGAGTTCGCTCCCACACCGGACCGTGGCCCGGATCGCCGCGTTCATGCCCGGACTATCCCCTCCACTTGTCAATACGGCAATGCGCGGCATTGTATGCCCCCTTCCCGCGCGACGGCCTTCATTTCCGACCTGTAGCCGTCGACGGAGTAAGACATTCCTCGAAGAGGTTCAGGAAACGAAGCGCCGATTTCTGGGTGGAGAGCTCCTCGGCTGTCCGTAATGCGCCTTGACAAAGTCGCTCGTAGCGACCCCGGTCGTTTAGAAGTTCGAGTGTCATCCGGCCAAACTCCTTCACATCTTCAGGGGCAAGGATACCGTTCACCCCATCGCGGACGACATCAAGGACCCCCATCTCCCCGATCGCTACCACTGGAGTTCCACCGGCCATCGCCTCCACGAGGACCAAACCCTGCGTCTCGGTCTTGGAGGCAAACAAGAATAAGTCAGATGCTTTGTACAGATCGATCAACTTGGCGGAATCGATAAAGCCGGTGAAGATAACAGCACTGTTCAGGCCACTTCGCCTGACCTGCTCCTGAAGCAGCCCTCTCTGTGGGCCATCCCCGGTAAGGACGAGCACTGCACCTGGATCCGCCTTGTGAATCTCCTCAAAGGCCCGCAGGAGGAAGCAAAGGTTCTTCTCCGCCGCCAGTCGTCCAGAACAAAGAAACAGATGTGCCCCCTTCGGGATTCCCAATCCACGACGAGGATCCCAGACTGGCTTTTGCTGAAACAGAGGGAGATGCACCCCGGCGGGAAGGACATGAATTGGACGGTGAACCCCGTAACGGAGGAGTTCCTCTTTGATTGGGATCGACGGTACCGTCACCGCGGTGCAGCGGTTGCAGAAAGTGGCCGAGGCCTCCTCGGCTGCCTTCTTCGGGGGGCGCAGCGGGCGTGGTAGGTAGTGCAGATACGCTACAAGGTAGGTATGATAAGTATGGATATGGGGAATGTGGTAACGCATTGCCGTTACTAGTGCAACGGCCCCCAGTGAAAACGGCGTATGACTATGGACGATATCGAGATCCTTGAAGCTCCTTGTTGCCTCTCGATTGTAGGGTAAAGCAACCTGAGATGTTTTGTAAAAGAGAAAGGGGCGTGAGCGGAAGCGGAATACACGCTCTTCCTCGTCATGGAACCCATGGTACCCTGGCGCGTAGACGTAGGCTTGGTGCCCCAGTCGCTCCAGTTCCTCCTTCAGCCAGTGAACCACAGTGGTCACCCCACTGATTTCTGGAAGGTAGCCGTCAGTGAACAGGCCTATGCGCATGGCTCATCCCCTCTCCGAAAGACGATCTCCCCGCCGACGAAAGTCATTTCAACGTGCAGTTCGGCAATTCGTTCCGGTACACTATGAGGATCCTGGTCGAGAATCACCAAGTCGGCGTCCATCCCAACCTCGATCTTTCCTTTCTTCGCCTCCTCAAAGGAGAGGTACGCCCCCGCCTTAGTGTAGCAGGAAATCCCGTCGCTAACACTTATCCGCTGGCTGGAATGCGGGGCATTCACCGCCCAGTGCAGGCCGTACAGAGGAGAGATCGGCATACAGTCCGAGCCAAAGGCAAGCGGAAGCCCAGCCTCAAGGACGAGGCGGTGAGGGTCACTCCGCCGATCGCGCTGTGCCCCCAGCCTTGCCGGATACATCTTCTCGTCCCCGGACCAGTTTCCCACGAAGTTGGGCTGCATCGAGATGTTTAACCCCATATCCCTTGCCCTCTCGATCTGCGCCTCTGTAGGAAGCTCGAAGTGCTCAATGCGGTGGCGTAGTTCTCGTGAGGTTCCAGCGGTCAAATGTGCTCTTAGAACTTGCTCGATCGCTCGATCGCCGATGGCGTGGATGGCGGTCTGTAGGCCCGCCTTCTCAGCGCGGCGGACCAGATGGACGAGTTCCTCATCCGTGTAGTTTAAGCTCCCATTCTCTCCGGAATCCACGAACGGCTCCCCGAGAGCGGCGTTCCCCGCGCCGATTGACCCATCAGCGAAAAGCTTCACCCCTCCGAGCCGCAGCCACTCGTCGCCGAACCCACTCTCGATTCCAAGTGCCTCCAGGGCGTCGAGGCAAAAGATCTCAGGATAAAGAGTCACCCGCAATTTGATCCTCCCTCGTTCTCGCATATAGGGGCGGATCCAATTGGATGGGAGCATGGTATGGATTGAGGTAATCCCGAGGCGATGGGCGAGCGCGGTCGCTGCGTAAAGCGCATCACGCAACGTTTCTGCATCTGGTTCGATCGTACGGAGAACGGCGAAGGCCTCCTTCTCACGCAGGATACCGCGGCTGATCTCGACCTGCTCTTGGTTAACGTCTGCGGGGATCTGTTTTAGGGCGAGGTTGTTAACGGTGAGAAGGTGACCATCTATGCGGACGGCAACCACGGGATTCTTCGGCGCGATTCGGTCGAGTTCCTCGCGACTCAGGTAGCTTGGATCCTGCCACATGCCCTCATCCCAGCCACGACCGATGACCCACTCTCCCTCACCGCGTGCCCGCACCGCCTCGGCGAGTTTGGCGAGCGTATCGGCTCGGTTCAGCTCCGAGAGGTCGGTCACTGAAGAAATCTCCTCAAGACCGACCTGAAGGAAGTGTGTATGAGCGTCAATAAAGCCCGGAAGGACCGTTCTCCCCCTAAGGTCAATCGTCTGCGTGATTTCCGAAGCAAGTGGCGCCATCTCCTCTGCCTGCCCAATAGCGAGGACCTTTCCCCCGCCGATGGCAAGCGAGTCAGCCGTGGGGACCGTCGGGATCACCCCTCCCTTAAGGATCGTCTCCGCCTTGCTTAATATCATCTCTCAAGGAGAATTCTAGTCTCAACGGGAGATGAGAGCAACGGGAGCCTGAATTGGAAAGACAACTTAAAGACAGTATTGTATAACCAATGAGGCGATCAAGTCAGTCCATTTGCTGGCTAACTGCCCGGGGAAGGCAGGCGGATATGAAGGACCGTGAGCCAGCTCACCGTGGACAGAAGCCGTGCCCGTAAGTCGTTGCGCTTTGGTGGATTGCTCAGCCGCGGTTAGAAGAAGGAGGAATTGTAGAAGTGGAGACTAAGCACGCGAACCAAAGTGCGTTTTGGCCATCACAAGGTGTGGAGGGCCTTGGAAGTGGAAACAGGCTTGTCTATATGTTCCCAAAGATAAACGAGGAGCAGAGGTGCTCACTGTAATCTGCGGGCTGCTCATCGGATTCGCATTCGCCTGTTTTGGCTATCTCAAGAATAGATCTTCCCTGAGGCTTCTTAACAAAAGTTCCACGGGCTGCGAACCTGGTACGGTCGTAGTGGTTATCGCCGCAAGGAACGAAGAAGATGTCATCGAAAACACGATCCGAACCCTCCTGGCTAAAGCTCCCCGAAAAAACCGCATCTTAGTCATCGATGAATCCACTGATTCAACATCCTCGATCCTGAGAGATCTTTCTCGGCAATTTCCAAACCTGTCTGTGCTTCGCAATCTTGATGTGCCAGGCAAACCCGGCGCTTTGAATCTCGCGTTGGATCACGTCACTGAAGAGATCATCCTTTTCTTGGATGCAGATGCCCGTTTGGACTGGGCGAGTGTCGAGCAATACAGGCGGGCGTTTTGTAACCCAGAAATTCAAGTCGTGTACACGGACTTTGAATCCTACAACAGGCAACGTTCGTTGACGGTTGTCTTCCAGGATGTTTTTTTCTCATTTGCCAAGACCTTTGTCTTCTCCGGTCTGTTCTTACGACCACCATTTATGACCAGCGGCCTCTTTGCCCGAAGGAAGGTATTCGATATCGTTGGCAAATTCGATCCTAAAACCCTCGTTGATGACTTTGATCTGTATCTGCGGATGAGGAGCAAAAAGCTAGAGGCGAAGTTCGTGCTTGGTCCAAAGTGCCAAATCCAGTACGCGTTTGCTGTAAAGGAACTGTTCAGACAGATGTGTCGCTGGTATACCGGTGTGATCCGAGAGTTGTTCAAGCAGATCTCCCGCGGGCGCTATTGGTACATTCCGGTGTTGACAAGCATTGGCACGATGTTATTTTTCCCTTATCTCCTCCTCGCGTTAGCCTATGTGCTCCCTTCTGGTTTCCTGTTGGGCATGTTGCTGCCTGTATGCCTAGCCGCATTGTATTCTGCTGCTCTATTCGCGTACCTGTTTCACGATGTTCGTAGTTGGCGAGAGGCCTTCATCAACGCAACCTTGGGAATCCCGGTAGTTTACGTATTCTTTCAAATCGTCATTTCTGTTTCGTTCATCAAAGCCTTCCGAAAACGCCAGACCTGGTACAAGGCGACCAGAGAACGAGGGTGAGAACCCTGTCCTGTGTACCCCAACAGTGATGGGAGGAGGAGCTCTATTGTGCCTTCTGTGGGAGGCAGGTCCGCTTCCTTACTTGGTGGCAGTTACTTACTGCTGGATCTCCAGCCCGGCCGGACTTGCCCCAGGAAATCCCGTGATCTTGTTCCCGGTCAGGATTCCGGTTTCGGGATCGACCTCTATGATCTCGTGGGTGTTTACATTAATAACCCATAGGTACCCGTCGTAGAAGTCGATCGTTGAGACGGAGAAGACAGGGATATAGACCGGGTCACTCACGATCTGTAGCTGCGTATTCGACATGATGTCATATCCCGGGATGATCTTGATCTTGTAGAGGAGACGATTCTCTCCCTCCAGGTACCACAGGTGTCCAGCGGCGTTCGTCTCCGGGGTCCAGTCAAGCCCCTGCGGTGTCCACAGGAAGGGAACATCGCTCACCTGAGGCGAGGTCGCCTTGAAGTATGCCTGGCCGTAAGAATCGTAGACCTGAGCGTTGGACGGGTTCAGCCGATAGATCTTTCGACTTTGCCCATCGACGTGCCAAAGTTGCTTCTGCCCGGTCGCCCCGTAGGTAAGGTTGAGCGGTGATTGGGCCGGAGCGCTGTAGTTCTGGCTGACGTTCCCCGTTACAGGATCAATTCTTACGATGCGCTGATTCCCCCCGTTGAAACATGCCACGAAGAGCCAGGAGCGGCCATCGGCCTCAGCCACGGTAATCCCCCGCGGTTCGGTAACTGGGAGGCCGAACGAGGCAATTTCGTTTCCCTGCATGTCCAACTTGTAGATCCGCCCAAGGTTTTCATCGGTGATCCAAACCGCTGGCTCCACGTGGATTGCCAATGTCTCGGTATCGGTCGAGCCGTCTTCCGCACGAACGGTCAGGCGCAGGGTAAACGTACCCACGTGCTCATAAGTGTAGGTTCCACTAGCTTCATAAAAAGCGGGAGCTTCGGTTCCAAAATCCCACGTGTACGTGCTTATCCCACCCGATCCTGTCGAGCTACCGCCGTCAAAGTCAATAGTAAGGGGAATAACCCCACTCGAAGGGGTCACCTCAATGACGGCCTTCGTTCCACTGGGGAACAAGAAACACCCACCAACCAATACCCCGCTGATGAGCAACAACGTCACTAAAATAGCTACACGCGCTCCACGGTTCCGGTTCATCGTCTCACTCCCTTTATTAGAGGTATCATCCATTGTAATTGTCCGGCGTGGAGTGTCAAAGTTCACTTGGCTATCAACGCCACCTTTCAGTACTTCATCAACGTATCATAGGGAGAATTCTCGTTTTTAGAAGGCTAACAGAAGATCTGACGATGGATAAAAAGGGCCTGCGGCGGAAGACACCGGAGGGCGTAGCGCTTCCGCCGCGCTTTCAAGGAGGCAAAGACCCTGGAAAGTCTCTACTTGCTAGGATCAATCCTCCTTTGATTCCCCCCTTTCACCACCCGGATCACACTCCACTCACCCGGCTCGACGAACGTAACATCGATTACCTTTATTGAAACTGGCTTGCTTGGGAAAGAACAATACCCTTGCTCACCTTTTTAGAGAACAACGGACACCTTAGCACACCCTACATGTCCATCCTGACAATCAATAAGGGTCTAGCCGCTCACCTCTTTTGGTAAAGAAAAGGGACGTGAAAGCCAGTCCCCGCACATGATAGGCGAGGGCCGCACCAGCCAGTCCGCCACCAATTAGCTCAAACATCGTATCCCTTATCTATCCTCCTGGTCTTTCTGCCCAGGGTGGAATAGCTGTTCGAGCAACTCCCTGATCGGATCGGTCAGATCGGGCGGAGCTACCTGATCGACACCCCTTTGAATCAGTTCCGAGGCAAGCTTCTCTGTCTGCTCTTGCAACTCCGCGTAGCCTCGTTGTAAGGGGATCTCTTCTGTTAAGTCAAGGGTGTCGATCCTCAGCCCCAGTTGGTCGATGTAGCGATCCAGTTCACGCCGCCCCTCCATGAGCAAACCCTGGCGGGCGATCTCAAGGAACGCTCCCTCCCAATGAAACTGCGGTGATGCAGTATCGCCATCGACAAGGAACCCGATCACGATGGGGAGGCTCTCGGCATAATGGTTGATCCCTTCCACCGCCCGTGAGGATAGCTCCGGTGATAGGCCAAACAGCGGATGTCCCTCCCTTTCAGTCAGTCGAAAATCCTCCAGGAGGAGGGAGATCTCCCCTAATACATCATCCCCGTGTATCGTAATCCCTGCCGAGAGTGTCACTCTTCCTGAGACGATGTCTACAGGAAGAGTCGTCTCGTAGAGGCTTAAAAATCGAGTTAGATCGATCTTGGTCAGTTCGAAACCGTAGCGATGGTCTGCAACCTCCTCGCGATTGTCGAAGGACGCCGAGAGGAGAAAGGTGGAATCCGGATCATCACCGATCCGGCCCGTCAGCCTGAGGGTGATGGGGTCACGGTTTAACCTGGCCGGTAAGGCAAGATTGGACAGTTCCACCTCGAGCAAGGTGACCGGAGGCAGGCCTTCGCCCGAATCCCGTGCATCCGCCAGGGTAAGATGGATACGACCGATCTCCAGGCGCTCCACCGCGAACGAGGGGCGAAAACCGGGGAAGGAACGCCCACCGACGTAGCGGGAGAGATCTGCCGGCAATTTTCGCGGGCGTGGCTGTGCAAGATAGTCGACAAAGTGCTGCAACAACCCGAGCCAGTCGACCTTGTCGGCGTACTGTGCCGCCCACTCGAGATACCCTTCAGCGTTCCAGCCAGAGGTGAAATTATCGACGTTTAAGGTCCCATCCGACTCACGCTCAACGTGAAGGGATGCTTCCTCGATCACCACTGCGTTAAACACAACTCGCTTTTCTAAAAGCGGCAGCATCCCTGCATCAAGGGTTAACGAGGGGATCTCAAGGATATTCTCCTGCGGCTTCTTCGGATCCTGAACGGAAATGTCAGTAAGATCAAGACCCCCTGTGAACAGGCTAAACGAGCTTTGCTCCACCGCCACCTCTCCTCCGACTACGAACGAGGCGGCAGTAGTGGCGATCCGCCCCGCGAAGAAGGGGACGATCACCGCCGCGAGGAGGTAACAGATGGCATAGATGACCGGAAGGACGATCAATATCTTCTTGCGCACAAAGCGGAATGGCCCCCAGGGTCTTTTCCCTTTGTCGTATTTTGCTTCGCCACCCGCAAGGAGCCAACGTAGAAGCCCCATTCCTGACTTGTCGCGAATCTTCTTCGAGACCTTCCAGTCCGAAACCCAGTTTGTGAACGAACTGCGATATTTGATCACCAAAGCACGGATGATGAAGAAAACAGGGATCGCCACGATAAGAGAAAGGACGATGCTCCCAAACAGGAGGTAGCGGCCATATCCCATCGGCGCAGCCACAGGGAGGTGAAACAGTACTCGCCACAGCCCGTCGAGCCCCCGGTTCGCGTCGAGGAGGAAGCGACCGATCGCGTATGACCCGGGTGCGACGGCGAGAGAGATCAGCTTGAACAGTCCCATGGAGAGGAGGAAAGCGCGGAAGCTACAGCGCACAAGTAGCGCCAGGGTAATAGGAATGATCACATGAAGCCCCATCGGCGGAAGACCGGCGAAGAGACCAAGTGCAAAGGAGAACGCGATCTGATTCGGCGACAGGGACGACTTTAGGATCTTTAGAACCTTCCTTAGCGGCTTCCATGAAGTAAGGATCATATAAGCCACCTCCAATCCATCATGCAGATCTGCAAGTTCTACGTCAATCTGTCTCTTGATGGTGGCGTATGTCCCCGAATCACCGAAGAGATTTGGCTCGAGTCGGGAGAGCAGCCTATACTGAATAGGTACTCAAAAGGAGGTACGCGCGTGCAGGTTCTTACGATCCTTGGAAGTCCACGAAAGAGTGGGAACACGGCGACGGTGCTTGGTTGGGTGGAGGAGGAACTTAAAGGACTCGGTCACAAGATCGATCGAGTTGATGTCATCGACCATCGAATCGGCGGGTGTATCGGATGCTGGACCTGTGCGAAGATCCCTGATGAGCCGAGATGTGTTCTGGGAGATGGCACAGAAGCGATCTTCGAGCGGATGATTCCCACCGACGCGATCCTCTCTGCTTCGCCGCTTTACATGTGGGGCTTCGCCAGCCAACTGAAGGCGTTCCTGGACCGGTGTGCCTGCCTGGTCAAGGACTACGGCGGGCCAAACTACAAATCCCTCATTGGTGGGAAGAAAAGCGCTCTCCTTGTGACTTGCATGGGCCCGCTCGAGAAGGCCGACCTGATCCAGGAAATCTACAACCGCTTTGCGGGCTACGCCCAACTCGCGTCCGTTGGTGAACTGATCGTCCCTAACTGCACCGAGCCGGATCAGTTGGCGGAAGATGCCAAGACCCAAGCCAAGGCCCTTGCGCGCCAGATCGTCGGTTAGTCAGCGTTCCGGAAGTAATAAGTGCTCCCATGAAGGGGGAAGATGAGTGTGATTCGCCGAAGGCATCAAGAATCCACCGGGGATAAATGCGTCTCTTGAGCTTGAGTTACGCAACCTTGTCATTCCTGAAGCGGCAAGCAGGAATGGTGTTCAAAAGGAAAGGTTTGCCCCCGGTATCTCACTGTAGCGTCCCCCATAACGCAACCATGGGAATCCCCGCGGTCATGGTCTCTCGGCAATCACCACGTAGTGGCAGCTCTTATGGTTTAGGCGCTCGTATTCATGTTCTACGTAGTTGAGCTCGTCAATCGTGAAAGATGAGAGGAGTGAGAGGATCTCATCTCGATTGAGGTAGGTGTGGGGAATCCCGTCCTCCGGACCGCCGCGCTTGACGACTGTCGCCGGGGCAACCCGTGTCCCTTTCAAGAAAGACGGGGCGCTCTTAGCCTGAAAGGTGCCAAGGAGAAGGCCACCCCCTTTAAGGATGCGATGGATCTCTTTTATCGTCGTTCGCATTCCCTCAGGGTAGACGTGGTAGACCACGTTGTAGGCAATTACGGCATCGTAGGTATCGTCGGGCTCCTCGATCTTGACCATGTCCCCGTGCTTGATACGCCCAGGAAGGCAAGCCGCGGCCAAGCGTTTTCTTGCTTCCTCCACGGCCCTCTCCGAGAGGTCGCTTCCGCAGACGTCAAACCCCATCTGCGCGAGGAAGAGGAGGTGCCGGCCGAGTCCGCAGCCAAGGTCGTAGACCTTCCTCTTCCCCTCCCGCTTCAATCGATAAGCGAACTCGACGACCGTGCCCGCGGGTGCGTCCCAATATGCTCGATCTCCTTCTGAAAGCCGATCCCAGTCCCACGCCTTTGTCCTCATTCGGCAAGCTTCTCCAGTGCTTCCTTGTACGCGTCGAACGTCTCTTTAGCGAAACAGACGAGTTGAACAAGCTCTAATCTCGACCCCTCGCGAAGATAGTCGATGATCGCACGCAGGGCCACCCATGCCGCTGCCTCTAGGGGATAACCGTAGGCTCCGGTGCTGATTGAGGGGAAGGAGAGACTGCTGACCTTGAGCCTTTCCGCAAGCCTCAGGCTCTCCTGGTAAGCACTGGTAAGGACGGGGGCCGACTCTTCTCCGCTTTTGAAGATTGGGCCTACGGTGTGGATCACGTAGCGAGCGGGAAGGTTTCCACCGTGTGTCCACATCGCTTTGCCTGGGGGAAGCGCTCCGTACTCGCTCACGTACTCTTGACACTCCTTGTTGATGCTCGGTCCACCAACGCGATGGATCGCCCCGTCTACGCCGCCACCGCCACGCAAGGAGGAGTTCGCCGCGTTAACGATCGCATCGGTTTTCTGCTTTGTAATATCACCGATCCCAATCGCGAGCTCCGTCCGTCCAAACCGTCTCATAGCCCAATTGGCCATCGTATCCTCCTCTTTATTGGAATGGATCTCACAAACTAACCCCTTTTGTCATACTATCGGATTTTAGCATCCTGGTCACCAAGTAAAGCGCAGGATATGTGAGCCCGCGTGCCCTCCGCTAAGGTTTAATCCCAACCTCAGAGACGGTAAAATTACATCTGTAGCCACTTTATACGGGTCTTGACAAGGAGTGATTTCTAGCTATGAGGATACTTCTACTCGGCGCTGGGATGATGGGAAGGGCGATTGCTTACGATCTCTCAAAACGAAAGGAGCTAAAGGAGATTATCCTTGCTGACCGGGACCCTAAACGCGCCAAAAAGATCACTGACTGGCTTCGCGACCGTCGCGTTGTACCGCGCCGCCTCGATGTGAGCGCACGCCGCGCAGTGCGCGAGGCAATGGAGGGCTGTGACGTAGCGATCAGCGCCGTACCCTATTTCTTCAACCTCTCCCTCGCTGAAGCGGCAGTTGAGAGCGGGGTGCACTTCTGCGATCTGGGCGGGAACACCCGAATCGTGGCCGCTGAACTCGCGCTCAGTGAGAAGGCGAAGAAGGCCAACGTGACCCTGATTCCAGACTGCGGCCTTGCCCCAGGACTGGTCAATATACTTGCCGCAGCCGCGATCGAAGGAATCAAGGAGGTCGATTCTGTAGAGATCCGTGTTGGTGGACTACCGCAGCGCCCACACCCGCCGCTTGACTATCAGATCGTCTTCTCCACGCACGGCCTGTTAAACGAGTACCTGGAGGAGGCGACGGTCATCCACGATGGAAGGATCACTGCGGTCCCCTCGCTCACCAGCTGGGAGGAGATTACCTTCCCCCCACCGTACGAAGATCTGGAGGCGTTCTACACCTCAGGAGGAAGCTCCACCCTTCCACAGACTCTCCTCGGCCGTGTGAAAGAACTTGATTACAAGACGATCCGCTACCAGGGCCACCTGGAGAAGGTGAAGGCAATGGTTGAACTGGGTTTCTTCGACGAGGAGCCGCGTTTGATTGACGGGACTAAGGTCGTTCCACGCGAGCTCACGGTACACCTGCTAACCGAACACCTCGCGTTTGACGAGCCGGACGTTGTGCTGCTGCGCGTAACCGCACGTGGAAGGCAGGAGGGCCGTACCCAGGAAGTACGCTACCAGATGATTGACCACTACGATGAGAAGACTGGCCTTTCGGCGATGATGCGTACGACCGGTTTTCCCATCGCCCAGATTGCCTTCATGTTGGCGACTGGCCGCATTGCAGCGCGCGGAGCCCTACCTCAGGAGTCCTGCGTTCCCACAGAGGAGTTCTTAGACGGTATGCGCGAGCGTGGCCTGATCATTGAGCGTTCGGTAGTAGAACAATGAGAGCATTTGTCGGCTTCGACATGGACGGGGTCATCCTCGACTCCGACACCTTTGCCGCGGGAAGCTGGATCATCGAGGCGTTTATGAAGACCCTGCGCGAGTTTGGCATCCCCGAAACCGAAGAGAATGCCCGCGCTCTGTACATAAATAACCTGAGCGAGAACGCCGATGCTTTTTGTAAGAAGTTTGACATTCCTGACCCTCGCATGCTGTGGACCTGTCGTGAAGAGCACTACATTAACGACAAGCTCGCCGCACTTGAGGCAAGACAAATCGACCTCTTTCCTGACATAGCAGCCCTGGAAGAGCTAAGAGCAGACTATCCACTAGGGATCGCCAGCAACTCACCGCAGATCGTGGTCGATCGTGTCGTCTCCTACTTCTCGCTCGATCGGATTTTTCGCGTGTGGATCGGTCGTGGGAGCTCCCTTGAGGAGATTTGCTTTGCCAAGCCGGCCCCACACCTGCTCGAACGTTTGAAAGGGACACTGGGATCCAGGCACGGCTACTACGTGGGAGACCAACTGACAGACACCCGAGCTGCCCAAGCTGCCTTGCTGGTTCCGATCGAAATCGTTCGTAACAGAAGCGGGGGCGATATCCAAAGCCTCACCGAATTAAAGAGATTCCTGATACACGAAGAGGCAAAACAACACGGCTGATTGAAAAACGGCGCACACCTGTCCGCCTTGCCTGCCTGTGCGTGTTCGCACGCAGACAGGTCCCCAACGTTAAGGGGTTTATCCCCGACGTTCAAAGGGCTTGTGGATTGAAGCTGATAGCTGAGAGCTGAATACTGACCGCTGATAGCTAAAATCCTACCAACTCAGTTTGACACCAAGTCCAAAGTGATCGAGCCCAGACCCTCAGTCGAGTAGGTCGCGGTGAATCTTCACAAACCGGGCGAAAGAGCGATCGAAGGTTCGCTCCACCTCTGGGGGAAAGGCACATCCCGGCAACTCTTGGTGAGCGAGATGATAGCGCAGGCACTCACAGCAGGTTCCCTTCCGCTCGCACCCCGGGTAGGTGCAGGCACAATCGCTTGAGTTCCTCTCGTATCCCAAACAGTGTATCGTCATCACTAGCCTCCCTTTCCGGCAGACTCTACCCAGGGTGAAACGTGGTTTCAATCTGCCCCACAAGCTCCTATAATAGGCGCCATGATCCAGGCACATGAGATCGAAGAACAGGTCTGTTCCCTCACCCTCCCTGGGCTTCCTCCAGGGAAAGCGGTCATCCCCAACTACGACGGTTACTCGATCTGCGCGGTCCCCGACCTTATCCGTTCTTTCCTTGGCGAGAGGGTGGAGGGCTCAACAGCGCTGATCGATGCCGTATGTTCCACGTTTCCCACTCCGGTGAAGAGGGTTGTCCTTTTTATCCTCGATGGTCTGGGTTTTCACCACCTCATTAACCTGCTCGAACGTTTCGGTGACCTTTACCTTCACCGACTGATCGAGCGTGGAGTGTTCATCCCACTCACCTCAGTATTCCCCGCTACAACCGCTACCGCGCTCACGACCTACAGCACCGGCCTCACCCCCCAGGAACACGGAATGGTCGGTTACAGGCTGTACTTAAAAGAGACCTCGGCTATCACCAACATGCTACGCCTGTCGCTTCTGGGAAACTCTAAGGTCAACTCGGCAGTCGAGGCCGGGATCGACCTTCAGTCCTTCATCCCTGGCCCCACCCTGTACGAGCGGTTGAAACAATTGGGCGTAGAATCACACGTAATGCTAAGCAGGCACATCGCTTCAAGTGGCTTGTCGAGTCTTCTCTATGACGGGAGCGCACGGCTTCATCCCGTGGTGAGTTTCTCAGACATGCTCGTTGTCACCCGGCGCGTGCTCCAAAAGGCGCGGGGAAAGGTCTTCCTCAGCCTCTACTGGAGCGGGACTGACGCCACCGCTCACACCTACGGGCCGTGGACGCAGGAATTCAACGCCGAACTGCGGACGATCGATTCCGCTATTGAGCGCGAACTTAAAGGACAGGTCAAGGAGACCCTGCTTGTGATCTCATCGGACCATGGATTCGTGCCGATGAGAGAGTCCAATTACAAAGTGATCGCGGAGGATTCGGATCTCATGGGTGACCTCCTCCTTCCGCCAGTGGGAGAGCCGCGCGCCTCCTACCTGTTCGTACGGAAAGGGCGCAAGCAGGCGGTGGCCGAGCTCGTCACTGAGCACTTTGGTGAAGATCTGGTCTGCCTCGATGCGCGCGTGGCCCTTCAAGCGGGGCTGTTCGGTCAGGGGGAAGTGAAGCCTGAGGTGTACGACCGGATAGGGGACCTTATCGTCGTCTCCACTGGAGAGGCGGCGCTTCACCATCCCTACAAGGACGCAGTGCGCCTAAAAGGAATGCATGGCGGGCTGACCTCGCAGGAGATGCTCGTTCCTTTGCTCGTAAGTTCGCTTTAAGGAAAGGAGGTGCGATGATCGTAACCGGGAAGAGCCATGCGGTGGAACCCCTCGACCTACATAACGGGAAGACGACTCTTCACGCTACCAAGCGAGTGCTGATCGGGCCAAAGCAGGGAGCGGGGAACTTCGCCATGCGCCTGTTTACCCTGGAAGAAGGCGGATGCAGCCCCTATCACTCTCATCCCTGGGAACACGAGGTATTCATTCTCGCCGGGGAAGGAACGGTCAAGTCATCTGGCAACAGTATCGCAGTGAGCATGGGAGACTTCGTCTTCGTTCCGCCGATGGAGGAGCATCAGTTTCTCAATGCGGGCTCAGTGCTGTTTGAGTTCCTGTGCCTTGTGCCCGTAAGCGGCGCGGGTTAAGGATGGCTGAGCGGGTCCTTGTCTGCATGAGCGGTGGGGTGGATAGCACAGTCGCCGCGCTCCTGCTCAAGGAGGAGGGTCACTACGTTGAGGGAATCACCTTCTGGTTCTGGTCGTTTCCCGGTGCACCTGACTACGCGGGGGAAACGAAGTGTTGTTCCCTTGATAACTCTTCCCTTGCCGCCCGTGAACTGGGGATTCCTCATCGCACAATCGAGGCAAGCGACCAGTTCTACGAACGCGTGCTCCGTGATTTCATTGAGCGCTACCGTCGTGGGGAGACCCCGAACCCCTGCGGCCGCTGCAATCGCACTCTCCGCTTTGGCCTGGCCTTTGAGGTGGCACAGGCAGAAGGCTTCGATCGAGTGGCAACCGGGCACCACGTGCGGATCGTGGACGACGAGACAGGGCACCCTCACCTTTATCGCGGAACAGATCCGCAGAAGGACCAAACCTACTTCCTGTACGGGTTAAGGGAGGAAGACCTGAGGCGTCTGATCTTTCCAGTCGGTGAGTTGGCCAAAGAGGAGGTCTTCGCTATCGCACGTTCTCATGGCTTGCGCGCGGCATCGCTCCCTGAGAGCCAGGATCTCTGCTTCGCGCAAGCTGGGCAGACTGATTTTTTGTTTGACCCGGAGGACTTCAAACCAGGGCCAATCGTTGATACAGAAGGGCATCAGCTTGGGGAACACGAGGGACTTCCTCGCTACACGATCGGCCAGCGGCGGGGGCTTAAGATCACGGCCGCACAGCCGCTCTATGTGGTGGCGATCGATCGGGAGAGAAACGCCCTTGTTGTCGGCAAGGAGGAGAATCTCTATTCGAAGGGCCTTGACGCTGGCGAAGCGAACTATATCTCTTCTGAACCGCCGCCTGACGGGGCACAGATTTCCGCTAAGATTCGCTACCGCTCCACCGCCGTCTCATGTATCTTTCATCCGTTACCTGAGGGACGGTTCTCCATTAGCTTCAAGGAGCCGCAGCGGGCGGTCACACCGGGCCAGATCGCTGCCTTATACGATGGCGATTGCCTCCTCGGTGGGGGAGTGATCGTAGAAAGCTCTCAGCTAAAGCAATCCTCCTGAAAGCTGATAGCTGAAGGCTGAAAGCTAACAGCTGATGTTGGTATAATATCCTTCCGGAGGGGTGGGCGAGCGGACGAAACCACCGGTCTTGAAAACCGGCGAGCCCTAAAGCTCCGCGGGTTCGAATCCCGCCCCCTCCGCCACAGAGACGAGTCATTAAGTTGATCCAGAATGGCTTAAAAGGTAGAATGAGAAAGACCGGAGGGGTAGTCAAGCGGTCCAAGACAACGGTTTGCTAAACCGTCGACGGGTTCATAGCTCGTCCGCGGGTTCAAATCCCGCCCCCTCCGCCACAGTCGCGCCCGTAGCTCAGTGGATCAGAGCGTCGCACTCCGGATGCGAAGGTCGGAGGTTCGAGTCCTCTCGGGCGTACTAAAGGGGGACGATTCTCGAACTACCCAGTTAAAAAGTAGTCCAATAAGGGGTCCCTCAAGTCACTCTCCACCAGCTTCTGGCATGGCCGCTTTCTCAGGGAAGCGGAGGATGATTGTCCCTGGGATCGGCACGGCAACGCGGTCGCCCTTTGAAAGGTCGGCCGAGGGTTTCCCGGCTTCATCTTGTCGCGGGGGGTTGAGGATGGTGATCGGCGTTCCTGGCATTACACCGCGCTTGTCGAGCAGAGCGAGGCCGACCTGGGACTCACCGAGGCTGATGCAGCTTGTCACTCGGCCAAGGTAAAGGCCGTTTCGGTCGACCACTGCGGCACCAGCGTGGATGGGGCGGGTGTCCGCTTCCTCCACCCCGAAGCGCACCACCTCCCGCTTCTGGTCGCACAAGGCTGTTACACAGTAGCTTCGGCCGATGAAGAACGGCTTGTGCAGCTTGACGTAAGGGGCAAACCCGGCTTCGAACGGATCGATGCGATAGGGACCGGCGAGCTCGTGCCCGTGAAGCGGCAACCCTGCTTCCGTACGGGTGGAGTCGCGCGTGGCAAGGCCACAGGGAAGAAGGCCCAACGGCTTTCCCACCTCGAGGAGTTTGCTCCAGAGCCAACTCGCAGCAGCGCCATCCAAGTAGATCTCATAGCCGATCTCCTCGCCGGTGTAGCCGGTGCGGGAGATGAGCATCTGATGATCTTTAACTTTGACCTCGCAGAACTTTGTCCGCGCAAGTGATGAGATGAGCAGCATCTCCCTTTTTCCTACCACTGATGCGAGGATCATTTGGCTTAACGGTCCCTGTAGCGCAAGGTCGATCACGCCTTGCTCCGCCTTTAGGTTGCGCAGGGTCACCTTGGGCCCGGGACGACGGGACGGGATCTCTTGATCGATCAGATAGCGGCCCTCGTTTAACCCGGTCAGCCAGGCCCAGTCCTTATCCTCATTTGCCGCGTTGACCACCACGAGGTAGCGGTCCCACGCACGACGGTAGATGAAGATGTCATCGATCACGTTACCATCCGCGTTGAGTAGATAGGCATACTGGGATTCTCCATCTTCAAGCCAAGCGGCGTAGTTTGAGGCGACGATGTTTATAAACTCGGTTGCGTACTCGCCAGAGACTTCGAAGACCCCCATGTGCCCTAAATCAAAAAGGCCGGCCTTCTCGCGCACGGCACGATGCTCCTCCAGGGCGGATCTGTACCAGACCGGCATCTCCCAACCGGCGAAAGAGACCAGTTTGGCACCCAGTTTGAGGTGTTCATCGTAGAGGGGTGTTCGCTTGAGGGGAGCCTCCTTCTCTTTCCACGAGAACTCGATTCGCGTCGGATCGGCCCCTGAGAGGTCAAGTAAATTCTGGCCGATGAAGTAGGGTTTGTGCGTTGCAAACTGATCTGGTACCTCGCGATAGATCTCCTCGATGCTCGTTTCTCCCCGCGCTTTGGGAAGATCAATTAAGAGCCACTCGCGCGCTTTTACGGGGATCTTGTCAGAAGAGGTCTCCTCCACTAGCGCCGGGCCCTGCACCTTGCGGAAGATGTCCTTTAAATCGAACAGGATGTATCCGTCTGCCAGGCCGGAGAGCCAGCTCTTTACCCTGCTGCCCTTCTCTTGTGGGATAAGGAGGAGATAGCCTTCTTTTTTGATTCGCCCTATGATTACCTCGGAGATCAGCTTTCCCTCCTCGTCAAACAGGAGACAGCGCTTATGTTTCCCCTCTTTTAGGGTGAGGATGTCGGATGGTGTTACCTCGTTTAAGAGCGCCGTGGCGCGTCCCCCCTGCACGCGGAGGATCGTCCAGGGATTGCTTCCTGGTTGAGCTGGCACGGCGTTAGAAGAGGCCTTAACCGCAGGATCGACGCGGACGAGGAGCTCACCTACATCTGCTCGCGCTTCCTCGAGCATGGAGAGGGGGAGCTTCCCACGCGACAGATCACCGGACAGCCCAAGGTAGGAGAAGGGACGGATCGACCGGAGCACCTTGGCGATGATCCCCGCAATGATCTCCATCTCTTCCTTACCCATCCCACGCTGTGTGACCCACGGAGTGCCGAGACGGATTCCGTGGGCGTCGGCCGCGCTGTGGTCCCCCGGGATGGTGTTCTTGTTGCAGACGATCCCCACTAGATCCAGGATGCGCGAAGCGATCTCCCCCATCATGGTAAATCCAGTCTTGCTCTTTAGCGTCTTTAGATCGACGAGCAACAGGTGGGTGTTCGTCCCGCCGTAGGCGAGCGTAAGTCCTTCCTTATTCAGGGATTCCGCGAGGTGGACGGCGTTCTCCACGATCCGGTGTTGTAGGTCCTTAAATTCCTGCAACTGCGCGATCTTCAAGGTGACAGCAATGGCGGCGAACTTGTTTACATGGGGGCCGCCCTGTTCTCCGGGGAAGATGGCGTTATCGATCTTCTCAGCGATCTCAGGGTCGGTGGAGAGGATGACCGCTCCGCGCGGACCGCACATGGTTTTATGAGTGGTGAACATGACCGCATGCGCGGTACCGATCGGATTTGGGTAGACACCACCAATCACCATCCCCGCGGTATGGGCAATATCGGCCAGGAAGATTGCCCCCACCTCATCGGCTATCTGGCGAAACTTGACCCAGTCCGGTTGCCAGGGATAGGAGGTGAACCCACCAATCAGCATCCTTGGTCGGTGCTTGACCGCCAGACGCATCATCTGGTCATAGTCGAGCTTTCCCGTCCGCCGATCGACGGCGTAGGAGACGATGTGGTAGCGTTTGCCGGTGATGTTGAACTGTGAGCCGTGGGTGAGGTGCCCGCCCTCGGTGAGATCCATCCCCATTACTGTGTCCCCAGGTTCGACGAACGCTTCGTAGAGGGCGAGGTTCGCTGCGGCACCGGAGAGGGGCTGAACGTTGGCATAGATCCGCTCCGCCGGGTAGTCAGTGGTGGCGAAACACTCAGCAGCCCGACGGCCGGCGAGCGACTCCACAAGGTCAGCGAATTCCGTGCCTTTGTAGAAGCGCCAGTCGGCATAACGGCGATAGGAGGCAAGCTGTTGATCGAGTTTGGAAAGCTGTGAGGGTGGGCATTTGCGCATAGCGGGTCGAGGGTAGCCTTCCGCGTAGATGCTGGTGAAGACAGAGCCTAAGGCCTCGCGCACCGCCGGCGGGGTAAAGCTCTCAGAAGGGATGAGGATGATTTTCTCCCGCTGGCGTCGCTCCTCGGCGGCGATCAGTTTTGAGATCTGTGGGTCGATCTCAGAGATGCTCGGAAGATGAGATGAGTCGCTCATGAGGGCTCCTTTTTCCAGTCGATGGTCTCGGGATGAAGTCTACGACGAAGATCATGATCTTTCCAGCAAGCCTCAGCGAGAAGGTAGAGCCCGCCGCTCACCAGCGAATGTCCGCCGAGAAGGATGGGGATGCTTGCTGCCTTTGCCTCTCGCGTGAACTCGCGCCACAGGGAATCGTCGATCAACTCAGGGCGAAAAAGGTCGCTTGCGAATCGGTCCGCCGCCGGAGGGAGGGTTTTTCCTTTCGATAACAAGGGTCGGGTATCGATGATCGCGGCATCGGAGAGCCGGGAGAGCAGCTTAAAGAAACGATGGATTCCCATCTCCTGCAATGTCTCTTGAAGAAGGATTTTCTCGTGGTTGGGATAGGCGCGCATCCCTCGTCCCTCGATGAGGCCGCTCGTCCGGCAGGCGACCTCCCTCTCGAAGTGGGCCCAGGTCGCTGGGTTTACCCGACCGATCAGGTAGAGGTGTGCGCTTCTGTCAACAAGCCGCTTGATCAAAGGCAGGATTGCCGGGTGTGCCAACCGCTGTTCCTCGAGGAAGGCACGCATCGCCTCTCCGCCCTTCTCTGCCGCAGCGAGAAGGAGAAGATCGGTCGGTGTGTCGATGTCAAATTGCGTGGCTGCCTCACGGGGGAGGGCGAAACAGGGGAAGCCTAGGTCAGAGAGAACAAATCCAAGGGAGTTGTCGATCTGCGGCAGGGCCGCCCCCAATAGGTCCTTCGCACCTGCGATGGCAGCAAAGTCGCAAGAATAAAAGTTGTTGAACAGTGCCCCGCGTTTCGCGCGCTGAGTGAACCTGATGATATCGGCCACTCTGTCAACGGTGAGAAGTCCGCCACTCCCGCTTCCAAAGTAAAGTAGCCCGTCGAGTCTCTCTTTGTCAATAATTTCCTGTAGCGACTTTCCGAAGTGAAAAGGTTCCTCGTTGGCCAAAGAGAGGAAGTGCACTTTCGTCTCAGAAAGCCGCTTCGCAAGTTCTTTATCGCCAGTGACAAAAAAGATCGGTTCCATCCCCGCGCGATGAAGCATCGTTACAAGGTCGCAGCTGGCGGCCTCCCGTCCCTGCTCAACGAGACGCTCCCCCATGCTCTTCCCCAGAGGTGCGTGCATGATCACGGCGGCGACCTTTTTCATTTGATCTTTAACCCAGTGTTTGTTCCTTCGGTAAGGAGGCGAAGGACTTTGATTGTCCCATCCTTGCTCAACGGTTGGTTGTGACTCCCGCAGCGGGGGGAGTAGATGCAGGAGGGGCAACCGTCGGTGCATGGGCAGTCGGAGACAAGGCTCAGTGCCTCTTTTGCAAGGCGCTCAAATGAGGTGTACAGCACCTCGGCGAGCCCGGCACCGCCTTCGATTTCATCGAAGAGAATAATCGTTGGCAAGGTGGTCTGTTCGTGAAGCGGGCTGGAAACCCCAGCGATGTCTTCCCGATCACACAGGACGAGAAGCGGTGCAATCGCGATCAGCGCGTGCTCTGCGCCGTGCAAGCCACCAAGGAGATCCGCGGGGGGGAGGCCGGGTACCCCTTTTGGGAAACCCAGCCACAGGGCGTCACTCTCATAGGTGTGTGGTGGTAGCTCAAGCGGCTCCACCGAAATCGTCCGATCAAAGTGGATCGTCTTGTATCCGATGAATGACTCGGTCACGCGCACTCGTCCTCTTCCCCCTGTGACTGATGTCCCTTCGAATGCTTCCCGTGTGGTGAGGATCTCAACCGAGGAAGTGCGTAGGCTTTTCGTGTAATAGTCGACACATCCTCCTGGCGAGCCTGAGCAATTCCTTCCTCGAGGTCGAGGCGCTCCACCACGTAGCTTTCTCCCCGGTGGAGGAGGACCGCCCCGGGGTAGGCGTCGCGACAAGCCCGTAGACGATCCATCGTCTCCAACAGGTGCCCTTCGCACATCAGCTTGATCACCTGACAGGCAATGTCGTCCAGGCTCACGACCGCATGTGCCCGCTTCGCCCCGCGGTAGATGTAACCGTGGGAGGTCTTTGCCAGGAGCCTGTTCTGAACCAGCTCGTCCAGGAGTTTCTCTTCCCCTTCGCTCACTTCCTCTGCTTTAAGGGGTAGTTCGGCGGCGGCGCAGGCCAGATGTCCGACCTTGAGGCGAGGGTTTTCGGTCCTTAAGACGATTCGTTCCCTCTCTTTGCCAAGGAAGTAGTCTGGGTGACGCAACAGGTATTGGTCGAGTGGGTCCTCGTATGGCATGAATACGACGAGTGACGGCGCGCTTCCCCGGCCAGCACGGCCGGCCTGCTGCCAGGCCGAGAGTAGGCTTCCAGGAAAGCCGACTAGGATAACGGCGTCGAGGCTCCCGATGTCGATTCCCACTTCGAGCGCGTTCGTGGAGACCACTCCGTCAATTTGGCCATCTCGCAGTCCCGCCTCGATCCGACGCCGTTCTTGCGGGAGGTAGCCGGCGCGGTATGAAAGGACCCTTTTCGCTCCTAACTCACGGGCTGTACGGGCTACGACCTCCGCCATCGCTCGCGAACCCGTGAAGCAAAGAGTTTGAATACCGAATGCGGTGAGAAAGGCGACCAGTTGAGCGGCCTGGGTGGAGATGGAACGGTGCGGATCGGTGAGCGCATCCCAGAAGAGAACTTGTCTTGTGCCATGGGCCGAGGAGTCTTCGGAGACTGAGATGACCTCTCTTCCGGTGAGGTCGCGGGCAAACAGCACTGGATTGGCAATCGAGGCCGAGGAGAGGATCACCTGCGGTGAGACTTCATAGTGAGAAAGGATGCGAGATAGGCGCCACAGCAGCAACGCCACGTTTGTTCCGAACACCCCACGGTAGCGGTGGGCCTCGTCGATGACGATGTAACGCAGGTTCGTGAAGAAGCGTTCCCACTGGTAGTGCCAGGGAAGGTAGTAGTGCAGGGCGTGCGGATTGGTAAGGATAATGCGGGCGGTCTGTTTAATCCTTCCCCGTCGGCTCCCTGGGGTGTCGCCGTCGTAGGTGCTGGGGGCAAGGTGTATACCGGTTGAGTGTTCAAGCTCAAGGAGTTTCTGTAACTGGTCGTTCGCCAGCGCCTTGAGCGGGTAGAGGTAGAGGGCGTTCGCTTTGGGGTCAGCGATCAATCCCTCGAAGATCGGGAGGTTGAAAGCAAGGGTCTTCCCCGAGGCAGCGGGGGTGGTGATGATCACGTCGTTCCCCGCTCGCACCGCCTCGATGACCTCGCGCTGGTGACGGTAGAGCGTGATCTCTTTCTGGTCGAGGTAGGTCTGCAGCGCCGGGTGGAGCGAGACCTCGGTAAGCGCAGCTTCGGAAGGGGGAATCTCCTCGAGGCGAGTGATCTGCCCGTGGTACCAGGGTGCCTCTGTCAGTTTTAAGAGCAGATCATCCGGCATGATCGGGGAGCCTCAACAGATGATCAAGGAGTAAGGCGAGGGTCTCTACGTCTTGACGATTGTGGTTGACGATTGGGACGAGTGGACCTGGATTTCCACTCTCCAGGTAGGCTGAGTAATACTCGGGGACCGCCTCGCTCGGCAGGTCTTCCTCACGGCGGATCCCGAGGAGTCGCTCCTCCACCGTTCCCAGCCGCAGGTCGGGGAGGTGGTTTCGGAAGGCACGGCGGGCGTGGTGAAGTAAGTCGATGTGAAGCGGCAGATGGTCCGGTCGTAAACCATAGTAGGCAAAGCGCTCCTGCAGTACTGCCCAGTCAAACGCTTTTCCGTTGTAACTTAAAAGGAGCGACGCCTTAACCATCTCTTGGTTGATCTGTTCCAAAAGGGTGATCTCCTCATCGAGGGAGCGGGCGAGGTATTGAGTGATTCGGATTCCCTCTTTAGATGGCCGGGCCATGGCGGCGAGGATGATCGGAGCCCCACCCAGCCCCAGCGTCTCGAGGTCGAAGAACAGGAGCCGCGCGCGGGGGATCAGGCTGAGGAGGTGCAGGAATAGTGGGTGGGAGGTGGGAAGCCAATGCGAGAGGGTTGCGTGTACCTGTGCGGGATTAAGCGGACGCTCCCAGCGATCGAGAAGGGTTGAGGCCGCCTCTTTCCAGCGGGGATGCGCGAGGAGGGAAGGGATCGAGTTATACCCTTCTTCGCGTAGCCGCTGGTCGTGCGAGAACCCGATTCCGAAGATGAGCCGCAGCTCAGAGAGGAGGGCATGTTGCGAGCTCACCTTAGAAGGGAGAGAAAGGTCGACCACCACCAGGCGTTCGATCGTTAGACAATCGCCGAATTCTCCCCGCCTTACTTTCCCATGAAGGGAATCGCATACATCCTGGTATTGATAGCACATAAGGAGCCTTGCCAAATGTGAGGATTGGGATACTAAGCCAAAACGTGCTTGTCCGACCGACCATTCAGCGATCCGATCGACATCTAACGAGGCTATCTCCTCCGGCGAGGCCGCGAGTCCGGGATGATCTTTGACTCACCGACGTAAGGTAGGAGTGCGAGCTTGCGAGCACGGTTGATCTCCCGCGCTACCTGGCGCTGGTGCTTCGTGCACAAGCGTGTGGCTCGCTTGGGGAGGATCTTCCCCAGGCGGTTCATGTACTCCTTCAATTCTTCCGGCTTCTTGTAATCGAGCTTGATATTCCGTTCACAGACCCGGCATACCCATCTTTGTTTGTAGAACATGGCTTAGAAAGGGACCTCCTCATCATCTTTTGCACCTTGGGCCGGTTGATCGCTTGATGGAGGGACCGTCCCCGGTTCGCTCGCGGATCGTGGGGGGCCACCGAGGAACTGAATGTTTGAAGCCACGACCTCGATGACCTTCCTCCGTTCTCCCTCGGCGGTTTCGAAGGTGTCGATCCTCAGGCGCCCGTCCACTGCCACCGATCGCCCCTTGGTCAGGTACTGGGCGCAGTTCTCCGCCTGTGTTCCCCATGCAACGATCGGGATGAAGGTCACCTCATCCTGAAGCTGTCCTGTGCTGTCCTTATACTGGCGGTTGATGGCGATGGAGAACCGCGTGCGCGCTGTCCCACTCGACGTATATTTGAGTTCGGGATCCGCTGTTAGGTTGCCGATCAGGATCACTTTGTTCAGGCTTGCTGCCATCTGACTCTCCTATTCCGAGCGGGAGACGATCTGGTAGCGAAGGAGCTCTTCATCGATATTCAGGCGCTCCTCTATCGGCTCTACCGCCTGTGGGGGGAGCTTAAACGTGGTTAGGCCATAGTGTCCCTCCGAGTAGTGCCTGATCTCATAGGCCAGCTCACGCTTTCCCCAGTCGTCTGTCTCTTTGATCTCTCCTCCGTTCTCCGTGATAAGGCTGTGAATTCGCTCCACCTTGCTCGCCCGTTCCTCATCGGAGAGGTCCGGCCTAATCACGTAGACAATCTCGTATGCTCTCACGGTTACACCTCACTAGCGATGTTCGGAGAATAACTTTACCCCGCGCGGCTTTGGAAGTCAAATTGCATAGAAACCTGTTGTAATGCTAATAATTGTTCCTTTGCAATGTGAGTACTTAGGACGTGGTAACCCGGGAATGCCCTTCCCTCTTGACAGAACGTCTCCCAAGGACTATAATGACAGAAATTTTCTACTAATAAGAAAGGGGGTGACAGGGTGAACAAAGGAGAGTTCGTAGATAAGCTGGCAGCGAAGACCGGTTTTAGCAAGAAGGAGGCTCGCAAGGCTCTGGATGCGATGATCGGGCTGATTACGGATGCGCTGGCATCTAACAAAGAGGTCCTCCTGACTGGGTTTGGCAAGTTCGAGGCCAGGGCGCGGAAGGAGTCCAGACGGATCAATCCTCAGACCCAGAAACGAATTACCGTCCCCAAGAAAGTTGTACCGGCCTTTAAGCCAGGAAAGAATCTGAAAGACGTCGTCGCCAAGAAGCTAAGGGCCGTCAAGGTTGGGTCTGAGCTTAAGGTAAAGAGAGCTTAAGATGGCCTAGGCCCGCGTTTCTAACTGCCGTTTAGATAGACGGCGGGCTAAAAGGAGGCTTAACGCCTCCAAAAACGGCAGCTCAAGAGGCTCTTGTACGGGATGATGTATGCTTGTCGTATAGGGCCAGAAACGGATTGAGTTGCCGTTTTGTTCTTTTTAAATTAACAGAGGATAACAAACGGAGGTGGTTTTAAGCGATTTTCTGCCCACAGAGGTCCCGCCCATCAAGTCAATTCGCCTGGCCTTGTTTGCAGGAGGCACATATCGCACGAATTGTGCGTCTATTCCCGCGACTTAGTAGGTAGAATCTAAATGAGGGATAAAGTAGTTCGTAGTCAAGAAGGGAAGTTATTGTTATAAAATAGGCAGTTTGCTGACGTAAGTTGTAAGACGAATACAAAAAGGAGGTAAGCAATGAAGTGGGGAGGATACAGTTCACGCGCTGGTGAGAAGGCGAACAGGTTCTTTGGAAAGCTAGTTGGAAACAAGGGGATCTACTATCTGTTAATGATCGCTGTGCTCGGGCTGCTACTTGGTGCCGGTTTCAAGTGGCATCCGTAGTCAGGTGATACTGGCTCGCATCAATAAGCGTATCAAAGGAGGAGAAGCGATGAAATGGGAAAGAAATAGTTCAAGAACAGATGGCAAAATGAACAAGTTCTTCAAGATAGTGTTAGACAACAAAGGAATCTATTACCTGATGATGATTGCCGCACTCGGGCTGCTACTTGGCGCCGGTTTCAAGTGGCATCCGTAGTCAGGTGATACTGGCTCGCATCAATAAGCGTATC
>JAUWGE010000061.1 GCA_030606565.1 Candidatus Bipolaricaulota bacterium | reverse complement strand
CATAGAAGCGCAGGTAGCCGAGTGGGGTTGAACCGATGGTAAAGGTGATACGGGCCGAACCGACCTCTCTCCACAAGGAAGTTACCCAA
This sequence comes from Candidatus Bipolaricaulota bacterium, assembly GCA_030606565.1. Taxonomy (GTDB): domain Bacteria; phylum Bipolaricaulota; class Bipolaricaulia; order UBA7950; family UBA9294; genus UBA9294. The sequence continues at coordinate 3,152 of JAUWGE010000061.1, read as the reverse complement.
CGCGACTATCCTCCCCCGAAACCGGCGCTGGGTGAATTTTGGAGTCGTTCGGGGAACGAATCGCACGGCAAGGAGACTGGCCCCAGCTGCCCCCAAGGCGAGGATCGCAAATAGGATACGGATCGTCGCCGATTCGCCGATGAATCGGCTTGTCGCGGCCAGGAAGAGGCTCCCAAAGACAAGCCCGGCGACCCACCCCAACGCACCGATCTGGTTCAAGTGCCCGATCTTTCCCTCCCAGCGCGATTCTTCCTTGTTCTCAATCACGATCAAGATAGTTACCGCCGCGTTCGCAACCCAGAAGAAGTTGAGCATCATGTTAAGGAGGAGAACCGTTGTAAAGGATTGGGCGAGCGCAATCCCGGCAAAACCGAGGCTTACCCCGGCGAAGCTCATCACAATGAATGGCTTGCGGCGGTGAGCAGCGTCCGAGAGCCGCCCCCAGATCAGGCTCCCGATAACACCCACGAGGCTCACAAGGCTGGAGAGGACCCCAAGGTCGGCCACAGAGTGGTTGAGGACCTGAGCGATCATCAGCGGGATGAGGATCGAGGAAGTCCCCATAGTTATGTTTGCCAAGCCGGTTGCAGAGTACCAAGGTTCGGCCTCTTGCCACCATTTTCGTAGTGATACACGCATTGTACTCGCCTCCGCCATGCCACTCACCCGTTAAAGCAAGTGGAATGAATTTCCGAAGTGTACTCGGAAACGGCGCGTTGTCAAGGAAACGAAAATGCGGTCAATAAGTGGCTTTCAGTCGTTAGTCATCAGCTTTGATCACGCAAGACGCAACCGCTCGGCGAGGACCTTCTTCCAGAAAAGGTCGTTCTTCTTCTCTTCAAGCTCCTTTTCGGTCAACGGAAAGATGTCAATCCCGAGTCCAAGACCCGCGAAGTAATCCATAAATTGTGTCATCCGCTCGGGAAGCGATAGGGCGCTGTCTCTCAACACAATCAAGATATCCGCGTCGCTTCCTGGCAGGGCATCCCCACGGGCAAGCGACCCGAAGAGCCATACAGAAAGCACATTCTTGTCTTGCTTATTTAGGTTGCGAGCGACCTTTTTCAGTTTCTCCCGCATACTTTCTACGTCAAGCGAGATGATCTTTGCAGAACCTAATGATTTTACGTGCATCATCGACCGCTCCTTGGGCATCGCGTTTGGTGAAGTAATCGACAGGCGCGCCGCTTGGGAATCCATTTGGATAGCGACTTAGGATGTAGTATTTATCAAGGGATTTTCCTGCCTCAATGAGGGGATCAGAGACCGAAAGCTCATCGCGGAGACCTTCCAAGAGTTCACGAACAGAGTGTCCCCATGCAAGTTGATTGCGGGTTTGATACAAGGCCTTTATCGCCTTTTCCACTGCCTGCTGCGCGGAAAAACAGCTCCACTCGTAGAAACCGCTCGCGAGATCATTCTCGGCATGAGCAAGGTCCCTTTCCGCTTGTGCCATCCAGTCCCGTGCGCGCTCAGCCACGTTGATTCCTCCTAAGGCATTCTAACAGGTATGTGATCCAATGGGCAAAAGCCACCTCATACAGGCTGCGATACTACGTCTACTAATCGGCGAACTTGAATATTCCGTTAGCAAAGAGCTTCAGACACGCGTCGACAATCTTGGGGTCGTAGAGCTTGCCTGCATTCTCCTTGATCTCTTCGAGCGCTTTGTCGAGCCCGCGAGCGGGGCGGTACGGTCGATGAGAGGACATCGCCTCCACCACGTCGGCCACGGCGAGGATACGGGCCTCAAGCATGATCTCGTTACCCTTAAGGCCATTGGGATATCCAGATCCGTCCAGCCATTCGTGGTGCTGCAGTACGATGTCGGCAACCGGCCAGGGAAACTCGATCCCTTTCAAGATGTCGTAGGCCACTTGCGGGTGAGTCTTGATCAGCCCAAACTCCAGATCGGTCAACTTCGCTGGTTTGGTGAGGATCTCAGCCGGTATCGATATCTTACCGATGTCGTGCATCAGCCCAGCTGCATGAATCCCCTCGATTCGCCCTTCAGGAATGCTCATTTCGCGTGCGATGGCGCAAGCAAGGTCGGTCACCTGTTGCTGGTGTTTTGCGGTGTAAGGATCGCGCATTTCAGTCGTCAAGCCAACAACACGGATAGTATCCTCCAAGGTTTTCCTCAGTCCTTCGTGCAATCGGGCATTTTCTATCCCCACGGCAGCCACGTTGGCTAACCCGGCGAGAAGGTCAATGTCTTCTTGGACGTAAGCATCGAGCCGAGGACTCTGTACCTGCATCACGCCGATTACGTCGTCTTCAATCTTCATCGGGACGTAGAGCACGGATTTGCTGGGACTGCCTCTCCCCTCCCCCCGCGTTGCTTGCGCAATCTGCGTAACCCCGGCGCCAACCGTTATATTGTATGCAGTCATGGGTTCAGTCCTTACCCTTGCCATGTCGTAGTCGGGAAAATAGAGGGGCTTGCCAGTGCGAATTACCTGACTTTGCGTGCCGTGTCCTTTCTCTTCCAAGGGAATGGGCGGAAAGCTTTCTGCATCGAATTCTTGCCCTTCGTGAAGCACGTATCCCGCGCGAATTAGGTTGGTCTCCTCCTCGTAAAACGAGACGACGAAGGCATCTACATCCATCAATCCGCGCACTCGCTCGTGAATGAGCCGATAGAGCTCGACAAGGTCCGTCGTCTCACCCAGTTTGAGCGCCAATTGGTTGATCGTCATCTGCTGGGCCAACAGGCGCTTCACTCTTTTTTCGCTGAGCTTTCGCAGGGTGATATCTAGCAAAGATGCCACGCTCTGTTTCGTTTCGGGAATCATGGCGATATTCAGAAGGATGTCTCTTACCGCCCCATCTCTGTCGATGAAGCGAAATTCGTAGTTCGCCGGTGCAACACCTCCATCCGTTCTCCGCAGACGGTGGTGCTCCTTCATCCTCTCGAGATCTTCTTTCACGACAAATTCAGTCCAGCTCTTCTTGCCTTCTATTTCCTCTCTAGAATATCCACAGAGTTTTTCAAACTGCGCGTTGACCATGGAAAGAGTCGTATCTTCCTCAATGACCACCATCGCTGTTCCTGTCGACTCGAAAGTAGCGCGGTACCTTCTCTCGGACTCTCGCAACGCCGTGGTCCGTTTCTCCACCAGCTCTTCCAGATGATTCTGATACCACCTGTT
>JAUWGE010000010.1 GCA_030606565.1 Candidatus Bipolaricaulota bacterium | reverse complement strand
ATGCCGACAGATGGACGTTTCGCTTCCACAAAGAACTTGCGCGTACCACCGATGCGGAAGCAGTAATCAGGAGCCTTGGTTGCCCCACCGACCTTGATCGCGTCCTCGTGGATAACCTCTTTGTACGCCTCGGCGTAACCTGCCTCGTTGTAGACGTCCCAACCGAGGGCCTTGAAGAACGGGTTGATCAACTCCAGGCGAACCTGGGCCTCGTTGTACTCGTGGGAGCGATAGGCATCGCGATTGCGTTCAAATCGCTCGACGAGCCGTTTGACTCCTTTAGGTACGGACATTTCCCTTCTTTGCCCTCTCAAGGTTTCTTTGTAAGATTGTGGCGATTGTTTCATAACGTTTCAAACATCTCAACGACTAAGCGAACCTAATCAAAGGGCCTAAAGAGCGTAGGGATCAGCTGAAAGGTCGCTTGCAGCGATTGCCCTATCCTGTTCCGGACTGGATCGTTTGTCGCTGGGAAAGTATCGGTCATGGAGTCCTCTTCTCGCGTAAAGGCGGATTTGCTGGTTTGGAGTAACCCAACAAGACGCTGAGCGGCGCAGCGGATCTTGCAACGTGCCTTACTCTACTATCACTCCCGTCAAAAACGAAAGACCTGCCGATCCCACGCCAAGGGCACGGGTCGGGTGCATGCACAGGTTACGCAGTCAACTACTGCCTGTTGAGACACTCCTTCACGAACTCAAGTGCTCCCGGCGTATTCTTCCAATGCGGTCCTTGCTCAATCCAGTAGTAATAGGCTTGGTCTGCACCGCCATGTGTGACATAGCCCGGATGTAGATCCTTGGGCTTGCGGTGTCGGCCCTTGACCAACTCTTGAGCGACTAACGGCAGGAACTCCATCGCTTCGCTCAGCGCTTCCTCTGCTTCAACCCTCTGCCCTAGCTGATATAATGCCAGTGCGCGTCCGTACACCACTTGTTCCATCCCATCGTCGGGATACTGTTCACAGACAGCCAACACATCACGGGGGCGATTCAGCCGGAAATCGCAGTCTATGACAAGCGCCCGTACTCCTTGGTTATCGCCTGGGTTCATGGCCAAGATGTTGCTGAATATCTCAAGGGCCTTCTCAATCTCTCCTCGCCCCAAGTACTCAAGCCCAAAACTATGATATGCCCGTAGAAAAGGACGATTCTCAAGGATTGACCAAAAGAGAAGATCCCGCCCCATCTCAAATTCCTTCGGCAGACAATCCAAACCCATAGCCACAATGTCCTGCCATATCCGGAATGCTTGCTCTCCTCTCCCCGTCTGGTTGAGCAATAGAGCAAGATGGTGATGAACATCGATGAACTCGGGATAGTCATCGATCATCTGACGATACACCTCCTCAGCAAACGCGACATCCCCCATCCGCCAGTGTTCGATTGCGTCGTGGAACTCTTCCAACACTTCCCAGTTCAACCTCGGGTACTCGAACATCCACTCTCTCTCACCCACTTGAGCCACCCCAATCGCCCCTTCTGGGTAGCACATCCTCTTGCTGTGTCCCATCATAACTACCCCCTTATGAGTTAAGGTATGCCCATTCTGAATTGGTTTTCCAGCGGGAGGCTCACCTCCAGTTCCTGTATTCCATTTCCGCAAGAACGTCTTCGAACTTTCGCTTCATCCTGTATGACCACTTGGAATCACACAGGAGGTTTTCGAATCCATCCCTGACTAGTTCCAAGGGAAATCCTTGGAGCGCCTTTAGTACAGCGTTGAGATAGCCTCTCGTCGAGTTTGAGCTCTCCGTTCTCTTGAGCTCCTCAAACAGCAAGTTAGCGGATTGACGCGTCCGCACGGCTCCGAGAGCTTCGACCACCGATTCCTTCTTGACCCTGTTGTCGCCGCAGAATCGCAGCAGGCCATACAGGAAGACCCCGGCTTCCGTTCTTCCCGCAGACACCATTGAAGCGAGCACACGACAAGCCGAGCGGAATTGTTCTTCGTTGTCGCCGACTGCCTGCGTGAGCATGGAGTCAATCGGCAACTTACTTAAATCAAGGTATCCGTCTTTCGTAAGCCAGGGAACGTTTGGCATCTTCGGTACGTTTCCATCTTTGCGGGGCAAGTTTCCGCCTTCCGTGGTTAGGGGCCAGGACCAGCCGGGGCAAGATGCCATCAGCTGAATCCGGTTGCTGAGCTTGAGCGAAAGCTACCACTTCCCAACTACCTATACTCTCGCGAAAACATACTTACGGACCGAATTCAGAGATTCAATCCTTTTCTAATCCCAATGGTCTCCTATGCGATCTTCAAATGCAATCGCAGTTCCTGGCACCTCAATATGAAAGCCCATAACCCTGATTAGATAGCCCCAGAACACGGGCGACGGGGTTACGGAAATCAGGGGACGCATACATGACCCGAAGCGCATACGGTTTCTGTCGAGACAGATGCCTGAGCGACTGACCGGTTGGGTCATGAAGAAATCCAGGCCTGCTCGCAGGTTGAGGAAATAGAGTTTCTGGCCCCGTAATTCCCCCGCCATCTACAATAGCGGAGAGTTCTACCGAGCCACGAGAGAAGTTGCCACTTGACAGGCAATGGAGCATCTGGCCTCATAACAATAATGCGGCGCACAGGGATTGTGCGCCGCACGTTGATAGGTCGTTCAGTTCTAAAGGACGGCAGTAACAGTAACGTCTAGCGCCTGCGGGCCTTTCTGTCCTTGGCCAAGTGTGAATTCCACTTTTTGGCCGTCTTCTAGCGACTTATACCCTTCGCTACGAATGGAACTGAAGTGCACAAACACGTCTTCACCTTGCTCTCGCTCAATAAAGCCGAAGCCCTTACTATCGTTGAACCATTTTACGGTACCGGTCTCGCGATCTGACATATTCAATGGACCTCCTTTATGCTGGGAGTTTTAGTTAAGCAGAACGTTCTCAGTGGACTTCAGAAAGAAACTGGATTCCAAGCACAAACGGCTGCAACACTACCAACAACGCGCTCATTATATCACCCCTAGCGCAAGGATCAAGGGCGCGAATTTCTTCATTGAAGCTGTTACTGACTGACAGATCGGTGCCTCATAAAGGGTGTTACTCAAGCCAAGGTAAAAGCGGGACCCACTACCGGATTTTGCAGTAATAGCGAGTAAAGGGTTGCTCGGCTGACTTGCTGTCCTGTCATTCGTAGCATTCGAAAGGTTCCGGGCTGGTGCCTACTTGCCAGGGATCATGCTTAAGAGTAAAACTTTTTAACATGTATAGCAGACGGGTTTGGCTGAGGGTGCCCTTGCAAGGCCACACGGTCTCGATTGTGATAAGGGCCCTTCTAGTTCTGGGTCTCACGTTGATGATCTCAGCTGCGGCGCTGCGGCTTCCGGTCATCGCTGATGATGCCTTTCCGGCGGCGCTCTTCGCTAGAGCTGACGCAGCGTTTACCGAGAGGTTCTTAAAGAAGAGGATGGAGGAGGTCATCTCCTGTTATGAGGCGGTCTTGCCCCACCTTGACTTGCTCCCGATCCAATCCCAGGCCTTCGTCCTCAATCGACTCTCGCAAAGCTATTACGAGCTCACCACCTTTAGCGAGGGTAATACCCTGGAGGATAGGGATCTCTTTGAGAAGGGCAAGGCCTATGGCTTTCAAAGCCTTAAACTAAATCCTGACTTTGCTGAATGGGAGGAGAAGGATTTAAAGGAGGCTATCGGCTTTGTGATTGATCCCGCGGCCCTGCTGTGGACGGCCAACAACTGGGGGGCACTGTTCAGCTATAACCCTTGGGAAGGGATGGTGAACGTCGGCAAGGTGAAGGCGATGTATGAGAGGTGCATAGAGGTCGAAGAGGGCTACTGGGGTGGGAGCTCCCACAACGCGCTTGGAGCATTGCTGGTGACAACCCCTGATTTCCTCGGGGGTGACCTCGAACAGGGCAGAAAGCACCTGGAACGGGCGATTGAGCTTGACGAGAGTTACCTAGAGAATCACGTAGTATATGCCCAGTACTGGGGTTTTGCCTACGATCTCTTCGGAAACATAGATGGGGTCAGGGATAGGGAGCTGATCGAGCGGGAGCTTAACTTCGTGCTTGCGGCCCCAATAGGAGATTGGCCCTTCTGGAACAGGGAGGCGAAGAAGGAGGCAGAGATCCTGCTTGCGACTATACAGGAGTTTCTCCCTTGACCGCCGTTTAAAAAGGAGGTGAGCGATGAGCCGTAAATGGAGGATCGCGTTTGTGGCGTTGATCGCGCTGACCTCAATCCTCTCATGCTGGAGCTTAGCTGCCGCGGTTGAGAGCGACAACATCTTCCTCCGCGGGGCGAAGCTTTCGCGGCCGGTGCTCAACATCGCTCATGCTGGCGCTTCGTCCCTGGCCCCGCAGAATACCCTGGCTGCGGGGCGCAAGGCCCTTCAGGTGGGTGCGGATCTCTGGGGGATCGATGTCCGGCTCACCAAAGACGGGGTTTTCGTCCTGATGCACGATAAGAGCCTCGAAAGGACGACAAACGTCGAGGAGGTCTTTCCTGAGTGCTTCCCCTGGCTGGTGAAGAACTTTACTTTAGTCGAGCTCATGGAGCTTGACGCGGGCTCCTGGTTCATCGAGACCGACCCCTTCAAGCAAATAAAAGAAGGCAATGTCTCGATCGAGGACCAGCAATCCTACATCGGTGAGAAGATCCCCACCCTGAAAGAGGTGCTGGAGTTTACCCAAAAGAACGACTGGCGGATCGATATCGAGGTTATACCCATGGATTACCTCCCCCGAGAGGAGATCGCAGGAAAGCTCGTCTCGCTGATAAGGCAGACAAAGATGGAAGAGCGGGTGATGGTCTCCTCATTCGACCATGACCTTCTTAAGGCGGTCAAGAGGTTCGGGCCTGACATTCCGATCGCCCCCTTAGTCATCTTTGCCCCCTGTGATCCTGCCCAGTACCTGGAGGATTTGGGAGCGGACGCCTACGGGCCCAGCCCGGTTGGTTTTACCGCGAGCCTTGCTGCCGAGCTTGGGGGATTGGGATACGGTGTCTACATCTGGATATACAATCAAGCGAACCAGTTGCGGCACTTTGCCGCCATAGAAGGGGTGAGGGGGATTTACACCGATTTTCCCCAGCGGCTCTCGCCGATCCTGGATGAGCTATTCGGCCCCGATGAGGATTGAGGTAAGTCGCCAAATGAGAACAAGGAATTTCACTAGAAGGTGTTTTTCGAGGACCCATGGGGGTGTGACGCTCACTTTCCTCCTCCTCTTCGCCCTTGTTGGAAATTTCCCCGCTGTAGCCAAGAGAGAGCCAGGTACACGAACAGCGATCACGGTCGAGGGCTTCGACTCGGGGACGAGGGTCGTGCGGGAGATAGCCGATGTGTTGATCGGTCAGGGGAAAAGCATCCTGGAGTGCTATCCTCCTGGGAGCAGGCTCTTCCTGTGGCTACTTAGCCTCCTTCCGGAAAACTTGAGGATCGCGGGAATCGAATGGGGAATGTCCCTCTCGGTCGGACACAAGCCGGAGGAGCTTGAAGGGTTCGATGTCAGCTCGCTGCCGGAATGGTGCGCCTCTCAGTACCCCAACACCGATCACGGATACCAGGCCATCATGGTCGGCTCCCCCAACGGGGGGATTGCCCATTTGGCTGCCTTGCTCCGCGCCCCGTTTCTCACCACCTCGTTTGGTCTCACCTTCAGGCATCCTCCGATCAAGCCGGATGAGCTTGAAGCCTACTATGAGTCAGGTAAGGAGTTAGCTGCGACTATCCTCAGCGGCAACCCGGATGAGGAGATCGAAGTCGTCAATCATTACGACCCGCTCCACGATCGATCCCTGGTCCGCTACGTTAATTTTTAAGGATCAAGCTTCTGGAGCTGCCCGGGGCCTATCAGGAGTTCATCCTGGGAAACCTCGCTCCTCAGGGGAAGATCATCCTTATCAACTGTCGCTATCAATGGCCACAGTATGTGGTAGCTGAACGGTCGTACCTTCAGGTGGGAGGCTTGGGTGGGATAAGCCCGCAGGAGTATCTTGAGCGTTGGCCGCTTAATCTTCCCTTAGAGGAGAGGGGGGAGTCTGAATGGGGCTGCCCAGGGGAGTTCGCTACAGCGGTCAAGGATTTCGCCGAGGACCACGGGATCAAGGTTATAGAGATCGATTTTGATCACCCTCAGGAATACGGACTCCTTGCCTACCGCGCTTACCTTGCGTGTGAGGGCGCGAGAAGGGAGGAGATCCTCTTTGACTGCTTTAACCATCAGAACCCGCGCACCAATATCCAGACCGGCATCCCAGGTCTGTGGCTCCCCTTCAATACTGAAGATTGCCTGGCCTTTGCACGAGGATTCCTTGAGGGGAAGAAGTTTGAAAGGATCTATTTAACGTTGCTCCCCTCTTTTGCTCGCAGCCCGGATACCGCGACCCTGGAATCCTGGAGAGAGCACCTCTCCTCTCATGGGGAAGTTGAGCTTCTGGGTATTAACTCTCGTGCCTTCCCCCCCGATACCTTAGCCCCCTTCCGCTTTGTGGGGCAGATGAGAGGTCTTCGTAAGAAGTATCGGCTTTCCAGGCCTCTTGAACTCGAGCTCTCATCCCTTGAAGAGCTTCTATGGCAATGAAGATTTTAGGTGGGATCATGGTTAGGATGGCCCATGCGACTTGTTCATCGGGTAGTGAAGTTCCGTGTATAATCACTGAGAAGAGAGTCGGTTTGAGATCTTGGCTTGAGAAGGAGAGAAGGATGCGAAGATTTCTATGGCTTGGGCTTATGCTCGTTTTTGTTGTGCCAGCACTTTGCCAGGAGGTCCAAACCTCCTCTTACGTCGCGATCGGTCCGTGCTGGGTGACAGATGTTATAGACGGGGATTCCATTGGGGTTCGGCTGCCTGACGGGAGCCCCTTGGATCTCCGATACATGGGGGCGAGCTCCCCGGAGCTTGAAGATGAAGCCCACCTTGGGCCGCAGGCAAAAGCCGAAAATGATAGGCTCGTTTCCGAAAGATACGTATGGCTTGAGGTGGAACAAGTAGAAGAGGGATACCGCCGGGATCGGAATGACCGAGTCCTGGCATATGTGTTCCTGGACGAGGAACGCTTACAGCTTGTCCAGGCTCAACTTGTGGAAGAGGGCCTGGCGCTTCTTGATCTTCGCGGACTGATAGATCGCGATCTCTATCCCGAGGCGTTTCCTGTCCGCTATGCCGAGGAGCTGATATCTTCTCAGATCAAAGCCGCCCGCGAGTATCGTGGACTGTGGGGACTCCCCGACTTTTTCCCTGAGAGTGATCTTGCCATAGTTGCAGTCCGATTCTGGGGCGAGGAGGAAGCGGCCTATCTCCTTAACCGCGGGACAGAGCCGATAGAGCTTGCAGACGGATGGATCCTCATGGACGCCTACGCTCGCGAAAAGAAAGAGCAAGGAGAAAGCTCACGGAACATGCTTGACTTTTATCGTTTCTTTGGTCCGAGCTGTTCTCTTTTACCGGGCGGCGTGTTGATGATCCTCACCGGGCCGGGGATTCCGGAAAAACGCCGCAAAACGCTTGAGGGATGTGAGACCGACCGTGTGACACTGAGGTGGTTTGGTTATAACCTCTGGGATAATGAAGGAGACGAGGCCTTTCTATTCGATTCTAACGACGAAATACGCTTTCGCTATGTCTACCCGTGGCGAGGGGAAGAGACAGACGAGTAAGAAGCTAAAACAAGCACGGGTATCACCAAGGCGACCGACCGATCCGGGGCTAGCCGCAGTTCACCCCGTATATATAGAAATCATGTGGAGAAAGGATGCCTGAACTGCCAGATCTTGAGACCCTGAAGGAGGTCCTGGAGCGGCGGATCATCGGCCGCGAGATCGTCGCGGTTCGCGCCCTACGTCCAGGTATTCTAAAGACGATCGCCCCGCCGCTTACAAGTCTTGTCGGCGAAGCGTTCACCGGGATTGCGCGCCGTGGGAAGCACCTTGTTCTTTCTCTTCGCTCGGATCTTCACTTGGTGGTCCACCTGATGCTCGCCGGCCGATTGGTCCTCTGCCGTAGCAACACCAAGGCAACCAAAGCGACCGGCCTGATAACTACATTTTCCGACGGAGAGGATCTAAGATTGATCGAAAACGGTCCAGTAAAACTGGTCAAAGCACATGTCGTTGAGGACCCTATCACCGTTAAGGGAATCGCGGAGGCAGGACCTGAGCCGCTCTCTTGTGAGTTCACTGTGGAGACCCTCACGCAGCTGGTCACGGGCCGTCGGCGGCAGGTAAAGAAGCTCCTCACCGACCAGCGGATGATTGCTGGGATCGGGAGCGCCTACGCAGATGAGATCCTGTTTGCTGCGAGGATTTCGCCTATACGCTATGTGAGTACCCTCTCCGCAGATGAGATAGAGCGACTTCATAAGGCCATCCAACGTGTCCTGCAAAACGCGATCGAAGAGATTCGCGCCCGTGTCGGTGACAGCCTGTTCACCGATGAGGTCCGTGATTTTTTGAAGGTTTACAAGCATACGGGAGAAGCATGCCCGGCCTGTGGCACACCCATCGCGGAGATTCGCTACGCCAATACCCGCACTTACTACTGCCCGACCTGTCAGGCAAGCGGAAGGACTCTTCCCAACCGCCGTTCCTGGATCACGCGCTGAACCCGCACTGCGTGAGTGTGGACGAAGCAAAATACCAGGTCTCTAGAGCCTTTTGATGAAGTTGACGACCTGATCGATCTCCTCTTTCATGTTGAAAAAGTGGACAGCGAGGCGTAGCCCGCCACTGCGCGGAAGGGCTATGATCCTGGCCTTGTACAATTTCTCTTCCAACGCCTTGATCTCCTCGGACTGCGTAAGGTCGAACGGGACGCGCACAGTGACGATCCCTGACCGCTCCTTGGAGCCAGTCGGTGAGAGGATGGCGATCCCTGCTTGGTTCAACGCGAGGATCAGGTAATCGACGAGCTCGGCGATGCGCGACTCGATGCTATCCATCTCAAGATCCAGCAGGTAACGAAGAGAGATGGCAAAGCCCTTGAACAGGACCGGCGATAGGCCTTGTGCTTCAAACCGCTTTCTACCATCTGCCAAAGGTGCGTGTTTCATTGGGTAATCGGCCCCGGAGATGAGGGCATTCCATACAGTCTCTTCCTCTTCCTTTGGCAGATTGGCGTAGGTAAGTGTTGGAGGATGGAGTCTATCCATCAGCTCGCTTTTTATGAAGGCGAACCCTGTTCCAAGCGGACCACAGAGCCATTTGTATCCACCGGTCGCCAACATATCGATTCCGAGATCACTCACATCTACCTGTAGCACACCAAGGGACTGGATCGCGTCGACGCAGATCAGACCGTTGACTTTATGTACGGCCTCCGCGAGCGTGGCGATGTCGTTGCGGTATCCCGTGCCAAATTCGACGTGACTTATTGCAAGAACGCGAGTCTTTTTGTCGATGGCGTTGATAAGCTTCTCTAGTGGGACGCCCCCGTCTCGTGAATGGATCATCCTTACCTCAAGCCCGTGACGGTCTGCCTGATAGAGCCAGGGAAAGACGTTCGCCGGGTACTCCAGGTCGTTTAATACGATGTTCTCACCTCTCTTCCAGGGCAGTGCCCCGGCAAGCAGGTTGATTCCCGCAGAGGTACTGTCGGTGAGGACGACCTCATCTTGCGAGGCGTGGATCAGCTGTGCAGCAAGCGTGCGGGCCTCATCTCTGGGATCTTCTTTCCAGGCATTCTTGGAGAAGTCCACGCGCAACTCCTTTAAGTAATGCTGCATTGCGACAATTGTTGCCCGCGGGAGGGGGCCCACTCCGGCCGTGGCGAAGAAGAGCGCCTTGTGTAGTGCAGGGAAATCATTATGGATACGTTCGATGTTGTACATATCACCCTCCGACGTTACTCTACTCCTGTTGGCGTAAATGGGCAAAGAGGTCAATCTTGAGCGACAGTCTGTATGAGAGGATCTATCACGTGATTCGACGGGTTCCAGCCGGAAAGGTCGCCACCTACGGGCAGGTGGCGTATCTGGTCGGTCCGCCCTGCACGCCGCGGCGGGTCGGCTGGGCGTTGGCGGCGTTGCGTACGCATACGGTAGAACCGCCCGTCCCCTGGCAGCGGGTGGTGAACGCGAAAGGAGAGTCGAGCGTCGGGAAAGCGCAGGTCGCTCTCCTTGAAGAAGAAGAGGGAATCCGTTTCGAAGAGCGGGGACGGATCGATCTCGAATACTTCGGCTGGAACAGCTTTGAGGAGATTGAATCATTGAGCGATTTAGCGAGTGAGTGATTTAACACCACAATCTCCCGCTCATTCACTCTCTCGATCACTCAATTTCTCTGCGCGGTCGCGGATCTGCTGGGCGAAGGAAGCGGCTGCCTCGAGTTCGGCCGGGCTTGGGTGGCCTCGCCCGATCAATCCCAGGGTGAACCAGTCACGACCCTTGCAGCTGAACCTTCCGAGGATCTCTCCTCCCTTCTCCTGCACTAGCCTCGCCATCGTATCGAGTTGGCGGGGCTGGGCGCCATAGGTGCCAAACAGGGCGATTTTCACTTCTTCAAGCGACGGCAGCTTGCGCAAGAATTCGCGCATGCTGCGTGCCGGTCGGCCCCCGTAGACCCCGCTTCCCAAGAATAGAAGATCAACGCTATCCACGGCGGAGACCTCCTTGACCTTCCGCGCCTCTACCTCCAGTGTCGCTGCCATCGCTTCGGCAAGTTTCCGCGTATTCCCAGTGAGTGAGGTATACACTAAGTAGATCGTTATAGGAGACTCCTTTCTTTTTGAAAGTGAGAAAGCATATTTGCTAGCACGTGCCTGTAAGCCTACACTAACAGACAAGGAGGGGCAATGAGGAGAGGGTTATCTAGTTTAGTGGTCATTGTGGGGTTGGGCCTTCTAGTCGGTGGTTGTTTTGGTCCGGTAGTGCGACCGACGGCCGATTTCACCTGGTGTCCCGATGGGACGTACGGGATGTTGGACTACCGGTTTATCTCTCAATCCACGACTGTACCTAATCACTATAACACCTTGCTTCACTGGGAGTTTGGCGATGGCACCACGGCGGAAGGACATCCGTGGAAGGATGTGATCCACCGCTTTGCTGAGGAGGGGACGTACCAGGTCACCCTCGTCGTTACCGACGATCGCGGGGTCTCCGGGACGGTGACCAAGGAAGTATCTGTAATCGAGGCGGCGGTCATCCGCTCTTGGAATCTCACCCTCGGCTGGCCGGTGGAGGTTACCGGTGAGGTGATGAACCGGCACACTGAGCCCCTGCACACGGTGACGGTGAAGGCGAAGTTCTATAATGTAGATGGCGTTCGTCTGACAGAAGGGACGGTGGAGATCTCCGAGCTGGAACCAGGAGAGCGGGCGCGGTTCACCGTGACGGCACAGGAGTACTCAAGCGAGATCTTCTACGCGACTGTGTTTGTAGAATCGTTCGACATCGACTGTTCTGGCGTATCGTTTCACCCTGAAAGAGATGCGCCTGATCGCTGATCTTCACATTCACTCACGTTACAGCCGGGCGACGAGCCCGACAACAGATCTACCTACTCTGGCTCATTGGGCCAAGATCAAGGGGATCGACATTCTGGGAACGGGAGACTTCACCCATCCACAGTGGTACAAGGAGTTACAAGATAACCTTGAGCCGGTGGAGAGCGGTCTCTACCGCTACGATGAAACCCTGTTTGTGCTCACCGTTGAGGTCGCCGCGATTTGGTCTCAGGCGGGACGGGTGCGCAAGGTTCACCTCGTTATCCTTTCTCCTTCTATGGAAGCGACAGCACGGATCAACCATGAACTTGCGAAGATTGGGAATCTCGCAGCCGACGGACGGCCGATCCTTGGGATCTCCGCAAAGCGGCTCGTAGGGGCGGTCTGGAACGCTGAACCAGCAGCGGAGGTGATCCCTGCACACGTTTGGACGCCGTGGTTCTCGGTCTTCGGGTCAAAGTCGGGGTTCGACACGCTTGAAGAATGCTTCGGTAAGTACACAGAAAGAATCTTTGCCATCGAGACCGGGCTATCGAGCGATCCTGAAATGAACTGGCGGCTTTCCTCCCTCGATCGACTTACGCTCGTCTCCAACTCCGATGCCCACTCTCCGGGAAAGCTCGGCCGTGAAGCGACCCTGTTTGACCTTCCTGAGCCAGGCTACGATGCTCTCATCGCAGCGATGAAGGATCGCGATCCCGCTCGTTTTTTGGGGACGATCGAGTTCTACCCACAGGAGGGGAAGTACCACTACGACGGTCACCGGGTCTGTGGGGTAGTTCTCTCCCCGCGCGAGGCGATAGCCAACCGCAACCTATGTCCGGTCTGTGGGAAGCCGCTCACGATCGGGGTGATGCACCGCGTGGAGGAACTCGCCGATCGTGCGGCAGGAGATGGTCCTGCGCAGAGGATCCCCTATCGCTGTCTCGTGCCCTTAGAGGAGATCATCGCTCAGGCCCTCGGGATTGGGCCGAACACCAAGGGGGTCGCCCGCGAGTACGAACGTTTGATCACTCGCTACGGTAATGAATTCCGCATCCTCCTCGACCTACCAGAGGAAGACCTGCAAAGGGAGACTCCATCGCGAATCCTTCAAGGGATCATGAAGGTGAGGGCAGGAGAACTAAAGATCGAGCCGGGGTATGACGGGGTCTACGGAAAGGTGAGGATTCCTCTCGATGCACAAGCAGATGATCAGCTCGGCCTGTTCTAACGACTAGCTTAACAAGCGAATGCTGTTTCCACCTGCTTGCGGAGAATGGGGCGTACTTCTGGGGCAAATGCGGCCTGGGCGCTGTTTAGAAGGATCGTTCTGATCTCATTCTGAGAGAGGAAGAAGGCCTCGATAACCTTCTCAAACTCGTGGGTGACGTCAATCTGCGACATCAGGCGGTTGTCGGTATTTAAGGTCACGTGGATCCCTTCGTCGAGGTAGCGCTTGAGCGGGTGATCGGCGCAGGTCTCCATCACCCCTGAGATTTGGAGGTTGCTTGTCGGACAGACCTCAAGTGGAATCCCCTTTTCCATAACCACGCGTTCGGTCGCCTCGTCCTTGTAGAGGTAGACCCCATGGCCGATCCTCTCTGCGCCGAGGTCAAGTGCCTCCTTGATCTGCTCAGGGCAGCAGCCCTCCCCGGCGTGGATCGTTAAATGTAATCCTGCATCACGGGCCATCTCGATCGCTTTTCGGTGAAGCGACGGCGGGAAGCCGCGTTCGGGTCCGGCAAGGTCAAACGCGACCACGCCTTTTCCCAGGTACTCCGTAGCCAAGCGAGCGGTCCTCTCTGATGCTTCCGTTGACTCCTGCTTCATCCCACAGAGGATAAGGCCGGTTCGGATCGGATAGGTGCTTTCCGCCCAGCGCATCCCGGAAAGAACCGCCTCGACTACTTGCTGCGGCGTCAGTGCATCTTGCAGGTGAAGGAGCGGGGCGAAGCGGATCTCCATGTAGATGATGTTCTCTTTTGCCGCGTCCTCGCACAGCTCGTAGGCCGCTCGTTCGAGAGCCGCCTCACTCTGAAGAACGGCGACGGTGATCGAAAACGCCTTTAGGTACTCTTCAAGCGTGCAGCGTTGCGGTGGAAAGAGCGCTTGCTCGATGTCGAGCGTTCGGGGAAACTTCCTATTCTTTGGCAGCTCGCCCACGAGCTCCATCACCGTCTGTGGCCGCATCGAACCGTCGAGGTGAACGTGAAGATCGAATTTTGGAAGCTTTCTTATCCATTCGGCGTTCATGCGGTAAATCTTCTGGGAAAGGGGACCAGGATGCAATGACGCAGGCAAACTATGACGTCTCCTTCACGGCGGACACAGGTTCCGCCGCTACCGATTACATCGTCTCGAAGAACCCCCTGGGCATTGGGCAGAAAGCTCGATGCTACGGTGCCCACACCTTTGCTCGTGCCGAGGTGACCTTTCGCGCGAGCCCGTCTGTTACGCCCTTTCGCTCATCGATCTTGATCGAGATCGAGAGGCGGTTTGTCTGCTTGAGCATTTGATCGCGGCAGGCCTTGATCACTCCCATCACTTCGTCCCAGTCGCCTTCGATGTTCGTCCCCATGGCGTGATGTTCGTAGGGAAGACCGCTCTCCTCGATTATCTTGAAGACCTCAGCAATATAGGTGCTTAAGGATTCGCCCACCCCGATCGGGGAGATAGCAAAATCGACGATCATAATGACCTCCTGAAGGCTCTAGTATTCCAGGTGCCAGTACGCTTGGTCTCCTTCCCCTTCGATTTCGATCGTGCGCGATACCTGATCAAGGGTGACCTTTGCCCACGAGGGCGGGGTCCCCTCGTCGACGAGCGCCTCGAAGGTGATGTAGTGGATCCCATCGATCAGTGAGTAGCGATTGGTGTGATCGTGTCCCTGAAAGACGGCGATTACTACCCCGCTTTCAGCGAGCACCTCTTGCACTTCCTTGTTGTTGCCGATGAGGGTCCACCTGGCCTGTGTAGGCTCTGTGTCGAGCATCTGATGAACGCAGACGATGGTCGGATCGTCTGTGGACGAGAGATCTTCACGCAGCCAGTCAAGCTCCACTTGTGGGAGGAACCCACGCACGTGGGTGTAGGTATAGGATAAATCGTTTCCCTCCTCGTCGTATTGCACGTCCAACACGACGAAGTGGTAAGCTCCGACGTCGAAGCTGTAGTAGGTGCTTGTGACGTTGACGCGTTCGAGATATTCGTCTTTGGAGAGGTTGTAGACATCGTGATTCCCGATGACGTGGTAGCGCGGTCCGTCGAACTCAGCGTAGATCGCTTCGGCCTCCTCCAGAATTTGCGGGATGCGGTACGGATCACCCAGATTGGCCCCGAGGACGACCCAGCCGTTGACAAAATCCCCGAGCTCGATCACAAAATCGGCCGGCCAAGCGTTCATCGCCTCCACAAACGCGGATAGGCGCTGTGGGTAGTTGGTCATCGTTTTTCCTTCCAGGGGCGAGTCCGCATCGTGGGCATGGAGGTCAGCGAAGATGCCGATGCGCGTGGCATCGGGAGAGTTGGGCTCCTCAGCGAGTGCAGTGATAAAGAGTACGAAGAGCGAAACTCCGACGATTAGGAAGGTCAGCCACCTTGATTGGACCAGCATGTACCCCCGTTATTCGGTCTTCCTTGAACCGGACATCCGTCTTTCCTAAAAGATTAGTACTGGAGCTCCCAGTCTGCTTGCTCACCTTCTCCTTCGATGAGGATTGTGCGGGTGATAGGATCCAAGGTCACTTTTGCCCCGGAGGGAGGGGTCCCGCCGGGATGATCAAAAAGCTCCTCGAAGGTCACGTAGTGGATCCCGTCGATCAGGGAATAAGCATTCTTGTGATCATGTCCCTGGAAGACAGCGATCACCGCCCCGGAGTTGCATAGGAGCGCCATGACCTCCTCTTTATTGGCGATTTGAGGTCCGCCGCCTGAGAGAATGTCGAAGTCTATGTCTAGTCGCTGATGCACGCAGACGATCGTTGGCTTATCCGTTGCAGCGAGGTCCTCTTGTAGCCAGTCAAGCTGAGCCTGAGGAATGTTCCCCTGCACAACCCAGAAGGCGTGGCTGAGATCCTCTTCCTTCTTGTTGTACTGAGCATCGAGGATCACGAAGTGGTAGGCACCGGCATCGAAGCTTCCGTAGGTTGAAGAGGCCCCGACACGTTCGAGAAACTCCTCCTTGGACAGATCGTACACGTCGTGGTTCCCGAGGACGTAGTAACGCGGCCCGTCAAACTGTGCGTAGATCCCCTCGACCCCCTCCAAGATCCTGGGAATACGTTCTGGGTCGCCGTAGAGCGCAGGCATGACATAACGACCATTAACGAAGTCTCCTAATTGTATGACTAGATCGGCCGGCCACACATTCATTGCCTCCACGAATGCCTGTAACCGCTGACCATAGTTTGTATAGACGTGCTTCTCATTTGGAGAGTTAGTGTCGTGCGCGTGCAGATCGGCAAAGATTCCAAGATGTAGCGGGCCAGATACGGTGAGATCATCGGCGAGCAGTGATGTGGGAAGGATTGTGAATAAGAAAAGACTGAAACACAGGATTCTCAGTCCTTTTAGCAGATGCATAGACTACCCCCTTTTTATTTTTCACTACAGCCTAACGTGTGCTCTCCGAGTTGACAACTACAGTAGGCCTTGCCGCCGGTCGAGTGACAGGCTACCCTCTTTTTATCGGAACCTATCCAAGAGGAGCGATTCTAAATGACAATAGCCCAGATTCAAGATACGATTCACCGTACTGCGGTCGAGCACGGCTGGTGGGAGTCTCCACGCTCAACCGGGGAGGTGCTGATGCTGATGGTAACCGAACTTGCCGAGGCGATGGAGGCCTACCGGGAGGGAAACCCCGAAAGTAAAGATATTCCAGGTTTCTCCCGGATGGAGGAAGAACTGGCCGACGTCGTCATCCGCCTCCTCGACTTCGCCGGTGGAATGGGACTGGATATCGACGGAGCTCTCCGGGCCAAGATGGCCTATAATGAGCACCGTCCCTACCGGCACGGTGGGAAGGTTGCCTAATTGGGTCTTTTCTCTTGCAGGCCGCAAGGCCGAGGGGCAACCCTACCCACGCATCGGATCGCCCCAACCTCTTTGCAAGAGGGCGTTTAAGTTGGTTTGACAGCGCAAAGCTTGTCAACTTGCTGCTTGATGGGTATACTGCCTGGGAATTCTTTAAAGATACACAAGGGGGATACTCGATGGGGCAAGCGAGGAATGTATGCTTTGTGGGACATTCCGGCTCCGGCAAAACAACCCTCGCCACTTTGCTATTGAAGAAAGGCGGCATTAAAGACCAGATCGCGTTTGACACCTCCCAGGAGGAGAAGGATCGGGGATACTCGATCGATATGGGGTTTGGTTCCTACGTGGTTAAGGGAACACGGATTACCCTGTTAGATACCCCGGGCGGAGACGAGTTTGTGGAGGAGATGTACAAGGCGGTTCCTGTCGCTGATCTCTGCCTAATCGTGGTGAATGGAGAGAAAGGGGTTGAGGTTACCACCGAGCGAGCGTGGGAACTCACAGGGGCGGCGCAGCGTCCGACCGCCGTCTTCGTTAACCAGCTCGATAAGGAAAACGCCGATTTCGATGGGATTCTCTCCTCATTGGGCGACCACTTCCAGGGTAAGTTTGTCCCGCTGCATCTCCCGATCGTGGAGGGTGGTGTCTTTGCTGGAGTAGTGGATGTACTGGAAAACAGGGCTATTTACTTTTCTGATAAGTCAAAAAAGGAGATCCCTTCTGACTTACAGGGTGCCGTTGACCAATGGCGAAACTTTTTGTTAGAGGAAGTCTCTACCTTTGATGACGAGTTAATGATGAAGTTCCTCGAGGAGGAAGAGATCACCCCTGCTGAGCTTGCCATCGGGCTGTCTAAGGGCATCTCTGAAGGAGCATTAATCCCAGTCCTCTGTGGTTCGGCTGCGGAGGAAAAAGGGCTTGATCTATTGATGGACTCCTTTGTCAACTTAGCCTCTGCCCCCGCACAAGAAGCCGATGCTCCGTGCACCGCTGTCGTCTTTAACTTGGCTAGTGATCCCTATCTTGGTCGTCTCACCTACGTGCGTGTTCTTCAGGGGACGCTCAAGGAAGGAGGGGCGTGCTTTGATCTTTCCTCTGGGCATAAGGTGGAAGTTCGCGACCTGTACGCCTTTGAAGGGACAAAGCAGAAGCGCGTCTCCCAAGCAGAAAGCGGGGCGATCGTTGCCATTGGCAAGGCGGAGGATCTCCCCATGGGGATCACCTTGGCCGCACAGTCGGATGCCGAGCCGTTCTTGATGCCCGAGTTCCCCAAACCGGTCTATTCCCGCACGATTCTTCCCAAGAGTCAGTCCGACGTGGAGAAGATGAGCACCGCACTGAAGGAGCTCGCCTCGACTAAGGCCACTGTGCGTGTGGAGCGAGACCCGGTTACGAAAGAGATGATCCTGTGGGGGATGGGTGATGTCCATCTCTCGGTCTTCATCGATCGGCTGAAGAACCGTTACAACGTCTCGCTTAAGATGCGTCGCCCGCGTATTCCCTATAAGGAGACAATTCGGAAGAAGGCAACTGCCAAGTACCGGCATAAGAAGCAGACTGGTGGTCGCGGTCAGTTCGGCGAGGTCTACCTACGGATTGAGCCACTTTCCCAAGGCGAAGGGTTCAAGTTCATCGACAAGATTAAGGGTGCGTCGATCCCCGGACAATACATTCCTGGGGTACAGAAGGGAGTCATTGAGGCAATGGAGGAGGGAAACCTGGCAAAGTATCCGGTTACCGACGTTACGGTGGCGGTTTATGATGGGAGTTTTCACCCAGTTGACTCCTCTGAGCTGGCGTTTAAGTTGGCCGCACGGAACGCCTTCCGGATGGCGTTTGACCAAGCAAGCCCCTGCCTTCTCGAACCGGTGATGGACCTGGAGGTGCGCGTTCCGGATGACCACACCGGCGACATCGTCAGTGATTTAAATGGGCGTCGTGGTCGGATCCTTGGGATGGAGCCCTCCGGTCGGGTCACGACGGTGCGCGCTGAGGTTCCTCGGGCCGAATTGCAGAGCTACGCGCTTGACCTCAAGTCTCTCACCCAAGGGCGGGCAACTTTCCAGATGCACTTTTTGAAGTATCAGCAGGTCCCTGCAAACTTGCAGGAGCAGATAATCGTTTTGTCCAAAGAAGCTGAATGAACGTTGGACGGTACATGCACCCGGATCCGGTCACTGTTTTGGCTGATGCCCCACTGAGTCAGGCCAAACAGGTGATGGAGGAGAACGGTTTTGGCCTCCTTTTAATCACAACTGCCGAGGGCGCTCTCAAGGGGTTTATCACCAAAGGGGCGTTAAAAGAGGTGACCGACTGGGAGGTTCCGGTTGAGAAGGTCTGTTTCGAGGCCCGCTTTGCTGTCTCCCCTAACGATACTCTGGAAAAGGCAGCCCTCATCCTCCTCGGGAACCAGTTGGTTCTCCTTCCGGTGGTCAATGATGGCCGCTTGGTCGGAGTCATCACCCAGAGTGAGATCCTTCGCGCTCTTGCCCGCGCCCTTGGGATCGGCCTTGAGGGGACACGGCTCACTGTAAAGGTGCGCCATGACACCGACGATCTGTATAAGGTTTTTGAAATCCTACAGAAGAATGATGTACATATCGTCAGTATGATTCAGGGCGAAAGGGATGAGGCGTATTCTCAAATAATCCTGCGCACGCAGGGGATCGCGGATAAAGAGGGACTGCGCACCGAGCTCGAGGCGGCGCTGCACAAAGAGGAATGAAAGAAGTCTCCCTCACTACTCACCGCAGGACTGAGTTTATCAATATCACCAGCCTCATTCAGGACGCACTTACTCGGGCGGGCGCAGGCGCGGGGATCTGTTTTATCTACTGCCCTCACACCACCGCGGGTCTGATGATCAACGAGCGGGCCGACCCGGCAGTTGTGCACGACATCGGCTCGTTCCTGGAGGAGTGTGTCCCGGAGAACCATCCCTGGACCCATGCGGAAGGCAATTCCCCTGCTCATGTCAAAGCTGCCCTGATCGGGGGATCTGTACAGGTCGCCTTCGAAGGAGGGAAACTCCTTTTGGGAAGGTGGCAGGGGATCTTCCTTGCCGAGTTTGACGGCCCACGAAAGAGG
This sequence comes from Candidatus Bipolaricaulota bacterium, assembly GCA_030606565.1. Lineage (GTDB taxonomy): Bacteria > Bipolaricaulota > Bipolaricaulia > UBA7950 > UBA9294 > UBA9294. Next base: position 34,695 of record JAUWGE010000010.1, on the reverse strand, counting down.
AAGATCTGGCTTGCCATCGCATCTTGACAGTGCTGGAGCCCTTCGTTAAAATGAATCACTGATTGGGTCGGATGCCAGCGTAGCTCAATTGGCAGAGCAACTGATTTGTAATCAGTAGGTTGCCAGTTCAACTCTGGCCGCTGGCTCTGGTATTGTGTTTTGGAGGGGTACCGAAGTGGCCAAACGGGGCGGACTGTAAATCCGTTGGCAGCTGCCTACGGGGGTTCGAATCCCTCCCCCTCCAGTTGGCGTGGTTGGGGGTTTCGGTTACACTGTTACCTACCGAAACGCCCGTGTAGCTCAGGCGGTAGAGCACTCCCTTGGTAAGGGAGAGGTCATCGGTTCGATTCCGATCGCGGGCTCTCGCTTGCGAGGAGAGTATTCTTTAAGTTGGTTTAGAAACGTAGTGGCAACTAAGGAGGTTTGAAAGATGGCAAAAGAGCAATTTGTGAGGGATAAACCTCACCTGAACATTGGAACGATCGGGCACATCGATCACGGGAAGACAACGCTGACCTCGGCGATTACCAAGGTGTTATCCGTGAAAGGCAAGGCCAAAGCACTCGACTTCTACGACATCGACAACGCCCCCGAGGAGAAAGAGCGGGGAATTACGATCAACGTCCGCCACGTCGAATACGAGACTGACACTAGACACTACGCTCACATCGATTGCCCAGGGCATGCTGACTATATCAAGAACATGATCACTGGTGCGGCTCAGATGGACGGAGCGATCCTTGTAGTCGCTGCTTCTGATGGTCCGATGCCGCAGACGCGGGAGCACGTACTGCTTGCCAAGCAAGTGAATGTACCGGCGATGGTGGTCTACCTCAACAAGGTGGACATGGTCGACGATCCTGAGCTGATCGACTTGGTGGAAATGGAAATCCGTGAACTCCTCTCCGAGTATGAGTTCCCTGGTGATGAGATTCCGGTTATCCGTGGGTCGGCGCTAAAGGCGATGGAGAGCGGGGACCCGAACGCCGAGGAGTGCCAGTCGATCATCGAGTTGATGAAGGCTGTCGATAGCTACATTCCGTTGCCGGAGCGTGATGAGGATAAGCCCTTCCTGATGCCGGTCGAGGATATTTTCTCCATCAAGGGGCGCGGGACGGTTGCTACCGGCCGCGTTGAGCGCGGGAAGATCACTCCGGGGGTTGAAGTAGAGATAGTCGGGATCCATGATGAGGTCCAAAAGACCGTCGCTACGAGTCTTGAGATGTTCAATAAGACGCTCGACTACGCAATCGCTGGAGATAACGTAGGGATCCTTTTGCGTGGGATCGAGAAAGACGAGATCGAGCGCGGGCAGGTCATCGCTGCCCCCAAGACGATTACACCTCACACTCGCTTTGAAGGAGAGGTCTACATCTTAAGTAAGGACGAGGGTGGACGACACACTCCGTTTTTCGATGGGTACAGGCCGCAGTTTTTCTTCCGCACCACTGACGTCACCGGGACGGTCCACCTTCCTGAAGGGGTGGAGATGGTGATGCCTGGGGATAATGTAAAGATCACTGGCGACTTGATCCACCATGTCGCCATGGACGAGGGGCTCCGGTTCGCCATTCGTGAGGGTGGACGAACCGTCGGCGCTGGCGTCGTGACGAAGATCATCGAATAAGCAGATCGAAATGGCAAAAAAAGGGGAAGCCGTCGTTCATGTTACCCTTGCTTGTAGCGAGTGTAACCGTCGCAATTACCATACCACGCGGAACAAGTTAAATGTCCGTGATAAACTGAGCTTGAACAAGTACTGTAAGTGGTGTAAACGGCACACTCTACATAAGGAGGTCTAGGCAAGCTAGACCGAGATAGGCCCGTAGCTCAACTGGCAGAGCGTCCGACTCCAAATCGGAAGGCTGGGGGTTCAAGTCCTCCCGGGCCTGCAAAACTTAAGAGATGATGAAGGTGAACTTGGATGCTTGAGAGGATTGCAAATTACTTGAAAGGGGTCCGCGGGGAGGTCGACCGGGTTAGCTGGCCTACGCGCAACGAGGTCATCTCTCTCACCGCCCTAATCCTGCTGCTCGTTGTTGTCTTGACGATCTACATCTGGGGAGTGGATACGATCCTCCAGGCGATCATCAGGTTCTTCGTTCAGCTCTAAACCAATCATGCAAATGAAGAAGTGGTACGCGATTCAGACCTACGCTGGCTCAGAGTTGAAGGTGAAGGAAGACCTCAACGAGCGGGTGAGAAAACGCGGCTTGGAGAAGGACGTTGAGTCCTTCCAGGTCGACGGGGAGGAGACATTCTTCCTTGTCCCGGTGGAGGAGGTTATTACCTCGCGCAGTCGCCGGGGGGCAGGAACTGAGTACCGGATCCCTTATGAGTACGACCTTATCGCCAAGCCAAACGAGCGGATCCAACGGGGGGAGGTGATCGCCCGTAAGGCGCCGCTCCATATGGAATCCGACGCGTATGTGACCGACATCGAACCGCTGCAGCGAGCGATCATCGAGATGACAAACCGGAATGAGGAAGTGTATCTTATTCCTGTTGACAAGCGTATCCGCCGTGATATCCGCGTTGGTGAGAAGATCCGTAACGGCGTTCCTCTCACTTCGGACTCCGACGAGCAGTTTGTTGTCGCCAACAAGGGGAAGATCGTCCTGCGCGATAAGGTACGGCGAATAACGTTCGAGTACCCCGGCGGAAAGGAGAAGACAAGACTGGCCCCGGAAAAGTCTCTGACAAAGCTACGCAAGGGAATGCAGCTTAAGCAAGGGGATCTCCTAGAAGGGGAGGCCCAGATCGTCAGCCGTGCCTCCGGCCTCCTCAAGGTGAAGGAGTACAAGGATAAGCGGGTGGTGACGATCCAGCGGATCGAGAAGCGCCGTCTCTTTCCAGGCTACGTCTTCGGGAGGATGGGCCTTGACGAGGAGGCGATGATGGCGCTGATCGACGGGATGAAGGGGGCTGTTCGCTATGTCGGTTCGCGGTTTAAGCCGGTACCGATTGAAGGACCGGAGATGAAGATCATCAAACGAAAGGCTGGTCTATTGGAGGTCCCTGTTAGCTCTGGCGAACCGAAGATCGAGGTGGACTTCTCAGTCGGTGAGGTGGTGGAGATTGTGGAAGGGCCGTTTGCTGACTTCACTGGTGAGGTCAAGGAGATCGACAAGGATGCCGAAGAGGTGACTGTAATGGTTAAGATCTTCGGCCGTGAGACCCCAGTTCAGCTCGGGTTCGACGGGATTGAAAAGCTGTAACCGATAGCGGTAGGAGGAAAGATGGCAAAAAAAGAGATCGCGAAGATCAGTCTCCAGATTCCCGCTGGACAAGCGACGCCGGCTCCTCCAGTTGGTCCGGCCCTGGGTGAGCATAAGTTGAACATCATGGACTTCTGCAAGAAGTTCAATGAGGCGACTAAGAACGAGACACCAGGGGTGATTATCCCCGTCATTATCTCGGTTTACATTGATCGAAGCTTCGATTTCATTCTCAAGCAACCTCCAGCTGCTGAATTGATTAAGATGGCTGCTGGGATACAATCTGGTTCTCCTGAATCGAACCGGATGAAAGTTGCCAAGATCACTGTTGAGCAGGTCAGGCGAATCGCCGAGCGCAAGCTCCCTGATCTCAATACCTATAAACTCGAGTCAGCGGTCGAGATCATTAAGGGGACGGCAAAGAGCATGGGGGTCGAGGTGGTTGAGACGTGAAGCGCAGTAGACGATATCAGAGTGTTGCGGCGCTTGTCGAACAGCGCCAGGCATATAGTCTTAATGAGGCGATCGGAAAGCTGAAGGAGTTCGCTACTGCTTCCTTTGACGAGACAGCCGAGGTTTCGTTTAACCTTGGGATCAAGGCGAGTCAAACGATCGTGCGCGGGACATGTAGCCTTCCGCATGGGACAGGAAAAACGGTCCGAGTTCTTGCCTTTGCTAAGGGGGAGTCTCTGACCGAGGCCGAAGAGGCGGAGGCCGACTACGTTGGCGGCGAGGATCTGGCGAAGAAGATTCAAGGGGGGTGGCTTGAGTTCGATAAGGTAGTGGCGACCCCGGATATGATGTCGGTCGTCGGAAAACTGGGAAAGATTCTCGGTCCGCGCGGGCTTATGCCAAGCCCAAAGACAGGGACGGTCACTAAGGACGTGGGGAGGGTGATTGGCAAACTGAAGAAGGGGATGGTGGAATTCCGTTCCGACCGTTATGGTGTAATTCACTCCGTTTTTGGCAAGGTTTCCTTTGATGCGGAGGCCTTGAAGGAGAACCTAGTTGCACTTATCCATAGCATTGTGGAGCACCGTCCTGAGGAGGGTGTCAAGGGTCGCTACATTACGAAAGCTAGCATTGCTACTACGATGGGTCCAGGAATTAACCTAGACCTTGCTGAGGTCATGGCGGTAACGGAGCGAGTGGAGGACTAGGAGCAATAAATGTCAACACAAGGCAAGATAGAGGAGGTAGCTCGCCTTAAGAAGAAGTTTGAACAAGCCGCCTCTTTGGTCCTCGCTGACTACCGTGGACTGACAGCGGACGAGATGGTCAAACTGCGTGAGAAGTATACCAAGGAAGGGCTCGAGTTCCGGGTGGTTAAGGACACGCTGGCGCGGATCGCCGCGGAAGAAGCTGGGCTGAAGGAATTGGTCGATCTTTTCGCCGGGCCAATTGGTGTAGCGATCGGTTACGACGATCCGGTTTTGGCGTTCAAGCTCACCGAGGAGTGCCGGGTGGCTTATTCCCCACGCTATACCCCCAAAGGGGGCGTATTCGAGGGGGTGGTCATTTCACAGGATGAGATTAAACGCTATGGGGCCCTTCCCTCTCGTGTGGAGCTTCTAGCGAAGCTGGCAATGCTCCTCAACAGCCCAATGCGATCCTTAGCGATGATGCTCAAGGCGAAGATCCGCGAGTTTGCCGCGGTGCTTAACGAAGTCCGAATTAAACGAGAACAGCAGAATAAGGAGGAGCAAGATGGGTAAAGAGGAGATCCTTCAGGAGATAGAGGACATGACCGTGAAGGACCTGGCTGATTTGGTGGAGATGATCGAAGAGCGGTTCAACGTATCTGCGGCGATGATGGCCCCAGTTGCGGTTGCCCCCGCTCCCGGTGAGGGTGGTGCGGAGGGTAGCGGCGCGGCAGCTGAAACCTACAAGGTCCTCCTCACCAACCCTGGCCAGAAGAAGATCCAGGTCATCAAGGAGATCAAGGAGATTACCGGCAAGGGACTGAAGGAGTGCAAAGAGCTCGTCGACAACCTCCCTGCCACCATCAAGGAGGGAGTCGGTCCAGATGAGGCAGCGAGCCTCAAAGAAAAGCTGGAGGCAGCGGGCGCTGAGGTTGAACTCAAGCAGTAGTTTCGACGTTTTTACAAGTTCTCTGTTACGGTCTGCCTTAACGTGTGCTTGTAGCGTTGTAGCAGAATGTACTTTTTGGGGGAGAAGATGATATATCGAGAACGGAGGTCTTACGGCCGGATTAAGGAGATCCTCCCTCCACCCTACCTGCTACGTGACGAGAGGGAGTCGTTTCAGAACTTCTTGAAGGAGGGAATCACACGGGCCTTTTCTGACATATCCCCCATTGAGGGGCGCGGGAAGGAGGGGCTCTTGTTGAAGTTTGTCGGTCCATACCTTGGTGAGGCAAGAAACTCGGAGAGCGAGTGCAAGGATAAGGACCTCACGTATTCGCGCCCGCTGAGGGTGACAACGCGTCTGCTTCAGGATGGTAAGTTGCTGCAGGAGACGGAGCTGTACATCGGCGACTTCCCGATGATGACCTCTCGTGGCACATTTATCATCAATGGGTCGGAGAACGCTCTTGTTAATGAACTCACTCGTGCTCCAGGAGTCTATTTTACCAAGGAGCAGAAGAGCCAGTACAAGGGGCATATCCTTCCCGAGCTCGGCGCGTGGTTGGAGGTGATCCTAGATACCCGTCGGATGACGCTCAAGGCGAACCTCGACCGCAAGGGAAAGGTGTTGGCGACCGTTTTACTGAAGGCTCTGGGGTTCGATGAAGAGAGGCTCCGTTCCTATTACAGCTTTGAGGTCTCTCCGGTGAGCGTTGAGGTATTAGCACCATACATCGGCTATTGCGCCGCGGTCGCAGTTAAAAATAAGAAGGGGGATAAAGTCCTCCTTGCTGCTGGAGAGCAGCTTCAAAAGGAGCACCTAGCGCAGTTAGAGAAGGCGCGGCTCTCTTCTGTTCGCTTTGTCGATCGTTACATCCAGAAGACGCTTGAAGAGGACCAGATCACCACGCAGGAGGATGCCCTGCGCGCAGTCTACCGTCGTCTCCGGCCGTCTGATCGTGCCTCACTGGCCCAGATGGGCGAGTACATCGAGAACCTGTACTTTCATCCCACAAGCTACCACCTCTCCAAGGTTGGGCGGTTCAAGGTGAACAGGAAACTGGGGATGGGGCTGAAGAAGCCCGTTTTATACCTCGCCGACATCGTGCGTACGATCAAACTTCTTTTGGAGGTTCCGAATGACCCGACGTGCCTCGATGAGAAGGACCACTTGGCGAACAAACGGGTCAGGCTTCCCGGCGAGCTGGCGGAGAACGCGCTGCGGACCGGGCTGGTGCGGATGGCGCGTATCGCACGCGACAAGCTTTCCAAGTACGCTTTGGACGAGAAGGACACGATTCGCCGTTTGATCTCCACACGCACTGTACAGGGAGCCATCAACCAACTCTTTTATACCGGACGCTTTTCGCAGTTCCTCGAGCAGACTAATCCGCTGACTGAACTGACTCACAAGCGCCGGTTGAATGCACTCGGTGGTGGGTTGACCAAGCGCCGGGCAAAGATTGAGGTGCGGGATGTTCACCCCTCGCACTATGCACGCATCTGCCCAATCGAGACCCCTGAGGGGCAGAATATCGGGTTGATCACCTCGCTTGCCTGCTACGCGCGGGTAAACGAGTACGGTTTCATCGAAGCCCCCTATCGGCGAGTGGTAAAGGGAAAAGTAACCAATGAGATTGTCTACCTGATGGCCGATGACGAGGAAAAATACAAGATCACCCCTGCTACCACTCCGGCGGGGAAGGGCGGCCGCATCTTCGGCGAGCGGGTGGAGGTGCGAACCGGCCGTGAAGAGGTCCGTCTAGAGCCACCAAAAGAGGTCGATTTCATCGGGATCTCACCGAAGGCCTTAGTCGGGATCTCCTCTGCCTTGATTCCGTTCCTCGAGCACGACGACTCAAACCGAGCACTGATGGGAGCAAACATGCAGCGACAGGCTGTCCCGCTCCTACATCCCGAGGTCCCCCTGGTGGGGACTGGCCTCGAGCGACAGGCAGCGATGGACTCCGGGATGCTCCTTCTTGCCAAGAGAGATGGGGTTGTGGCCGAGGTGGATGCCCATCGGATCGTGGTTAAGCACGGCCGCAAGAAGGAGGTCTACCCACTTGTAAACTTTGAGCGTTCGAACCAGGATACGATCCTCCACCAGCGCCCAGCCGTCAGTGAAGGAGAAACGTTAGTCGAAGGCGACCTTTTAGCCGATGGGCCGTCGAGTGACTTAGGGGAGCTTGCTCTGGGACGAAACCTTCTTGTGGGAGTCATGCCTTACGAAGGCTATAACTATGAGGATGCGATCGTCATCAGCGAGAGACTGGTCCGGGAAGACCTGCTAGACTCGATCCACATCAAGGAGTTCGAGGTCAAAGCAGAGGAGACAAAGCTTGGGCCAGAGGAGATCACTGCCGATATCCCCAACATCTCCAAGGAAGATCTAAAGAACCTCGATGAGGAGGGAATCGTCCGTGTGGGAACGGTGGTCAGCACCGGCGATATTTTGGTGGGGAAGATCACACCACGTGGGGAGTCCGAGCCGACCCCGGAGGAGAAGATTTTCCGCTCCATCTTTGGGGAGCGGGCGCGTAATGTGAAGAACACGTCGTTACGGATGTCGCCGGTCTCCGGGACGGCAAAGGTGATTAAAGTGAAGAAGTTCTCCCGCGATCAAGGGGACGAGCTTGATGCTGGCGTGAACAAGCTTGTGAAGGTCTTCATTGCGCAGCGCAAGAAGATCTCGGTCGGCGACAAGCTTGCGGGGCGGCACGGGAACAAAGGGGTCATCTCCACGATTCGCCCAGTGGAGGAGATGCCGTTCCTCCCGGATGGGACGTCGCTCGACGTTATCCTTAACCCAATGGGAGTTCCCTCGCGCATGAACCTGGGACAAATCTTCGAGGCGAACCTCGGCTGGCTCGCTCACTTGAAAGGCGAGTTGGTCGCTTCTCCGATCTTTGACGGCGCGCAAGAGGACGAGATCTTGAGCGAATTGCACGATTTGCGCGAAAAGTCCGGTCTTGCTGAAGGTGACGACTACGATGGGAAGGTTATCCTGCGTGATGGCCGCACCGGTAAACCGTTTGCTAGGCCGATCACCGTCGGATACATGTATGTACTGAAGCTGGAACATATTGCCGATGAGAAGATTCACGCTCGCTCTACTGGCCCCTACGCTCTCATCACCCAGCAGCCGCTAGGAGGGAAGGCGCAGTTCGGCGGGCAAAGACTGGGTGAGATGGAGGTATGGGCGCTTGAGGCCTACGGCGCTTCTGCCCTCTTGCAGGAGATGCTCACGGTGAAGTCGGACGATACGCGGGGAAGAATTCAGCTGTACAAGGCGATCCTAAAAGGGGGGGAGTTTCCGCAACCCGGCCTTCCTGAGTCATTCCGCGTCCTGGTCCGTGAGCTTAGGAGCCTTGGGCTAAACCCGCGGTTGTATGACCGTGACGACCACGAGATCGACATCCACTAAGAAGGCGATCCAAGAGCACTCCGCCGGTTTTGTCCTTTACGGCGTCGGTGAAGGAGCAAAACGGCACTATCTCCTTCTCCGGCATTGTAATGGGGGCCATTGGGGGTTCCCGAAGGGGAAGATCGAGTCGGGCGAGGGCGAGGTGCAGGCGGCTCTGCGTGAGGCACAAGAAGAAAGTGGGATTGGGGCAATCGATCTGGTTCCAGACTTCCGCGCGGTCAGTGCGTACCGTTTCTTCCGAGGCGAAACGTTGATTTCCAAGGAAGTCGTCTACTTTCTGGGCCGCGTCTGCCAGAGTGACATTGTCCTTTCTCAAGAGCACATAGAGTCACGCTGGCTTGTCTATTCGGCCGCACAGGGGACTCTTACTTACGCTGAGGCCCGCAACGTCCTCCGCGCAGCGGAGGAGCACCTTAACCCGAAGCGAGCGGTGAGTCAGTGACTTTTGGTCGATCAAGACACACCTTTTGACGCGTATCAGGGCGTAATTTCTTTCCCTTCACGCCTGTTGGATCGAGCTACTTGTTCAGTTCTGATGGCGGCAGATAGCGAGATTTCTTTGCCGGTTCTTCCTTTCTAGATATATTCACCATCAGGGGAGGTTCTTCCACGCTTTAAAGTTGACGCGAGGCTCCCTTGCCTATGACAATCAACCCGGACGGGAAGGAGAGGCGATGAAAAAGACGATCAAACAGTATGGTCTGTGGGACAGCCCGATTACACCCCGTTATCTTGCTCAAGGTTTACGAATATCGGATGTTGCGTGGGACGCAGACGGGGAGACACTTGTCTGGCTGGAGGGACGCTCCGACCGTGGGGTACTCGTCGCCAGACGACGAGGCGATGCCTCACGCGACCTCACTGCTGAACTCTCGGTGCGTGCCCGTGTCGGCTACGGTGGGGGAGATTTCACTGTCTTTAAGGGGATAGTCTACTTCGTCTGTGAGGGGCGTCTCTATCGACAGTCACTCACTGCTGGTGGCCCCCGACCGATCACGCCGCCGTTTGGCCAGGCCGCTTCCCCCTGTGTTTCGCCGGACGGAAAGTGGGTTCTCTTCGTCCACAGCGATGGTAGAGAGGACATTCTGGCGGTCGTTGATACTGAAGGTAAGTTCTGGCCGCAGAGACTTGCTTCGGGAAGCGATTTTGTCATGCAGCCGTGCTGGCACCCCTCAGGACAGCGCATCGCCTGGATCGCGTGGGATCACCCACGGATGCCGTGGGATGAGACAAGCCTTTATCTGGCCATCTTAGACGTGGGAGGAGATCGTCTCCCCATGGTGAAGCAGAGCGAGCGAATTGCCGGGGGAGAAGGTGTCGCGGTTTTTCAGCCAGAGTTCTCCCCGGACGGGAAGGCTCTTGCCTATGTCTCGGACCAGTCGGGCTACGGAAACCTCTATCTGTACAACCTGGTCGAGAAGGCTAGCCATGCGCTCACTGGCGGCGAAGAGGAGCTCTCACGGCCGGCCTGGGTGCAGGGGCTTCGCACCTATGGGTTCAGCTACGACGGAGAAAGGATCGTCTATCGAGCAAGCAAGGACGGAATCGACCGTTTGAAGTGCATCGATCTTAGGACGGGAGACATCGAACCACTCGATGAGCACTTTACTGACTATACCCTCTTGCAACAGGTCACCCTCTCTCCGAGTGAGAACGTAGTTGCCCTGATCGCCCAATCGGCGAGGATCCCTCCCCGCGTGGTCACCTGCAGCCTTGCCCCGCGTCAGCACCCGCGTATCCACCGCTATTCGACCACGGGGACGATTCCGGACGATTGTCTGTCGGTACCTGAGTCGATCACTTGGAGCGCTTCGGATGGTGAGAAGGTGCACGGCCTCTACTACCCGCCTTGCAACGGTGCATTTGCTGGGACGGGCCTGCCCCCAGCGATCGTCCTGGTTCACGGAGGGCCGACTTCGCAGTACGCTGTTGGCTATCACGCTACCACTCAGTTCTTTACCTCACGCGGCTACGCCGTCCTTGAGGTGAATTACCGCGGAAGTACAGGCTATGGTAGGGAGTACCGCGAGGCGCTTAAAGGCAACTGGGGAGTCGTCGATGTGAAGGACGTTGTCTCTGGTGCGCGACACCTCGCTAAGAGTGGTCGAGTGGATTTAGAGAGGCTCGTGATTATGGGAGGAAGCGCTGGCGGATACACTGTCCTTCGCACCCTTACCGAGCACCCTGGTACCTTCAAGGCCGCCCTCTGCCTCTACGGGGTTTCCGATCTGTTCGCTCTCGCCCAAGAGACACACAAGTTTGAAGCCCATTACCTTGACTCGCTCGTCGGAGAGCTCCCACAGGCAAGTGCGATCTACCGCGAACGCTCTCCGATCTTCTCCGCGGAGCGGATCACAGATCCAATTGCCATTTTTCAAGGGGACGAGGATAAGGTGGTGCCCAAGAGTCAGTCCGAGCGGATCGTTGCCTCACTGCGCAGCCGCGGCGTTCCGCATGAGTACCATGTCTATGCCGGTGAGGGGCACGGCTGGCGCAAATTGGAGACAATTGAAGCCTTCTATCGGGACGTGGAGCGCTTCCTGCGTGATCACGTTCTGTTTAGCTAGCAGCGCTTTTTCTGAAAAAGTACAACTGGATGAGGGAAAAATATGGAATACCATAAGGCTATCAGTGGCGGACACTGGCTTTCCCAAAGTGACAAATTGCGTGTTCAATCGACGCCGTTGTTTTCGCGCGTTACGATGAGCCGCCTCTTGAGAGATGCTCCTCTTTTTAGCAAGAAAGGAGAATGATGAAGGTTCTCATCATCTTAAGTAGTCCGAATGCAGTCGGTCTCACCGCAGCCTGTGGAGAGGCCGCGCGCCATGGGATCGTCGACGGTCACAGCCCGGCGCGATTAGTTAACTTGAATGACCTTAAGATCGCGCGTTGTGCCGTGCATAATGACGGTTGGGGTACCTGTCGCATTCAGCACCGTTGCCAACTGGAGGATGACTTTCAATCCCTCCACGATACAATCAAACAAGCGGAGGGGTACGTCTTTGTCACCCCGGTGTACTTTGGTGAACCGAGCGAGCCGATGAAGGCGTTCTTCGACCGACTACGACGCTGCGAAGCGACTAAGGATTCCGCCTCCGGGGAGACGAGTGCCATGGCAGGAAAACCGGCCGTCTGCGTTGCTGCTGCCGGTGGGTCGGGGCACGGCGCGGTGAGTTGCCTTACTGCGATGGAACGGGTTCTCAACCAGCTTGGAGCGGAGGTGTTAGATTTCATTCCTGTCACTAAACGGACGCGCGACTATCAATTGGAGACGATCCATGATGCCCTTATCACCATGACCACTGCGGCGCAGGTCGTACCATCCCGGGTGACTCAGGAAGGCCGACGTCGCCCGTTGCGCAGGCGGCGCTAAAGCGCTTGCTAGAGCTGGTAGCCCCGGCTGTACTTGTTGGTGATATAGCGCATGAAGTAAGAGGGGTCTGGCTCCTCGCCGGTGATCAGAGTCATAAGTTCCTTTGGCTCATAGATCTTTCCGAAGCGATGAACCTTCTCTCGCAGCCAACTGAGAAGGCTTGCTAGGTCACCGTGCACTATGTGCTCGCAGAGATCGGGGATCTCCTTATTAACTTGCGCGAAGATCTGTGCGCTGTAGAGGTTACCCAACATGTACGAGGGAAAGTAACCGAACATCCCGGCAGACCAGTGGACATCCTGAAGTACCCCGTGCGCGTCATCCTCGGGGACCACTCCCAAGGTACGCTCCATCGCCTCCTGCCACAGGTGTGGGAGGTCCGCTACGGAGATTCTTCCGTTAATCAGTTTTTCCTCGAGTTCGAAGCGGAGCATGATGTGTAGGTTGTAGGTTACCTCGTCGGCCTCCACCCGAATAAGAGATGGCTCGACGACGTTGGCCGCGCGATAGAACGCCTCAATAGGGATCTTGGCGAGCTCGGGGAAGACCTCGGCAAGAATCGGCTGGAAGAAGGTCCAAAACGAGAGGCTCCTGCCGACCATATTCTCCCACATACGCGATTGCGACTCATGGATCCCATAGGAGGCTCCCTCATCGAGCCCGCTCCAGCGAAGCTTTGGTGCGATTCCCTGGTCGTACAGGGCATGTCCTCCTTCGTGCATTGAGCTAAACAGTCCGGAGAGGAGGTCGTTTTCGGCAAAGCGGGTGGTGACGCGGACATCGCCTGGACCGGTGGTGATGGTGAACGGGTGAACTGTGGTGTCGAGCCGGCCGGCGGCAAAGTCATATCCCATTGCTTTTAAAGCACGCAGAGAGAGCTCTCGTTGCCTGTCGATGGGGAAAGTATGCTTGAGGAATCCGGTCTGTGGGCGCTTGCCTTCCTGCAAGAGACGTTTGATGAACGGGACGAGTTTAGCCCGCAGCGGTTCGTTAAGCGCGTTAAGTTCGCTGGTTGTCATCCCAGGTTCGTACTCCTCGAGCAGGGCGTCGTAAGGGTTTTTCTCATAACCGTAGTAGTCGGCGAAGCGACGCGAGAAATCGATCATCTCTTCCAGGTGTGGTTGAAAGTGCTTGAAGTCAGACGTTGCTTTCGCGTGTTCCCATGCTGTCTCGCTTCGAGAGCGAGCGATGGCGAAACGCTCATAGAGGTTAGGTGGGATCGCCTTGTGGCGGCGATAGGCCTTCCCCATCACGCGTAGACTCGCGCGATCCTCCAAAGAGAGGTCGTCTTGCCCTTCGAGCTCCTTAAGGTAACGGCCGAGCTCATCACAGATCGCTAGTTCAAAGACCATCTTGGAGAGCTTTCCGATCACCTCAGCCCGGGAGTCGTGCCCCTTTTGGGGAAGATAGGTACGTTGATCCCAATGAAGCAGGGCAAGGCTCGATTGCAACTTGCCTATCTCTTGCAGGTGTTCCTTATAGGCTTCAAGTGTGCTCACATCGATCCTCCTTTAAGTCTTAACGGGCCCTCGGCTCGCCTTAAAAGGGATTTAGCCAAAGAAGGAAGCAAGGTGGCAGTTTGGCCGGATCCCGTTAAAACAGGGGCTCGAGCACGGCATCGGTGAGGTAGAATGGGTGGCCGACGTAGTGAATGATCCCATGACGGTCGATGACGAACGTGTGTGGGATTCCAAAGATCCCGTAGAGGTGAGCCACTGCCTGCGATGCTGCAAGCGACTCCCACATGGCAACCAACTCGCTATAGCCGTTCTCAGTGAGAAATCTTTTGGCATCCTCCTTCCTTCGGTCGAGGCTCACTCCTACCATAACTAAACCCTTGTCCTGGTATCGCTTTCGCAGGCTCTCGAGGCGTGGCATGGAGGCGCGGCATGGTGTGCACCAGCTCGCCCAGAAGTCGAGGACCACCACCCGACCGCGGAAATCGGAGAGAGAAATGTTTTTTCCATTGAGCCCTTGGAGGGTGAAATCCGGCGCGGTTTGCCCAACCTTGATCCCTGTGAGTGTGGCAGTTGGGCCGGCAGGTGGAGGTTGAGCGGACGTCTCTTCCCTCGGCGGGAGCACGTTTGTGCTGGGTGACCAATCGTGAAAGAGACCGGCATAGATCGCTCCCCCAGTTACAAAAAGCACCACCGCGATAAGAGCGATCAGACAGCACCGATGAGTCTTTTTTCGCACTGCCTTTTTTCCTTTCACCCCACTTCCTTTTCTTGCAGAGGCTAGCATATGGTGGTCATATAAGATGCGCGAATACGATCCCATTATCAAGTTAGGATACGATATATAAGGGTCGGTTTTCTATCTAGCGCTTACACCTTAACTAGAGCGAGTAGCCTTGTGCGTTGTGGCGGACTATGGCTGGTGAACGCCGCGCCAGGTCGTTTATAAGTTCAGATGCGGCCCAAGAGCAATGCCTTCTCTTTGTCAACAGATTAGGAGAGATCAGGCCAGGCAAAGATCTCACGGTCAATATCCGCCAGCAATGAGGGAGAAAATCATAAGATCACACCACTTGCCCGAATGAAAGGCTCTTTGTATTATGGAGCGAAGGTGCTCAATAATCATTGTTGGGGCACAAGGAGAGAAAAATGGATCAGCAAATCTTGAAAGCGAGAGCTAGACTGCTTGCTCTCGCTGAGACAATCAGAACACGCAACTATCCCCACGACAGTCGTGAATGGGGAGGGGCTGATGTCGTTATCACCTCTAGGCAGCCGAAGCCTACGAAGGGCGGGTTCTATCCAGAACCTCGACATGTTGTCACGCCTTTCTCGCGAGAAGTTAGTTGGTTGTTTGAGCAGATGCGAGATGCATTCGCGCCTTTTCTGGATAGTTGCACCAAGATCGAGTTCTACGGTCGGCTGGCAAACATGGCTAACCGATACCTTCGTAGGCTCAAGGGGAGTGATGAAGTTGAGAAAGACCTACTCCTTGCGGTTCTTCACGAGGTATTCTCAATTCTTGAGGAGATGGAGGATGGGCAGTTTGAGTTTCTGCCAATCGCAGTAGGCAACACGATAGCTGACGACCTCATTGAGCGTGCCGAGGGCGAGGGATACCTCGGTCCCGAGGAGACAGAGAGGTTCTTCGATGATATGGAGAGGAGATATCACGATGCTTGATGTCTCCAAACACGTCCAGCGCTTCCTGCAGAACCTTCGGCAACCGAAGCAGTACAAGCAGATCGCAAGCAAGATTTTCGCCCTGCTCAAGGATTCCACTCCCCCTGATGCGAGACACCTTTCAGGCTACCCCGGCTACTTCCGGGTGGACAGCGGTGAATACCGGATTGTCTATCGACCCGACAGCACGGTCATCAAGATCGTCCTTGTCGGTAAGAGAAACGATGACGAAGTCTATAAGGAAATGCGAAGGGTACTTTGACGGAGGCCCCAACAATGGGTTGCACTTGACCGTCGCTTACGCGCCGGCAAGTGAACCCGGACGTTAGCTTCTTTTTGATACAGAAGTCCTCTAAAGTAGTTACAATTTGCCGTGTCGATGGGACATGAACAGTCAGGTACGATCGGCATTCAACGTAAGAAGACCGCGAGATTCGAAACACTAGCTAAGGAGGTGATGAAATACCCAACTCGGTGGCTTAGCTCCCGTCCGTTGGCTAATACGGGAGGACTACCGTATTCAATTGCATTGCCGAGGCACCCGTGCTAAAGTAGAAATCGGAAGGGAGCGGATACATGCACAAGATAACAAACGTCGAGGTGCTGGAGGATTACAGGTTGGAGCTGACGTTCGCCGACGGCAGGCGTGGCACTGTCGATCTTTCCCACTTAGTGGGAAAGGGGATATTCTCCCTGTGGAATGACTACCACGCGTTCCGTGAAGTCCGGATCGGCTCGTCTGGTGAGTTGGTTTGGGGAGAGCAAATCGATCTGTGCCCTGACGCGCTCTATTTGCAGGCTACGGGGCAAAAACCAGAAGATATCTTCCCCAGCCTAAAACAAAAGCCAGTCCATGTCTGAGATCTCCAGATTCTTTGGAATTGTGATCAAGATGTTCTTTGACGATCACAACCCACCTCACTTCCACGCGTTCTACGGAGAAGATCAAGCCCTCATCGACATTCGCAACCTTGCGGTGTTTGCTGGTTGGCTGCCTCCACGTGCCCTCGGTCTAGTGATCGAATGGGCAACTCTCCACCAGCAGGAGCTGCTCGACGACTGGCACAAGGCAGAAGATCAGGAGCCTCTAGCTAAGATCGAGCCGCTGAAGTGACTCAGCTAACAACGGTTGACGCGATGACAGGATAGGTTTGCAGGACATATGATCGACATTAGACTCCAGTCCTACCGGGGGATGCAACTGACGGTTTGCTTCAATGTGGGCTGATGCGCAACCCGTTAACCGAAACGGCAGTCGCGCAATGGCATACGCAGAACACTGCTCTTCGGTTAGGGGAGAAAAAGGAAATGATGTAAAAATGAAGTGCCAAATAAAGGACCTAAGCGTTCATTACGAGGTTTTTGGTGATGGCCATTCAATAGTTATATTGAACGGCGCTGGGCCTGACCATCGCTGTATGATCGGGCCTTTGGAGCCGGTCTTTGAAAAACAAAGTACTTGGAAGCGCTTCTACCTCGATCTTCCGGGCACGGGAAAGACCAAGGCCAAGGAATGGATCACAAGCTCCGACCAGATACTCGATATCGTTTTGGGTTTCATCGAATCAGTCATTCCTGGACAACACTTTGCGTTGGTCGGTTCATCCTACGGTGCATATCTTGCCCGCGGGGTGGTCTATCGTAGGCCGGCGTTGGTCGATGGCCTGCTTATGATATGTCCGGCGGTTGTTGCTGACCGCAAGAAACGGACTCTGCCTCAACATGTTGCCTTGGTGAGAGATGCGAAGTTCATGGACAGTCTTGAGCCGAGCCAACGCGAACTCTTTGAGTCGTTCGCTGTCGTTCAGACGAAAAGGACATGGGAACGAACTCGTGATGAAGTGATCACCGGGCTTGAAATCGCGGATAAAGATTTCTTCTCTAGGTTACAGTCTCATGGCTACGCGTTCTCATTCGATGTAGATGATATCTCTTCCCCCTTTGATAAGCCGACGTTGATCCTCGTCGGTCATCAGGATGCAATGGTCGGCTACAGTGATGCTTGGGGGATTGTTGAGAACTTCCCGCGTGCCACTTTTGCTGTTCTCGATCGGGCGGGTCACAACCTGCCGATTGAACAAGAAGCGCTGTGCACGGTCCTTGTCAGTGAGTGGCTCGACCGGGTGGAGGAGAACCCTGCAAGAGCCGCTTAGACGCCTTTAGCAAAGACAAGTTGCAAGATAGTGAAAGGCAAGCCCCAAAGATCTAAACGGAGTTGGTCCTTGTACCGCTGCTTGATGGAGCGCTGCGTCGTACAAGAGATAACGTTGCACACAAGTGCGACGCTACAGAAACGGATGTAGCGTCGGAGTTTATCTCCGACGTTGGGCGGAGCTCGTCTCCGACGTTGAGGGGTTTATTCCCGAGGGAACTCATGTAGTCAGTACAAACAACAGGCTGTTTCGCCTTCGGCGAATCTTTGCTTTCCTCACCTTAAGCTCGCTTAAGGGTATAAAGCGGAGGCCCCTTATGAATGGCAAGCCGTTAAGTACCTCGAGATTGAAGTTGATTCCTGCTACTTTTTCGCTAATGCAAGCTGAGCTTGGACGGCAAGAGGCTTTCTCGCGATCCCTTGGTGCACGTATTCCTGAGAACTGGCCGCCAGAGATCCTTGTCGATGCGCTTCCGTTTTTCTTAGCGCAACTCAAAAAGGATCCTAAACTTGCGGGTTGGCTCTCGCGGTACTTCGTGCTGCAGGGAAAGGGAGAAGAATTCCTACTTGTGGGAAGTGGCGGGTTCAAAGGCTCTCCTCAGCCAGACGGAACGGTTGAGATTGGCTACTCGGTTCTGCCGCAGTATCGTGGGCGCGGATATGCCACCGAGGCTGTCGGCGCATTGCTCTTATGGGGCTTTTCCCATAATGAGGTAGCCCGCGTCATAGCAGAGACAGCTCTTGAGAATAGATCCTCCATTCGAGTGCTCGAAAAGCTAGGGTTTGCCTGCATTGGACAAGGTTCGCAGGCTAGGACAATACGCTTTGAGTTGGCGCGGGAACGCTATCACGCTGAGAAGTGTGCCTGACACGGCTCTGTACGAAAAGACGGCGTCAGGTGTTGCTAGGAGACGTTTTCCGCCTTTGGCACTGTGTTTTGATGTTATGGGCTTAAGTGGCTGCGACTGCGCTGGTTGTTCTTGACTTCCTTTTGCCACCGCACATCTCCTAAACTGGTTACAAGACCCGGGCTCAAGGAGGTGATGAAATGCCAAGCGCGTGCGGTCTAGCTTGTGAAGTCTGCGGGTTTCTGGAGAAGGGGTTATGTCCTATCGGCGGCTGCGTACCAGGGACCGATCCAAAAGCATCGGAGAAGCTCGAGAAATTCAAGGCAGCGATGGGTCATCCATGCATGATCCTTGAGTGTGCCATCGGAAAGCAGGTCGATCACTGCACAAGGTGCGACGATTTTCCCTGCGAGGTCCACTACAAACAGGAGATCTATAGCCATAAACTCCTCGACATGATAAAGGGCATGCTGGGTAAGGAATAGGGCGAGGTCAGGTCAACTTCGCAGCGCCGCGATCGTTGTGTGGTGCTGCGCGTGTATGGCTTTTGTTGTGGTGTGTGCCCGAAGCGCTGTAGGCGACGTGGCTATCGATGGTCAAGTACGTGAGAGACCAGGGAGGAAGTATTGTGGAAGGCTACCCTGTCGAACCGAAGGCCAGTGGTACGCCCGACCTCTTCGCCTCCATGGCCCCTTGCCTCTATGTTCCGTGGCGTTGGGTTCACAGAGGTCGTCCGCCGCTCAGAGACGAGGCCGATGATGCGCTATGTCGACTCTTGATCGTCCGCCGGGGATATCAAGGAGAAGAAAGCTTTAGAAAGGGCTATTTACGCGTTGACGGGCCCACTGAAGCGAACTACAATGTTTTGGTGTTAAAGCCAGAGTGGCGGAATTGGCAGACGCGCGGGACTCAAAATCCCGTGGCCTTTAAGGTCGTGTGGGTTCGACTCCCACCTCTGGCAAATCTCGACCTATAAGAACTAGATCTGGCAGAGCCTACCCTTCTTTCTCTCCCCACGGACGAGGAGCTGCTTCCTCGTGCGCCCTGCGGCGGCGCAGGAAGGTGGGGATGTCAAAGTCATCCTCCCCCAGCCGGCTCTCCTGCTGTAACTTAGCGAGTATCATCTCATTGCCGAATGGTGTTTCCTCCTCCTCGCCGGTAAAAGAGAGCGGAAAGCCGGTTGCGATG
This sequence comes from Candidatus Bipolaricaulota bacterium, assembly GCA_030606565.1. GTDB lineage: Bacteria > Bipolaricaulota > Bipolaricaulia > UBA7950 > UBA9294 > UBA9294. The sequence goes on along the minus strand of JAUWGE010000010.1, from coordinate 15,262 downwards.
ACCGTCAGGCGGACCTGCTCCATTCCATCGCGAATTGCTGTTCCGAAGATGATGTCTGCCCGATCTGAAACAGCCTCGCGGATCAGGGATGCTGCGTCGGTGACCTCCTCCAGGGTCAGATCAGACCCACCGGTGATGTTCATGATCACCTTGCGCGCTCCTTTGATCGAGCCGTCGAGCAGTGGGGAAGAAATCGCGTTTCGAGCCGCTTCCTTCGTCTTCCCATCACCCTGGCCTTCGCCGATTCCCATCATAGCGGTGCCGGCACCGCGCATTACGCTCTCGATATCGGCGAAGTCAAGATTGATCATCCCCGGGATGGTGATCAGGTCCGAGATCCCCTCCACTCCCTGCCGAAGGACCTCATCAGCCATTTCAAATGCCTTGGTGATCGGAGTGTCCGCTGGAGCAACCTTGAGAAGCTTGTCATTGGAGATAGTGATGAGCGCGTCGACGACTTGGGAGAGGCGTGCGATCCCGGCCTCTGCCTTCCCCGCCCGTGCCAGCCCCTCAAACGAGAACGGCCGGGTGACGATTCCTGTCGTGAGGATCCCTGCTTCCTTTGCTAGGGAAGCGATCACCGGTGCGGCGCCGGTTCCAGTCCCGCCGCCCATCCCGCAGGTGATAAACGCCATGTCGATCCCGTCAAGGAGATCTATGACCTCCTCACGGCTCTCCTCGGCAGCGAGCCTCCCGATCTCCGGATCTCCACCGGCCCCTAGGCCGCCGGTCAGCTTGCGGCCGATCTGAAGGGTACGCTGTGCCTGGACGACCTCTAAAACCTGCGCGTCCGTGTTGATAGCAACCAGTTCCACTCCGCTCACCCTGGTGTTGTGCATCCGATCGACGGCGTTCCCTCCACCACCGCCAATACCGATAACCATCAACCGGGCAGGCGGCATTACGAGGTTCCTCTCATCTTCCATCTGTTACCCCCGGAAGAAACGGTTGAACCAGGTGAAAAGCTTGTTGATCAGGGAAGTTCTTTTTCGCCCAAATCGGGTCTTCTTGAAGTCCTTCATCTCCACGGCGTAGCGCAACAGCCCAATTGACGTGGCGTAGACCGGTGACTCCACGATATCCCGTAGTCCGTGGATCCCTTGTGGGATCTTCCCTTGCCGGACTGGGATCTCATATCGCTGAGCGGCGAACTCGGCGATCCCCTTGAGCAGAGAGGTTCCCCCGGTGAGGACCAAACCCGCCGGGACCAGGTCACGGTAGCCGGCGTCCTCCACTTCCTGCAACCCCAGGTCGAGGAGTTCCTCCACCCGCGGCTCGATGATTTTGGCCAGCTTCTTGCGGGAGACGGTTTTCTTCTCGTCTCCACCGATTGTTGCTACCTCGATCTTCTCGTCTTCGCCAACGCTTTCAACCAACGCTGTCCCTGCCTGCTTCTTGACCAGTTCCGCTTCCTCAATCGGGGTCTGAAGACCGACGGTTATGTCATTTGTGATGTGCTCCCCCGCGATTGGAATCACTTTAGAGAACCAGATGTCTCCTCCGCGAAACACACTGATGTCCGTGGTCCCGCCACCAATATCCATCAAGATTACCCCAAGCTCCTTCTCCGCTGAGGAGAGGACCGCCATCGACGAGGCAAGCGGTTCGAGGACGATCTGCCGGATTCTGATTCCTAAGCTCTCCACGCAGCGGACCAGGTTGTGCACTGCCGTGATCGCGCCGGTGACGATGTGCACGTCGACCTCGAGTCGCGTCCCTGTCATCCCTACCGGGTCGGTGATTCCATCCTGCCCATCTACGATGTACTGGCGTGGGATAACGTGGATCATCTCGCTCTCCGATGGGAGTTGGATCGCCTGTGCCGTATCCACAACCCGGCGCACGTCGTCCTGGGCAATGATTCGATCCGGACGGTTGATGGAGACGGTCCCACTGTTGTTAATCGAGGTGATGTGCTTGCCCGCGATGCCGACGTAGACCGAATCGACCTTGACGTCGGCCATGTTCTCCGCCTCCTCGACCGCCTTGCGAATGGACGCGATCGTGCGGCCGATGTCCACGACCACCCCTTTCTCTAGGCCGTGTGACTCTGCTTTCCCTAGGCCGATTATCTCTATCGTTCCATCGATCACGTTCCCGACCAATGCGGCAACCTTGGTGGTCCCCACATCCAGGCCGACCACCACTCTTTCCTTTCTCATCTGTTCACCACCTTACGGGGTACAAGAATCGCCTCACCCCCAAATCTGAGATCTATTGATCGATACTCCGGCAGATCGATTGTCAAAAGCAAGGCTGCCAGTGCGTCGATCCGCGGTCCGATTCCGTCAACCGGCCCAAGGACGACCTTTAGTTCATCCTCTCCATGCAGGGTGACCGAGGAGGGATCGGAGAAATCGATAAGGTGGAAGGGGCCTTCGCTCAATCCCTTCCGGTAGATGCACTCGAGCGCCACTACCACCCTCTCGTCCACTAGTCGCGCACCAGGAGCGTCTCCGGTGAGATTCACGCCTCTTGCTAAAAGGGTTGGGGGAGCCTCATCACTTATCTGTTGCACAATTACTCCGCCCTCTCCGATGATCAACAGGCTGTCTCCTCTTGCGGGGTCAGACACCACCGCGATTGGCGCGCGTTCTTGGATGATGATTTCTAGCCTATGCGGATAGACCCGCTGGATGAAAACCGCCTTCACCCATGGGAGTCCCACAAGCGCTTTTAAGGCACGAGAAACCGGTGTCCGCAGGAGGCTACCCCCCATGCGGAACCCGGCCAAACATTTGATCTCCTCCGTTGAGATGTGGCAATTTCCCCTCACCACAATCTCCCGAAGATCAAAGAGACGTAACCAAGGTGTATACAGGGTGATGATGGCAGCAGCGATAAGAATCCCCCCTATAACAGCAACCCGGTAAATAGCTCTTCTTTTAGGTTCCCCCTCTCTCACCCGTCAATGACCTCAATCTCCAGTTCGAGCAAAATGCGAAAGCTTTTATACACCTTTTGGCGTACAATGTCAATTAATTTGCGGATCTCAGCGCATCGCGCTCCGCCAAGGTTGACGATGAAATTGGCATGTTTTTCAGATACCTTGGCCATTCCAACGCTAAGCCCCTTCAGACCGGCCTTGTCGATCACTCTCCCGGCAGAGAGGCCGCGAGGGTTCTTGAACACACAGCCGGCGCTTAAAGCAGAGAGCGGCTGACTCGCGCGACGGTGTGTGAGGATCTCGCCCCGATCGTACGGTCTGTCGTCCAAGCGCAATCGTGCCCACAGGACAGGCAGCCGCTGCTCAAGGATCTCGCTTTGCCGATAGGAGAAACCACAGTCCTTGGCTTTCAGGACCATAACCTCTCCATGCGGATTGAGAACAGCGACTTCTTCAATGGTATCGCCAATTGTACGTTGAGGGATGCCCGTGTTCATTGCGATGGCTCCTCCGAGTGAGCCGGGGATCCCCGCGAGAAAGTTGAGCGAGCGTATTCCCGCGCGGTTAACAGTGTTAAGGAGTGCGGGAAGAGGCTCGCCCGCAAACACCTGTACACTCCCCTCCTCAAGGGTGATCCCTCGTAGCTGTTCCGTCGAGATTATCAACCCCGGATAGCCGCAATCGGAGAAGAGGAGGTTGGAACCGGCTCCCAACAGGAGGTAGGGGTAGCCATAACGGCGACAGCAGCGGATCGTCTCCGCGAGGGCATGAGGTCTCTCTGGGGAGAGGAAGAAGGCCGCCTTTCCACCAACACCGATCGTGGTGTGACATGCAAGGGGTTCCTCAAAGCGGAGGTCGCCTCGCAACGCACAAAGCTCCTTGGTAAAGGCCAATCGGTCTATACTGTGCAGAAACGTCCCTTTTTCAGGAAGCAAGATAGCTCCTCGGTCACCGTCCAGATATCTCCAGCGCCGAAGCTGATGATGAAGTCCCCTGGTTCGACGTATCCTTTGAGGAAGGAGACAACCTCCTCTTTGCTCCGGATGAAACGAAGATCCGCATCTGTGGAGTATCCAATTGCCTCCACTATCTCTCGTGAGGAGACACCGGGGATTGGCTTCTCCGAGGCCGGGTAGATCGATGTTACGATTACTGTGTCAGCCTGGCGGAACGCATCTCCGAACTCGGCGCCGATTGCCTGTGTGCGGCTGTAGCGGTGCGGCTGGAAGATGGCCACGATTCGTCTCCCATCCCATCCGTCGCGGATCGCCTGCAAGGTTGCCTCGATCTCCTCGGGGAGGTGGGCATAGTCATCGACCACAGTTACCCCGTTTTCCTCCAGCAGTTGAAATCGCCGGCGCGGGAGACGGAACCCGTTAAGAGCGGCAGCGGCATCAGTAAGCGAAACCCCGGCGAGAGAGGCAGCGCCAATGGCACATAGGGCATTGCGCACGTTGTGATCCCCAGGGGCTGGAAGGAAGACTGGACAGATCGGCTTCCCACGGTCAACGAGATTAAAGTGGGTGTGGAAGTGATGGTGTATGACTCCGGTAGCACGAAGCTTAGCTCCTCGATATAGCCCTACAGTGAGGGCGTCTTGCAGTTGCCCTGCTAGGTCGCGTACGTTTGCATCGTCGATTGCCAGGACGGCCTTCTCTGACTGGCGAATATATTGTGCGAAGCCTTCTTTGATAGCTGCAAGGGTATGGTAGGTGTTCAGATGATCGCGGCCGATGTTGTTGAGGATACCAACCGTTGGATGGAGGGCGAGGAATAGCCCATCGCTCTCGTCCACCTCGGTGATGAAGAACTCCCCACGGCCGAGGTGAGAATTTCCCCCTAACCCAGGGCAGTGCGCACCGACGAGGTAGCTCGGATCCTTATCCACTTTGCTTAAGATGGTGGCGAGCATGGCAGTGGTGGTCGTCTTTCCGTGGGTGCCAGCAACACCGATGCTGCGATATCTACGAAGCAGGGATGCCAGGGCGTGCAGGCGGCGCACTACTGGAACGTCGCGCTCTCGTGCTACCTTGATCTCTGCGTTCTCCTCCCCGATCGCTGAGGAGACGATCACGCCGTCGACTTTTGTATCGAGAAGATTGGGGTCATGGCCGAGGTGGATACGCGCTCCTGCTCGCCTTAATTGTAGGATCTCATCATTTTCTCGTAGGTCCGAGCCGGAGACCTTTGCCCCCCCGGCAAGCATCACTGCAGCAAGTCCGCTCATTCCTGCCCCGCCGATACCCACGAAGTGATATCGCTTCCCCGCACTGATCACGTTTGCGCCTCCCTCGCCAAAGTAGTGATTTCGCTTAGTATCGACGCTGTCGCTCGCTGTTGGCCAAGGCGCAGGGAATTCTTCGCCAGCCTAGTGAGCCGCTCTTGGTCGTCTAACATCTGCGCGATAAGCTTTGCTAAACCCTGCTCCAAGATTTCCTTCTCCTTGGCAAGGGTGCAAGCCTCTTCTTCCTCGAGGACGCGCGCGTTCTTCCACTGATGTCCGTTTGCTGCACCTCCCCACGGAATCAACAATGCTGGCTTCCCGCATGAGGTAATCTCGGCAAGTGTGGTCGCTCCAGCGCGGGAGACGATCAGGTCAGCTAGTGCAAATGCTTCTCCCATCCGGTCGATGTAACGGCGCACGACCACATTTTCCACACCTGCCTGAAGGAGCTCATTCCTGATCGCTTGCTCTTCGCCAGTGTTTCCCGTGACGAGGAGGACTTGAATCCCTCTGTTTTGGGCGATGAGGGCTTTAGCACGCAGAACGGCGGTGGTCAGCGCGGTCGAGCCATACGAGCCACCGAAGACGAGGACTGTACGACGCTGCGAGTCAAGATCAAACTCGTGATAGAGTGCCTCGCTCCTCTTGGCAAGGAGGAATTCCTTGCGGATGGGGTTTCCGGTTACCACCGTTCGCCTTGCCCATGTAAAGGTTCGTGTGGTCTGAGGATAGGAAACGAGCACCTTGTCAACAAACGGGGAGAGAAGGCGGTTTGTCAGTCCGGCGACGGCATTCTGCTCGTGGATAACAGTCCGCACAGGGAATACCTTCTTCAGCAGGGATCCGAGCAGGACCGCCGGGAAGGAGGCGTACCCTCCCATTCCGATGATGACCTGTGGGCGGAAATCAAGGAGAATGACGAGGCTTTCCAGTAGGGCAACGACTAGTACAAGAAGGGTATATAAGTTCTGTAAAGGGTGGCCACGCTGAAGGCCGTGTGCATGAATCGGGTAGAAGTGAATCTGAGGATAGGATGGGAGAATTCGTGCTTCGATTCCCCTGCGGGTACCGATGTAAGCGAGCTTTGCTTTGCTCTTGCGGCGCGAAAGTTCCTCCATCACAGCCAGCGCGGGGTAGAAGTGTCCCCCTGTTCCTCCGCCTGCTATTAGGATTCGCATCCTCATCCTCCCTGCTTTGAGACGTTGAGCAGCACCCCGACCATGGCCAGAGTAACGAGTAGCGAGGAACCGCCGTTACTGATAAATGGGAGCGTGAGCCCGGTGACCGGGAGGACCCCCAATGCGACCCCAAGGTTGAGGATGATCTGAAAGGAGATGGTGAACCCGATTCCCAATGCCAGGAGGGTTCCTAGCCGATCACAAGCCCGTCTGGCGATCCCAAAGGCGCGCCAGACGAAGGTGGAGAATAAACCGATCAACACTAGCGTCCCGATTAGGCCTAACTCCTCCGCTGTGATTGAGAAGATGAAATCGTTGTACGATTGGGGGAGATAAAACAGCTTTGCCCGCGACGCTCCAAGGCCCCGGCCGACGATCCCTCCGGACCCGATGGCTACCAGTGACTGAATCGTCTGATATCCGGAGGAGGTACTATACATGCGCGGATTGAGAAAGGAGATAATCCGGCTCAGGCGATAGGGAACAAGCCGTACCGCAAGGTAGATAAAGGGAAGGCTCCCCACAGTAAGAAGGATCAAGTGAGAAACTCGCGCCCCGCCGAGGAAGAGCATCACCGCGGTCAGCGCTCCGAAGAGGAGCATCATTCCAAAGTCGGGCTGGTTCATCACTACTCCGGCGATGACGAGGAGGACGATAACAAATGGAAGGACTCCCTCTACAAAAGACGTGATTCGCTCTCCTTTACGTTCGATGGTTGCTGCGAGGTAGACGATCAGCGAGAACTTGAGTAGCTCAGTCGGCTGTAGCGCGAGCGGTCCCAGGTGAAGCCAGCGGCCGTCGCCCACACCCGGAAGAGGAAGGACGGTTATTGCCGTCAGCAAGAACGATCCAACAAGGAGGATATCGTCTAAATGTTCTAAACGGTGGTAGTCGAAACGAGCGAGGAGGGCGAGGAGGCCGATTCCGATCACCGCTGCTATAAGCTGCTTTAAAAAGAGATAGGAATCACTGTGGAAGTGCCTTAGGGAAAAGGGAGCGCTCGCACTATAAACCATGACTAGACCATATAAGAGGAGGAGAGAAGTGACCAACACCATTCCCTTGTCAGTTCGTCCTTCCACTCTCGCCTCCTGAAGAAGTACTATTCGCTAGGGGTTGACATGCAGCTGACCTCGCCTCCCCTGCGCTTCCAGATGAATACCGCAGTTGTCCTATTGGTAGAAGGAACGCTGTCGGGATAGGGGGGAAAGTCCGCGACTGCAGGACGGGACACCTGTCCTGGAGGGAGGGGACTTAGCGTCCTTGTTGTGGGGGTGAGAAGGAGGGATGTGCGCGTACGAGGCGAGAGAAGGCTTCGCCCCGCCTTAGGTAGTCCTGGTACTGATCGTAGCTGGAGCAGGCCGGTGAGAAGAGGAGAACATCTCCGGATTGGGCTACGGCGAGTGCAGCCTCGAAGGCACTTTGAAGATCAAAAAAGACCGCCACCCGCGTGTAACCGGCGGCCTTTAGAGTCTCTTGCAGGAAAGCAGCGGCCTCACCGTAGAGGATCGTCTTGCGTACGGCGCAAGCGGCGATCACTTGACCAAGTTGAGCGTATCCAGCTTGTTTGTGTCTTCCCCCGAGGATGAGGAGGAGCGGCTCGTTAAAGCTTCTAAGCGCAGCCAACGTAGAGGCGACGTTGGTCGATTTGGAATCATTCACTACCCGCACTCCGTTAATTTCCCCTTCCCTACAGAGACGGAAGGGAAGAAAGAGGGCTTCCTGGAGGTCTTCGAGGCGGGTATGAGAGGGATCGAAGTTTGCAACAAGAGCGGAGCAGGCAGCGATTGCTGCCTGCAGGTTGGCTCGATGATGCGGGGGAAGATCCACGATAAACGGGAGTGAGGAAAGATCCAGCCGGTCGAAGAGGACCCGTCGTGCCTGAATCTTGGGAAAGGTTTCGGCAAGATCGCTTGGAAGGATGGCGGTATCCTCGCATGTCTGGTGTCGAAAGAGACGCCCCTTGGCGGCCGTGTAGGCCACCATTGTCTTGTGGCGGTCTAGGTGATCGGGGGTGATGTTCAATAGGACTGCCACCTGGGGGTGAAAGATGGCCGACTGTTCGAGTTGGAAGCTTGAGACCTCAAGGACGATCGCGTTGCAGGCGGTCGCGCGATCGACGATTGAGATGAATGGGATCCCGATGTTCCCAGCGGCGATCGTTTTGACACCGTTTTGGAGCAAGAGGGCCTCGATGAGTTTCACTGTAGTGCTTTTCCCGTTCGTACCCGTAACAGCGATAATTGGCACCGCTGGGCTAACCTGATAGGCAAGGTCAAGTTCCGATAGGATGGGAATCCCCCGCTCTTTGGCCTTGGCGAGGAGGGGAAGAGTGGGACTGACACCCGGACTGAGCACGATTAACTCGGCGTCAGCAAGTCCCGCCTCGGTGTGCCTGCCCTCTTCGTAGGGGATTCCTCGCCTCGCGAGGAAGGCGCGATCGGAGTCGGAGAGCACGGCCGAATCACTGACAAAGGTCCTCACCCCCCGGGAGAGGAAAAACTCCGTTGTTGCGTGGCCGGTGCGGCCGAACCCAACAACTGTGATATGGGAGACCTCCCGATTAGCGATCCGCACGAAGGGTCTTCTCGATCTGCTCTTCGAGGAGGAGCCCCGGGGAGAACCCCTTAAGCTGTAGCGCGGCGGCCGCGACGTCGTACAGCGCTTGGCGAGGGACTTTTCCTACGATCTCACTTTCCAGAATCATCACCCCACGACGCTCCGCCTCGCGCTTTACAAATTCGAAGACCTTAAGGATTGGGGTCTTCTTGAAGTTTGTTAGGTTCATCGACACCTGAACAATCCCCCGTTCCTTTAAGTGTAAGCCAAGGGCCTTGACGTAGCGCAACCCACCGTTTGAAAAGCGGACTGCAGCGGCGATCTCCTTTGCCACCTTGAGTTCAGATGTTTTGAGGTTGATGTTGTAAGCGACTAGAAACTCGCGTGCTCCTACTGCGACGACACCAGCGGTTGGGTGCAGCCGCGGCTCGCCGAAGTCCGGCTGCCACTGTGGATCGGCGATCTTCTCGGCGAAACCTTCGAATTCCCCTTTCCGAATCGCGGCTAGGTTCCGTCGCTGCTGGCTCGTTGCCGACTCCTCATACAGATAGACCGGGATCTTAAGTTCTTTTGCGATCCTTTCTCCTACTTTGCGAGATAGTGAAATACAGTCTGACATCGTGACGCCACACACCGGGATGAATGGGATGACGTCAACCGCTCCCATGCGCGGATGCGCTCCTCGGTGCTTCCGCAGGTCGATCCGCTCCACCGCCTTTCTCGCGAGGTTAATGACCCCGTTGGCGAGCCCTTCCGGCTCCCCAATGATGGTGATCACTGAGCGGTTGTGGTCGGCATCCATGCTGAGGTCGATCACCCCCCGTCCCTCGCCTGCTGCAGCGCCGACGATCTCCTCTATGACCTCGCGGCGTTGTCCCTCGCTGATGTTAGGAACGCACTCAACGAGTCTGTCCCACATCAGCACTCCCCGCGATCAAAAGCGAGATTGTCGCGCTCGCCACTACCTCGTCCCCAACCAAGGCCTCAACCTCAGCCTGCACCAGCCCGTTCCTCTTCCGTAACGTGCGCGCAGATAGCATGATCTGATCCCCAGGGACGACCTTCCTACGGAATCGGGCTTTCTCCACTGCCGCGAGGTATCCGACCGTGCCTTGATCCCGTTTAAGGAGGAAGGCAGCCGCTTGGGCCATCGCCTCCAGAATCAGTGTCCCCGGCATCACTGCGGGGTACGGCTCGGGGAAGTGCCCTTGGAAGAACGGTTCGTCGATCGTCACGTTTTTTAGGGCGAGGACACGTTCCTCCCCCTCTTCCAGGATCCGATCGATCATCAGATAGGGGTAGCGGAGGGGTAGTAACCTCCGGATCTCTTCAATATTCCGAGGCATGAGGGACTACAAGTACGTAGCCAGTTCGTGCTTGACGAGATCGGTGATATCTACAAGCTTCGCTGTGTTACGATAGATGATGACGTTCTTTGATCGCAAAACAAGGTCGTAGCCGTTCTCCACTGCGATCTTCTCCGCTGCCTGCACAATCTTCGAGGTCGCCGCCTGGGTAAGGAGTTGATCGAGTTGGGTGAATGCGGTCTTCACCTGGTTATAGCGATTTTGGAACTCCTGCGGATCGATTATTCCTACCCGCACCGTTGACACTAGTTTCTTCATCTCGTCGATTATCGGTTGCGCCTCTTCACGCAGGCGTTCCAGGTCGTTGCGGATATCGGAGAACCCAGTGGAAGCGACCATCCTGTCGATCGTCCCGATGTCGATGTTGAGCTGCGCTTGTAGGAGTTCGACCTGGAGCTGGTTATTTTGGGTATCGAATTCCTCCTTGGAGATAGCACTGGCCAGGAACTGTTGCTGAAGCTGCACGATCTCCCCCTGTTTGTCCACCGCCTTCTGGCGTAGATCCTTCACTGCGTCGGTGAAGACAGTGAACGCATTCTCAGCGTTGATGTAGGCGATCTTAAGCGGAGAGGTAGAACTACTCTCCAGGTCTTCTACTCGGCCTTCGAGCGCCTTAACAGTGGCCTCGTTCACTCCACCAGAAGGTAGGGCAAACTGGAGGATCAGAGCTCCGGCTCCCAGAATCAACGCGATTACTGCTACAATTAAAATGTTCCTTGACATTTCTTCCTCCTTTTTAAAAGTCGTTATCGGATTATAGGGCGGGTCGAACTCGTTGTCACCCTAGAACATTGGGCTGAATCCAAAATTGAATTGTGGGACCCAACCGAGATCCGGGCCGAGAACCCAGGCCATGTCCAGGCGCACGTACATCCCCGCTGCCTCGATTCCCAACTCCACTCCAAAGGACGCCTTCGCCCAGTCGGGATTCACCCGATCAAGGTTCACCCCACTGTCGAAGAACAGAACCCCGGTAAGCCCTTCCACTACAGCGAGGCGGTACTCGATATTGGCGTAGCAGAGCCGTCGGGCGGGTGAAGCCTTGGTGCCACGTATCGTCGTTGGCCCGCCAAGGTCGTAGGCTTGCGAGAACGGGAGATGTTGCCCCCACCCCAGGGCAAGGCGTATGGCAAGGACCTGATCGCGTTCTGCGAGAAATGGCAGGTTAAACCTCACTGGAGCGAAGTGGATCCATTGTAAATCGACCTTGGAGAACTCGGCACCGGCAGCGAACCCCCCTGCCTTTTCCAGCGATACCTGGCGGCGGCTGCCCGCGGTGGGGAAACGCGGGTTGTTCACATCATCGAAACGCAACCCGATCGTGATGGAATCGAGCGGGTGCCAGAGAGGATCGTCGCTCGTGCTAACTGCCTCATGCTTGTAGGAGAGGTCAAGGTCAGTATAGTCGGCCCACGGGTAGCTCACCGAGCCCCTCCCGCCCACAGTGAGGAACGTTTGCGGCTCTTCTTCGTCGATCTTCTTTTCCTCGCTCTTTCGGTAGAGATCGAACCCGACGCGATTGAAACCGGGGAAGAAGGAGACTGTGCTATAGCCAATCTCCCACACCGCGCTTTGCTCCCCGATTAAGCCACGGCTATAGGAGAACGACAAATCCTGTCCAGTGCCAAGCAGGTTCTTCTGGCTGTAGTCAAGCTTTCCCACCAAGCCACCACTCTTAGGGGAATACGCAATCGATCCGTTTATTCCTCCCAGCTTCTCATTTTCGACAATTGAGATTGAAAGGCGGACCGCGCCATCGCTCCACTCGGGGACGATGTTCACCGATTTGAAGTAGCCAAGCGACATCAGCCCCTGGTAGGTGACGGCAAGCCGCTCCCGGTTCAGGATGTTTCCCTCCTTTAGGCCAAGGTTCTTTATGATGACGTAGTCCTTGGTGTGGTCGTTCCCCTGCAACGTGATCTCCCCGATCTTTCCCTCCTCCACTTTTAGGTGTAGGAGACCAGTCTCCACCTCTTTCACGGAAAAGCGCACCATGATATAACCGGTCCGATAGTAAAGGTCATAGAGACCTTGGAGGATCTGCAGGAGTTGGTAGTTATTGATAGGTTCCTGAGGGACTTCCTTTAACGAGGCGGTTGCAATCTTCGCGGGGAAGAGGGTGATCCCCTCAAGGTCGATTCCTTCGATCTGCACTGGAGCATCGATTAGGGTTCGTTCGGAAAGGGTCCACACCAGCCGGATCGAGTCGGGCATCACCCCCTGTTGTGGGGTCACCTCAACGTTTAAGAAGTAGACTGAGGCCTTGAGCCGCATGAGAACCTGCTGAATTGTCACCTTCTTCAGACATTCCTCAACAGGAAGATCGATCATTTCCTGCGCAACCTCCGTGGGGACGGTATTAAGACCGGTGATCACATTGTCGGTAACCCGTCCTTCGATGATCTCGATCTGGAGAATTTCACCGGGGACGACCTTCCCCACCATGATCAGGGTGTACCCCTTCTTGTCGTAGGCGTCGATTACTGCCTGTAACCCCTCATCGAGGGAGTGGTTGTTGAGCACCTTCCCTTTCTTCACGCCGTGGTCACGCAGAATGCGGCGGATCCTGTCTGAGGGCATGATACGCGCACGGAAGAGGGTGAACCCGAGGATCTCGATTGACTCTTTATTGACATTTCCGGTAATCTCGACCTTATCTACCACTGGGTTCTCCACTACGTGGAAGAGGACTATCCCCTCCTCATCGACCTCGGGGATCACCTCGCTGAACCAACCGAGATCGAAAATCGCCTGTGAGGCTCTCTTCAGATCGTCGGCTGTTATCTCATCGCCCGAATGAAACGGGACGGCCTTGCGGATCTCCTGTGTACGGATCTTTGCGTTCCCATCGACCTGGATCCCGGCTACGGTGAGTGGAAAATCGGTCGCCCTCGCTCCAGTAACTACTCCTCCCGCAACGATTAATCCTAGGATCAACGCCAATGCTCTTTTCATGTCGCCTCCTCTAAGCAAGGTCCTCGTCGATCGACCGGTACTGGATCGCCTCGGCAAGGTGTTCCGCACGGATTAGCGGGGCTCCGGTGAGGTCGGCGATCGTCCGTGCTACCCTGAGGACGCGCGTGTAGGCGCGTGCACTTAATGCGAAACGATCGATCGCCATCTCCAAAAGCCCCTTTGCGTCCTGGTCTAATGCGCAATACTTCGCTATCTCCTTTGAATTTAGCTCGGCGTTGGAAAACCGGCCTGGTTTATCCTTCATTCTCTCCCATTGTATCCGTCTTGTCTTCTCCACTCTAGTACGAATCGCGTGTGAGTCCTCCCCCTGCGGCCGGGTGAGGAGCTCTTCCGGGGTAAGACGGGGAACCTCGACGAATAGATCGATCCGATCGAGAAACGGACCGGAGAGCCTCTTACGATAACGTCTGATCTCGTGCGGATTGCACGTGCAGGGGTGCAAGTGATCGCCCAGGTGGCCACATGGGCAGGGGTTCATCGCCCCGACCAGGGTAAAGTTGGACGGGTAACGGACCGATACCCCGGCCCGCGATAATAGGATGCTGCGATCCTCAAGCGGCTGGCGGAGAGTCTCCACGACGCGGCGATCGAACTCAGGGAGTTCGTCGAGGAAAAGGACCCCGTGGTGGGCAAGGGTGATCTCCCCTGGTCCAGGGAGGCCACGTCCACCGCCGACCATCCCCGCGTAGGAGATGGTATGGTGCGGTGACCGGAATGGCCGTTGTGTGATCAAAGGGATGTTACTATCTAGCATTCCCGCGATACTGTATACACGTGTTACCTCGAGCGCCTCGGCAAAGGAGAGGGGAGGAAGGATTCCTGACAGGCAGCGGGCAAGCAGACTCTTCCCCGCACCTGGCGGGCCGATCATTAACAGGTTGTGCCCTCCTGCTGCTGCAACCTCAAGCGCCCGCTTCGCTTGTTCCTGCCCTTTAACCTCAACGATGTCCACAAGTGGCGGGGCGGTTACCTGGGCCATCAGCGCGTCGCGGTCGATCTTAAAACAGGGGACGGTAAGTTCACCAGAGAGGAGGGCAGCCGCCTCGGCGAGGGTTCGTACCGGATAGACGGCTACTCCGTCGACGAGAGCAGCCTCAGTGGCGTTTGCCTCGGGGACGATCATCCCTTTAAGGTTCGCCTGCTTTGCTGCAAGCGCGATCGGAAGAACTCCGTGGGTCCTTCGCACCTCACCGTTGAGGGAGAGCTCTCCTAAGACGAGATATTGAGAGGTTAAAGAAGGGATCTGCCCGGAAGCGACTAGGATTCCCAGTGCTGATGGCAGGTCGAACCCTACTCCTTCCTTGCGCAAATCGGCCGGAGCAAGGTTTGCAGTGATCCGCTTGGCCGGGAAGCTGTAGCCCGAGTTCTTAATAGCACTGCGGATTCTCTCCCTACTCTCGGTCACTTCCTTCTCCGGTAGACCGACGACCTGAAACGCAGGAAGTCCGTTCGCTACATCGCATTGGACCTCTACCAACGCAGCGTCGATTCCCACGACGACAGCGCTCAGCAACCGCGCGAACATGGTTCCTCGACCTGAAACGCGTCCCGATACAACTTGACCTTCTCTCCTATAAGCGCCACGAAGTCAAAGCGTACCGGAAGATCGGCATCAACTTCGCTTAGATAGGCGCGTGCCGTTGCGGTAATCCGCGCACGTTTCCTGGTAGTGAGTGCCGCTTCCGGGCCTCCGAACCCCGATCCAGTACGCACTTTCACTTCGATAAAGACGAGTGTATCCCCTTCCCGGGCGATTATGTCCACCTCTCCGAACCTCGAGTGCCAGTTGCGCTCGACGATTTCATATCCCTGATTGCGTAGGTACTCGCAGGCGATCTCCTCTCCCCACTGCCCGGCTCTGTGTCCTTTATTCATCATCTCCGGTGACCTTCAATATAATAGCCGCATCGCAAGAGAGAAGGCAAGAGGATGGCTTGTCACCTTCTAAGAGCGCGAGTCTTTTCTCATTGAACTCAAGTTCAACTCCCAAGCGCAACTGTCAAGGGTGTTTTCGTGTTGAAGAATACTTCGTACGGGGTTCGGAAGCCAAGGGTCTTTCTCGGCCGGTGAT
>JAUWGE010000025.1 GCA_030606565.1 Candidatus Bipolaricaulota bacterium | reverse complement strand
CACGAGAAGCCCGATTTGGTACTCGATATAGTGGACGCCTCAAACCTTGAGCGAAACCTCTATCTGACGTTTCAGCTTTTGGAGATAGAGATCCCCCTGGTGATCGTGTTAAACATGATGGACGTGGCGCAGGGACGTGGCTTTCGAATCGATCCCGACCAGTTGAGCCGACAGCTCGAAGCAGCCGTGGTCCCCACAGTCGGGAACAAGGGAAAAGGGAAAGGGGAGCTTCATGAGGCCATATGGGAGACCTATAGGAACAGGGAATCCGCCCGTTCTGCTTTCCGCATCCACTACGGAGAGGCTCTGGAATCCGCCTTATCTAATCTGGAGAAAAGGCTGTTGGAGAACCAAGCTGAGTTATTGACCCATTATCCCGCCCGCTGGCTGGCTGTGAAGCTGATGGAGAACGACCCTGAGGCAAAAAGGCTAGTAAAGGAAGCTTCGAAGAAGGCAGGCTGAGAATAGATGACGGAGGAATTTGGGGCGCAAGAAGACATTCTACACCACGTCGCCGAAGAGAGGGAAGGGTTCCTGAGAGAGCATGGAAAAGCCGCGGAAAAGGCCATCGCCCAAGGGCGCTATCAGACTGCCGAAAAGATTGCGGCGCACTGTGTCACCCAGGAAGAGGTAAAGGGCAGAACCCTGACCGATTGGATCGACCTTATCGCATGTAACAAGTTTTCGGGGCCCATAATCTTGGCTGCCACCATCTACGGGATCTATTACCTCGCCATCGTGCAGGGCTATAACCTTACCAGCTACTGGTGGCCAGTTCTAGGTTCGTTCCGGAGTTTTGTCGCCTCCCTGCTCCCGACCGAAGGGTTCGTCTTCGATCCGGTCCTTCGCTCGATGATCCTATGGGTCGTTGGTGGAATTGTGGCGGTAGCAAATTACATTCCCCTGTTTGCGATTTTATTTGCCTTGATAGCAATCCTTGAGGACACCGGGTATATGGCCCGGGTGGCCTTCATCCTGGATCGGATCTTCAGGCCCTTTGGCCTCCATGGGCAATCCGCTTTGCCATTGATGTTGGGGGGCATGTATGTGGGAGGATGTGCAATCCCCGGGGTCATGGCCTGCCGTGCGATCAAGGATGAAAAAGCACGGCTGGCGACCATCATGGTAGTCCCCCTTATGAACTGCATGGCCAAGATCCCGTTTTACGCTCTGCTCGTTGGGATGTTCTTTGCCTCCTATAAAGGCCCTGTCATGTTTATTATCGCCACGATCACCATCCTCGTAGCCCTCGCCGTGAGCAAGGTCTTGACTTTAACCATTCTTAAAAGGAAAGAGACCGCGCCGTTTGTCTTGGAGATGCCCCCCTATCACCTTCCCACCGTCCAAGGGGTCCTCCGCCGCATGGTGGAACGGGTGTGGCTGTTTATCAAGAAGATCGTAACTGTGGTGGTCGTGGTGATGATCGCCTTGTATTTGCTCCTCAATTTTCCCGGGCTAAACGAAGAGAGGAAAATTCATTACGACAGCCAAATTCAGGGGCTCATCCAGTCTTTCCTGGCCGATATGGGCACGGAAAATTCCTACGCGATGTTCTTGGATACTCCTTCGGAGCTGGCAGAGTACGGGCGGTACCTGGATTCCTACAGGGCGCAAAAGAGGGGTGCTAGTGGAGCGGCTGCAAAGACGACCGTGGACAAGCGGTTTATGGAGCAGAACCCTGAGTTCTTCAAGATCGCAAATAAGGGGAAGCTCCCAATTGAAGAGGCGGAATGGAGTGCGTTCAAAGGATATCTAGCTAGCTATGAAACAGCCAAACAGGAGTACCTGGCTCTCTACGCTACGACCGCGCCAGAAGCGAAATCCGCCTTGAAAATGGCATTTTACCAAACTTGGCACGATGCTAACCCTGAATTCTTCGAGATCGTGAGGGCAGGGCGAGTTGTCGTTAAAGGCGATATGGTAATCGACGAGGACGCCAAGCTAGTAAGCATGGCTTACAGGGATCTGGACCGAGAAAGGCAAGGCCTCAGAATGGAGCGGCACGACGAGGTCCTCGAGACGAGTCTCCTCGGCCGTTTCGGAACTGCCTTGGAACCATTCACCAAATACGCAGGGTTTAACTGGCGGGTGAATATCGGGTTGATCAGTTCATTCGCGGCCAAAGAGGGCGTTGTGGCAACGTTGGGTGCTATCTATCAGTCGCCACCCGGGGGTAGGGAAGCGGCGCTTGAAGAGCGGCTTACCGAAAAGGAGAGGGGTTGGACCCCCCTCCACGCCGCGGCGATGATCCTGTTTATGGCTATGTACCCTCCCTGTATCCCGACCCTTCTCATGGTCAAGGTGCAGGCTGGCTTGAAATGGATGCTCTTTGCTACTGTTTATCCCATTATCTTGGGCCTTATAATGGCACTCCTTGTTTTCAGTGGAGGGAACCTGTTAGGACTCTCAGGGTTGCAGGCCATAATCGCTCTCTACTGTTTAGTAGCAGTCGTTACGGTAGCGATGGGGTTCATCAAACCGAAGTCGCAGTCGGAATAAGAAGAAGTGGACCCAAAAATTGCATCAGCCCGAAAACTTGCGCGGAACCATGCCGATTTAAATGCTATTAGGAAGCCAGAAGTCCAGGAACCAAACAGATCTTAAACATCAGGCTATTTTGGTGAACTCGAAGATTTCCAGGATTCCTGGTTTCCTTATAGATTCCAACTTAGTGGTCCTTAAGGTGCCTTCTGGAGAAGTACAAAATCTGGGGTGGATGTATAGCAAATGAGAAAGTTTGGTGAATTGATCCTTAAGTACCGCGTGCTCGTGGTAATCGCTATCCTTGGCTTGACGGTTCCGCTCCTGCTGCACGTGTCCAGCCTTGACATAGAGGCAGACGAGAATACCTGGTTTGCAAAGGGCAATGACACACTAAAAGGTTACGATGAATTCAAGGAACACTTCGCCTCAGATGAATTTGTGGTCGTTGCCTACGGGTGCAATGACCCTTTAAGCGAGTCGGAGATAGCCTACCTCTCCTACCTAACGGAAGAGCTGGAGACGGGGGTGCCGTACGTCGATGAGGCGGTCAGCCTGACAACGGTGGATGACATCGTTGGAACCGCAGCCGCGTTGGAGGTTAAACCTCTCATCAGCGAAGCTCCAAAGACGGATGAGGAGCTCTCAAGGTTAAAGGAGAGGATAGACCTCAACCCGTTTTTCAAGGGAAACCTCATCTCTGATGAAGGGAAGACTATCGGAATCGCTCTTCGCATCATAAGAAGCGGCAACGACCCCGGCAGTAAAACATCGCAGGAGATCGCCGCAGACGTAAGAACTGTACTGCAGAGGGAGCATGAGACCACAGGGAGGCAGTTCTACTTTGGCGGAGGGCCGATCACCCATGCCAGAGTGCTGGGAATGCTGCAGGGGGACATGCAAAAGTTCTTCCCCCTCGCTCTCCTCCTCACAGGGGCCGTACTTTTTTTCATCTTCAAAGGATGGCCGACCGTTCTTTTTCCGTTAGCCTCCGTCTTCTTGAGCCTCGTCTGGACGCTGGGGCTGAAAGGCTTGGTCGGCTCGCCGATGACCCCGGTCTCCACCACCCTGTTTGCGTTGATCACGGTGATCGGTGTGGCAAATTCCGTTCATCTTATATCGCATTACTGGATAGAACTTCCCGTGCTCAAGGACAAGAGGAAGGCCCTTCTTGCCACCTACGAGCGGGCGGGCAAACCCTGCCTGTTCACCTCGCTCACAACGGCGATCGGGTTTGGATCCCTCTCCGTGAGCCACATCCCAGCGATACGGAGCCTGGGAATCTTCGCCGGCTTTGGGATCATGAGCGCATTCCTCCTTTCGATGATTCTTGTACCTCTCGGCTTACAGCTTACTAAGGGTAGGGCTTCAAAGAGGGTTGAGCACAGGGTTATGGGAAGGATCCTCGGAGCGATCGGGAGGTTCAATCTCAATCATCCTAAATTGGTGCTCACCTTGGGTCTATCGATCGTTCTAGCGATGGGAATCGGTATCCTCCGGATACATACGGAAGGTTCGATGCTCGAATACTTCAAGAAGGGTTCTGATATAAGAGAGTCGGCCGAGTTTCTGGATGAGCGGTTGGGGGGCATATCCAGCACCGAGGTTGTCATCTACGGCAAGCGGGATACATTCAAAGATCCCGAGATTTTGGAGAAGATCGAGCGATTGCAGGAATTGGCAAATGCCCATCCCAAAGTCTCAAGTTCTTATTCCATCGTCGACTACCTCAAACTGATAAACAGGGCCCTCCACGGTGATGAAGAGGCTTATTACAGCATTCCAAGCACAAAGAAAGCTGCGGCGCAATCCTTACTCTTGTATGAATTCTCCGGCGGCTCAGGGATCGAGGACTACGTAACAAGGGATTACGGGACAGCTCGGGTCTCCATAAGGACGAAACAGTTAAACGAACAGGAAAAGAAAGCATTGCTGGCACAAGTAGAAGAGTATGTGGCTCATGACCTTACAGGGTTCAGGGTGGAGATCACTGGGTGGGATAACATGACTCACGCGGTGACCGAGAGCATCATCCTAACACAGATCCAAAGCCTTGGACTATCGATGCTTGTAATAACTGCGTTGATGATCATCCTGTTCGGACTAAAAGGTGGACTTGTTAGTATACTGCCGAACATATTCCCCATCGTTTTCGTATTAGGATTGATGGGACATGCCGGTTTTAGCCTGAACATGGCCACGGCGATAATCGCCTCCATCGCCATAGGGATAGTGGTAGACGATACCATACACTACTTCTCCCATTTCAGATACGAGTTTAGGAAGACAGGCGATAAAAAACAGGCAATGATGGGATCGCTCCAAAATGTGGGTAAGGCATTGTGCTTCACCTCGCTGATACTCGTTCTGGGCTTTGCCATCTTTCTCTTCTCTGGATCCTCCATCCTCGTCGATTACGGGGTATTATCAGGTGTGGCCGTGATCACCGCCCTTCTGGGGGATCTATTCATCGGACCGGTCTTGCTCTCTAAGCTTAATATCTTTAAGTAGGGAACGATTATGAGCTTTATTGTATGACGTGTCACACAAAGAGGTTGGATCTCTCCTCCTCACTCTCTCATCACCAGAATGAGGCCAGCCCTACATTACCAGGTAAGGCTGTTCCACCCTTTGAGGCAAACGCAGGGCAAAAAGCTAAAGACGAAGTGATACCCTTTCTCCCTGTTGACAGATCCGGCTGGTCGTGGTATTATCGCAATTGAAAATCATTAGCAATAGAGGGGAGCTCATGATCTCAACTAACCGATACACTAAACGCCTACGAAGCCATCACGATGCTCTGGCGCCACTGCGCGCGCTTGTAACTCCGATCACCGATTTCGCCGCGCGGCTCCAGGAGATGCACGCGGATGACCAACCCAGAACAATCTACATTCATACGCCCTTCTGTACCCACAACTGCACCTTCTGCAACCTGAATCGCCGTCGCGAACGCCCCCCCGAGGAGTACGCTGAGCTCATCGTTCGGGAAATTGAAACCTACGCTGCCTATCGTTATGTCAGTGAAGGTCGTTACGATGCCGTCTACTTCGGCGGTGAACAGGTCCCCACCAGGCTGAGCACTGAGGACCGCGAGAAGCTGCTTGGCTTCTATCGCCAAGTAAGAGGGATGGACGTTGACGAGGTTCCCTACCGCTACAACATGGATAAACCAAAGGTATGGGAGTATGCCACGCGGTTTTACGGGTATGCAAATCGTTAAGTGGCAAAGGGTTGGGGCTTTGCCATCTGGCTTTCCGAATACCAGGAGGAAAAAGTGGGACTAGTAGGCGGATTGATGAAGATGTTAGGGACGCAAGTCCGTAAACCCAATGGATGGTTCGGCTGGATCTTCGGCCACTCGATGTCCTGGGGGCATAAGCCTCTGACCAAAAGGTATACAGCATCGACTACTCAGAAAACTCTGTGGCAGTTGCCACTAAAGAAGGTGTTGCAATGAGATGCTTAATTCTCTATGCGTCATTGGGTGGAAACACGGAAAGAGTTGCCTTGAGGATCCAGGATGTACTTCGAGCCGAAGGATTGGACGTTGAGTCTATAAAGGTTGGTCACGAAACGCAAATCAACCTCTATCAATACGATCTGATATTTTTAGGATCTCCTGTTCGACTGTGGCTTCCTGTAAAGACCGTGATGGATTTTGTGCGTAGAACCATTATCCATTATCAGAAAACCGGCGATCTCATCCCCTGCTCTCCTGTGCGACCGGGTAAGTATGCGATCTGTTTTTGCACCTATGCCGGCCCTCACACCGGCATATCCGAAGCGGTGCCCGCAGTAAAGTGGATGAGGACATTCTTCGAGCACCTCGGATTTGTCGTTTTGGATGAGTGGTACACAGTCGGGGAATTCACAGGGAGTGAAGAGAACTCCACAAGAGGTAGATTGGGTGATATCAAGGGCAGGCCGAATGAGGACGACCTCCTTGAGATTGAGAACAAAACGAAGGGGATTCTGGAGGTGCTGAAGCTCTTCCGGTCGCATTCCTTAAGGAGCAGATGACGCTAATTTTGTAGTTTACAACGTGCGATGACTCACTTAATAACGAAAGCTCTTAATCTGAATGCTAGAATCTACGATAGGTGGGCTCGGAATAATCTTGCTGGAGTTTACGCGAAGATAGTTGAACTAGCGGGCCTGAGAGGCGATGAAAAGGTCCTGGGCGTAGGCTGTGGGACAGGCAATCTAGACTTGATGCTTGCCGGGTTTTTAGAGGAAGGGGTGGTCTGTGCTATCGATATAGCGCCCAAGATGATAGAGACGGCAACTAGAAAGGCGAAAGAGTGGAACTACAGTATAGATTATAAGGTTGGAAGTTCAATCTCGTTGCCATATCAAGACGAGGAGTTTGATGTCGCGTTCACATGCCTCATCTATCATCATTTAACTTACAAAAGCAAGGAAGAAACCCTAAGAGAGATCTACAGGATTCTTAAGCCAGGCGGGAAATATGTCTCTTGCGAATTTGAAGCGTTTCCCCAAGACATTTTCCATAGGGCATTCCTGAGGTTCACCAGAGATTCCGGAATTTTGCATGGGCTTCATCCAGACAGGCTGATAGAGCAAAGTGGATTTAAGATTGAGAGGGAGATGGAAGGACCATCCCTCTTGAGGCATCATTGCACCAAGTATAGGGTTTTAAGCAAGCGTAACAGGTTGCAGCGGGTCATCGGTGAAGAATGACCAACATATTGGAAGTCAAGGATCTCTGCGTCGAGGTTGACGGGCAAGAGCTCCTCCATGGCATCGACCTGACCATCCCCGAGGGGGAGGTCCACGCCCTGCTGGGACCTAACGGAAGCGGCAAGACAACGCTGATGATGACCATCATCGGTTACCCAGAGTACAAGGTGACCAGAGGGCAGATTCTTTTCAATGGGGAGGAAATCACTGGACTTGGCATCACCGAGAGGGCCAGGCTCGGCATCGGCATTTCGCAGCAGCGCCCCCCTACCATCTCCGGTGTCAAGCTGCGGCAGATCCTCGATTACGTCGTCGTCAATGCTCCCCAACGCAGCCAGGAGATTGACGATCTAGCAAAAGCGTTCCACATGGATCCCTTTCTGGAGCGTGACATCAACGCCGATCTCTCTGGAGGCGAGATCAAACGCTCTGAGTTGTTCCAACTTTTGGTCACCCATCCACGGTTTGCCATGATGGACGAACCAGATTCCGGCGTGGATCTGGAGGCCCTGTCCCTGGTGGGAAATATGGTGAATGCACTCCTTTCCGAAGAACCTGCCCGACCGGCGAAGAGGAAGGCTGGCCTGATCATCACCCACACCGGCCACATCCTGGACTACGTCCACGCTGACAAGGCGCACATCATGCTCGACGGGCGCATAGGATGCTCGGGAAACCCTCTCATCCTCCTCGATAAGGTCCGCGAATGTGGCGGCTATGAGGAGTGCATCCAGTGTATACTCAGGAGGCGTGAAGGATGAAAGCGTCAAACGATCGCTCCACAGAGGACCGCAGTGGCCCGGACCTAGACCTAGATCACTTCCTCATCGAACCTGACACCCCGCGTCCGGTGATGATCTCACCCGACCAGGTGGAGCCAGCCGATATAGAGGTGATGGCCAGCCTGGGGGTGTACGTCACAGGGGAGGACCGCGCGGGCACGTACATCCTGCGCGACTTTCACCCGCTCTGCCTGGTGGCCCAGTCCGACGACATCGAACTTTTGCCCATCGCCGAGGCGCTGGCGAAATATGATTGGCTGCGCGAGCGATACTACTGGAGAGCGGTGCCGGCTGACCTGGACAGGTACACGGCCCAATGCGCATCGGTGCCGGAGCCCCAGGGGTACTTTCTTCGCGTGAAGAAGGGAGCGAAGGTGCCCTTCCCCGTCCAGGCCTGCCTGTACATCGCACGGGACGACATCGCCCAGGCGGTCCACAACGTCGTCATCCTCGAAGAGGGTGCCGAACTTCACCTTATCACCGGCTGCGCCACGGGACATGGCGTGAGGAGCGCGGCCCACCTGGGAGTCAGCGAGTGCTACGTCGGCAGGAACGCCAGGTTGACCAGTACCATGGTCCACAGTTGGGGTCCCGAGGTCGAGGTGCGCCCCCGCTCGGGGACGATCGTCGAGGCAGGTGGGACGTTCGTGAGCAACTATTGCTCGCTTCGACCGGCCAGGAGCATCCAGACCGAGCCCAGGGCCTGGCTCAACGGGAAGGGCGCCTCGGCGAAGTACACCACCGTCATCCTGGGTTCTGATGGCTCGACTATTGACACCGGCGGCGAGGTGTACCTGAACGCCGAGAACACCAGCGCCGAACTGGCCCACCGGGCGGTGTGCACCGGCGGTCACATCTACCAGAGAGGCTTACTCATCGGGAACGCCCCATGTCGGGCGCACGTGGACTGCGCAGGGATGGTGCTTGACGCCGGAGACGACGGCTTCATCCACTCCGTTCCCGGCCTGAGGGCGCTGCATGCCGATGCCAGGATGAGCCACGAGGCCAGCATCGGGAAGATCGCCCCCGAACAGGTGGCCTACCTGCAATCGCGGGGCATGGAAGAGCGCGAGGCTATCTCGATGATCATCCGTGGCTTCCTGGGTGAGGAAATCGTCGGCCTCAGCCCGGAACTCGACGCCAGGATTGCGGAGATCGCCGAACTCGCCGGGCACGGCGGGAAGTAGCCGGTTATGGGCCAGAGAAGGCGCTGAACGAAGATGAGGAGGGCATAAATGGAAGCTTCTAGTATTTCTAACTGGCTGTGGCCAGCCTTGTGTGTTGTGCTGTTCGCCTTGCTAATCCTTGTACTCCTGCGGCGACCTCAAGCCGCAACGCTCTCACAGCCATCCCGACTCGTCGAGATGGAAGACGCTCTCAAAGAGCTCTACAAACTCCAACGAAATGAGTCGCCCGTGGAAGCTAAGACACTGGCCCAGGCGCTGGGCATTTCGATCGAGATGGTCGAGAATATGATAGCGACGCTGGTGTCCTTTGCGTGGGCTGAAAGAGACGCGAACACGGGCATCCGCCTGACCCCACGGGGGCAAGAGCGAGCCCAGGAACTGATCAGGATCCACCGCCTATGGGAGCGCTACCTGGTGGACCGGAAAGGGATGCCTCTGGAGGCCGTCCACGTTGAGGCCCACCGTCGAGAGCACGAAACGACTCCAGACGAGGCAGCGAAACTGGACGCCGAACTCGGCCATCCTGCATGGGACCCCCACGGCAGCATCATCCCCGATGCCGGTCGCCGGGTGCCTCCTCCGGCTGGTAGCCCCTTGACCGCTTGCACGCCGGGCGACCGGCTACGCATCCTAAACGTGGATGACGAGCTACCGGCCCTCTTGGCTCAACTGGTGGCTCTAGGTCTGATCCCCGGGGCTGAGGTGGAGGTGGTTGAACGCCGGCCGGAGTACTTGAGAGTAAAGGTTAATGAGGACATCTTCCCCTTGGCAACAGCAGCTGCCGGGCGCATCCACGCTGTGCCAGTGCCCGTCTTGCCCGTGCCCTTGGGTGAACTCCCGGTGGGCGTCCGGGCGGTGGTGGCCGAGGTCAAGGGCGGCGGCAAACAGCAACGGCGCATGCTGGACATGGGCCTGGTGCCCGGCGCCGAGGTGACCGTGATCCGGACAGCGTCCCTGGGCAGCCCAGTCGAGTACCGCGTCAAGGGCACGGCCATCGCCATGCGCCGGAGCGATGCCAATACCATCCTGGTGGAGGAAGTGGGAAATGGATAGCGCAAAGCCTTCTCGTGAGAGCAACAAAAAGATCACGGTAGCCGTAGCAGGTAATCCCAATGTGGGCAAGAGCGTCATCTTCAACGCCCTCACCGGCAGCCACCAACATACGGGTAACTGGCCGGGCAAGACGGTTGAGCGAGCTGAGGGGGTCCTCCATCACCAGGGTTGGGAGATCCGCTTAGTGGACCTGCCCGGCACCTACAGCCTGGCCGCCCAGTCGCCCGAGGAGGTGATCGCCCGGGACTACATCGTCTCTGGCGCACCAGATGTGGTGATCAACATCGTGGACGCCACCAGCCTGGAGCGTAACCTCAATCTGACGTTGCAGATCCTGGAGTTGACCGACCGAATGGTGGTGGCCCTCAACCTGATGGACGAGGTCAGACGAGGGGGATGGGAGATAGACGTCAAGGCCCTGGAGGAGACTCTGGGGGTGCCGGTGGTGCCCACCGTCGCCACAGAAGGGGAGGGTCTCCCAGAGCTGGTGGCGGCGATAGCGAAGGTGGCTACGGGGCAGTCACAAACTCGTCCGGCGTCGGTGGACTATGGTCTGACCGTCGAGGGATACGTCGAGAGCCTGGAGGCCAATCTGAACCGCCTAGGTATCGAGGAGCGGAGCCGCTGGCTGGCCCTTAAGCTCCTGGAAGACGATCCGGAGATCGTTGAAGCCTTCAAACAAGGGGACTTGGCAGCTCTGGGGCTGGCTGCTCCGTCCGCCTCACCTGAGGCATTGCAGGCTCTCCTAAAGCGAGCCGTGCGTCTGCGTGAGGAGATCCGGCCCGACGCTAAGGTGGAGATCGTCCGCCGCCGCTTCGAGTTTGCCCACGACGTGGTGCACCGGGTGGCTCACCGCCTGCGCCCGGTGGAAGAGAGCCTGACCGAGCGGATCGACCGCATCATCACCCACAAGGTCTGGTCGTGGCCGATCATGCTGGCAATGCTTACCCTCGTCTTTTGGATTACCGTCAAGGGGGGCGAGATCGGAGGCGGATGGCTGGGGGCCGGCTTCTCCTGGCTGGTCCGCGCCGCCCGGACATGGCTGACAAGTATTCAGGCCCCCTGGTGGGTGACCGGCGCTTTGGTGGATGGTTTCATGATGGGCACGGGGACAGTCATCGCAGCCATGTTACCTCCCATGATCATCCTTTTCATTGCCTTCGCTCTACTGGAGGACCTGGGCTTGCTTCCCCGGCTGGCGTTCAACCTGGACCGGCCTATGCAGACAGTGGGCTCCCAAGGAAAGCAGGTCATCACCTGGGGTATGAGTTTTGGCTGCAACGTGACCGGCGTGATGGCATCGCGGATCATCGAAAACAAAAAAGTCCGCCTAGCGTCCATCTTGACCAGCCCGCTGATCATCTGCAGCGGAAGCTACGGCGCGGGTGTGGCTTTAGCCATCGTCCTCTTCGGCAAGGGGGCGCTGCCAGTGATGCTCTCCCTGGTCTTCCTCAGCCTGGGGATCGCCTTTCTGGCCACCCTCCTGCTGAACAAAACCGTCTTTAGAGGGGAGCCGGGTAGTTTCGTGCTGGAGATGCCTCCTTACCGTAAACCCCAGTTTGGGCAGGTGATATGGCGGGCGCTGGTGGACCGGGTGGCCCTCACCATGTGGCGGGCAGTGGAGTTCGCCGCGCCGGCCACGCTACTCATCTGGGTCCTGGGCAATATCCCCCGTGGCGTCCCCTTTGAGCAGACGGCCATCGGCTGGCTGGTGCGCACGTTGGCGCCACTGGGCCGGCCCTGGGGATTGAGCGGCGAGATGCTGACAGCCCTGCTCTTCACCCTGCCGGCCAAGGAGATCGTCATGCCCGCCCTGGCCATGACCTACGGCCTACAAACCACCTTGGTGGAGTCGGAGCAGGTGCTGAACTATCTGCCTCAGGTGTGGACGCCGTTGATCTCGTACACATTTCTGGTGTTTTTCATGCTCTACCTGCCATGCCTAGTAACTGTCTGGGCCATCTGGAAGGAGACCCGCAGCCTCAAGTGGACGCTGATGGGATTGGTCGTGCCCTTGGTTATGACTTGCCTAGTCACGCTCCTTGTGTATCAGGGTGGACGGCTGGTAGGTTTTTGATGGCTCGTAGGGGGCTTATTGACCAAAAGGTATACGGAGGATGAAAATGCCTCACTTCTGGAGCAAACAGCTGCTTTGGATTGGCTTCTTCTTTGTCGGGTTCATCTCTACGGTGGTTATATATCGCCTACCCGCCGTGAGAGAAAAGGTCTTGCGCGCGCCCAAGGGCGTGCAGCGGATCTTTGTGATCACTTTCTACCTGCTGCCCCCGCTTATCTTACCCCTGCTCCCCCAGCCTAGGTTGTCCTGGCCGCTTCCGGCCGGGATAGGGGCCAGCCTCACCCTGCTCATCGCGATGGTCGCGATAAGGGTGATGGCTCGGAGGGAACTTGGGGCCTTCCCCGTGTTGCGCCAGAAGAGCAACCTGGTGACAACGGGTATCTATAGCCGGGTCAGGCACCCGATGTACCTGAGCAACATCCTCCTCGCCATAGGATCGGCACTGCTCTTTCGCGGCATCCACGCCCTCCTGTGCGTGCCCATCTGGACCCTTTGCTACGTGATTCTCATCTTCTTCGAAGAGAAGGGGCTGGCGGAGGAACACGGGGAGGAATATCGAGAATACAGGAAGAAGGTGCGATGTCGTCTCGTTCCATACCTGTTTTGAGGAGGCAGCAATGAACATCCTGATTCATGGTGCTGGGGTATTGGGCAGTTTGTACGCTGCACGGCTGCAAGAGGCCGGGCAGGACGTCTCTATTCTGGCACGGGGGCAACGGCTGGCCGACATCCATGAGCACGGTATCGCGCTAGAGGATGTAACCACTAAGCATCGAACCACCACCCGCATCAACATCGTGGAACAACTTGCACCGGAAGACGCCTATGACTTGGTGGTCGTGCTGGTGCCCAAGAATCACGTCTCAGAGGTGTTGCCGGCGCTGGCTGCAAACCGGCATACGCCCAATGTCCTGTTTATGGGCAACAACGCCGCCGGCCCTGACGAGATAATCGAGGCGCTGGGCCGCGAGCGCGTCTTGCTGGGCTTTCCCGGCGCTGGGGGCACGCGAGAAGGGTACGTCGTTCGCTATATCGCTGCGTCGGGTCGCAAGAGATTCAGGATCACGATCGGTGAATTAGACGGGCGCACTACGCCACGGTTGGAGCGGATTGCCGAGACGTTCGAAGGGGCTGGGGTCCCGGTGACCATCAGCCCGAAGATGGATGCCTGGCTCAAGACACACGTGGCATTCATCCTCCCAATCGGAGGCGCGCTCTACATGGCCGGATGTGACAACTACCGGCTGGCGCGCACGCGCGACGCGGTGGTGCTGATGATACGCGCAACCCACGAGGGCTTTCGGGTTCTGCGGACGCTCGGTATCACCATCACGCCGTCCAGCCTCAAGATATTCGAGTGGATACCTGAGCCAATTTTAGTAGCCTTGATTCAGCGCCGACTCAACAGCGAGGACGTCAAGGCCGCATTTGGACACGCCAAAGCCGCCCGTGAGGAAGGGAAACAGCTCCGAAACGAATTCAGGGCATTGGTCCACTCCGCTTCCGTTCCGACGCCGACGATGGACCAATTGCGCATGTACGTTGACCAGATGGTTCCGCCTGTCCCGGAAGGCAGCGCTGAGATACCGGTGGACTGGCGCGGTGTGTGGGTTGGACTGGGCGCGCTGGCGGGACTGGTTCTGCTCCTCATCTTTCTCTTGAAACTGCTATGATACAAGCGACGCTGATCCATTGCCACTGCGGGGTAGTGAGGAATACTTGAGGGCCACCCCTTGACAAGAAGGAAGAAGGACGTCAGATCCCCTTTTGCAATCATTAATCATCTGTAATAAGGTGTGGCGATGAATATCCCAGAGGCAATGAAGTTCCTGCGAGCAGCGAAGAAGAGGATCACCCCCCAGCGGAAGCTCCTCCTTCGTATCATCAGCGATAACGCTCACCTGGACGCGAGCGAGATCTACCGCCTTGCCAAGGAGGAGGATGAAAAGATCAGTCTGTCCACCGTCTACCGGACGGTGCGCCTCCTCGAAGAGCTAGGGCTGGTGGAGGCAAGCGGCCTGGGTGAGGATCACTACCACTACGAGGTCCGCTTGGATGAGCATTACCACCTCATCTGCCTTGGCTGCGGCAAGGTCGTTGAAATGCCACCTGTTGCGACGATTCGAGAGCTCGGCGAAGAGCGTGGCTTCGAGGTCATCGGGGCCAAGGTGGAACTGACTGGCTACTGCAAGGAGTGTCGAAGGAAGCGCTATCGAAAGGAGAAAGACTCTGCCCGTATGCAGGTAACAGAAAGATTGAGCCTCCCAGGGCCGGTCAGCCGCACAATTGACCTGCGAGGAGTACCACTCATTGAGCACCCCGGACGGGTCTCCCGCGACCTTGAACAACTGGAGGCGGGAGAGCTCCTGGAGATCATCACTCAGGAGAAAGAGCGCCTGGAGATGGCCCCAAAGATGCTTGAAATACTCGAAGGAGCAGAGCTGATCAAGCTGTGGAGGGATAAGGCACTCTGCCATGCCGTGGTGAGAAAACAGAGCAAAGCATGATCCGCATCGCCCTCGTCGGTCAGCCCAACAGTGGCAAGAGCACCATCTTCAATCACCTAGTCGGCTACAGGGCGAATACCTCCAACTTCCCTGGGACGACGGTGAAGTACCTGAAGAGCGAAGCCCTGATCGAGGGAAGGCACGCGGAGGTGGTCGACCTTCCTGGGACCTACTCCCTTACCTCCCTTGATCCAGCAGAGACAGAGGCCCGCAACTACCTCCTCGGGGGGCAGGTGGATGCTGTGCTGAACGTGATCGACGCCTCCCTTCTCTCGCGCAGCCTTGAGCTGACCTTGGAACTTCTGGAGATGGAGATCCCAATGGTGGTCTGTTTAAACATGGCTGATGAGGCGAAACGGAAGGGGATCACGATCGACGCGGAGGAGCTTGCTGAGAGGCTCGGGGTCCCGGTGGTGAGCGCCGTGGCCGTGCGCGGGTTAGGGGTAAGAGAGGCGGCGGGGCAGGCGATGGAGGTGGGACGGACAACTCCCCCTGTTCCATCTCCTACCTACAGCGCCGATGTGGAAGGGGTAATTGAAGAGTTTGCGAAAAAGCTCAAAGGAGGAATGGTGCGTCGGCTCGGCCTCTCCCCGCGGCTTTTGGCCATCAAACTCCTCGAGGGGGACCCCTACTTCTTGGAGAAGGTGAAAAGGGAATCGCGCGAACTCTACCGGCAGACAGAAAGTCTGGGAGAGAGGCTTGGAAAGCTACGGGGGAGTAGCGGCGAGGGGATCCTCTCCGCTGAGCGGCATAACTTGGCGATGGGGCTATTCGAGGCAGTAGCAACGGTCGGGCACCCCACGATCGGCCTGCGCGACCACCTCGATACGATTCTCATGCATCGTCTGCTCGGCTACCTCTTCTTCGCCGCCATCATGTACGCCTTCTTCATCGTAGTCTTTCGGGTGGGATCAATGATCGAGGCCCCGATGATGGATCTCTTCGACCGCTCGATCGATGCCCTCACTGGAGTTATTGCACCAGAGAGTTTCGCCTTCTTCGCCTTAAGGGGGATCATCCAAGGAATGGCAGGGGCGATCGGGATCGTTCTCCCCTACCTTGTCCCCTTCCTGATCGGCCTCGCCATATTAGAGGATGTAGGCTACCTCCCTCGCGCTGGCTACCTGATGGACGTGTTTATGCACAAGATCGGCCTGCACGGGAAATCGGTGATCCCGTTTATCCTCGGCTACGGCTGCAGTGTACCCGCTGTGATGGCAACGCGCATCCTCGGCTCAGAGCGGGACCGGTTCATCACCGCAATGCTAACGGTAATGGTCCCTTGTGTAGCACGAACGACGATCATCTTCGGCCTCATTGGCTACTTCCTCGGCCCCACCCTGGCGTTCCTCCTCTACATCATCAACGTCTTCGTGATCGCGATCGCCGGCAAGGTTTTGACCAAACTCTTCCCCCAGGTGACGCCGGGTTTGATCCTGGAGATTCCCTCCTACAAGGTCCCTTCCGTCCGCGTTGTCGCTGCCAAGGTATGGCTACGCATCCGCGAGTTTATCGTCCTTGCCTTTCCACTTCTAATTGCGGGAAGCCTCCTCTTAAGCCTTCTTGAGTATCTCCACTGGGACCACTACCTGAACCTCGGTTTCCTCCCCATCACCTGGGCCCTCGGCCTGCCCTTAAGCCTTGGAGTGACGTTGATCTTCGGGGTCTTCCGCAAGGAGCTTTCGCTGATCATGCTCTTCCAGGCACTCGGGACGACCCAGGTGGCGAGCGTCCTCTCCGCCGGACAGATGATGACCTTCACGCTGTTTGTGCTGTTCTATATCCCGTGCGTGGCAACGATCGCCGTTCTTGGGCGCGAGCTTGGGTGGAGAAAGACCTCTCTTGTCCTCGCCTCGACCACCGCGATCGCCCTCATCGTCGCCCTGATCGCCCGCGGAATCGCAGTTATAATAGGTTAAATTCCTATTGGAGATTAGAAAAAATGGGTGAAATGAGAGAAGCGATGCAGGATGTCAAGCGGGCGTTGGGAAAGCTCTCCCAGGAGGTTCCCGAGGAGATGAAGGGGTTCTCCCAGTTCATGGACGTAGTATTGAAACCCAGGAAGCTCGACTTAAAAAGGGTTGACCACACTACGTACCGCGCTTAATGCTCGGTGGAAGTACTGCATCGGGACCGCATTGAGCAGGCATTAAAGGCCGGCACGAGCAAAGAGCGATGATGATAGGCGAGGATCGGCTCCCACCTATTTAGCCAAACTATATAAGGCCTTTCAAGGTTCAACTACAAGGAATAACGTGGAGGTCTGAATGAACGTCCTTGCGATCCTGCGCGAAGCGGCGACGATCACCATCTTCGTCTTCTCGATGATGGTGCTCGTTGACTGGCTGAACGTCCTCTCACGAGGAAAGATGGCTCACGTCTTGCGCGGACGCAGATGGCGCGAGTATCTTCTTACCTCATTCCTCGGCTCAACCCCGGGGTGTTTGGGAGCGTTCATGAACGTCTCCTTGTACGTGCACGGCCTGATCGGGTTCGGCGCCCTGGTCGGCGGGATGATCGCCACCTCAGGAGACGAGGCCTATGTCATGCTCTCCCTCTTCCCGGGCAAGGCCCTCCTCCTGTTTGCCGGCCTGTTCGTCGCCGGCGTCCTGTTCGGGTCTCTCGCCGACCTTATCGCAAAATGGCTTAAAATCAAGCCCTGCGAAGAATGCGAACTACAGGCGGTCCACCTGGAGGAGCTGGACGAGAAGCGGTGGGAGACGCTACGTAGCAACCTGCACCGCCCGAGTGCCCTGCGCATCCTCTTTCTCCTACTTATGGGAACACTGTTGCTGGCCGTCGGCCTCGGGGGGATTCATCCTGAGGAGTCCTGGATGCGGGTGACCCTCGTGATCCTCCTCCTGTTCGGAACCTTCCTCGGCCTGTCAAGCTCAGAGCACTACCTGAAGGACCATATCATTGACCACATACTGCGTCGCCATACACTGCGCGTCTTTTTGTGGACATTCGGAGTGCTTCTGGTCATGTCATTCTTACCGAATCAGGAGGCCGTCCGTGCGTTCATCCAAACGCACATGCTGTGGGTCTTCCTGCTCGCCGGTCTGCTTGGGGTGATCCCCGAGTCCGGACCACACCTG
Source organism: Candidatus Bipolaricaulota bacterium (assembly GCA_030606565.1). Classification (GTDB taxonomy): domain Bacteria; phylum Bipolaricaulota; class Bipolaricaulia; order UBA7950; family UBA9294; genus UBA9294. The sequence continues at coordinate 9,391 of JAUWGE010000025.1, read as the reverse complement.
ATCTTCGTAATGATGTTCGTCGACGGGCTGATCCCCTTCTCTGTTCTATTTGTCAGTTCCTTTGTCCAGGATGGCCATGGGATGCTCCCCCTCCTTTCGGTATCAGTGCGCGACTCGCTCCGCGTGAAGGCCTTCAACCTCGTCTTTGGCCTCGCTGTGGGAGGAGTCCTCTACCTCATCGGGCTCTGAACGCAGTGCCCTCGGGCGATTTGGACGCCTAATCCTTGTCACCCTACCAAAAGGAGGGATATAGTTACAGGACTATGGAACCGTTTACATCTGAAAAGCCGCTTGTAGGGATGATTCACCTGTTGCCTCTTCCAGGGAGCACTCGCTACACAAAAGGCGGGATGCCTCTGATTGTAAACACCGCTCTGCGCGACCTCGACGCCCTGGAGACAGGCGGTGCCGACGCAGCGATAGTAGAGAACCTCGGCGACGCCCCGTTTGCCAAACGCGCACCGACTGAAACGATTGCAGTCATGACCGTGATCATAGAGGAGATCATGAGGAAAGCACGCATTCCAATTGGAGTAAACGTGTTGCGAAACGACGGGATCGCGGCCCTCTCGATCGCCGCTGCCACCGGAGCATCCTTCATTCGGGTAAACATCTTTTGCGGGGTGGCGTTCACCGATCAAGGGGTGATCGAGGGGGAGGCGCATGCCCTCCATAAGCTGCGGAAACGCCTTGGTTGTGAGGTGAAGATCCTCGCCGACGTACACGTTAAGCACGCTGCCCACTTAACGACAATTGAGGAAGCGGCCCTCGATGCAGCAAGGAACAACCCCGATGGATTGATCGTCTCCGGAATTGGAACGGGAAAGCGGGCCGCACCAGAGGATCTGCAAGCGGTGAAACAAGTGACCCCCTTGCCGACCTTCGTGGGAAGCGGCGTAAGTATAGATAACCTATCTACCTATCGTGAGGCGGATGGGTTCATCGTCGGAACCTCCCTCAAAGAGAACGGGAAGGTCAATGCGCCGATCAACCCCGCGCGGGTCCGTGCGCTCTCCGAGGCGATCGTGGGGTTACGAAAAGGCAAATGAGCCGTATCGTCGTCATCGGTGATCTTAACCTTGATGTGCTTGCAAGGCTGCCTGAAGATCTGCCTCATGGCGCAGAGGTAAGAACGAGCGTTGAGTCCACCCCCGGCGGCTCGGCCGGGAATTTCGCCCGTGCCGCCGCTTGCGAAGGGGCAGATGTCACCTTCATCGGCTGTGTTGGAAACGACCTTGTGGGGGAGCTCCTTGTCCGTTCCTTGATAGAACAGGGGATCGATGTGCAAGTCAAGCATGTTGAGCTTCCAACTGGAACGATCGTCGCACTGCGGTATGGCACGGAGATCACGATGCTTTGCTCACGGGGAGCAAACGACGGTCTTGATCCATCCTGGATAAAAGAAGAATGGTTCCAGAGGGCGGATCACCTTTACCTCTCGGGCTACAGCTTTCTCTCCCCTGCTCAGCTCCCGGCAGTAAAGAAAGCCATGCGAATCGCGCAAAGGAAAGGCATAAGCATCTCTGTTAGCCCCCCACCCGCTAACCTGATTTGCTCCTTCGGGGTGGGCAACTTCCTCAAAGAGCTTCTTCCGGTCGACTGGCTCTTCCCCAACTTAAAGGAAGGGAAGCTCCTCTCCGAAAAGGAGACGCCGGAGGAGGTCGTCACTGCGCTCGCCGAGAAGTTCACCACGGGCGCTCTCACCTTGGGAGGAGAAGGTTCTCTTGCCTGGAGCGGGGATGAGCGAGATCGGTGTCAAATCGACTCAATTAAGGCCGTAAATACCACCGGAGCTGGCGATGCCTTCGCTGCCGGCTTCGTCGTGACCTACCTGAAGAATCGCGACCTAAGCGCGGCGAACCGTCGGGGAAACGAGGTGGCCTGCCGCATGCTTCAAGGAAAGGCTGTACACACCTAAGGGATAGTACTTGCCGCAACGCATTGACTTAAAGGAGGATATAGCCTAGACTGGACTTATGAAACTGCGGATACTGCTTCTTTTGGCACTGGTCTTCTTAGCTGGCTGTGGATTTCCATTTAACCAGCCAGCCGTTGGTCCAGGCGGGACGATCGCATTCTTCCTCGACGTGACAGGGACGTACGACCTCCTTCCTACAGTTGGGGACCTCGTCTTGTTACGTGACGGCGCCCTCATCTCCCTCGAGGGGGTGACTGTCGCTGGTGAGAGCGGGGCGCTTGCGTGGTCGGCCGACGGCGAAGAGCTTCTTTTCATCGAGACCGAGGCCGGCGAGTGGGGCATGCCGGATGTCTGGAACCTACGCCTCACGGGGGTGCAGACTGTCTCCGAGGCGGTGACCCTACTGCGTTCCGAGATGCCGATCATCGCTCCGGCCTTCACCCCAGAAGGAAACATCACCTACCTACGCTTCGACGAAGAGGGATACGGTCATGTCGTCCTCTACGACCGAAGTGAGGAGGTCCATTACCCCTTGCTCAGCGATGTCTTAAGCTATCGTCCGGCAAGGTCCGGTTCTAACCTCACGGTTATTCAAGTGACAAACGAGGGGAGCCTGCGGTTGGCACATGTCTCCACCTACGAGCTAACTACAGGAGAGATGGAGGAAATCGCTTCGTTCTTCCTCGGCATGGAGATGGAGGAAACCTTCCTTCTTCTGCCGGGGTCCTTTCTCTGGGACCTCGACCCCTCAGGACGCTGGCTGGCCCTGACACTCTATGATCAGGCCCTCATCGCCCCTGAGGTAGAGACCGATGGTCCCTCCCTCTACCTGCTCGACACAGTGGAGGAGACCGGAGAGAGGATCGCGGCGATGGGCGTCGTCCCCACATTCTCCCCGGACGGCTCGCTCCTCGCTTACATCGGCTCCGAGAACGGGGAGGATCAGGCCGCCTACCTCTACGACCGGGAAACGAGTGAGATCACGAGAATTCGGGGAAGCGACGCCATCTCTACCCTCTTCTGGATCAACCAGGAGACGCTGGGGCTGATCCTCGAATACGATGAAGGTTACGATCTGCTTGCCTACGACCTTCCAACCGAAACGTCCTCGCCGCTCTTGGAATAAAGTGAGGCAGCGTTTTTCGGCGGGGCTTATGACAAAGGTCTTGTACGCCCTCAGCTCGTGCTGAAGCGATCGGGGTTGCTTTTCCGCCGCTGATCCTCAAAAATGCCAGAAGAGATGGAAGAAGTTAACCAGTACTACCGTAACAGCAGGCTCTTCTCGCATGACTTCCTTGAGGAGCGTCTGCCGAAGTTGCCGGAATGGCAGATTCATAAGGATGAGCTGAAGGCAGCCAAGGAGAAGCTCCAGGATCTTTTCCAGCGTGCGCTGCCTGCGACATCCGAGGCTGGGCTTGAGGAAGAACTCATCCGTCCGATCTTGAGTGATGTTCTAGGCTTTTCGTATCTTGTCCAGCCCTCGGCCAAGATTTTCAAGACGCACCGACAGCCGGATTACGCCCTGTTCTTAACCAAAGAGGAGAAACAGGCGGCAAAGCCCTTCGATGGAGAGAAGAAGCTCTTCGAGGATGCCCTTGCCGTGGCGGACGCGAAGTCCTGGGGCGTCGATTTGGACGCCGTTGGCCCGGCGAGCCAGATGCACGACTACGTCCTCATCTCGGGCGTGCGCTGGGGAATCCTCACCAACGGCCGCCGCTGGCGGCTCTACCATCGCGACACGGTCCACGAGTTGGACACGTTCTTCGAGATCGACTTGGAGGGGCTTCTCAAGGCGGGCGATCCTACGTCGCTGAAGTACTTCCTTGTCTTCTTCCGCGCCGAGAGCTTCCGAGCCGGTGAATTCCTCGATCACGTATTGACCCAAAGTGTGGAGCATGCCCAACGGGTCGGCGCAGAATTAAAAGAGAACGTGTACGAAGCCCTACGCTGCCTTTGCCAGGGTTTTCTCGGAGGAAATACTGAGCTTTCTCCTGAGGACCTTCCCGCAATTCACCAGAATGCGCTCATTGTCCTGTACCGGATTCTCTTTCTGCTCTACGCCGAAAGCGAGCGCGAGCGGGAACTTCTTCCCTTAAGTAACACAGATTACAAAGAGCAGATTGGTCTGTGCGCACTAAAACGAAAGGTCAGCGAGCATAGCGACTGGCTTTCCGAAAAACATACGTTGTGGACAGATCTGCGCGATCTCTTTCATCTCATCAACCAGGGAAGCGAACCGCTCGGTATCTATGCCTACAACGGCGGGCTGTTCGATCCGCAGCTTCATCCGCTTCTCGAACGCTGGCAGATCGGCGATCGCTACCTTGCCGAGGCGGTTAAGCTTCTGGCGTGCACCGACGTAGAAGGCCGGCGGGGATTCCTCGATTACAGCGCGCTCGATGTGCGCGAGTTGGGGTCGATCTACGAGGGCCTGCTCGAACACAAACTGATCCTCAAAGACGGGGAGCTTGAGTGGGAGAAGGACCGCTCGCAGCGCAAAAAGACCGGGAGCTACTACACGCCCGAGTACATCGTGCAGTACATCGTCGAGCAGACCGTGGGTCCGCTCGTCGACGAGATTCAAAGCGGCCTGAAAGCGAACCTCGACGAGCTGACCGAAAAAATCCGCCGCGCTCGCGGCGAGAATCGCAAGCTCCTTGAGAAAAAGAAAGAGACGTTCTTACGGGACGCGCGCGTGCAGGTGTTGAACCTAAAAGTTCTTGATCCGGCAATGGGAAGCGGCCATTTTCTGGTTTCCGCCTGCGACTATCTGGCCCGCCGGATGGCGGAGTTGGAAGCAGAGCTCACCGGAAAGGAGACCGAAGAGGCGGTGCAAGTGCTCAAGCGCACCGTCGCCGAGCGGTGCCTGTACGGCGTCGATCTCAATCCGCTCGCTACAGAACTGGCCAAGCTCTCGCTTTGGCTGCACACCGTGGCCAAGGGCAAGCCGCTGTCGTTCCTCAATCATCACCTGCGCACCGGCAACTCCCTGATCGGCGTGCGGGTCAAGGACCTCGAACGGCCGCCCTCCGGCAAGGCGCACGAGATCGGCCTGTGGGAGAGCAAGCTCGTGCAGGATCTCGCCAAAGCGATCGGCTATCTCAACTTCATCAAAGCCTCGGCAAGCGCCTCTCGCTCCGATATCGAGGAGAAGAAACAGCGATGGGAACTGGTCAACGCATGGATCGGCAAGTACAAGCAGGCCGCCGACGTGTGGCTCTCGTCTTACTTTGGCAACACCATCGCCGACGAAGACTTCAAACAGGTTCTCCAGGCTGCTGCGTCTAGCCACACGGACGAGGTGGCCGACAGCCCCGCGCTGCGTCAAGCACGAGAGATCGCTTCCGAAAAGCGGTTCTTTCACTGGGAGCTGGAATTCCCGGACGTCTTCTTCGACAAATTCGGTCGACGGCTTGAGAATCCTGGCTTTGACACCGTGATCGGTAATCCGCCATGGGGAGCCACTCTCCCTCGCCCAGACAAGGTTTGGCTTAACGAGGTTTTAAGCGGCATTGCTGGCAACAATGACACGTTCGCAGCGTTTATCGAAATGAATCTTGGGATTCTGCGGTTTCAAGGTATGCTAGGTCTTATTGTTCCAAACGCATGGCTCACCGGAGTATCTTACAAGCCACTCAGGGAAGTAATCTACAGTCAATCTTTGCCGAGAAGTCTCGTCAACCTACCGTATGACGTTTTTGAAGCCGCATATATTGACAGTGCAATAGTGACAACGCGTAAAGGTCCACTGGATTCCGAGTTTCTTGCCCAGGGCCCGTTGAGAGCTCTCACCTACCCAAAAAGGGAAGAGGTATCAGAGATTGATTTAGGGGATGAAAGATGGGTATCAATAGATCCAAAACGCTGGGCTAGCGATCCTGAATTGCGCTTTGATATTTATCGAAACGATCTGGAAGTACAACTCTGTCAACGCATGGAAGAGAAAAGCGTCCAACTGCAGCTCATTGCAGAAACTGCTCGGGGTCTCGAAGCATACAGTCGCCTTACTCAGGCAGAGGAGATAGTAGAGCAACAGGCTTATCATTCTAAGACTGCACTAGGCCCAGAGTGGTTCCCTCAATTTCGTGGGTTCTTAGGGAGGTATGCACTCGAATGGGAGTCGCCTGTATACGTAAAACTAGGGAGTCATCTAGCGGAGTGCCCTGACATTCGGTTCTTTAAGAGCACAAGAGTCCTCTTAAGACGACTCATAAGCCGACAGTTCCGTTTAATGAGCGTTTTGACTAAAGAAGCGTTTGCGAATGACTCTTCAACATTCAACATTTTGCTCTCCGATGTAAATTGGAGTCCGGCCTATGTACTTACGATTCTGAACTCAAGCATATTCTCCTACTTCGTTCTACGCCGCTCTGTTATTGCGCAAAGGGATGACTACCCCAAGCTTTCGCTTACAGAAATACGTTCTCTCCCCATCCGCCGCATTGGATTCGTCACGCCAAAGGACGAGCGGGCGCGGCTTCTGGAAGACGGGAAGCGCCTGTATTTTGAGGCGTTGGAACGCGTGAGGCTTGAAAGCAAACCAAGGAGTGCGAACGATGGACTTGACGAGGAGCGTTAGGTTGGTTTCAGTGAGGAGGTGATCTGCACAAATGGCTCTTTCAGTCGAGGACCGGAAGCGGATTATAAGAGAGCTTGAGGGCCTACCGTTGGGCAAGGTAAAGGAGGTGCTTGACTTCATCGGCTATCTCAAGATAAAGGAACTCAATTCCGGCGTCGATGTCGCTTCACTGATCCTTCAGCAGCGGGGTCTGGCCAAGATCTGGGAGGGAGAAGAGGAGGCTCTCTATGCGCTTTAGCCGTGGGGATATAGGAGGTGGAGAATGAAGTATCGAATCGTCATCGAGCAGGATGAGGACGGTGTCTATGTTGCAGAATGTCCGATCCTCCCTGGATGCATCTCTCAAGGAAATACCCGCGAGGATGCCTTGGTAAATATTCGAGATGCAATCAAGGGCTACCTAAAAAGTCTAAGAAAACACGACGAACCGATCCCACCCTCGATTGAGGAAGAAGTCGTTGAGGTGAGTTTGTGACCAAACTGCCGCTGCTTTCGGGCCAAGAGGTCACGAAAGCCTTTCAGAAAATGGGCTACGCCTTCGACCATCAAACGGGCAGCCACATCATACTCAGGCATGTGAAGCCACCGTATCGCCGACTTACCGTGCCATCTCATAAGGAAGTGGCTAAGGGGACACTGCGAGCACTGATTCGCCAAGCGGGCCTGACTGTGGAAGAATTTCTGGAACTGTTGAAATGAAGGGAGAAAACAAGGTGAACGGTCAAAAAGTCTTCACCGAGCTTCTCGCATTCGTGGATGAACGGCTGGAGAAGGTCCACCAGTCCAATCCCGAACTCGTGAGCGAGCACAACGCCGATCCGAAGAATGCGGATTGGAAGCTCGAGCCAGATGTGCCGTTTGAGCAGGCCGACGTCGTACACGATCTGCTCGCCTTCCTCGCCGAGCGGATGATCGAACTGAACAAACAGCGCCAACAGAAGATGAAGGCCTTCCTTAAATGGCTTGAGGCGGAACTCGCGATCATGCCGGATGCCAAGAGCCGCGAGGGGATCGAAGCATTGACCGGCAAGACGAAGCTCAAAAACTACCTTGGCAACTACCAAAAAGGCGAGGAAGCCCTGTCCTTCGATGAGATTTGGTCCAGCCTGCGCAAGAACAAGTCCCGCATCGGGCGCAATCTCACGCCGACGTTCATGCAGGAGGTTCACGAGGCCTACGAGGATAGCCTTGCTGAACTGCTTCCGATTAAGGAAACCCTCCGCCATACCGATGCACTCATCGACCAGATCGTCTATCGCCTCTATGACCTCAGCGAAGAGGATGTCCGGATCGTTGAGGACAAAGCCTTGCTTCGGCAAGGTATACCAAACCAATCTGTGGACAAAACGTAGACGATCGTCTACAATATGTAGGCGGTGATGGGGAGATGTTGAAGACGCTGTTCGGTTCCGAAGCGCGGGTGCGGATCTTGACGTTATTCATGCTGAACTCAGCCTCGGAATTTTATTTGAGGGAGATCTCCCAGCGCACCGGGCTCCCCGTTCGCGCAGTGGAACGAACGGTCAAAAGCCTCTTTGCGATTGGCCTTCTGCAGCGCGAGCGTCGTGGGAACAGCGTCTACTTCTGCGTCAATCGCAACTTTGCGATCCTCCCTGAACTCCAAGCGATTGTCCTAAAAACGGTTGGCCTTGGAGATCGATTGCGCGAGGCCTTTTCCGAGATGGGACAGGTCGAGACCGCCTTTGTCTATGGCTCTTATGCAAGCAACGAACAGGACCTGGAAAGCGATGTGGACATCTTTGTTATCGGCTCCGTCTTATCGCGGAAGCTCACACCGATTCTCTCGCAACTGGAAAAAGAGCTGGGTCGTGAGATTAACACCGTTGTTTTTACTTCTAAGGAGCTGCGCCAGCGGCTGAGTGACAACGGCCACTTCGTCCGCTCGGTGCTCTCCAGCCCGAAGGTCTTCTTAGTCGGCAACGAGGAGGCGCTCCGCTCACTTGTCGAACGATAGGTCCTATATCATGGAGAACCCACCTCTCGGAAGGAAATCCAGGGGCTTCTACGCCTCGCGGAACGGGATCTCACTCAAGCGAAGATTCCTGGACTCTACCCGGACGGGCGATTCGCCTTTGCTTACAACGCGGCTTTACAGCTTGCAACCGCTTACCTGCGACTTCATCACATCCGTATCGGATCTTTCTCCCATCATATTCGTACCTTTCAAGCATTGGAGAATCTGCTTCCAAAAGAGCGGCGGGAATTTGCATTGGATTTTGACAGAGCACGCCGTAAACGACACGCTCTGACGTATGATCAAGCCGGTGTGGTCAGTGAACACGAGGCTCAAGAACTCATTGAAGAGGTTAACGAGTTCCGTGAGTGGTTTCTCAAGGAGCTCACGGCCCACTTTCCACAGTATTCCCCTGACAATAGCAAATAGGAGGTGTCAACGATGAAGAGCTTTCGCAAGGAGCTGTGGTTCGAGACCCCAACGAGACGGGCGTTTATCAACATCACCCCGCAGGTAGAGAAGGCGTTACAAGAGAGCGGAATAAGAGAGGGCCTATGCCTGGTGAACGCGATGCACATCACCGCAAGCGTCTATATCAACGACGACGAGCAGGGGCTTCTCGCAGACTACGAAGGCTGGCTCGAAGGATTAGCCCCCCACGAGCCGATCTCGCGCTATCGACACAACAATACTGGTGAGGACAACGGCGACGCCCACCTAAAGCGGCAGGTGATGGGCCGGGAAGTGGTTGTGGCGATCACGGAAGGGAGGCTTGATTTCGGCCCCTGGGAGCAGATCTTCTACGGCGAGTTCGACGGGCGAAGGCCGAAGCGGGTGCTGGTCAAGATCATTGGCGAGTGACGGCAACCGGGCGCTTCGTCGCGCGGTTCCCGAAGCGATGCGCCAGGCGTTTGTCGCT
>JAUWGE010000020.1 GCA_030606565.1 Candidatus Bipolaricaulota bacterium | reverse complement strand
ATTGCACGTAGCTACAGTGACACAGAGTATGCTAAGCTTATGCAGCAGAAGAAGGCTGATCTCTTTCGCTCTTTCTCCAAACCGGGTATATTAACCTAATGACTCACGCGCTCATGCTCATCTTTCAATGAGAAAAGACTGAGGCCGCCCCTTATAAGGAAGGATGGTATCGATGAAGATCTTGATGTACTCCAAGGCTCTTTATTCGAGCTGGCTTTACTACAATGCGGACCGCATCCTGTTCGACGCCGGAGAGGGGGCAAGCTCCGTCTTGGGAAACAAAGCGTTTGCCATCAAGCGGGTCTTCCTCTCCCACGGACATGCCGACCACATCGCTGGGCTCGTTTCACTAGTTAACATCCGCAATAACGCAATGGGCGACAAGGAAAAGGAACTCATCGTCTACTACCCCAAGGACAACTATCTCGTCTCGGAGATGATGTCTTTTCTGGGGCGGACGAATCGTCGTTTGAACTACGACCTTGTGTGGGTCCCGCTCGATCCGGGTGACCGGGTGGAGCTTCTTTCAGGGCAGATGCCACGCTACATCGAAACCTTTCCCACAGTGCACGTGCACAACGAAACCTCACTCGGCTACTCGATCGTCGAGGTCCGCCACCGCCTGCGATCCGAACTTTCCGGTGCCTCCCAGGAGGAGATCATCCACTTGGTACGCGAAAAGGGGAAAGAGGCGGTTACTGCGACCTACCATCAGCGCCTCTTCTCCTACGGTGGGGATTCGGTGGCAATTAAGCCATCCTACATCGAGGGGACTGAGGTCCTCTGTCACGACACAACTTTCCTCGATGAGCAGGACCGCAAGGAGTACAAGCACGCTACCCTGGCCGAGGCGATCGCGACTGCGCGGGCCGCCGGGGTGAAGAAGGAACTGATCTGTTTCCATATCTCCAGCCGCTATAAGACAAAGTTAAAGGAGATTGCTGCCGCAAGCGGACACTACGAGGGGCTCGACTTTAAGGTGACCCTCGTACCACCGGGAAGGATCTTCGCCATCGATTGACCCAGGCTTTTTAGCTCCTTGTTATTTTGAGTGGGTCAAGCAGAAGAAGAACGTCGCAGACCTGTCTGCCTCGCCTGCCTGTGCGTGTTCGCACGCAGACAGGTGGACGCCACAGGCAGGCAAGCTGCGCCGCTACAGAAGCACATTGCAGTCAGTGATCAGCAATATAGCTATCAGCAGCCAGCCATCAGCTTTTGTTCTCCCGTCGGCCCGGCTTTTAGCTGGGAGCTGATGGCTGAGAGCTGCCTGTTATCATCATTAATGACTTATCTCTATGCTTTCCGGCCCTAAATCGGCTGCTTCACTTGCGGCAAAGGAGAAATACGTTGCAGCTCCACTTGCCACCTACGCCCCGTTCATCATCAAACAGAGTGAAGGAGCACTCCTGGAAGATCTGGACGGGAACCGGTTCATCGACTTCTCCAGCGGCTGGGGGTGCCTCAACGTCGGCCAGCGAAATGAGCGGGCCACTACAGCGCTGAAAGATCAGATTGACCGATACCTGTACACCGACTTTACCGCCAGGTCACGTGAAATCCAACAGCAGCGATCAGCCCAATCCCGGCGATCGCTCCCCAGAGGAGGACCGGAGTTGTCCCATAGGCGTCAAGCAAGAACCCGCCGATGAACGGACCGCCCGACCAGCCGAGGGCCTCGGCCAGCCCAAAGAACCCCATGTATCGCCCCATCCGTTCCTCAGGTGCCATGTTCGCCACTGCCGTTGTCGCAGTCGGGGAAAAGACAACCTCCCCTAGTGTGATTACGACCATCGAGCCAAGAAGAAAGGAAAATCCTGGAACGACCCCAACGGAAAAGTAGCCAAGCGCAAAGAGCAAACTCCCTACCACAAGGGCACGCCGTGTCCCCAGCCGTCCAGCGAGAAGGGCCGCCGGCCACTGGAATAGAACAACGATCACACCGTTTAAGGTGTATAAAAACCCAAGCTCGACCTCGCTGATCTGCAAGAATTCCACCGAGAAGACCGACAACGTGCTCGCAAACTGCCCCATCACGAGAAACAGGGTGAGGCTGAACAGACAAAAGGTGAGAAACCGCCTGTCCCTGCCTGCGTCGAGCACGTTTTTAAGCTCAAACCGATTCTGCTCCCGCACACGTATCGACTCCGTGGTGAAAAGGAGGATGAGCAAAAACCCGATCAGGCTCGCTGCTGCCGTCACAAGGAACAGGGAGGAGTAGGAAACGGCAAGCAGAAACCCACCGAGGGCTGGGCCGATCGCCCAACCAGCGTTTCCCCCGATCCTTAAGATCCCAAACGCCTCCACTCGCCGCTCAGGGCCGACGATATCGGCTACCATGGCGCTTATCCCCGGCTGGGTCATCGCCCCGACAAAGCGGATCAAAAGAAAGACAAAAGCGACAAGAAGATAGGAGACGCGGATGTGAACCACATAGGCCATCAGAAGGAAGACGATCGTTCGTGTTGCCATAGTAGCACAGATTAGCGGCTTGCGGCCGAGGCGGTCGGCGAGTTCTCCACCTATGATCCGCCCCACTGAGCCGACCAAGGCGGAGACGAGCATGATCGTCCCCACAACCTTCATCGATACATGAAGCTCACGATAGAGGTAAAGGCTGACAAACGGCATCGCAACGCCGAAACCGGCTGATACGATCAACCGCACGAAGAAAAGCGTCCATAAGCGGCGGTCATAGCGAGCAACAAGCGCGGTGAATCGCCTCAACGCCTGATCCCACACCGGCCCCGCTCAACTCCCAACCAGGCTAAACAAAAAGGCCATCAGAGGCGCCAAGGCAAGTGCAGGGAGGAGATTCCCCACTTTGAGGTCACAAAGATCAAGGAGTTTGAGGGCCAGTGCAATCAGGATCGCTCCCCCTACAGCGTCGAGCTCCGTTAACGCAGGTGAGTGCGATAGAGTAGAGACCGCAGCGGGCCCACTGAACGCGCGCGCGACAAGGCTGATCCCTCCCTGGTAGACGAGGACAACTAAAGCGGAGAAAAAGACACCTGGGCCAAGTCCAGCCGCGAGAATCATCGAAGAGACTCCATCGAGAACCGCTTTTAATCCAAGGAGTTGCCAGTCTCCGTACAGGCCATCGCGCAGCGCTCCCAGAATCGCCATCGGTCCAACGCAGAAAAGGAGGCTCGCGGTGACAAATCCCTGGGGAACCGAGCCAGTGGCAAACCGGGGAAACAAACGTTCAAAGACTTCCCCCAATCGAGTGAGCTTTACTTCGATGCTAAGCCACGTCCCAACTGCCCCGCCAATAAGGAGTGAAAGCAGAAGAACAAGCAGGTTACAAGTTCCAATCGCCAGCTTCACACCTACAACCAGGGTCACCAAACCGATCACCGCAGTGACAAACCGGCCCATCTGCCCAGGAATCCTCCTCCCGCTGAGAAGGCCGGTCGTGCTCCCAACAAGGATAGCTCCCACGTTGATCCACGTCCCGATCATGTCGCAATCCTACCCAGGCAAGCGTCGATTCACAACCACGCGCGCGCCGTAGATTCCCCAACACGCCGATCACCCAGCTACCACGGATGTTCGCAACCCGGAACGGCGGGATCACACTGAGGAGGGCAAGAGACAAGGTTTGACACCGCTGAGTCAGACATCGCTGAGTCATATAACTCGGGTTTCACCTCGAGGGGGAGAATCCTGTATAATAGGTGAGTAAGCAGGAGAGAATGAGGAAACACCGAATGCAAAGGCGAGAAGACAGTGGGAACTGATTAAATCGTTCATTTGGAGATGAGCTATGAAACGGATTCACGTCACATCCGGGGAAGAAGTGCTGCGCATCTTAGGGGAGGCGCTGCCTGAACTGCGAGAACACTATGGGGTGAGGCGTCTGGCACTGTACGGTTCCTTCGCCCATGGCCAACCCGGGCCGGAGAGCGACGTGGATTTGCTGGTGGAGTTAGAGCGACCACTAGGCTTAGCCTTCGTCGATCTCGTGTATGACTTGGAGCGCAAACTTGGCCGCAAGGTGGAATTGCTTACCTTGGACACCTTGAAGTTTAACCAGGAACATCCACGCTACCAAGAGATTGCCCTTAACATTCAGCGGACATTGACCAATGTCGAAACCCCAACGAGATAAACACTATCTGGCGGATATCACCGAGGCGATAGGTCGCATTATCTCCTACACCAAGGATCTCACTTACGAGGAGTTCGTAAACCGCACGATGGTTCAGGATGCAGTCTTGCGCAACCTGCGGGTGATCGGTGAAGCAACCAAGAAGGTCTCACCGTCGCTATGCAATGCCAATTCTGACATACCCTGGCGCGAAATGGCGGGCACGCGGGATAAGATCGTTCACGAATACTTCGGTATCAACTACCGGATCGTTTGGGAAGTTGCCCACCGAGACTTGCCGCAAATCCTGCCGCAGCTGGAGGTCATCTTGCAGCAGTTGGCAAATGGGGGGTATTGATCTACAAATTGTAGAGCATTACGCTGACATCCTTCTGTATAAACCGGTATTTATCCTGAGAGGGGGAGAATCCTGTACAATACATGAGTAAACGGGAGAGGATGAGAAAAGACCGAATGCAAAGGAGTGGTTTACGTATCAGAGTGGAAAGGCGAGAGGGTGAGGTTGACGGCTAAACAGGCCCTCACAAGCCTATTTACGGCTCCGGAGGGAATGCTCATGGTTTTTTGTCTTGGCGGTTGCTGGCTATGGCTCTTGAAATCGGATAAGAAGAAGGGGAATGGAAACTCCACAGGTAGTCCTTGACCTAGTCGATCGGTTCGAGTGCAATCGGGATGTCTATTGCTCCAACCAGTACAACGAAACCCAAACACGGCACGAATTCATCGATCCGTTCTTCATGACGCTCGGCTGGGATGTAAACAACGAAAAGGGCTACGCCGAGGCGTACAAGGAAGTCATTCACGAAGACGCGATTAAGGTCGGTGGGGCAACCAAGGCGCCGGACTACTCGTTCCGCCTCGGTGGGGTGCGCAAGTTCTTCGTCGAAGCGAAACGTCCGGGTGTCAACATCAAGGACGACGAGAATGCCGCCTACCAGCTTAGACGTTATGCCTGGTCAGCCAAGCTGCCGCTCTCGGTCCTCACCGATTTTGAGGAGTTCGTGGTCTACGACTGTCGCATCAAACCGGCCAAGACCGACAAGGCGTCCACTGGCCGTGTCCTCTATCTTACGGTCGAGGAGTACGCGGAGCAGTGGGACGAGATCGCATCGATCTTCTCGCAGGATGCGATCTGGAAGGGCTCGTTCGACAAGTACGCCGAATCTACGAAGCGTAAGAAAGGGACCGCGGAAGTCGACACCGCCTTCCTCAAAGAGATCGAGGCCTGGCGCGATGTCCTCGCCCGGAACATCGCCCTACGCAACACCGATCTTTCTACCCGTGAGTTGAACTTCGCCGTGCAGCGGACGATCGACCGGCTCATCTTCCTTCGCATCTGCGAGGACCGCGGAATCGAGGGCTACGGCCAGTTGATGGCGCTTCAGAACGGCACGAACACCTACCAGCGTCTGTGCCAGATCTTCCGGCACGCGGATGAGCGCTACAACTCCGGGCTGTTTCACTTCCAAAGAGAGAAAGATCGTCCCGAGCCGCCCGACGACCTCACGCTTGGCCTTGAGATCGACGACAAGGTCATCAAAGGCATCCTCAAGGATCTCTACTATCCGGAGAGCCCGTACGAATTCTCCGTCCTCCCTGCTGATATCCTCGGCCAGGTCTACGAGCAGTTCCTTGGTAAGGTCATCCGGCTGACCCCGGCGCACCGCGCGGTGGTCGAGGACAAGCCCGAGGTCAAAAAAGCCGGCGGCGTCTACTACACCCCGACCTACATCGTGGACTACATCGTCGAACACACGGTGGGAAAGCTCCTTGAAGGAAAGACGCCGAACCAGGTCGCGAAGCTTCGCGTGCTCGACCCGGCCTGCGGCTCCGGCTCGTTCCTTCTCGGCGCCTACCAGACACTGCTCGATTGGCACATGAAGTGGTATTCCGAGCACGACCCCGAGAAACATGCAAAAGGGCGTTCTCCCAAGTTGTACCAGGGGCCGGGGGGAGATTGGCGACTGACCACCGCTGAGAAGAAGCGAATCCTGCTCGGCAACATCTACGGCGTGGACATCGACCCACAGGCTGTCGAGGTGAGCAAGCTCTCGCTCCTGCTCAAGGTGCTGGAAGGCGAGAACACTGAGACCTTGGGAAAGAGCCTGCGGCTCTTCCACGAGCGGGCGCTCCCCGACCTCGCCGACAACATCAAGTGCGGCAACTCGCTTATCGGCCCCGATTTCTACGAAGGCAAACAGCTCGATCTCCTAAATGAAGAAGAGCGCTACCGGATCAACGCCTTCGACTGGAACGCCGAGTTCCTCCACATCTTCCTCTCTCCCTCTGGGAAGGCGCATCTTTCTCCCTCTCCCCATGGGAGAGGGCAGGGTGAGGACAGCGGCTTCGACGCCGTGATCGGGAATCCACCGTATGTGCGAATGCTCCGGCTGGGCCATCAAGAACTTGACCACTGCAATAACAAGTACAAATCGGCGACAGGACACTATGATACATACGTTCTCTTCGTGGAACAGGGTGTGAAGTTGCTGAATCCGGAAGGTCTTCTAGGAATGATCGCCCCCAATAAGTTCTTCAAAGCAACTTACGGTCGTGGACTGCGCTGTTTTCTGAGTGAGCATGGACTCATTCAGATTGTGGATTTTGCTGATAAACAGATTTTCAGAAGGGCATCGACATACACCTGTCTGCTATTTGCTGCTAGGCCAACCGGTACATCATTCCGCTACTCCCGGATACAGGAAGACCGTTCTCCCGAGGAGGCGCTCGGTGACCTTTTTGAAAGGCAAAGCAGAAGCAAAGCCTTCGCTCATTCAACTGAGAAGCCCGGAGGTAGTGACCAATGGTTCTTCCTAGTCGGGGAAGCATCGAAAATTGTCCCCCATCTCCAAGAGCGGTACCCTCCACTACTAAGCGTTTGTGAGCGTATCTATCAGGGATTGGCAACGACTGCTGATCGAGTCTACATCGTGGAGCAGATGGAACGGGCAGAGAATGACCTGATGTCCGTTTTCTCTGCCGCTCTAGGAAGGCAAACCCTGCTTGAGAGGAAGATCCTTAGGCCAATATTGAAGGGCTCGGATGTTCGCCGGTATTCGATTCGAACTCCTAAATACAATTGTGTTTTTCCGTACACCCTTTGCGGGGGCAAAGCACATGCGATATCACCAGAAGCAATGGAGTCTGAGTACCCTGCTACCCTTGCATACCTCAAAGAGAATAGAGGCATCCTCAACGGGCGGGAGAATGGAAAGATGGTTGGGCGGCCGGATTGGTATGTTTATTCGCAGGAACATAATCTACAGCATTTCGAAAGACCGAAGATAATCAGCCAAGTGCTATCAAAGAAGTCGTCTTTTGCACTAGACGATGAGGGGGATTACTACTTTGTCGGAGGGTCAACGGCTGGTGCTCAGGGCGTGGTATTGCGGTCGGGCCTAGACATTTCGTTGAAATATGTTTTGGGTCTGCTCAATAGCCGCCTTCTTGACTATGTCGTTAGGCAACTCAGTACGCGCTTTAGGAGTGGTTACTACAACTATGGTAAAGCAGTAATAAAGGACCTTCCGATACGAACGATTGACCGCACGTCGTCGGACGATGCTGAAAAGCATGATTACATGGTTGAACTCGTCAACAGCATGTTGAAGCTGCACAAGGGTCTTCACGCCGCCAAGACCGACCATGAGAAATCCCTCATCCAGCGTCAAATCCACGCGACCGACAAGCAAATCGATCAACTCGTCTACGAACTCTACGGCCTGACCGACAAGGAGATCCGCATCGTCGAGGAGGGGACCAAGTGAACCTCGGACCCATAGGTCCACTCCTTGATATCTTGCCATGCAATGATACGGTTGTCAGTATCTGGACATCCCATATCCTAAGAGATGACAGGAATAGAGTTGATACCCGTCGCTCTTCGACATACTATGTTGCAGAGTTGCGCAATAATCATTGTTGGACGTGAAAGAGATGATGGAAATAATAGAAGATAAGAAAACACACTTCCCCTCGGAGATTCAGGATCTTTATCGATCTCATGAAGAAATGGCTTTGCAATCCATCGAAGGGAATGATTATCGTTCCGCGGAACAAGAGTACAAGGATCTATTGTCAGAGGTGATCCAGGCTCAGAGAAAAAAAACAAGATACCACAAAGGAGTGCCTTATCACCAAATAGGGTATTGTTTGTTCTTACAAGGGAAAAACGACGATGCTAGCACATACTTCCTATACGCTTTTATTGAAGACTGTATTACTTCGGATAGCTTTCCCAGATGGCCGGCTTTCAGAAATCTGCACGGTGTCTATAAAATAAGCTATGTAGATTTGCATGCGCTCTTTAATAGAATCAGACAGGACATTCGTAGCACGGTTCCCCTGACTCCTGAAGATTATCTAAGGATTTATAGGGATTCCGGGAACAAGATAGAACCAGTTTCTGTCCGAAGGGAGACCAAGATCTTTGTTGGGGGCAACTATAGGAATATTGCTGTCCTTAGATATATTGAAAGGATTGTCATGAAATTTGGGCTCAGCCCGATTCTTGCCTCCAATTTCAAGGCAGGTGAATCCGAGGTCTACTTTCACGCCATGCACCTGCTGCAGGACTGCGGGAGTGCGATTTTTGAGATAACGTTTGATGCTGGTCACTTAATGGAGATTGAGAGAGCGATGCACCGGATTGACAAGAAGAACATCCTCCTTCTCTACCAACAAATTGAACGAGATAAGAAACACTACACTCAGATGTTATGGGGTATGGAAGTTGAACAGGTGGGTTACATGCGTATTGACGAGTTGAAAAAAAATCTCAAAAGCTTCCTCAATGGGATCAAACACTGATGGCACCGAGAGAATGGAAATTCCGGTGCCGCGTACCATGATTCCTCAAGGAGCAGCCTGAAATAGGATCTATGTCACTCGAATTCACGGGAAGGGAGTTGGCACCCGCCGCTTTTCGACATACTATAATTGCGGAGGCGCACAATAATCATTGTTATGCGCCTAAGTATCCTTTGGGGGGGTATTAAAGAATGACAGGGACCGAAAAAGACGAACAGGAGCGTGTCGTAGGTGACGTACTTGCGAAGGCTTATCGCGAGGTCACCGGCGCTCCACTGCTGAGTTGCCCGCCAGGAGCGTCTGATCCTCCCGACCTCCTCTTCGAGTGGAAGGGTGTTTCAGTAGGGGTGGAAGTTACTGAGTTGCACCAGTTTCAGGGGCAGCGCGCACTATATGAGGACGTCGCCAACAAAACACAGGAAATTATTGCGCAAAGCGGTAGATCCCATAAATACATCGGCACAGTGATATCCCTTGCCCACCTTGCCGACTCCAGCGGTAGAGCCCCCATCGAAGCCGAATGGAGACGCCTATCGATAAAGAGGCCAATTGATCGGGTATGTGAAGAATTGGCGTCAGCCTTCCTAGGGCAAATTAAGTCCGCAGACGCCGTTCCAGACGGTCCAAGTGGGAAGATGATTCACCTTGACGCCTCACACCACCCGGCGTCGTTCGCGCTTTTTGGCAGCCGTATCCCCGTGAATCGGCGCGGGCTTCCGAAGGATCCTACCTCAGTGCCGTGGCCAATGATTGTGTCTTTACCTGGATACACCTTCGATGACCAGCAAATGCAGGCTCACGTGGCAAAACGTCTGCTGGACAAGACTTCAAACAAGCGTCGGAATCCGGATAAGTGGAAGGCCGTTGGCCATGCGATCCTAGCCGTTCACGACCTTCCCAGAGACCGCACGATTTATTCGGTTTCAATACCGTGGTCGGAATGGCTTCGTGCAGCGCTACCAACTACGCAAGTATTGTCCGAGTATGACGAATTGTGGTTGGTAACTTACGATAACCTTCATGGCAGAGCGCTTCGTATCGGCGGCAATCCGCCATCGCCTTCGCACGCACAGAATTAGGCGCATAAAGCTGCGTGGGGCCTGATCTTCATTCTTGACATCTACAAGGAGAACGATTCGGCACGAGCGGTGATAAACGAGAGTTGGCAACAATTACTCGACAGGCCATTCCCACATCGATCTCATGGCCACGCGTGTTGCCGACAGGCTGAGGGAGCTTCCAGGACATAACACGTAATTCACCTAAAAAGGGGGGCCTGTACGCGCTGCCCTGATTCGCCCCGGAGCTCTCCAGCACAGAAACCACATTGTCCCTTGGAAACAGCGCTCTTATACTCTACCCAGAATGAGCGAGAATCTACTTTCCGACCTAAACGAGCAGCAGCGCGCCGCCGTCACCTTTGGGGAGGGGCCACTGCTGGTGATCGCCGGGGTGGGGAGCTTCACTACGTAGCCACCTTGTTCAGCTCGCTCTGAATAATCATCGCGCCGATATTGCCGAGTAAGCAGAGCAACAGGAACGCGACTCCTGTACTCATGCGTTCGTGCGTCACTCTCTCTACTCCCTCACCGAACTTCCACGCCCACCAAAAGCTCACGAAAGGTATCAGCAGCAGCCACGCGGTTGGTATCTCCGCGCCGCAGCTATTCATCTCCGTCTTTGTCCGCACCATCCAGTATAGACTGTAGAAGCCAAAAGTCACAAACGGGAGAAGTAAGACTGCTGCAGGCGATCTCTTCTGCATGATTAATTCCTCCTTTCTCTTGTGAAGCAACCGTGTTGTTCTTTTATAACATGAATCCGCGGTTTTGCCAAACACCGGTTATCCGTAACTGCTTACCGAAGAAACCGGGGTCAAATCTTCATTCTTGGTGTTTGATTACTCTAAATGAAATGCGTATTGCGCCGCTTTAAAGCACGTCCTGCAATCCAACACGAGCATCTAGTCATGCTCAGCAATTCGTCGAATGAGTCCAACGCGTGTTATCATCTCCATGAATGGGTGGTCGTATGACTGAAAGCATCGAACACGAACAGGCTGTGGAGGAGCTGACCTTACTCCTGCTTTACCTCACATCGTGGGAGGAAGAGCTGATACGCGGGGCGCTAACGGTGCGGCGGGCATGGAAGACCTTCCGGTTTGAGATCCTGGATGCCCTGACGCAGCAAGAGTACCTTGCGACAAACCGTCGGGCGAAGTCGGTTCACATCACCGAGGACGGCGTCGAAAAAGCCCGCGAACTCCAGAAGAAGTACTTGGGGAGCTAGCAGCTTGACTGGAGAGCGTTTCGCCTGCGCCTAGTGAGTTTGTGGGACGCGTATTGCAACTCCCGGGGGGATCGCTAATTCGTCAGCTTACCCGTTTCTATTCTGAAACGCGATCTGCCACCGCTTCGCTGGATCGTCAAAATGGACCTTGCTGGGATCAAACTCTTCTGGGTCAAACGAGCCGCCTATCCACTCCAGCAGAGAATCATGCTCGGGATCGGTAGGATCCCGAATGGCTCTAAGGAAATCTCCGTAGCCGTAAGTGCCTCCACAATCCTCCGGAGGGCATCGACGAGCACCGTCCAGGCAACGGGGGTAGACAACCCCCTTCTCGACGTCATAAACGCCCTCAAGGCGAACCTCATGAAGCCACGAATCCCCGAAATCGTATTCGTAGATGGCTAGGGGACATGTGTGCGAGAAGAAATCCCGAATCCCAACTTCCCACCCCGGCCTGAAGTCAGGCGGATCATCTCCTTCGATATCGGGGATTCCGATAGCAACGCTCGACCCGACAATACGAAACGCATGTAGATGATAATCGAGCCAGCCCATTGCATCTTGGATTGCGACATGTAGATCCCAAAACGTGTAGTCACCTGGCACTTGAATGCGTCGCCAAATCGGGGGCTCCACTCCCAGGAGTTCAATCTTGAATTGAAAAACAACATCCCTTGTACTCATGTCACACGTTTCCTCCTCTGCCGAACACTTGCATACGGCATTTATTGCAGACGGTGGGCGCTCGCCTCCCCATTGTTATCAATCATCGAGAACAATGAGGGTTCCCTCAATGCCTTCTAACCGATCGTAGAGATTATCTAGACGGCGTTCGAGACCTCGGTCTTCAGCGTAGTTCGCCTCCGCCGCGATGAACTCAAGGAGTTCGTTGAGCTCATCCGGCGTGTACTTGACCACGATCTTGCTGTGTGCAATCTGTTTCGCGTCACGGACGCGAGCGACAAGGTCATCATCCGCGAGAGTGTGATTCAGAATCAGTTCACGTTCCGCTAGCGTGAGCCAAATCTCAATCGGTTCGTCGCGGCGCACTTTTCCCATAGCAATGATCTTCTCACTTCCGTTCTATGCCCAACACTGAAGAGCATACGGTGAAAACCTTGCACCACTCTAGACGCTAAGTCAAGCACCTGTTCTGGCAAGCGCACCTCTTGATTGACGCATACTTGCAACGATTCTCATTGATCATCGAGGCTAAAGGGGCCAAGACACAAGACCGATTGCTCCTTGGAAATGCTCCATTTATACTCTACGTAAGATGAGCGAGAACCTACTTTCCGACCTAAACGAGGAGCAGCGGGCCGCCGTCACCTTTGGGGAGGGGCCACTGCTGGTGATCGCCGGGGTGGGTACCGGGAAAACGACTGTAATCACTCGCCGGATCGCCTGGCTGATCGCGCAGAAAAAGGCAAAACCTGCGGAGATCCTCGCCCTCACCTTCACCGAGCGTGCTGCCGCGGAGATGGAGGAGCGGGTCGACCTCCTCGTCCCTTACGGCTATATCGAAGCCCGAATCGGGACCTTTCACTCGTTCTGCGATCGCCTCTTGCGTGAGAACGCGGTCCTCCTCGGACTTGCACCCGATTACCGCATCCTCACCGAGGCCGAGCAGGTGATCTTCCTAAAGGAACACCTATTCGAATTACCGCTCGACCACTTCCGGCCGCTGGGAAATCCGGTTAAGCACCTGCGTGCGATCCTCACTCTTCTTAGCCGGGCCAAGGATGAGGACATCACCCCGCAGGAGTATCTCACCTACACTGAAGGCCTCGCCACCCGATTGGCCGAAGAACCAGATGACACAGAGGATGGACGCCTTCTCAAGGAGGAACTGACAGAGCAAGTTGAGCTTTGTAAGACTTACGAGGCCTACCAACAGCAGTTGGCCGAGCACGGGTTTGTCGACTTCGGTGACCTGATCGCCCTGGCGCTCAAGCTCCTGCGCGAGCATCCACTCGTCCTTAAGCGCTACCAAGAACAGTTTCATTACATCTTAGTCGACGAGTTTCAGGACACCAACTACGCCCAATTCGAGCTCCTAAAACTTCTCGCCGGGCACCGAAACCTCACGGTGTGTGGCGACGACGACCAATCGATCTACAAGTTTCGCGGCGCTGCAATCAGCAACATCCTTAACTTTGAGAAAGAGTACCCAGATGCAAAGCGCATCGTCCTTGTGGAGAACTACCGCTCCACACAAGAAATACTTGATGCCTCCTACAGGTTGATCCAGTCTAACAACCCCGACCGCTTGGAAGAGCGTGCCGGGGTCATAAAGCGGCTGCACGCGGTGAACGGGGAAGGGACGCCGATCCGTCAACACCACTTCGAGACTCTAGGCGAGGAGTGTGACTTCGTAGCCGAGGAGATCACAAGGCGGGTCAAAGAAGAAGGGCGAGCATACCGCGACTTTGCTATCCTCGTTCGCAGCAATGCCCAGGCAGACCCATTCTTACACTCCCTGAACCTACTTCACCTTCCGTGGCATTTCTCCGGAAGCCGTGGTCTCTACGACCGCGAGGAGATCAAGACTGTCATTTCATTCCTCCGTGTTCTCACCGACCCGCGCGACAATCTCTCCTTCCACTACCTGGCAAGTTCACCGCAATATCAGGTCAATGCACAGGACCTTGCGCTGGCCACAAGCTTCGCCAAGCGCCGCAACAAGAGCCTATTCGAGGTGTTTCGTATCGCGAAAAAGAGTGCCGACTTTCTCTCCCTGTCAGCGGAAGGGAGGATAGCGATGACGAAGCTCCTCGATGACCTCACTGCCATGCTTCCACTTTCGACGAAGGAGCGGACAGGAGAGGTCCTCTACGAGTATCTGACCAGCCGAACCGGAACCATTGAGAAGCTTTCCAACTCCGATAAGGCCGTTGATGCGCTACGGGCACAGAACCTGGCCAAGCTCTTCTCGATCATCGAGCGCTTCTCGCAGGTCTGCAGATACGACCGCGTCCCCTGGTTCATCGACTACCTCGATGCGTTAATCGAGGCCGGGGATAACCCCCCAATGGGAGAGGCCGACTGGGACGAGGATGCGGTGAATGTTCTAACTATTCATCAGGCAAAGGGATTGGAATTTCCCATCGTCTTCCTCGTTGGCCTGGTCGCGGGACGGTTTCCCTCGGTACACCGCCGTGATCCGATTCCGCTGCCCGATGAGATAGTAAAGGATCTCCTTACCACCTCCGACTTTCACCTCCAGGAGGAGCGCCGCTTGTTCTATGTGGGAATGACCCGCGCCAAGGAAGACCTGTATCTCACGAGCGCTCAGGACTACGGGGGCAAGCGACCGCGCAAGCCGAGCCTGTTCGTTTCGGAGGCGCTCGATCTTCCGCCCGCCCAGATCAAGGTCCTTAAAGGGTCACCACTGGCAACGATCACCCGTCACGGAAAGGCAAAGCCGGCACCTGCCACGCCGATCGAGGAAGAGCTGGTTCTCCTGCCACGGGGAAAGGCCGTTCTCGAACTGAGCCACCAGAAGATCGATGATTATCTCACCTGCCCGATGAAGTACCGATACATCCATGTCCTCAAGGTCCCCATCCGTCAGCACCACGCCGTGATTTACGGGTACGCAATCCACCAAGCGATCAAGCTCTACAACATGAATCGTGTCGCGGGGAGAAAGACGGCGGTTACTGATTTAAAGGAGATCTTCCGCAAGACCTGGCATACTGAAGGGTTCCTCACACGTCACCACGAGGAACTCCGCTTCCAAGAGGGATTGAAAGCATTGGAGTACTTTTACGCTCACGCGAGTGAAGATGGGGTTATTCCCACCTATGTCGAGCGGCACTTCTCCTTCAACGAGGGCGGCATAAGGGTCGTTGGTATCTTCGACCGCATCGATGTGGTCGACGGTGACGGAGTGATCATCGACTACAAGACCTCCACGGTGACCGATGAAAAACAGGCTATCAAACGGACTAAGGAGAGCCGCCAGCTAGCGATCTACGCCCTCGCCTACGAGCGTCTGTTTGGGAACCTCCCGGTGCGCCTTGAGCTGCGCTTCCTAACTCCGCAGGTAATCATCGGATGCTATGAGCCGAGCGAAAAGACGGTTCGAAAAGCGCTTTCGGACATCGAGTCTGCCGCAACCGGGATCCGCGCGAACCGATTCCCTGCTGATCCCACCTACCTTGCCTGCACCTACTGCCCCTACCGTTCGATCTGTCCAGCGAAGCGTTCGGATTGAAGCGAGCAGATCTTGTACCTGCGTAGAGTTCAAGGCCTGTCAGGGCACACAGCGCAGCCGCACCGAGAACCGTCTCCTGAAAGTTCTAGCTACGGTGAATGCAGGCGTATTCGCCTTCTTCGGGGCTTGCAGCCCTTATCCGGATGCCTTGAGTTAGCGAATCCAAACAGATCCTAGTGTCGGATTGCACGACCTGACCCCGAGCCTTCTCCAGATGACCGTCCTAGGCTCGTTCCCGCGTCTCGTTGAGTACCCTCGCCCAGTCCCCCGCCACGGTGGAGAAGTGCCTTGTCATGACGAGGGTACAGTTGGATGCCAGTGCAGCAAGAGCCTTGGTGTCCTTGAGCCAATTCTCCTCGCTAGCGATCCCGCCGACGCTCGTATGTTGAACCCCAGAAGCATTAGAGAACGTTGAAAGGGCAATTGCTGTCTTGGTTACGTGCGCTCGCTCGGAAAGGTGACCAAATGTCTTCATCACCTTGTCGTGCAAAGCCTTCAGCTCAGGATTGCTGAAGATCGCCGAGAGGGCGTGGCTCTTTACCTTACCGTCTCTCAGGCCAAGCTTTTCCACCAAGAACGCAAGCTTCTTATCGGCTTCTACAGCAAGGGAAGCTAGCATCCAGTCGGTGCATAAACGCATCAGAGCGTGCGCTTCCGAATAGAAGCCTTTGTCCATTACCAGTCTTGAAGCACGAAGGGACCGTAACATACCGGAAACCGCTAGATCCAGCACTCGCCTCACTCTGGGGTCACCGCACTTGAGTGTGAACCCTTCAAGTTCACCCAGGAGCGAAAACTTCAGAACTGTGAGTAGAGACACGTAGCGATCAAGAGTCTCAAGACTGCTTTGATCGAGTCGAGGATGCCACTTCTGGACCTCTTCCTCGAATCGCTCCATTTGGGCCACAATTTCGTCTCCCACACTTCCTTCGCGTCCACGGATCTGCTTCGCGTCTATGTGTATCCTCCAGGATGGTTGTTTCGGGTCACCGTCTGCGGACATACCTCACTCCTTTCCATCCAGCCGAAAGATGCCGTAGTTCTCTTCTCAGGTTAGTCAAATGATAGGAAGGGGACAGATCTACCGCCCGCTTGCCCTAACACTCCCTCGGTTTCCCCTTCATCGAGTCTAAAGCTCGTCCAGTAAGGTGTACCAGTGTTCCCCATAACGAGAACCCTCGGAGTTCAGAAGTAATCCAATAAGGGGCATTTGCTATCTTCTAAGCGGCTGTAGGATATATTGCATTGCAAGTCCAGGCCTCACAGGAGTTCGCCCCCATAGGAGTGCCTCCCTGCAAACCGAGCGGCGAGCCCTGACAGATCAGACCCATAAAGGACTATGGAATTACATTGCCTATTCCTTAATCCCAGTCAAGAGGATAGTAGTAATAGTGAGCTAAGCTGCCATCGAGCCGATAGAGCCGGGCTTCATCCTTATCCTGATCCCAGATTGGGTGACCAGTCCAGTAGAAGTCTATCTCTGGCTTTCCGCAGGCTGTATGCTCTCCTCCTCTCCCCGTGGCCACGGAGCCGGAGTGGACTCGGAGCAGTCCTCCAGGAGGCAGGAGACATTTGCCGATCAGATAGTCGCTGAAATCAAGTGTATTTCTCTCGCTCCCAGAGGCATCCTTGAGCTTCCAACCGGCAGCAAGATCGATGGATTCAGACCCGCGGTTTACAATATAGACTATCTCATCGTCGCTCCATTGCTTGATCACGGTAATGATGACCTCTGAATCCACATAGTCGTCGCACTCTCCCCACCAATCTCGCCGGGTCTTGGCCGCTTCCGTCTGAACTGCAGTGATCCAATCGGCATACCGGACATCGAAATCCTGTCCATTCCTGATTGCTGTATCATTAGGATCTATCACATCCAATCGCGCATAACCTCCAGCAACTAAAAGGACCTCAACGCTGCTCGTTTGCGTCCTCTCGGGGCTGAGAAAGACATGTGCTAGGAGTCTGCCCTGAGCTCTTCGATAACCATCATCGGTCGGGTCCAGCTCCAACCAAAGATCCTTCCCCTTGGTAAGCTCCTCATTATACTCCTTAGTCTGCTTACTGAAGCAATCATTGTGTACAAATCCCGGGGCGTTGATCGAGGCATAGCGCACCTCATCTCTGCCCCCATCGGGGAACTCGACGACGATGGTATCTCCGTCCTTTGCCCGTATTCCACGAACTTGCTGTAAGCCGACTTGGTCGGCGATCAGACCAAGAGAGAAGGCCAGAGCTACCAACAGAGCAAGCGACCACAGGACTCTTCTAAGCATGATCATATCATCTCCTTAACTTTTTCAAACGTTATCACGTCTTTCACCCCTCGAGCTGAACACCCTCTGAAGAGTCGGTTTCCTCAAGGAAATCACTTATGCTGGCTTAGGTGCAATCAGTTGCGATCTCACGTTTTAGGCGTCCGCCACAGCGGGGACAGCGACCACGCCAGACCCGTATCCAACCAATAAGACCAATCCTATCTTTCCTTTCCATCATCGTGTCCGTACGGGTTATATCGCAACATGGAACTCAAAGATGTTCATCGGCAGTTTGAACCTTTTTCACAAATAGCGCAAGAGGGGTGAGACGAATTCCGAAAAAGGACCTTCGTCCCTTCTCATTACGACACGATTGTCCCAAAGAAATCCTGCCCCGTTGGCCGTCTTGACAGGGATCAGCTTCCACAGAATAGCCGACTCACGGCCTTTCTCCCTTTCGCTCGATAGCATACTGTAGTTACGCCAGAGCCCAACCTACACCTCCTTGGCCTGGGGAGGGAGGCGATACGAGAGCCGTCTCCCTCCCCTCCTTATAGCCTATTAAATGGGTTCCTCGCTGTTTCGTGCGGGTAACCTTTAGCAGATGTTTCCCTGCCATGGAATGGAATTGAGTTGGCCGGCAAGCTCCTCGCGACCCGCTTTTCTTGTTCTGTGGCGCCGCAGACCGACTGCGACGGATTCCCCCCGTAGCGTCGCACCTCGCCTGCCTGTCGCATTCACAAGGCAGACAGGTGTGCGACGTTCCGTTCGTCGGGCATGAAGCCCGACGCTACGAAATGACATCTCAAAACGATCTCTGTTCTACGAGCGGCGTAGCTTGCCTGCCTGTGGCGTCCATGAGGCAGACAGGTCTACGACGGTTCTTTCTTCGCTTACCCTCTTTACCCACTCACAATAGCGAGGAGCCATTAAATGGCAAAATGGGGTTCCCACTTCCGGCAACTTTCACACGCACGTTGAACATTGCCCGGCAAGTTCGAGCGAGATATTCTGGTGTCGTTTCTTAGTAATGAGAAGGGGCTATTTGATAAATATCCACCAGTTCACCATCCAAGAACGTTTCCACTGACACAGCAAATAGATCCCCGGAAGCGGCATAAATCACAGGGCGGACAGTACAGAGTCCCCATGCCATGCTCCAATCAACTTCCGAAACAGCTTCATAAATCATCGAAGTCAAGAAGTAGACGTTGGCCTCATGTGGTTCAGGGCTATAAATCTCCGCTACGAGCAGCTCTCCCCAGGCGTCATACACCTCAATCGCGTAAGACGTGTGTGTATCACTTACGTTGGCCACCACAATAACAGTGTCCCGTTCTCCCGAACAGTCATAAACGATGGCATAGAAGCGGCCGGGCTCCGAAGCATAAGAGTGTCCGCCGCTCAACAGACTTGCCAACATCAGGACTAGCACCAGCGCAGACCAAACTTTAGTCGTTTTTTTCATTCGATACCTCCTTGTGCTTAAGCATACCACATCCGGTAGGGATTTGGACATCCCCTAAAAAAGAGGCTCCCGACTCACATAGCCAGGCAATGTCAGGAGTTTACCTAACCCAACAATACAGCCTATCTCTTTCAGGAAGAGTCGAACCAGTCTAGAGTACAGCAAAGGGCGCAATAATTGAGGGGGAGATTCCTCATACTTTTTTTTGCGTTGCTCCCTCGGTAGTTGTTAGAGTGATCAAGTGAGCATACTGAAACTTGCACTAGTGAAGGTGAGTCCCAAGCACGCGGTTGGGGGCGGACGTTAACGTTTTAGAAAGGGGGACACACTATGGAAGATACACTGAGCCGGATATTGCTAGCAGCCTTTTTTTGTGCTGTAGTAGTCTATGGAGGGATGCTTCTGATAGACTCGGCCAGAAAAACAGTAGAACAAACAATAGAAGAAGGCCGCATACTCCTTAACATGACAGAGGAGCAAGTTCGTCAGGCCTGGGGGGAACCAGATCAAATTACTACTACACGTACTCTAATCCCTGGGGAACCTCGGCCGACCGTCAAGGTTACCTCCGTTTGGACTTACCATGATCCCTCCCGCACCGTAACCTTTGAAAAAGGGCATGTAGTTGAGTTTTCCGCGACAGAGAAACTTAAAAACCGTGATGGGTTGACCTTCCTTACCCAAAGCTTAAGGGGGTAAGGCCTGCGGATCATACTCACCCCAATCCAACAACTACCAATGCTTGCGAGAAACAGTGCTGGGGTTGGCTTGTTTTAGACATCCTTTCATAAAAGACCTCCGCTGGATACCTCCGGTTTGCTGGGGGAGGAAACCGGAGATTCGCCGTAGGCGAATCTGCTTGTTGGTATAGGCTACATGGCTCTGTCAGAGATATCCGGGGCAAGCTCGGGCAGAGATAACCACCACCGAGGATCCCACGGGAGAAGCCCCTTTAACGTTGAGGATAAACCTCTCAACGTTGGAGATAAACTCTGACGCTACCTCCGTTTTTGTAGCGTCACACCTTGTGTGCGACGTTACCTCCTCCAATGCCCCGTAGCTTGAGCTTGCTGCGGGGTTCTTTACTGCACCTTGATGTTTTCTTTAAAAACTTCTCCACAACGCGCTTAGGCTCGCTAAGGAAGGCTAGAGGACAACGAGAGAGTCAAGATGTAGGCGCTTCCATCTCGACAATCCGATCGGCCCACAAGGATTCGATGTCGTAAAAGTCGCGTGTCTCACTTAAGAAAACGTGGATCACGATCTCCCCGTAGTCGAGAACGACCCAGCGTCGTTCAGAGACCCCTTCTCGGTGGAGTGTCTTCTGTGGGAACTTCTCCATCAGGTTAGAAACGATCGCCTTGACGTGTACCGGGTTGTCCGCCGCCGTAATCACAAAGTAACCAGTGGGGATGGAAACCTCGCGCAAATCAATGACGACGGTTCTTTGCCCCTTCTTCTCCGCGATCAGGTCGATCGCCGCATGTAGAAGGGTTTCTTCATCCATCCCCAACCTCGAACCCAGCACCAGCAATCAGAAGGAGATCGGTCCCCTCGGGGACCAGCGGTTCGAGCACGGCGTAATGCGGCTCGAACTCACTCGGAAAGACGATTGTTGCATCACTTGGAAGGGCCGCGAACAGAATCCATGCCTTCGCCTCTTCCGTCAAGACAACGATGAACGTTTTTTCGTAGTCGAAGGACTCCGCGTTGGCTATTCCTGCGATTTGAAAGCTGCGCTTGCGCAAATAGTCGGCGGTGTTACTGGCCATTAGACGAACCCCGTTTCCGTTGAACACCGCCACGCTGATCTCATCAGGGGTGAGCAGGTCAATCCCCTTAATCATCCGGGCGACGAGCCGCTCCATCTCTACAACCTGCGGTTCCAGATAGCTAATTTCATCGATCACTACGGGGATGCCCGGAACAGTCGCCATCTTTAGCTGATTTGCCTCCAACCCTTGCAAGAGCTTGGCCAAATCGTACAAATCGATCAAGGAAAGGTCGGTGCGCAGATAGGGATGGACCGTCTTTACCAAGTCGCGAATCGTACCGAGGTCTTGATGCTGGAACCCCTTTTCCAGGATAGCTTGGATCAGCTTCTGCTGCCGCGCGATCCGCCCGATATCCCCATTGTCACCGCGATAGCGGATGTAGTCAAGTGCAGTCTTCCCGTTAAGGGTCTGTGTTCCCGGTTGGATATCAATATGCAGTGGGGGATCGGCCCGTTCATCGTCGTAGACCATCCGCTCCTCCACGGTGAGGGTCACCCCTCCAAATTGATCGATCAATCGCTCAAAGCCCGCGTAGTCAAGGGTGATGTAAAACGGCACCTCGATTCCAAGGAGAGCGGAGACAGTCCTGCAGACGAGTTCAGCCTTTCCGATCGAGTAGGCCGCGTTCAGTTTATGAAACTTGCCGTCCTCAAACTTCACCCGCAGATCACGCGGCAGCGATAAAAGAGCAACATCGCTCCCTTCAGCCACGCTTAACACCATCAAAGTGTCGCTCCGACTCGTTCCTTCAACGTTATCCAAACCGAGCAGCATGATGTTACTACGCTCCCCCTGAGCTATCAAGCGCCCCACGTGCCGTTGGGTCAACAGGTACCAACCGATGAAGATGCCAATCACTACTACAACAGCACCGACGGCGAAAAGGATCTGCTTGCGCATTGTTTTCCCCCTCATATCGACCGTTAAACTCGACGCTATCACAAGGGGAAAGGAATGTCAACCGCAAAACCCTCCTGATTCACGGGATTGACTCACTCACCTTCGCTTGAGGGTCAAAAGGCTTAAAGCGAGCGTTACTCCACCGACACCTGTCCCCCTTCCAGCGGACAAAGCCACGATTCTCCTTTCCCTGATTTCCTCTCCTAAAGAGTCTGGCTCTAGTAGGCTTCTGTACCGTAATATAAGGAGGTTACAATGCCACGGATGTGTGCCCGTTTAGTGGTCGCTTTCCTGCTCGTAGTGCTAGCAGGAGGAGGGTTCACCCTGGCCGAGGAGACGGAATTCTCGGGTAGTGTGGAGCTTGAGATTACGTTTATTCCTATCCCTCCCTTGTCCTATGACATTGAATCTGACTTGACATTATCGCTCAGCGTAGCTTGTTTCACCTTCGAATCTGAGACCGTCTTTGCTCTTACCGGGTTTCAGTCGCAGGAGTTCGACATAGAGGTCGATCTCGGAGTGGTAAGTATCGTCGAGGAGATCATCTTTGATCCCTACTTTAGTTGGAATCAACTGAGCGTCAATGCGCTGATCATTGGCGTGGAGACGGGGCTCCACCTCGTCCTATCAAATATCGGCTCTGTGCAGACCCCAAATTACAGCGTGGGGGCGGTCTTCGAGTTAAGCAGCGGGGAGATCAGTGGTTTCTCCATCACCACACTCACCGGCTTTGGTGCAATCGATCTAGTCAACATCCTTGGCGGGGTGCCGGCCCCGTTCTCCTACGATTTACTTAATCTCTTCTACCACCTCGAATATCTCCCCCTCTCTGCGACTGAACTGGAGGCCGTCCTTCATCCTAAGGTAACAATTGTCCCGGGGTTTTACTTTGAGGAAGAGCTCGTCCGCCTGGAGGTCGATTATTGTGGTCTGCTGGCGAGCAGTAGTACGTGGCTTGATTGGAGCGGGTTTGCTAAGGAAGTCTTCGAGTTCGGCTACCGGTTTGAGGAGCCAAGCCTTTCCTTCCTCACCGCAATGGCCTTTGACAACAGCTTTTCCATCAGTGGGCTTGACTTCATCTTGGACCTAGAGATTTGTGAGGTTCAGTTCACTTCCTGGACAAGCTTTACTGCCCCCCAGACGCCCTTGGTGCTCCCGGTAGTCTTTTCCGGCCAGGGATTCGCTGTCTCATTCGAGGTAGGCTGTGTTCTCATCACCTCTGAGACCGACTTTGACAGCTCCTTCCTCTTCGAGCGCCAGCTTCTTGCAATCGAAGCCGAGATCGAGCCGGTTACCCTCACCAGTCTCACTGCCTTTGACTGGATGGGCTTCTCGAGCGAGTGGATCAAGGCACAGGTTAGATTCTCTGGGGTTACCTTATATACCTTGGCAGCGTTTGACTTCGGGGGGATCATCGAGGTCTCCTTCGGATTCGAATTAGAGTTCTAGAGTTCAATGAGCACGGCGGAGGAAAGGTTCTCCAAGCTTGATCTGGAAGAGCTGTTGAATCTTCTCTCCACCACCAGCACCGAGACAGACGCGATTCGCAAGCATATCCTCCGACGGACCACACACTTGATAGACGAGGTAGTTGAGGAATCTTTTCCACAAAGCGGGTTCCCCCAAGAAGAGTTGTTTCATGCTGGCTACCTTGGCCTATTAAATGCCGTTTACAACGTCGACCTCTCCCACGGAAAGAGCTTTCACAACTATGCCAAAAACCTAATCAAGGGGGAGATCCGCCAGCACATCCGCGACCGGCTCAAACCCTCGGAGTTTCCGCGCTGGTTACAGGACTTAAACCGGCAGATGGAAGCGGCCGAAGAGCGGCTGTTGCAGAAAACCGGACAGTTGCCGAGCTTGAGTGAGCTCGCTGAGGCGGTCAATATTACCAAGGAGGGAATCGCCGAGATCTTCAAAGCAAGGAAGGCATTGAACTTCGTCTCCTTGAAAGAGGAGGAACGAAAAAACGACCCAGCCCCCACAATTGACCTGACCAAAATCATCAGTAAGCACCCAGATCCCTTCCCAATCCAGCACCGCATTCGCATTGCCTCGGCACTGGAGAAGCTAGACGACCTGCAGCAATTCTTACTTAAGAGTCTCTTCCCGCCGTCCAAAAGCTAGTTACTACACTGTTTGACTTTGATGCCTGAATTCCTGACCATTTTGCATATTAGGGCAGCGCCCCTCTCAGTAATGCTCCGCGGCCATCAAGCTTTCATGCCCCCAACTCGGGAAGAGTATGTCTTGTATTCTCTTTTGCATTCGCCGAAGATCGCCTTTGAAGATGGGTAAAGTAAGTACGTATGGACAGCTTACTACTCGAATATACACGCGACTGATCGATCCTCTACTTGTACCGGTTCACACTCAGGTAGCCAAGATCTGCCAACGCCTCAAGTGCCAAGACGTACTCGACATCGCCTCGGCAACCGGCGCTCAATGTCTACTCCTCGATAGAGCGGGAATCAACGCAGTCGGCCTCGACCTCTCTAAGGCGATGATCGCTACTGCCACTCGACGCAGTCCGCCCACCGTCCGTTACGTGCACGGGTCGGCGCTTGATCTCCCTTTCACCGACGGATCCTTCGATTGCGTCCTTCTGCTCCTGGCTCTTCATGAACACCCGGAAAGTGAACGCGTGCGGATGTTGCACGAGGCAAGACGGGTTCTTCGCCCAAAAGGGACACTGATCATGGCAGAGTACGCGCCCCCAGAAACGAGCGGAGCTCGCCTCGTATGGGGTTTAATCACCTTCATCGAACGGCTGAGCGAGCACTATCGCAACTTTCGTCAATTCGTTCACGCCGGCGGGATTTATCACCTGGAGGAAGTGTTCCCCTTATCAATCTCACAACGATATCCCATCTACAGCGGAACTATACTCATAGTGGTCTCCAAGTGCGCCACCGCCGACTAGAGGCCCAGCCTCAAATCTGCCAATTTTGTTTCGTCGCTCATTTGTTTCGCATACAGGAAACATCACCTGAATTAACGACCGCATTTTGCTGCGTTGTTGCACATCTCAACGATCGCTATAATTTGTTGCTAGCTATAAGTTCACCTCCAAGGGGGAAATAGGTGGCGTCGAGCAAAGATAACGGAAAGCGCCAGCGGGCGGACAAGTTGCTGCCATTGGCGCTTATCGTCGCGTTAGTCGCACTGTTCACTATCAACCGTGCCTTCTTCCCCCCCCCAATGCTCCCATTTCAGGATCGTCGCGAGATGATGGATACATGGGTCACTATCACCGTCTACAATCGAGGGAAAACAAGAGCAGAACACGCGATAGAAGCCGCTTTTGCTCGTATGACGAAGATCGAAGAGATCGCTTCGATCTATGATGAAAACGCAGAAGCATACATGCTGAATGAACAAGGCCGGTTGGATGATCCCTCCCCCGAACTGATCGAGATCATCGATGCTGCCAAATACTACTACAAGATCAGCAAGGGTGCGTTTGACATCACTGTAGAGCCGCTTCTTGAACTGTGGAACTATGAGAAGGGTGCAGAAAAACAGTTCTGGGAACTGGAACCGGCTGAACAGCAGGAAAGGATATCGCAGACACTTACCGTTGTTGGATCGGACAAGGTAACCCTTGCACCAGATCCTCCCCCCTCGATCGTCCTAGCTCCCAGAACTAAGATCACCTTGGGAGGACTAGCGAAGGGGTATGCCGTCGATCAAGGGCTAGAAGCTCTGCGCAATGCTGGGGTAGTGCATGCCCTGATAGACGCGGGTGGGGATATGGGAGTACTGGGCGGCAAGCCAAACAACGAGACCTGGGTAATCGAGCTACGTAACCCGGAGGATCCCAAGGACTATCTCACTCGCTTCCTTTTAAGAGATGGCGCCCTCGCCACCTCGGGCAATTATGAGAGGTACTTCGATGAACAGGCCAGCGTTGGCCACATCATGGACCCGAAGACAGGTTACTCCTCGCACGCCTCGTCCAGCGCCAGTGTGATCGCCCCCACATGTATGCAGGCAGACGCGCTGGCCACCGCCGTGTTCGTGTTGGGCCCAATTGAAGGGCTCGACCTTGTAAACTCGCTTGAAGGAGTAGAAGCCTTGATCGTTGGTTACGACGAACCAAAACTACTTTACAGATCAGATGGTTTGCAGATGTTTGAGAAGGTTGATTTATGAACACGCGTGTGGTCGAGTTATTGGGACTGAAGTGCCCTGCTGGGGTCCATCCCCCTTCACAAAAGCTCGCTGCGGGGCATGCAATCGAGCGGGCTCCGTTACCAAAGTCAGTGGCCCTCCCTTTGCAGCAGCACATCGGTGCCCCGGCAAAAGCCATCGTGAAGCGGGGGGACGAGGTCAAAGTAGGGCAGAAAATTGCTGAGGCCGACGGGTTCGTCTCCGTGCCGATCCACGCCACGCTTTCGGGAACGGTGAAACATCTCGCCACGGTGGCCAGCCCGGTAACTGGGCACCCGGTATCCGGTGTGATCATCGAGTCGGATGGGAAGGATGAATGGATCGAGCTCACACCCGCCGATTCGGAGACACTGTCAAAGGAAGATATCCTCACCCGGGTCAAGGATGCAGGAATCGTGGGGATGGGAGGCGCGACCTTCCCAACCCACGTGAAGCTTTCGCCTCCTCCGGAGAAGTCAATCAAAAGCATCATCGTCAACGGAGCGGAGTGCGAACCGTACATCACCGCCGATGATCGGCTGATGCTGGAGGAAACGGATCGCATCCTGAGGGGCTTGAAGACCGTGATGCAGGTTCTCTCCGTCAAGCGGGCATACATCGCGATCGAGGAGAACAAGCCTGAGGCGATCGCGCGGATGCGACAAGGCGTGGCCGAGGGCTCCCTCCCCGGAGAGGTGGAGGTTGTGGCAGTCCCTGCAAAGTACCCGATGGGGGCGGAGAAGACGCTCGTCAAGTCGATCCTCAATACCGAGGTACCCGAGGGGGGACTCCCCATGGATGTGGGAACCCTCATTCAAAACGTTGCCACCCTCGCCGCGGTGTACGATGCAGTGGCTCTGGGTAAGCCGTTAGTGGAACGCGTGGTGACCGTGACCGGCCTAGTCGGCACTCCAAAGAACCTTCTTGTCCGCTTCGGTACGGCAGCCTCCTCGTTGATCGAACAGTGCGGGGGTGCCGATCCGAGTGCCGACGAGGTGATCTTCGGCGGCCCGATGATGGGAATCGCGCAAAGCCGCGACGACACCCCGATCCTCAAGGGAACCAACTGCGTTCTCGTGAAGAGGAGCGACATCCGTGAGGAATACAGCTGCATCCGTTGCGGCCGTTGTATCGAGAGTTGCCCGATGGGGCTGATGCCGCTCCAGTTCGTGAACCTCGTCAAGAAGGAGGACTACGAGAGCTTGGCCAACTATCATATCGCTGACTGTGTGGAGTGCGGGGCGTGCGCCTATGACTGTCCAGCCAACATCCCCATCGTCTCCTACATAAAAACAGGGAAGGCTGAGCTACGCAAGGCGGGGGTGAGGTGATGGACAACGCGAAAAGGCTCGTCCTCTCGTCGGCTCCGCACCTGCGCGGGGGGGCGTCAATCAAGCGGGACATGTATATCGTGATCCTCGCGCTTCTCTTCCCCACGGCGGGGGCGGTCTACTTCTTCGGGTTATACGTCCTCCCCATGCTCGCAACCGCGATCCTCTGCGCGATCCTCACCGAGTACGTCGCGAAATGGATGCGGAGGCAATCGTTTCACATGGACGGGA
This sequence comes from Candidatus Bipolaricaulota bacterium, assembly GCA_030606565.1. Lineage (GTDB taxonomy): Bacteria > Bipolaricaulota > Bipolaricaulia > UBA7950 > UBA9294 > UBA9294. The sequence goes on along the minus strand of JAUWGE010000020.1, from coordinate 5,435 downwards.
GCGCGATCATTACCGGGATCCTGTTCGTTCTGGTGATGCCGCCGCGTACGCCCCTGTGGATCGTGGTGGTCGGCTCCATATTCTGCATTGCCATCGCTAAAGAGGCATTCGGCGGGCTGGGGCACAACATCTTCAACCCGGCGCTCGCCGGACGAGCGTTCATCACCGTCTCGTTCGCCGGTGCCCTCACCCGGTGGATCGCTCCTGTCCACTCCTTGCTAGCCGACGGGATAACGGCAGCGACCCCGCTCGGGGAAGGGTTCACCACGACGCTCAGCGATGTGGAATTGTACAAGGCCCTCTTCTTTGGGAACGTCGCTGGAAGCGCCGGGGAGACCTCCGCGCTCCTCATCCTGATCGGAGGGGTGATCCTCCTCGCGTTCGGCTTGATCAAGTGGCAGGTTCCGGTCTTCTATATCGGCACGGTCGCCCTTCTGAGCTTTTTGCTCGGCCAGGACCCGCTCTTCCAGATCCTCGCCGGGGGGCTGATGTTGGGGGCAGTCTTCATGGCCACCGATTACGTGACCAGCCCACTCACGACGCGGGGGAAGATCATCTTCGCGGTGGGAGCGGGAGTCCTAGTGGTGCTGATTCGGACGTGGGGAAGCATGCCCGAGGGGGTCTGCTACTCGATTCTGCTGATGAACGCGTTTACCCCATTGATCGACCGTTACGTCCGTCCAAAGCCCTACGGATACGTGAAAAGCAGAAACAAGGAGGCGGCCTCATGAGCAAGAAGAATAACGACTTCTTCCCGGTTATCTTCTTGACCCTCATTGTGGTCGTCTCTGTCGTCGCCCTCACCCTAACCAATGGGATCACCAAGGACAAGATCGCAATCGCCAAGAAGGAGGCGATCTCAGAGACGCTCGCAACCCTGTTCCCAGAGATGGAGGATTTCACCCTCGATGAGGAAAGCGGCCAGTATACCCCGCTTACCGGGGGAGAATCGCTCGGGCACGCGTTCATGGCGACGGCGACCGGCTACGGCGGCACGATCGATATCCTGATCGGGCTGGAGCCGAATGCGACCCTACGTGGGATCAAGATCATCTCGCAACAGGAGACCCCTGGGTTAGGGGCGAAGATCATCGAAGGGTCCTTCCTCTCCCAGTTCAAGGGGCTGAGCGTAAATGAGGTCGCGCTCTCCCGCGACGGAGGGAAGATCGATGCCATCACCGGTGCCACCATCAGCTCCTCGGCGGTGGTCAAGGGGGTGAAGGAAGCAATCTTGAAGAAGCTTGAAACCTTGAATAAGGAAGGGGGGAGAGGCTGATGCACTCCTTTGGAAAGAACTTCGTCAAGGGGATCATCCGTTCGAACCCGACGTTCATCCTTCTTCTCGGGCTGTGCCCGACCCTCGCGGTCAGCACATCCCTGGATAACGCCGTGGGGATGACTGCCGCGTTCCTCTTCGTGCTGCTTGTCTCTAATATCATCATCTCGCTACTAAGAAACTACGTGCCGGATCGTGTCAGGATCCCGGTTTTCATTGTCATCATCGCCTCGCTGGTGACGATCGTCGATCTGATGCTGCAGGGATTCGTCCCGGCGTTAAGTAAGTCCTTGGGGATGTACATCCCGTTGATCGTGGTGAACTGCATCATTCTCGGGCGGGCGGAGGCGTTCGCGAGCAAGAATGGGGTCTCCGATTCGATCGCAGACGCTCTGGGGATGAGTGTCGGCTTCGGGCTGGCGATATTCGTGATCTCCTTCATCCGACAGCTTCTGGGGACAGGGGAGCTCGACCTCTTCGGCCGTTCGCTCTTTACCATCCCCGGACTGAGCGACAATCCCGTGTCGATCTTCATGTTGCCAATGGGGGCATTTTTCGTCATCGGAACGCTCCTCGCGCTCTTTCGATGGATGGGGGTGAGCAAGGGTGAGTAACCTACTTGCGATCTTCTTCGGCATGGCGCTGGTGAACAACATGGTCCTTGTCAAGTTCCTCGGACTGTGCCCCTTCTTTGGGGTCTCCAAGAAACTGTCGAGCGCGTTCAGTATGGGGATTGCGGTCCTCCTGGTGATGCTCGTCGCCTCGGGTGTCACCTGGCCGGTCTACCACCTCCTTCTCGCCCCCTACGGGGTAGAGTTCATGCGGACGGTGATCTTCATCCTGGTCATCGCCTCCCTCGTGCAGATCATCGAGATGGCGATCAAACGGACCAACCTCACCTTGTACAATGCCCTTGGGATCTACCTTCCCCTCATCACGACAAACTGTGCCGTTCTAGGGATCACGTTCATCAACATCGATCAGACCTACAGCTTCCTGGAATCTCTCACGGCAGCATTAGGAGCAGGCGCTGGGTTCACGCTGGTCCTTATCATTATGTCTGGAATCCGGGAGCGGTTGGACCTTGCGGATCCCCCCAAGGCGTTTAAAGGAACACCGATCGCGTTCATCACCGCGATGCTCCTCGGCCTCTCCTTCCTCGCGTTCAACGGGATGGTATGATGCAGACAACGATCACAATCATCCTCCTGTCACTCATCGGGTTCATCGCGGGCCTGTTGATCTTCCTCGCGAGCAAGTTCCTCCCCAAGGAGGACAGTTCGTTCGAGGAAACGGCACGAATCAAGGAGTTCCTCCCCGGGGCCGACTGCGGGGCTTGCGGTCATCCTGGCTGCTTCGCCTACGCTCAGGCGGTGGCGAAGGATAAGCAGGTGTTTGCAAAGACGCCCTGTCCGACCCTTGCCCAGGATAAAGAAGGGATGAAGAGGCTAGAGGCGTACCTGGGACTGAAGGCCGAGGCAACGGTCGGCAAGAAGGCGATCGTCCACTGCACAGGACAATCGGAACCGATCGCCGACTACCGCGGGGTAGCGACCTGCAAGGGAGCGGCGCAGATCGCTTCCGGGTTCAAGGAGTGTCCTTATGCCTGCCTCGGGCTCGGGGACTGCGTGGCGGTCTGTCCGACCGGCGCGATCGCGATCGACCCCGAGAAGAAGGTCGTCGTCGACTGGGAAAAATGTATCGGTTGCGGGCTGTGTGTGGAGGCCTGCCCACAGGGCCTGACCGACCTCGTCCCGGCGGACATGCCGCAGTACCTGGGGTGCAATTATCAGGCAGCGAGGGACATTCCCGGTAGGAAGCGATGCGCGGATGGGTGCATCCATTGCAAGATCTGTGTCAAGGTGTCGCCGAACGGCGAGGTGACGTGGAACGAGGAGAAGGACCTCCCTTATTTCGACCCGGAGAAGTCCCTTCCCGCCCCAGCGGCAATCGAGAAGTGCCCGCGGAAGATCATCAAGAAGACCGCGACATACAAAGAGCCGTCAGCGATCAGCACTCAGCTGTCAGCAAAAGAAAACCGCTCCGCTAACGGGAAATGCTGACGGCTGGTCGCTGAAACTGATTGTGCTGAGAGCTGACAGCTGAGAACTTCCTCCTCACACAACCTCGGCAAAGGATCGCTTCCCCACCTGAATCAGGATAGGGGGATCAAAAGGAAGATCGAGGTCGACAGAGGAAACTCGTTCGTCATTTATCCTCACTCCGTTCTGGGAGATCACCCGCTTGGCCTCACCGCGACTCTTGACCAGGCCCGAGGCCTGCAACAGGTCGATCACCCAGATTGTCCCACCCTCCTTGACAAGCGAGCGGTCGATCGCCACCTGCGAGACCTCGCTCGGCCGCTCGCGGCGAATATGCACCCGGTCGAACTCCTCACGCGCAGCGTCGGCCGCCTCCTTGCCATGGTACATAGTGATGATCTCTCCAGCTAGCTGGCGCTTGGCATCGCGCGGAGGAAGATTCTTCACTTCTTCGTAAGGGATGTCGGTCAGGTAGAAGAAGTAATCGTGGATTAGCCTGTCGGGGATTGCCATCAGCTTCCCGAACATCTCACGGGGTGGCTCGTTGATACCCACGTAGTTCCCCACGCTCTGGCTCATGCTGCGCACTCCGTCCGTCCCAATCAGCAACGGAACGGTAATAATCACCTGCGGTTCCTGGCCGTACTCTCGCTGAATATCGCGACCGATCAATAGGTTAAATCGCTGATCGTTCCCGCCAAGCTCGATGTCCGCTTTGACCGCCACTGAGTCATACGCCTGGGCAAGCGGGTAGAGAAACTCAAGGACGCTTATGGGCCGCTCCTCAGCGAACCGCTTGGCAAAGTCGTCCCGCTCAAGCATCCGGGCGACGGTGTACTTAGAAGCAAGTTCAATCACGTCGGCAAAGGTGAGCAACCCGAGCCACTCCGAGTTATAGCGAACTTCGGTCCTCTCCGGGTTGAGGATCTTGAATGCTTGCTCCTTGTAGGTCTCCATGTTCTGGCAAATTTCTTCCTGTGTCATCAAGCCGCGCGCGGACAAGCAGCCAGACGGGTCGCCGATTCGCCTCGTAAAATCCCCCACCACCAGCACACCTGTGTGTCCAAGGTCCTGGAACAGGCGCATTTTACGTAATGGAATAGAATGACCGAGCGTAAGGTGCGGGGCTGAGGGATCAATCCCCAGTTTCACCCTCAAGGGTTTCCCTGTTTCTAAAGAGCGTTCAAGCTTTAAGATCAGTTCCTCGCGCGGGATAAGATCCGCGGTCCCCGCCTCGATCCTTTTAAGTATCGCTTCGATCGACCCCATCACCGCCCCCCTACGTCCTCACCACAGAGACGATACGATCATCGGGGTCGAGATCGATCAACCGGACTCCACGGGCGTAGCGGCCGTAGGTGTTGATCGCTCCTGCAAGGATGCGAATCACCTTCTGCTCGGTGATTATGATGATCTCGTCCTGGCTAGAGACGATCCCGATCGAGACGAGCGGGCCCGAATCGCGGTCGAGCTTAATCCCGAGAACTCCCTTGCCTCCGCGTCCTTGCAGCGGAAAATCGACCAAAGAGACACGCTTTCCATAGCCGCGCTCGGTTACCATCAGGAGTTTCTTATCCATGGTGATATCCCGCTCCATTGCGGCCATCCCGATCACGCAGTTCCCCTCTTCGAGTCGTATTCCGATCACTCCGCGCGATGGGCGCTTAGTCAGTCGCACGTCCGCCTCGCGGAAGCGGATCGATTTTCCATCTTGCGTGGCAAGTATGAGTTCACCATCTCCCGAGGTTCCGTGAACATCGACCAATCGGTCATCCTCATCAGCATTCATGGCGATGATTCCACCTGCATGGACGTTCGAATAATCGGCAAGTCGATTCCGGTTGACGATCCCATTATGGGTCGCCATCAGGCAGCGCTGCTCCCCCACTTCTTTGAAGTCGGCAACGGGAAGAATGGACCGCACAACCTCGTCCTGTTCGAGGGCGACCACAGTACGCAGGTTCTTTCCCACCGCGTCGCGCTTCATCGACGGAAGCCGATACCCTTGCGTTCGGTAGACCCTCCGCTGATCAGAGAAGACAAGAATCTCATCGCGTGCATTGACGAGGGAAGTCGAGCAGATATAGTCATCATCCTTCGTCCGCAGTCCGATCACC
>JAUWGE010000023.1 GCA_030606565.1 Candidatus Bipolaricaulota bacterium | reverse complement strand
GAACGGATCGTACAGATAGAGGTCATAGTCGCTCCCTGCCTGCGGCCAATCGTTCCAGGTCATGTACAGAATGGTCTGCGAGCCACTCGTTGCGTGGACCGTCAATGACTGATCATTCCAGTTGTCGGAATTGCTGTCGCTGAATGTGGCCTCCCAATGACTCTCGCCCTCGTTTCCGGCGGCGTTTACCCACAGGATCCCCCCAGAGATCGCCCGTTTTGCAATCTCGGCAATCGTTCCGGTGCCATCGTAGAAATTGGTGTTGTACCAGCCAAGGGAGTGGTTGATGACATCGATGCCATTGTTCAGGCAGTAGGTGACGGCGAGGTCGAGATCGACCTCGTCTGCGATCTTGATCAGGTAGAGCTGCGCATCAGGGGCGATCTCGTGCAAAATTTCTGAAACAGCGGTTCCATGGGTGTGTCCGGTGGTGAGTCCGGTCCCGGTCAGGTCATGTTGATGCACGGAGTAGGGTACGTCGCCGCGTGCCTGCGCTTGCGAAAGCCCGGCAAAACCGAGGTCGATGATCGCTACCTTCACCCCGCTTCCGGTGATTCCAGCGGCGTGGAAGGCATCCGCCCCGATCGCTGCCACTCCTTGACCCGTTATACCAAGTCTGTACGGGATGTAAGGTGGGCGGATAAAGGTGATCCCACCCAATTGGGTGGCGATGACCTCAAGCAGGGAGAGGGGGACACTTACCTTGATCAAGCTGGTGGAGGCCTTGATCGCGGCCCTGCTCACTCCAAGGGCAGATAGGGCGGAAACGCTGGCAGCGCTGGCCCGTCCTCCCAAGGGCTCAAGCACCACAGTTACCGTAGAGGTAGAGGAAGAGAATGGAATGCCGTAAAGACCGGCCAACCCACTGAGCGCTGCTCGCGCCGTTGATGGGAGTTTGGCCATGAAATCTGTAGCTAGTGCCCCGGCCGACGCCTGCGCCGCACCAAGGAGAGCCTCAAGAGAGCCGTCGATCTTCGGGTTGTGATCCGAACGGGCGATCTTGGTCGTGCGGAAGGAGGCGATCGTCGCTTCGGGACTCGCTATCTTGATTTCTCTACGTGAGCTTTTGCCTACGGCTTCCAAGAACGCCACTGCGGTGTTGGGGGCATCAGGCCAAGAGAGGACAGCGAGGAACCAGTCCGGGGCAAACGGAATCCATATACCTACCAGAGTGCCTCCCACATAGGCAGCCGAGACCTCTTCTTCCAGGAAGCGTTTCTCATAGGCGCTCAGATTCACAAGGTAGCGCAGGAGGTTTGGCCCCCACTCCTTGTGGACCATCACTAGATTCAGCTTGCCGGATCTGCTGCTTACTTGCAGCACGATCTGTTGGGCTATGCTGGCTTTGGGATAGGGATGGAGCTTGACCCTGCCCCCTGTTTTGTCTTGAAACCTGTTGATAACCTCGTTCCACTCCGCACGTGTTGTTTGATCAATCCCTACGGTTAGCGTCGATTGGGCGGCAACACCAAGCGAGAGTAGACAAAGGAGCAATGCCACCAGGGCGATACGTTTCATGGTTCCTCCCCCCTGTTTAAGGACTTAGCGGCTGAGGTTGGTAGGGCGGCCTGACGTAGCCGATTAAGCTCGATTGCGCCAAGTCTACCAGGCGATGAATAGGAAGGAGGAGCTTGGCAAGTTGGTCGGTCTCGCTTCCAGGGAGGATGTAGGGTTGAAACTCTTCGGGGATCGCTCCGCCGGGGAGTTTCTCTGCCACCACCTCTACCCGTAGCCCCACTCGGGTGAGGCCAATAGAGGAGGCAAAGGAGAACCAGTCTGCAGCCACGGTTAGACCGTAGAGGTCAGAGTCGATCGTGGCTCCGGCGGGAGGTTTAGGACCTTTCTCTGCGTCCTTCTCGAATGGTCTGAGGAGCCCTGTCACTTCTCCATCTGCTCCGATCACCCCTATTTCCTGGAGGGTACCTAGTACGGAGAAGATGGTCTCTTCCTTCGGGAGGTCTCGGTGCGGGAAGAGGACCAACGTGTAGCCCCCATCACCAGGGCGCACTGTGTAGTCAAGGTCGTCCCCATTCACGCGCAGGAGGAGGAAACCATCGTCGACGTAGAGCAAGGAATCTGCTTCAAGAAGGGCCGCTTCTGGTTCCTGCGTGAGCTCGCTTCCTTTGTAGGAGGTTACCTCCTCGCGACCGCGGACGATGATGGTGAACCCGTTTTCTTTTGCGGTCTGAATCAGTGAGGCAAGCGGGGTCTTAATCCCTCCGATTGAGATTAAGTAGTAGGAAGTTTGAACTAGCTTCGCCTCATCACAAAACACGCTTGCTCCCCCGAGGAGAATACCTATCAGGAGAGCAGCAAGGACACCTGTTACCTTAAAGCGATTGATCATTGGACGCCTCCCTTAATATTTGTGAATCGTCTAAATATACACCAGATGTTGGTTAAAAGTTTCTCTAAAAGATCAGGGGCGTTGAGGCGATTTAGTTTCAGTTTTTCTCCTGCGGGTTGAGGTAGCTTGAGAAAACCTCAGAAAGGTCGCATGCACAGGCCTCCTCGAGATGCCAGAGGAGATCAAAGGCGCAAGCGACCTGGAAGGCTAAATCGTGGTAGTAAGCGGAGAGGGCAGCGAAGAAGGCGGGATCGCCGATGGTCCTTCGTACCTCATCGAGGAAGAGTGCACCACCATAGTAGACGAATGCGTTGTAGGTGGCTGCGTCGGGGAATCGATAGAGTGGACTTGTAACGGAGAGCTCTGGATGACGGGCGCAGGTGGATCGGTATGAGGCTTGCCAGTCTGCGATCGTCGTGCGGGCGACCTCAACCCCACAGGTTTCTTCAAGAAACAGGAGGGAGGCGAAGGTGGCAAAGGCTTCATCGAGCCACGGTTCCTCGATCACGTCGTTTCCCACCACGGCGTAAAACCACTGATGTGCGGTCTCGTGTGAGACGATGATGTCGAAGAAGCGATCGTAGGGGTTGTCGCTGTATCCTTCTGCGATAAGGATTAACCCAGGGTACTCAACCCCTGCGGCCCGCTCAAGTGGGACCTCAACCAGGTCGAGCTCGTCGTAGGCGAAGGGCCCGAAGAGCTGCTCATAGAGGGTAATCGCTGCTTTGGCGTGCGCCATCGCGATCTGCCCTGCCTGGGCGTGTTCTGGGAAGAAGCTAGTCCGTAATGCGACTGCACCGACATGCTCGATGCACTGCGTGTACCCTTTGCCCAAGGTGATGATAAAGTCACGCATCCCTTCCCCCGCAAATTGGTAAGAGCACCGTTCCTCATTTAATTCTTGATTCATGAGCCTCCCCGAGGTGAGGACGGCAAGGCCGGGTTCGGTGGTTACGCTCACCGAGTATGTGGCGATTGTGCTAAAGACGGGATCGCCGATCTCATAAACTGGATCGATGTTCCACCCCTCCTCGTCGTAGACAGCGAGGATGGGGTAGAACGAGGCCAGGGTCATCGTCCGCGTGGAGGCGGCGTAAATTCCGTAGCCGACGTGCGACGATGTTCCCCCGGGGGAGCCCCACACCGCGGGGCGACCGTTAAACCGTAGCTCAAGAGATATGGTTTCCGCATCTTCCAGGGGAGAAGGAAGGGCGACCATCAGAATGGTCTCATCCATAAAGGTTGAAGTCTCGACCACATCACCGTTTAGGAGAACCTCCTCCACGTTGAGGAGACCGTCTCCGTAGATTGCAGAAGCATTTGGGTAGAGCCGAAAGAAGACCTCCTCAAGCTTTTCTCCCGTAGTGTTGACAAATTTTATCCTTTCTACCCCGCTGAATGTCCCTCCTGTGAAGTCGACGTCAAGGGCGATCTCATAGTGGGGTATCTCCTCTGGGTTGGGAAGGGAAAGACCGTCCGAAAGGGCGGTAAGAGAAAAGAAGAGAAGGATCCCAAGGGTGATGCCTCGTTGGCGTATTGTCATCTTTTAGGTCTCCAAGGTGAAAGGACGTCGAGCAAAGACAACAATTGCTCTAGGATCCTAGCCAGGGAAGTGTCCCTTTAACGTCGGGGAGGTGCCCCGCCCAACCTCCGTTTTTGTTATCTCTAATGCCCCGCAGCTTGCTGCGGGGTTCTTTACACGATTTTAGCCTATGCAACTTTGCCGTAGGGGGTGCTCTTACTTCCCACAGCCGCACCCGCCGGACTTAGATCCAGGGCTAGACTCTCTTGGTTGTGCAACCTTGAAAGTAATACTTGTAGTTGTACTTGCACCGCAGCTGTCAGTAACGGTTAGGGAGACGATGTAGTCTGAAGCTTCTGTGAACACGTGGCGAACGGTCTGTAACTGGGAGGTCCTCCCATCTCCAAAATCCCAATCATAACGTACGATTTCGTCGTCCGGGTCCGGATCATACGAGGTCGCTGCCATGAAGACCGTCTCCAGGCCGACTGTGCCCCGAGTTGGGATTAAACGGATTATCGCCACCGGCGGAACGTTCGGGGGCAGCTGGATCTCTTCACTGAAGTCGAGGTAATCCGCCTCGAACCATAGCTTTCCCGTGCCATCGGGATAGCTTGGAATGGTGCCGAGGATCGGCTGCCTTCGCCCCATTGCCGGGGAGGCCTCCACCGGGATCCAGGCTGTTCGCTCTACCAGAGGGATCCCTACTAGGACCCAGGTGTGCACCCCGTCAGGCCAACCACCCTGCTGGACCAGCCGCGTCTCGTACCCCAGTTCGGCCAAGGTTCCCGCAGTGTAGGCGGAAAAATCGAGGCTTTCCCACTCCTCAGAGGTGAACCAGCGCTGCGAACCGAGCGCGTAATCATTGAGCACCTTGGTGAGATCGTCAAGTGCTGGTAGGAGCACTGCCAGTTCAGCAGCGGAGTAGTCCGTTGAATTCGGATTAAGAACTTCAAGAGATTCACTCAGAGCGGGCACTGCAAAGAAAACCAACAAGATGACAGACAGGGTGACCCTTCTACACATGTTCTACACCTCCAGATGATTTTAGCAGGATTAGTATAGCCGATCGCGGCTTAAAGGGAAAAGCGGGTGAAGATAAGAGCGAATATCAACCCCGACATGCTAGCGGGAATGTGAATTAAGAGGTGGGCTTGCGCGCGGACGGTTTTAAGAGCTCGCCTGCCTTCTGTAGTGCCAGCTTGGAGGTGAGCGGACCGATCAGTTCATGGATAACCGTTGCCCCGATGATCACGCTCAGCAAAATGTCGCTGATTGAAGCGAGCGCAGGGTTCTGCTTCATGACAAGGGCGAGACCGATGACGATCCCCCCCTGGGGGATCAGCCCCCATCCGGTGTAGCGCTTTACCGACTGCGAGCATCGAGCGAGAGAGGCACCGGCGTAAGCACCACCGAGCTTTCCAAATGAACGGAAGGCGGCGAATAGGAGGACCAATGGCAGATACTTCAGCAGTATCTGAAAATCAAGGAGCATTCCACTGATAGTGAAGAAAAGGACGAACACGAGTGGCTCCGCGTAGTTCTCGATCAAGCGGAAGATTCTATCCCGTTCGTGACCAAAGTTGACCACGGTGATTCCTACGATCATGGTGGCAAGGAGCCGATCTAGGTTAAGTAGAGTGGCAATCCCATAGCACAGGGTAAGGATAGCCAGGATCAGGACGATGAGCAGCCCCTCAGACTCCCCGTAGAGGTGTCGAGAGACAAAGTGAAAAGCAAGGCCAAATAGCACCCCCAGCAGGACTGCCCCACCGATACTAAGGAAAGGAGCGAGAAAAGATGAGGTATAAAGTGCTGTATGGCTGACGAGGATTGTTGCCAGAGCCCCAGCGAGACTGAAGTTGATGATCCCAAGCGCGTCGTCAAGGGCAGCGACGCCCATAATGCTAAATGCGACAGGTCCCTTTGCCTTGTACTGGTGAATAACGGCGAGGGTTGCCGAGGGATCGGTCGGTGAGGCGAGCGCCCCCAGCAGGAGGGCAAACGGAAGATAGGTGGCGATAAAAGTTGCCCCCTCAAGATGGATGAGAAATGGCATGGTGGCCAACGTCCCTATGGTAACAGCCAACGCGGCCAGTTCGGCCTCCCCCAAAGCGATGAAGGCGATCCCTTTTCCTAGTTCCCGCAACGGCGCCACGGCCAGGGTGCCTCCTACCGCGAACGTCAGGATAGCGAGTGCCACGTTGGTAACAGGCTCCGTGGCCTCTACAAACTCTAGTGGTATGAAGTGGAAAATGCCTGGATTGAGAAGAACACCGGCAAGGATGTATCCAGTTACGCGAGGTAATCCGAGCTTCTCGACGAGCTCGCCGAAGGTGAAACCAGCGGTGATCAGAATTCCAATAATTAGTAGCGTGTTCATCTTCTCTTAATAGAACGGGCCTCAAGGAGTGCGTAATCTTCAGTCCGCTTTAGATCTTGCCGAAGTGTAAGGCCTTTTGATCGCTCCATCAACATCACGGGGAAGAGATCTACACCCGGTTCTCTCATCCTCATAATTAAGAGCTCGTCACACGGATGGTAGCGCTCCTTTCTTAAAGAGGTTCCTCACGCTCCAGGCAAGGTAAGGGGTGGTTGTAGGCACTCCTCCCGATACACTCCTGCTATAAAACCCAAGACGCCATCACCGTGAGAAGCCGTATTTCCTTTCTCTCGCCAAGACCTGTCTGCCGTACCGGCACAGGCAGGCGCTAAGATCGCCAAGGATTATAGATTTTCACTCTCTGCGTTCTCTGCGTCTCTGCGAGAGCCCCATCTCTTGAGTCTTTCTCTCTAGTTACCTTAGCTTAACCGTGAGGAGCCCTTAAAGAGAGGGTGAGTTCGACCTTCTCCCTAGTCAACGGTGGCTGGGCGAACGATTGCGGATTCCGCACAACTTCTTGATCGTGGATATGTGAGAAAGGGTTTCCTCCTTGCCGGCGCGCACCGCGTCTTGTAAGTGCTCGAAAGCGAACATCGTTATCCAGCCTACATCCGGTTGCAGCAGGAGGAGGCGTCCGTCAAGCCGTTTGCGTGCTTGTTCGAGCTGAAGAGTGGTCAGTCGCTGGGAGGTGATTCGTTGCGCCTGGAAGAGGGCATCAAAGCTGGTGTCAACGCGACGTGTCAGTGGTGAACTGGTGTCAACAGCGATCACGACCTCAGCCCCCATATCGATCGTCACATCAACTGGGATCTTATCGATGATTCCACCGTCGATCAGGTATCGCCCCTCGTGAGCAACGGGGTAGAAGATGCCTGGGACCGCAGCGCTTGCGGTCACTGCAGGGTAAAGTTTGCCCTCGGTCAACGCGACCCGTTCTCCGCTCTCTAAATCAGTTGCCACGGCGGCAAACGGGATCTTGACCTCGGAGAAGCTCTTTTTGGCGGTCAACAAAGAAAAGAGTTCATACATGCGGGCCAGTTTCTCCGGCGCGGTCTCCTCCTCGCGCCAGCTTGATCCACGGACGTATTCTACCATCCCGCGTCCGATGGCCCGTCGCACCTCGCGCATGGTGCTCTCTGAGATCTGTAATAGCTCGTTTAAGTTAAGGCAAGAGAGAAGCTGATTTAGCTTTTCAAGGTCCGTCCCGATCGCCTTTGCTGCCCCTATCGTCGCCCCTATACTGGTTCCGGCGATGACATCGACAGGGATGTCGTTCTCTTCCAGGGCGATGAGTACACCGAGGTGGGCAAAGCCGCGTGCTCCGCCGCCGCCGAGTGCTACACCGATCCTTCGTCGCTTACGCAAAGAAAACCCCCTTCGCCCGATCTTAGTCAGGCGAAGGGGGAAGGACAAGTTGCTAGGTTTAGTACATCGGGGGTTGAGGAGGCATCGCTGACATCTCTTCCTTCTCCTTGATCTCAGCGACCAGGGCGCCGGTGGTGAGGAGCATCCCGGCGATCGAGACCGCGTTTTGCAATGCAGAACGGGTCACCTTGGTTGGATCGACGATTCCGGCCTCGAACATGTCGCGGTAATCCTCAGCTAGGACGTCGAACCCGACTCCCGGCTTCTCTGCCTTGACACGCTCAACCACAATTGCTCCCTCGAAGCCGGCGTTATCTGCCAGTTGACGTAAGGGGGCTTCCAGGGCCCGATGGAGGATCTTTCCTCCCACTGCCTCGTCGCCTTTGAGCTTGAGGGCCTCTATTGCCTTGGCCGCGCTTACCAGGGCAACGCCACCACCAGGGAGAATCCCCTCGTCGACGGCCGCCTTTGTCGCTTCGAGTGCATCCTCCATGCGGTGCTTCTTCTCGGATAGCTCGGTCTCAGTGGGAGCGCCAACCTTGATCACGGCGACCCCGCCGGCGAGCTTTGCCTTGCGCTCCTCTAGCTTCTCCCGATCGTAGTCAGAATCGGTCGTCTCGACCTGAGCCTCGATCTGCTCGATCCGTCCCTTTATGGCGTCCGCTGAGCCTTTGCCACCGATAATGGTGGTGTCGTTGCTGTCGATCTTCACGTTCTCGGCCCGCCCAAGCATGTCGAGCGTTGTGTCCTTGATCTGCATCCCCGCGTCCTCGGCGATCACCGTGCCGCCGGTAAGGATGGCGAGATCCTCAAGCATCGCCTTGCGACGATCGCCGAACCCCGGGGCCTTCACTGCACAACTCATTAGCGTACCTTTAAGCTTGTTTAAGACGAGCGTCGTCAGTGCCTCCCCAGTGACGTCTTTAGCGATGACCAGGAACGGTTTACCCGACTGGGCTACCTTCTCCAACAACGGGACGATGTCGATCGCGCTCTTTAACTCTTGGTCGGTAATTAGGATGTGGGGGTTCTCGAGGAGGACCTCCATCTTTTTAGGATCGGTCACGAAGTAGGGGGAGATGTACTCACGGTCGAACTGCATTCCCTCGACGACCTCGTAGTAGGTTTCGATCGTGTCCGAGTCCTCCACGGTGATCACGCCGTCTTCACCCACTGCCTCCATGGCATCGGCGATGATCTTCCCGATGGACTCGTCGTTGGCGGAGATGGTCGCCACCTGCGCCGTCTCCTCCTTAGTCTTAAGAGCGCGGCTCTGCTTCTTCAGCGACTCAACGACCTTAGCCGTTCCCTTCTCCAGCCCGCGCTTCATTTCCATTGGGTTTGCACCGGCGGCAAGGTTCTTGAAGCCTTCCTCGATCATGGTGTGAGCGAGAATCGTTGCCGTGGTCGTGCCGTCGCCAGCGATGTCGTTTGTCTTAGAGGCAACCTCCTTGACGAGCTGGGCACCCATGTTCTCGAATTCGTCCTTGTACTCTTGCTCCTGCGCAATCGTTACTCCATCGTTAGTGATGTCGGGACTGCCAAACTTCTTGTCGATGATCACGTTGCGACCGCGCGGTCCAAGCGTGATTCGTACTGCATCTGTGAGTTTGTCAATTCCCCCCATCATCTTACGACGGGCTTCCTCGCCGAATATCACTTCTTTTGCCATTCTCAAAGCCCCCTTTATCCTTAACTATTCAATAACCGCTAGTACGTCGCTGCTTTTGACCAAGAGAAGTTTCTCGTCCTTAAACTCAATCTCCGTTCCAGCGAAGCTCGAGACGATGATCTCGTCCCCCTCTTTGACCTCGATCTTTTCGTCGTTCCCTATGGCCAAGACCTTACCCCGTACGACCTTGTCGCTCTTGGCGCTTTCAGGGATGACGATTCCCCCAGAGGTCTTGCGCTCTTCCTCTTCGATTTTCTTTGCCAGAATTCTTTTCCCCAACGGTTTGATCTTCATCTGCTTTCCTCCTCCTTAGAGTTGTTGTTAGCACTCTCACCTGTGGCTTGCTAAAGGTATTTTACCCTGAGTTCTTACTTGCGTCAAGGAAAGATCGCTTCTTGTAAAACGCTGATTGGATCGCTATATTCTTCACATTATGCCCGGGGCAAGGGCGCACCTAAAGATCGAGATGACACTGTTGGCGGCCTCCACAATCGGGGTAGCCATTCTTAAGTGGGGGGGGATGATTCACTGGCGCGATGGAGCGGTATTCCTGCTTGCCTATCTGTTCTCCAGTCTCTTTTTAAGCCCTGATCTTGACCTTCCGCAAAGCCGTGCTTCCCGCCGCTGGGGGATCGGGCGGATCCTCTGGTTTCCTTATGCGAAGATGTTTCCCCATCGCCGCCTCTCGCACCACCTCCTTTTCGGACCACTGACGCGAATCCTCTACCTGGGGGCAATTGTCCTTGTCATCTCTTGGGGGATTGGGCTTATCACTGGGCGGCCACTGCACCTCTTTTCACCGGTGGGGCCGATTCTTGTGCCGGTTTTGTGCGGTCTATATCTTCCCAATCAGATTCACATCATAGTCGACCGACTCTGGTCATTTTTAAAAACAGCGTAAGCGGTTGTGAGAGGCACTTGTTGCCCCTATAATCGACGCGATGAAAGAATGGGTTCTTTACCTCATCTCGGCGGTTACCCTCATCGGGCTGGTCATCCTCTACCAGGTGGCTGGTCCTTACTATGAGGTGGGGATCGCTTCTTGGTATGGGCCGGGATTCCACGGGAACCATACGGCAAACGGCGAGGTCTACGACATGTATGGGGTTAGCGCCGCTCACAAGACCCTCCCTTTCGGGACGATCGTTAAGGTGGTCGAGTTTTCGACGGGGAGGAGTGTGGTGGTGCGGATCAATGACCGTGGCCCATTTATCGAAGGACGGATCATCGACCTTTCCAAGGGGGCAGCGGAAAAGCTCGGCATTGTCGAGAAGGGGATCACCAAAGTGGGGTTGCGCATCCTACGCTGGCCTAGAAACAACTCAGTGTATCACGCTCCATGACCAGGAATCGGGAGAGCCCGAGCTTGTTACCGGGAGGATGCATCCGCCTACAAGAGGTGTTGAAGGAGATCGATCCGTTTGAGCCTGCCAACTAACTGCCCCTCGGCATCGACCACCGGCAGATCCCTTACCCCTTTTCGAATGATGAGGTCGGCCGCCTGCAGGTCGTCGTCATTCTCGGTGACGACGATGACGTCATGCTGCATGTACTTCTCGACCGGATCGTCAGCGATCTGGAGGAGTTTCTTTGAAAGTTGGTTCATGTCCGGGATGAATGAGGTGCTGTGGAGCATCTCGAAGTAGCCGGGAAGGGCCGCCTTGATGAGGTCCTTCTCCGAGATGTACCCGATAACCTTGTTATCCTCGTCGACGATTGGCATGTTGGGGATCTCAGCGCTGTCGAGAATGAAGATCAAATGGCGCACCGAAACGTCCTTCTCACACGACGTCAGGTCCTTCGTCATGATCTCTCGGACTTTCACGGCTTTCTCCTCACACCCGCGTTAGGGAGATGTGGTCCATCTCTGCCTCGATCTTGTCCATGTCTTGACAGATCTTTTTGCCGCGGCCGCGCGCAGGAGGCCGGCGGCCATCCCGAGGGGTAGTGCCTCCTCCCAGCACAACTTGTCGATCGCCAGATTGAAGGTAACTGCACCAGATGATGATAGCGCTCTTTGCGTTGCCATGGGAATAGCAGACGGTTCCTCGACCCCGTCACCGCTGTCCACCGAACTTGCGCGTGAGCGAACAATCTACGCTTTCTCTTCCCTGTCGAGTATTTTATGATCGCTTCGACGACCAGGTAGTTAATCGATCGGTCTTGCTCTTCGCTTAGACGAACTAACCGCTCGACTATCCTCTCCTCGCTCTTCTCTTTGGGAATGTAGAGAGATAATGTAGCCCCTTTCTCAGTCACGTGTTCCACCTCCCTTTCGAGAGAAGAGGGGGCGCGGGATCAGCCCGCTCCCCCCTCGCCCTGCGAGATCCGCGTCAAGTTGACCGGCTACAATTTCGGGCGCTGGGTGTGTATCGTCACCGTTGACGGCGAGGACCTCGCAGAGTGGATCAAGGAGAACAAGCTGACAAAGGCCGATCTGTGCCCGGATGAGTAAGTCACCACTCCTCCTCTCGAAAATCGGAAAGTGGTGTGAAGTTCTCCTTGACCCTCAAGAGAAGTAACCCGCACTCGCGGGCTAGATCGGTCGCCTTTACGAGGTCCGCACACCTCACCGGAATGAGCCGGCCCGAAGTGTCGCAAAAGGTATAGATCACCACTCTCTCCTTCTCTTCCTCTTGACGCTTACGCACCGCTTGTAAGAGCTGGCTCCCATACCGTCCGACCGCGAGGGGTGCGAGGCCCCATCGGATTCTCCTCTTGCCCGCTCTCAATGTTAGGAACCGGGCCGTCTGGTAGTCGGCCGTTAGCGGCCCTCCGAAGCGCCACCAGAATACCATAGAGACCTCCTTTGAGGAAGGGCGGTATCGCAGGGGGTTTTGACTGTGCGTAGATGAGGGGATACCGCCCTCCTTGCTTCCTTGCCCTCCTTCTGTCACCCCTCTCTCTTTTCCTCACGCTTCAGATACTCCAGGATCGCCTCCACAACGAGATAGTTGACGGTTCGATTCCTCTTCACACTTAGTTCTTTCAGGCGCTCGACGAGCTTTTGACCCAGTATGGCATCTGGAACCCGGACGCTTACTCTGTCTAGCATGTCTCCTCCTAACGGGCGGGCAATGCCCATTGGAGTTGCACTAGGTTTGAAGCACCACCCGCCCTTTTTTTGAGAGCGGCGACCGCGAGAAAGGACCGGCGAGATCCATTCCCTGAAAGACTCAGGAGGTGCGCCACTCTCAGTCTCAAAATACGATATAATACCGCAACCGTCAAGAGGAGTTCTCATGTTTTACATTGCGACCGGGCTAACCGCCCTCCTCGCCTCCTTCCGTCCTACCGTAGGAATCCAAGAAGCACCGCAACCAAGATAGCGGCCCAGGCCAAAACGATGAGAATTGAGAGCACAATAACCGCTTGCCCCACAGCGCCCTTACCTCTCGCACGTCGAAGGAATCGCCCTGACACGGACGGCGTCACCTCCTACCGTGAGCCTTAACCGATTCTCCTCAGATCGTCTGGAGTCACTATCGAACCTTTGACGATACCCAGCTTGGCGAGAAGCCCCTCCTTTGCGGCCAGTACCCATTGATGCTTTTCGGTGACGTAAATCGAGCTTGCGGTTGTGCTGGCTTTTTTGACCACAACGACGTTCCCTAGTTCGTCAATGACCGCAAGCTGAAGGGGCGCGCGGATACCACCTGTTTCGTATCTCACGCGTGTGCTCTGAGGCTTTGAATGTGCGTAGAGAAGCACCATCGTATCGAGGGCCTTAGCACCTACACCGTTCAGGCCCGCTTTCCTTGCCTCGGTGGTCTCTGCAATCCTCACCAAGAGGATGACCGCGTTCCCGGTGGTGTCCGTTGCGGAGAGAATCCCGCAAGGCATGTCGAGCACCGCCGTGGGGATCAATCCTCCTCCGGCCCTGACAGAAACCGGTCCGGTCAAAAACGCCCCGATCACGTAGGCAATCCCGATCACTACAATAGCTACTAGAGTTGTAGTGATTGGCCTTTTCACCGTCTTAAGAGCCTTCATGTCTCCTCCTCACCCGAGAGCAACCTGGGCATTGCCCCTCCTTTGGGTATTCCTTCATTTCTGCTGTTGGGACCTTCCCATCTGCGAACGCTCTAGTCTTCCTCTTCTCCTTCTTCCTCGGGAATCTCTTTTAGTTCCAAGGGGTTCTCCTCAATAATCTCCAATAATGCGTCACACTCGGGACAGCGCACGTGCTTGAAGAGATAAACCCCTTCTATTTCAATGCTCGCATCACATGCTGGGCATATACCTTTGTGCATTTTTTCCTCCTAGGGCCTTTCGCGTATGTCTGACTGAATCCGGAACAGGTTGTGAACACAAGAGCCAGGATCACAACCAGACAGGCCGCCGTCTTGAGAGCCTTTACTTGCCTTCCTCCATAGGATACCTCTTTCACCTCCAGTGGATCTTCCTCGACAATCTCAAGCAGGGCACCACATTTAGGGCAAATGAGTTGGTTGTAGAAGTTCACTTCGTCCAGCGTGATGCTGATGCCCCTGCCACATGCTGGACAGATCACTCTGGGCATTGCCCCCCTCCTTCGGAGATTGTGTCATTCCCACTGTTGGGAGTCTGCCATCTACTGATTATTACCGCCAGATTTCCAATGGTAGGTCCACGTTTAAGGAACGTTCTAGTTCTATTCGTCCTCCTCCTTGTCTCCCTCTTCGTCTTCCTCCCCCTCCTCGGAAACCTCTTCTAGCTCCAAGGGGCTCTCTTCGATAACCTCCAGCAGCGCATCGCATTTGGGACAGCGCACTTGGTTGAAGAGGGAGGCATCCTCCTGTTCGATCTCGATATCCGCAGCACATGCTGGGCAGATAACTCTGGGCATTTTTCCCTCCTACGGGGAATGCGTTATCCCCGTTGTTGGAACTTTCCCATCTGCGAACGCTCTAGTCCTCTTCCCCCTCTTCCTCGGGAACCTCTTTAAGTTATCACTCCGATATAAATGCATAATCGTCCTTGAAGAATAGAATAAAGCACTGACTAATGACCATGCAGATATGGCAATTAATGACCAGAAAGGTGCGTTTAGCAAAATACCTATTAAGATAAAAATTATATAACTGTTCTTTCTACCATCAAATTTTCTAAATAGCTGTTCAATTCTACCATAATCTTGAAGTGGACGATTTTTGATCACTTTTCCAAATGCTCTTCCACAATAGTTAGAAAACCCATCGAAGAGGAGTATAAATGTGCTAAGTAAAACCGGTATTGTTCCAAATGTATTTGCTAGACAGATTGCCAATGCTATATACCACGAATGTTCAAAGAGGTAATCAAATGCATGTTCCATATTTCCTATATTGGAAGCTGTTATTTTCACTCTTGAGAGTTTTCCGTCCACACCGTCCATAAACGAAACGACAAAGGTGAGGAGGGAAGCGAACAATAGATGTCCTTTAAGGAATAAAAATGTGGATGTATAAGCAACTACGTTTATTAGTATGGTAACTTGGTTTGGTGTAATCCGCGTGTTTACGAATCTGCGCACAATAAAATTTTCTATTGGCTTGTTGACATAGGTTGCAAGTAAGTCATTTCTTCCTTTACAAGCATTCTCAATTAAGATCTTCTCTGCTTCGATTAGATCCTTTTTTGTATTAATATTTATCCAAAAAGCTTCAATTTCCTTCCGCATGCTCGGGATATAGCTGTTAATTTTCGTGATGTCGAAGATTTGGGCATCTCCGTTCTTAGCAGCTTTAGCAATTCCATCTGCAAGCTCAGTCTTGCCTTCTTTCACTGCTTCCTCGATATACGAAAATAGCTTTGACGTGCACACGAAGATGCCAGTATCTATGCAGTTTGATTCTTCTATATTTTTACCGATATCAACAATCCGTCCCTCCTTCTCCCGAACCAGTGTATCTCCTTGTAAAGGTTTTCTTCTATCAATGGCTAAAATAACTGAACTTCTTGTATCAGAATTAATAAGTTCTTTTAGAATGCGACCATCAAAAACATGGTCCGCCATCAACAGGATAAACCTTTCGTTTAACACTTCCTTGGCCTTTAAAACAGAAACTCCATTCCCCCTCTGCCATTCTCTATTTTCGATGTAAGCTATCTTTACCCCATACATATTTCCATTGCCTAATTTCTCTTTTATTTTTTCGCCGAGATAGCCGATGACTATTAGAAATTCACCAATACCAGATTGTTTCGCAGTTAAGATTACTCTTTCAATCAAGGATAAGCCTAAAAGTTGAATCAGTGGTTTTGGGTTACCTTTAGTTAAATCATTTAGCCTGCATCCTTGGCCAGCAGCAATTATTAAGGCTTTCATATTTACCCTCTTAGCGAGATATCTTTTTGGTGTCATCTTTATTACCGCCGAATCTCTTGTTGAAGCCCCCGTATATCCGGATGTCTTCCAGAATCCTGTTCGCGATCCTTTCGCAAACGATACGTGACCGCAGATTTTCTTCTTGCTCACCGGCCTCATGGAGTATTGAGACGATCTGCCCCTTCAGGATCCGCCGCGTTCTCTCATCCATGCCTATCATTCTCTATCGAACCGCCCTAGTCTCAAGGGGAAATCGTTGATGATCTCTAAACGCGCGTCACACTTGGGACAACGCATCCGCTTGAACAGGACGATATCCTCTTCTTCAACACTGATATCTGCGCCACAAACTGGACACTTCGTCGTGGCCATTTCTACCTCCGGCTAACTACTTAAATTCATCCTCCGTTGTTATCAAGCGGGCCTCGTCCCAATGGAAAGAATCGCTGATGGCCTCTAAGCGAACACCGCCCTTGAGACGACAAACCCGCTTGGACAAGATTAAGCCTCTACGGCGATCTTGCCATTCGCCCTACGGACTCTGTAACTTGCCATGGCCATCTCCTATTAATTTGAGTGAAGCCCATCGCTTATTCTTTTTCTTTGGGAGTTTTCGGTTTCTTCCCCTTCTTCTTTCCTCCGCCAGTCTTCTGAGTCATTACCATCCACCTCCTTCCGCCCGTCTTTCAAAGGCGACGCAGCATAATCTCATGCCTATTAAGAGTCAAGAGGCTTATTGATGATCTTTATCCCTTGTTTGTATGCGACAACGGAGCACCTTTTCCGTCTCATTTTTCCTCGTTTTTGAATACGGTCTTTGGGCTTATTGAAAAAAGCGCGGAATCATCAGTAGAATTTTGTACATCTTTCCCAGTTTCCTGATAGCGCGTGGAAGGAGAAATTGTGTGGACATGTGACCGGTTTGGAGTTGGCGTCAAGGTGGTCGAGCTTGAGACAGGGAAGAGCATTGTTGTCCGCATCAATGACAGGGGCCCATTTATCGAAGGACGGATCATCGACCTTTCCAAGGGGGCAGCGGAAAAGCTTGGCATTGTCGAGAAGGGGATCACCAAGGTGGGGTTGCGCATCCTCCGCTGGCCTTAAAGGCCCTTAACGGGGGACCAGGCAGCACAGGCCGCGAACCTTGGTGTTCTTCCAGATAAACGGCCGCTGGATATCAGGTAGGTGGATCTGCCTCATCCTGACCGCGCTCATCAACCCTTGTAGATCGTATTTGACCTGCTTGAACAGCGTTTCGGACATGTCCCTCCTATCTCACTGCTATTCTGCCCATTCCTCGCCGAGGAGTTCGGCTTGTTGGATCGCGGTTTAGAAAGGGGGTTTCGTCCTCGGAATTCCCTTGAACTGGGCGAGACTGCAGACGTTTCGGGGCAACTTGACGTTGTAATGTTATGACGCTATAATGTCCCATGAGGTGAGCCCGATGAACAAGCGATCGACCATCTACTTCGATCCTGAGCTGCACAAGGCCTTGCGGATAAAGGCGGCCAACACAGAACGTTCGATCTCCGACCTCGTCAATGACGCCGTACGGCAAGCGCTTCGGGAGGACCAAGAGGACTTGGCGGCGTTCGAGGAGCGGGCAGCCGAGCCGACGATCACGTACGAGGCGCTGCTCGAAGACTTGAAGGTGCATGGAAAGATATAGGCTTCTGGTCAAGAAGTCCGTCGCGAGGGACCTCCGCGCCATTCCCAAGAAGGACGTTCGGCAAATCCTGAAACGAATCGAGACACTTACTGTAAACCCTTGCCCCAACGGGTGCGAGAAACTCACGGATCAGGAGCGCTACCGAGTTCGCCAAGGTTCCTACCGCATCATTTACGAGGTTCAGGATGATGCCTTCGTCGTCGTTGTGGTCAAGGGTGGTCACCGAAAGAACGTCTACCGACACTGATTGAGGCGACTTGGGTCGGATTGAGGTTTGTGTCCCCGGAATTCCCACCGGAATTCCCAGGCCCCCAGAGGGCGTTAAGCCCCGATAAGAACGAGGAACTGAATCTAGCGGAGTTCCAACCGGTGCGAGATGTGAGGTATACTTGCCCCGAATTTGACGCTGTGAGGTACAGATGGCGATTATGCCGCCACCCGGACTTTCCTGTAGAGAAATTCAGGGGCGAAGTCAGCCCCGTTCGGCCAGGTGATGGTGTGGAGTTCGTGGTTGACCGTGAATCTCTTGAAGTATGAGGGGTCCTTGAGAGGCTCGAAAATCTCCCCATGCAGTTCTTCGCTCAGGTCAACATCGCCCTCGGTACCGTCTGCAAAGCGGACGTGAACCGTGAAGGCTCCCACATACCTCACCTCAACGACCCTTGGTATCATCATGTTCACTCCAGTGGCGGAATCCTCTTTAGCGGACGATTGGCTTCCGCCAGATGCCAATCCTCCTGTAGTTCGTCTTTGTGCAGATCCAGCCATTCAAACACCAACCGAACCGCACGTTTTGGGAAGTCCCCGTGTATGACTCCCGTCTCGATATCCACTGTCATTTCATATCCACCGTAAATCGCGTGGAAGTGCAAAGGCGGGTGATCGCGGTAGAACATAGCGATCACGATTCCAAAGAACCTTGATATCTCCGGCATAGTGACATGCTATCGCTGCCGGATTTAATAATCAATGGCGAGCCGTTTAACGTGCACGTCTTCATCATTAATTAGAAAGGCCCGAGTAACAAGACGCCCTCAAGGGACGGAATTCGATGGACATAGTCCCTTTTTCAAGCTACTCTTTGAGGAATTATGGTATGCGTCCCCGGAATTCACGGAATTCACCATGATTATGTGGCCAAACTGATGACGCCCGCTTGGCGTAGGTGCTGAAGCATGATTCGTGGTGTCAAAGCTACCGCCGCACCTGACGGGACCCGAAGATTAGGTGTGTCTTCGTATGGGACTGCGGTGATTGCCCTCTCAGTCAGTATGCCGACCACCTCCCCCTCATAGTTCACGACTGGCCCGCCACTTGCCCCAGGATGGAGAACATTGTCGACATAGAATATATGCCCACAGTGCTCTTCATTGATGACTACGCCACTTTTGTGGCCCACCATCCCTGATCGGATCATTAACAGCCGCCGGGCGATGTCCAAATTGAAGCGTTGGGCGTCAACTTGTGGATTAGTTGGGTTCAGTATGCGATCGAACGAGAAAGGTAACTCGATATCGTCAGGGTATCCCGCCATTAGGACTTGAGCCCCTAACCCTGGCGACTCCAAGGATAAGGGAAGAAAAGGGACACTCACTTGTGGCTTGATTGGTCGCAGAACGGCAAGATCAATCGTTATGGGTGAAGTCAAGTACTCGCCCACCTGGACGGTCAAGCCACACAGTAGTGGCTGATATCTGGCGAGCCATCCGCCTTTCCGCATTGCCAGGATGACGGCATTCGGATCGCGAACATCTTCTTCCCTGACCGGGAGGCGACTGGTTACTACATGTGCCGCCGTAAGAAGATCACCACCAGCATTGATGGCCACGGCAGAACCTTGGCTGGTGAGTTCTGGCTGCGCCTCTCCATCTGTGAGATAGATATTCACGAAGTAGGTTGTGTTCTCTAAGCGTTCACAGACTTCCTGGGTCGTCATTTACTTGTTCCCCTAGCAACATAATGATTATTGTGCAGCTCTGCAACTATAGTATGTCGAAGAGCGGCGGGCACCAACTCCATTCCTACGAATTCGAGGGGCATAGACGCTTTGCCAAGCTGATCCTCATCTAGTATCTAGTAGAGCGGTTCCTATTTAACATAGCAACACAGCTATACCACTGCAATTGTTTCCAGCCCGTGTTTCCAACGGAAGATCACCGGAGTCTGGTTGATCTCCTCCAAATACTGTTCGATCCGCGCTTTTAGTTCATCGATTGAGTGAACACGCAGGCCACGGAGCATGTTGCGAGTCATCTTGGAGAAAAACGCTTCGATGAGATTCAGCCACGAGCCGTGTTTCGGGGTAAAGATGAACTCAAAGCGATTTGGCACAGTTGCCAGGTAGGAGCGGGTCTCCTTGGAGATGTGTGCCGAATGATTGTCAAGCACAATCTGTATCTTGATGTCGTCTGGATAGTGTGCGTCGACCATCTTTAACCATGCGATGAACTCGCGGCTACGATGACGCCGCTCCATCCTGCCGAGCACCTGGCCGTTCAACAGATCGATCCCAGCCAAGAGACTGAGTGTGCCGTGCCGCACATATTCATAGTCACGGGAGATCTCCGGATACAGGCCTGGAACAGGGGGTAGGTCCGGTGCCTTGCTCTCCAACGCCTGGATACCAGGCTTCTCATCGTAGGAAAGAACAGCTGTCATCACTCCCTCCCTCTGGGCTCCTTTCTCGCGTAACAACTCCACCTTCTTGTACACGTGGAGCACCTGCGCCATTTTTGTTTCAAACTCCGGGTCACGTCGCTCCAGGTAGTAGGAGATCTTGTGCGGTCGGATCTCGCTCTGGGCAAGGATCTTGGAGACTGTTCCCCGCGCCAAGTGAGCCAGAGAGGGATGTCCTGCAGCCTCGCAGTTACCCCGGACATGCTTGGCTAGAAGTCGCGTGGTCCACAGCTCCTGGGCATACCCCAACTGTTTAGGCTTCTGACAGGCCAGAGACACCAACCAAGCCCGTGCCTCATCGGAGATCCTTCGGGGCCGGCCAGGGCGCGGTAGGTCATCAAGTGCTGTCACCGCTCCCCATTGCAGCGCTTTGTCGATCGTGCGCTCCACCTTCGGACGGTTAGTGTGCAATGCTCGGGCAATGGCGGAGATCGTTTTTCCATCTGCGTAGTAGAGCAGCATCTTTGCCCGCTCCACACGAGCTTTCGCCTCGGTGCGTGAACGACTCACTGTAGTCAATTGCTCCCGTACGGCATCATCAAGCATCAGCTTGGCTCTCCGGCTTTCGAATGGCATGGCTTTCCTCCTTTTCACAGAGAGATACGTTATGAAGGAAAGTTTACCCTACCATCCAGATATTGCAAGCTTATTTTGGAAGCTCTCTACTAGTATGCGTCCCCGGAATTCAGCCTAGGTGCCAGGTTTTGCGCCACGCCTTGCCCATAACAGCCAGCTGAATCGCCCCGGCGCGCTTCGACGCATCAGAGGCAGCAGTTCGGTCAGGTCGCTGTCAAGAATAGGACTAATCGAGTCCCCGATCTTCGGGATCTCCCAGGAGAGAACTCTGGTCTTGTTCCCGGACACGTACTCGATGGCGAGACCGCGAGCTGCTGGATTCAGGTAGTCGATTGCCATCGTGATGAAGTCCGGATCGTCCTTCTTGAGCTTGAACTCAAGCGAACTCCCGTCGCGCGGCTTGATGAGAGCCCTATCAGCAATCCGCAAGTACTCGTCCGGCAGGGAGAGATCGAAGGGGTAGATGGAGAGCTTGGCTGCGACTCGCGTGACGAAGAGGGGAGCCTCTCCCGGGTTGACCAACCCAAGATGCAGCACATGCCTGAGAGGAGCTGCTAGCCGCTGCACCCATGCCTCCGCAAGAACGGGAGTCGGCCTTCGCAAGCGCCTTGTCCAGGCCCTGAACCGCTCCGAGTAGATGAGAGTCACAAGCGCAAGAAACGCGACCGCGATGGCTCCAAGCGCTCCTGCATACTGGACCCAATCCGGCAAGTCGGTCATGTTCGTACTACCTACCTTCCCTCCTTGCCTGCCCTCTCGAGGTTGAGGGCGAGGAGGCGTTCTAGGATTGCCTCGTCGGTGAGGTCGTGAGGCCAGCCGTAGGCGTCGAGCACGGCGTCGTCGAGGCGGCGGTGGGCGAGGTCGAGCCAGGTAGGGCGCTGGTTGTACAGGTTGGTGAGGGTCCGCTTCTTCAGCTCGGCTTCGCTGGCGCCCTCGGGGTCGAGCCAGCGGTCGCGTTTCTCGACGAGCTCTTTGGCTGCTGCGGCAATGGCTTGGACGCGGGGATCATCCACCGGCTCGGTGCCCGGCGGCCAGGGGAACGGGAAGGTCTCGAAGCAGGTCGTCGGCGTGTAGCGGAAGCCGCTATCCGCTTCCCGAAGCTGCGTCCCCTGCCTACGAGCCCACAACTCGTGGACCTTGGAATGGAGCACGCCGAAGAAGTAGTCGTCCTCGCGGGCGAATGTGAAGAGCGCGTGGTCAGGAAGGGCATCTCCAGTCATCCAGACAAAAAGCCTGTACTTGGACACAGCAGGAGTTGCGACATACCTCCTCAAAGGAGCAAGGGCTGCGCGCATGCCCGGGCGGGACTCCACATGCAACCAGTATTTCTCTCGATATGCAGCCCTCTTGTTTGTGTCCCGCTTCGGCTTCACATGAACCAGAACATGTGCAAACGGTCTCTCGTATTCTGAGGCCGCTTCCTCCGGCATGTCGGTCCCAAAATCGATGATCCACATTCCCCGAAGCCGGCTTGTGATGTCACGTGCGTTGACCCAGGGGTGGATTACGTCAGAGTTCGGTTTCCCGTTCGGGTTTCCTTGCGCCGCGAGCATCTCTGAGGCAATTTCGTGCGAGATATCGAACGATCCACCCTTGGTATCTCCCATGAATGCGATGTCACAGTTCTCGGCGAGGCGCTGTGCTTGTGTCAGATCAATCGAGGAGGTCAAGTCGGAGTTGATCTGCTGCACTGGTAGCCCGTCCAACTTACGCTTTGCCTCTTCGCCGCGATCGAACCCGACCATCGAGACATGCACAGCGGCGCCTTCGAGAATCCACTCCCGATCGGATTGGGCCCAGAAAATGTCGCCGGTCTCCTTGATTCGCTGAAGGACGGTGCGATTTGCTCCGCCGCGAATGCCCTGCGTCGCGAGCAGCCCTACACGCTTGAGCCTCCCGCTTTCTATCTTTCCGCGAGCCTGCTCGAACCAATAGCAGCAAAGGTCCGACTCTCTGGCAACGCGGCCGTCCCACAGCGCAAACATCCGATCGACGTAGTCATCTCCCAATTCGGACCGAAGGAGCTTCCCTCCGAGGAAGGGCGGATTCCCGATCGCCACGTCCACCTCAGGCCATTCTGGCTCGATAGGCTTCCCATCCTCGTCGACTCCAAGGATGGCATCCATCTCGTGGATGTTGTCGAGCGCCTTGAGGATCGGCTCAGATGGCTGGCCGAACCCGTTTTCGCGGAGCCATTGGATGTAGCCGATCCAGATCGTCGCTTGGGCAAGCTCGTGGGCGTACTCGTTGATCTCGATTCCGTAAAGCTGTTCAGGTTTGACCGTGGGAAAGAACATAGGGAGGCCTAGGTCGGTCGCGAAACGTATCACGTCCTTCTCCAGGTCGAGAAGCTCCCGAAGGGCGACGTAGAGGAAGTTGCCGCTCCCACAGGCTGGATCAAGAACGGTCGTGGCAGCGATCTCGTCGGCAAAGCCGTACAGCAGTTTCTCCAGCCGTCGTCGGGCCCGTGTCTTCGCTCCACCGGCGCTGTCGGCCTTCTGCCACTTGGCCGCCAACTCCCGAGCGTGTTTCCTCACTTCCTCCCATTGTCGGCGTAGTGGCCGCATCAGGACTGGTTCGACGATCAACAGGATGTCCTCACGGCTGGTGTAGTGCGCGCCGAGCTGGGCTCGCTTGTCTGGATCAAGGCCGCGCTCGAACAGCGTCCCAAGGATCGACGGCTCGATGCTCGACCAGTCGAGCCGGGAAACGCGTGCCAGGATCTCAAGGTCGTCGCGGACGAGCGGAAGCGCAACGCTGCTGTCGAAGATGCCGCCGTTGAAGTGAGGAATCCGGTCGAGTCCGAAGAAACCACCGCTTGCCATGTGACCGAACAGCTGTTCCATCAGCTCTCGACACCGATCGGGATCGTCCTTCGTCTCCTCGATCATCCGCGAGAACAGGTCCTCGGGGAGAAGGCGAATGTCCTCGGCAAAGAGGCAAAACAGGATGCGAATCAGGAAGTGCGCTGCCCTCTCCGGGTGGTGCCCGGCCTTCCGAAGCGACTCGGCGAGCTTTCCGAATTCGGCTGCCGCCTGCTTCGTGACGCCCTCGGGTGTCTGTTCTGCGCGGAGTCGCTCCGGTTGCTCGAACGCGTTGCGGAGGACGGCGAGGCCGTCCTTCGTCAGGAGATCGTCGAACGTGAGGGTGAACGTGCGCTTGACGGTGTTGGTGAAGTTGGTGTGAATGACGATCGTCTCCATGTTGGAGACGATGAGGAGCGGCGGGTTGAGGAGGGCGTCGCGATAGAGCTGGAGTTGCTCATACGCTGCATCGAGGTTCTTGTGCTTGCCCTTGTACTCCCAGGCGAAGCAGCCCTTCTTCCACACGTCGGCCCACCCGTGGCCACCGGTGCGTTTGTCGACGCCCTTCTCGAACGTGAACGTCGAGCCCTCGGGATCGGCCTTCGCCGGCGTCGGTTGTCCGAGCATTCGACAGAGGTCGTTGAAGTGCGATTGGGCAGCGGATCGCTCGGTGAGCTGGGAGCGTCGCCACTTGTCGACGAACTCCTGAGGCGTCATTGTCTTGGCGTTCATGCCTGCACCAGCCTTGCCAGTCCGGTCTCGTTGTACGCGCTGGAGCAATAGACGTCGCGGTTCTCCTGGAACCGTTCAATGAGCTTCTTGATCTCCCTTGGCGCAGTCATTCTCTCACCGGGCCAGCCATCTTGAGGTCACAATCTGTGACCTCAAGATGAGGTGGTCGCAGATTGCGACAACCCTGCTCTTTCCTTCTCCAACGAATTCAGCCGTTAACTAAATGATCCTATCTCAATCGCATGGTGCAGGCAACTGAGGAGGGATGCGTACTCTTGCTGTAGCTCCCGGTCAATCCTCGGCGTCGGGCACGGGTCCCGACGCTACGGGATCATGCTGGTTCTGTAGCGTCGCACCTTGGTGCGACGTTGGCTAACACGCGGTTCTTGGCTTTGAGCTAGCCTATGTCGTTTCCAACTCAGCGCCATAAAGAACGGATCGATGAATTCATGCCTTGCCTGCGCCTCGTTGTACGCGCTGGAGCGATAGGCATCGCGATTGCACTCGAACCGATCGACTAGGTCAATGACTACCTGTGGAGTTTCCATTTCCCTTCTGCTTATCCGATTTCAAGAGCTATAGCCCGCAACCGCCACGCAAAATGCCCCATGAGCACTCCGCTCTGGGGCCTCAAAACCTATTTCAAAGACTATCTCTGACGACAACCTCGCAGTCTCGCCCTTCCTCTCTGATACGCGGCCACTCCTTCACACACCCTATTCCCTTATCCTCTCCCGTTTGCTCATTCATTGTACAGTATTCTCCCTCTCGGTGTGAACGCCGATTTGTGAAACATCGCGGTTAGGTCCCAAGTCTCTCCCACAGGCGTAAAAACAAAACGCCCCGCGAGCAACACGCTCCGGAGAATCGATCTTGTTTCTCAAGCTTCGCTTTGCCATATATCGCAGATTTGGCCTTCCTCTCTGGTAGATCAATAAATGGGAACAAATAAAGCCTACAGGGATTGGCACAGAAAGGCAAGCAGGCGAATCCCTGCGAGAAGTTTGAGGAATTCTTGGGGTCTATCATTGTCTTTTGACTTCTCTTTTCTCCTCCGACAGGAGGGATATTTCTCCACGTCTCACGCCGCGGAGGTCTTATTCTCCTCCATCATACTCTATTCCTTGCTGGCGGAATGTGTATCGAGCAACCATCTCCAGACCGGTTGGACGCGGATTTTCCGACCACCTACCTCTCTTTCCTCAGCTTGTGCAAACGTGAGAATTGTGCCAGTCTCGAGATCAAGGGTCTGAAGTGCCTCTGCCAATCCGGCACATTCCCGCTTCTCATTGCGAGGTGTAAGCTCCCAACAAACCTGAATGGCTCCCGTTGGCTGGGGACCCACCTTAACGATAAAGTCGCACTCATTTTGATCCTTGAAGTAGTAAATTTCTTGCCCGCGGCGATAAAGCTCAATGGCAACTAGGTTTTCGAGAACCTTTCCTCGATTCTCAGAGAAAGGCCGGCCAAGTGCGGCTAAACCGGTATCCACCAGGAAAACCTTCTTGGGGTTCATGATCCGGCGCCGGGGTGAGTACGCAAACTTCTCGTTTGCGATGATGAAGAAAGCTTCCTGAAGGTAATGCAGGTAGTTGGCGACTGTGCGCTTACTGCCGGGAAGGCCGCTATTCTTGAGATGTTTTTCAAACCGGCTTATGGAAAAGGTCTCCGAGAAAGCCTCGAGGATTTCGCGCATGAGCGCGTCGAGGACGTATCTGGCCTTGATATGATAACGGTCAAGGATATCACGGTAGAAAATCGTCCGAAAGTAAGATTGAAGGAGCCTGCGCCTTTCAGAAGAAGTTGTGAGCATGACGACTTCAGGGAACCCACCGTGCTTGAGGTATTCCTCAAACGCTGCGATGATCTTCCCCCTAGCCGGGGTGTGGAGCAAAGCCGGCCTGTACGATATCTCCCTATAGTGTAAGTATTCCTCAAAGGAAAACGGCAACATCCTGACGTCCTCGTACCGCCCACGGAGCTCTGTGGCAACCTCTTGACCCAGAAGCCTCGAATTGCTGCCGGAAACAATGATCTTGAACCGACGGCGATTATGGAGCGTTCGCAGGACTTGGCCCCAGTCTGGCAGGTGCTGAACCTCGTCAAGGAACAGAAAATGGGGATACCGGCCGGTGAGCTGCTGGAAAACAGCGAGGAGTTCTTCTACGTCCTCCGTGGAGAACCCGCTCAGGCGGTAGTCCTCGAAATCCACAAAGAGGATGTCTTGTTTGGTCCATTGACCTGCATCCAGCAAGGATTGGATAAGTTGATACATGAAGTATGTCTTGCCAGCACGTCTAGGCCCAACAATCGCCAGGATGCGTTTGAGACGATCTGGGTCAACCTGGAGACCTAGACGCGCAACGAGTGGCGGAATCGTGGTTTCTTCCAGCCATTCGGCAACAATGGCAAGCAAAGAATCTCTGTTCATGATGTTACCTTAGTAAACAATTATACGCTGTATTGTTTACCTGTCAACCTCATTTTACAGAATTTCCCTCCTCGGGGTGAAGCTTAATCAGCGTTTGTGGTCGCAGGTTCTGGCTTTAACTCTCCAGTTCTGTCTGTAACTCCTCCGGCGTCGAGAGGGCGTCTTGGATTTCCTTGAGAAGCGGGTATATGCCACAACGCCCATTATGCACGTGTTATCGCGCAATGCACACTCAACAGTTACCTTGTTTCGTCCCTTGCAGAGGATCAGGCCAATCGACAGCTAATCATCGGGATGACAAAGCTGATCATCCACTGCAGCAAGGTAAAAGCCTATGCTGTCGGCCAATTTTCGCTTGGATGCCTTCAGCTCGCGCTTGCTCACCTCTGGATCAAAGCTGAGGGAGGCAAGAGGCACGTGAGGTAGCGTTTGTGCAGCAGGGTTTCAGGATTTCTCCAACCGATCGCGTTGTGCTTCAAATAATGGTGTAAAAGCTGCGCGTTCACATGGCTTTAGATGGCGGTTTTCTTATAATCCTTATGTGTGTGAAACGGGGTAAACGATCTGATTATTGACGGAAGAGGGCTGTCTTTTCCCGTGGCAGCAGGTACTATTTACATGTGACTGTCAAAAAGAGACAATACGGGAAGGGAGTGGTTAAGTGATGGGACTGTCGGTCAGTGAGATGCACCGAGGTATGGCAATCCTCTACGACAAAGAACTATACGAGATCATCGAGTACGAGCACTCCAAACGTGGCCGGGGAGGAGCGATCGCCCGTACAAAGCTTCGCCATCTCAAGACGGGACGGGTGATCTCGACAACGTTTAAGGGCTCAGAGGACACTGAATCAGTCTTCCTGGAGTCCCGGTCGCTTCAGTACCTCTATAAGGATGGGGATGCCTATATCTTTATGGACAATGAACGGTTCGACCAGTTTCCCCTTTCCAAGGAGATCCTCGGCCCCCGGAGCGTGTTCATGATAGAGGGGCTCAACATGCTCGGTTACTACTATAAGGATACCTTGGTCAATGTTGAGCTTCCCAACTTCGTGGAACTGAAGGTCGTGCACACCGAGCCAGGAGTTAGGGGGGACACGGTCTCCAACGTGGAGAAGCCAGCCACACTTAAGAGTGGGGCGGTGATCAAAGTGCCGTTGTTCGTCAGGGAAGGTGATACGCTGAAGGTTGATACACGAAGTGGTAAGTATGTGGAGCGGGTATAAGGAGGGAGTATGGCGGAGAGAAAGGTAGAAATCGTCGATGAAGACGGGCGGATCACAATATCAGAGGATGTTATTGCTGCAATTGCCCGCATTGCTGCGGAGAAAGTCGATGGGATCGCTCGCCCCAGCGCTGGAGTCTCCGGTGGGCTAAAGAGCATCTTTGGGGGCGAGGATCTCTCCCCGAATATCAAGACGGAACTGACTGAGGACGGTGTTCGCGTGGAGATGAAGATCGCTGTTGAATACGGTTATCCGGTTCACGAGGTGGCGCAGGGTATCCAGGGGAACGTGCAGAAGGATATCGAGGAGTTGGCCGGCGTAACCGTGACCGGGGTCGATGTCTACGTGAAAAAGGTTGTCTCTCCGCACACTTTAGTGAGCGACAGCGACAGCGACGAGGAGTGAGGAGGTCATGATGGTGGAAGAGGAGAAAGGGAGCGTTGGCATCTCCAAGGACGTGGTCACGGCAATTGCTGCAATCGCTATCTCTGATGTGGATGGGATCGCTGATCTCCGGACCGGAGAGGGGATCTTCCGGCGCGGAGAGGGGATGAAACGGTACGTTGACACGGAGGTTGAAGGGGACAACGTCAAGGTGACAGTACGGATTGCTATCCTGCACGGGAATCCGATCCATAAGATCGCCAAGCAGGTGCAGACGCGCGTGAAGACTGAGATCGAGCGGATGACTGGCCTCCGCGTTAGTGGGGTCGACGTGGATGTGCAACGACTCGTGGAGTCAGAGAAGGAATTAAAAGAAGAGGAGGAAGAATGACCTTTGTTACTCTCCTTTTAGACATTCTTGCCTCGCTCATCACTGCTTCATTGGGGATCCTCTCTATATTGTGTGCGACTAAGATTCTCTTGTTCTCGTCCGCGGTGGACTTCCTTGGATCGGCGCTCGGAGTAGCTCTACAGCTTCTCGTCGGTACATTGCTGCTCCTTGTTGCTCTTCATTTTGTTTTCCTTGTCTACCGATGGCGATCGGTTGCCGCTCGTTTCTCTCAGGAGGGAGAGTGGGGGAAAATTGAGCTTTCCCCATATGCGCTGAAGGAGTTCATCAGCGGGATCCTGCGCCAGGAGGTTGGGATTGACCATTTCCGCGTACGACTGGAGCACATGGAAGAAGGGATCGCGATTTCAGTACGGACCGCCCTTTCACCACAGGAGAAGGTATCCGAAGTTGGTCGCAGGATCCAGGAGACCCTTGCTCGCCGGGTGGTGGAGCGGACCGGGGTCGAGGTGAAGCAGGTCTCGGTCCTCGTGCGCAGCATACGACCGCACGAGGAGGAGCGTCCGGAGGAGGGTGAAGGGAGCGATGCGAATGTTAATGAACGCTAGGCTCCTCGGGCTTCTGGGGGGACTTCTCGCTGGCCTCCTTCTCGTTCTTGTCGGCTGGAGGGTCCTGCTCATTCTACTTGCCTTTGCCTTAGCTGGCTATCTCGTCGGAGTCTACCTGGAATCGCGTGAGGGCGTTATCCGACGATTGCAGGAGCTGATAACGCGTCTGTTCCGTTCCTGATGCGCCGGCGGGACGCGCGCGAGTTTGTGTTGAGTGCTCTTTATCAGAGAGAGTTTCGCGATACCTCGCTTAAAGAGATGCTCGCCGAGATTAACCCTGGAGATCAGCGTAGCTACATCGAACAGGTTTTCGCTGGGATCATAGCCCACCGCGACGAG
The DNA here is from genome assembly GCA_030606565.1 of Candidatus Bipolaricaulota bacterium. GTDB lineage: Bacteria > Bipolaricaulota > Bipolaricaulia > UBA7950 > UBA9294 > UBA9294. The sequence goes on along the minus strand of JAUWGE010000023.1, from coordinate 873 downwards.
ATCGACGCATTGATCTCACAGCGCACTGTTGGGTGGCGGTTTGAGCGGTTGGCCTTCATCGACCGCAATATCCTTCGCTTGGGGATCTTCGAGCTCCTTTACCTCCCGGAAGTTCCTCCTGAAGTAGCGATCGATGAGGCGGTGGAGCTCTGCAAAAAGTACGGGACCGATAACGCGCGTGTGTTCGTAAATGGAATACTGGATCGAATCTGGAAGGGAAAAAGAGCCATCAAAGCACGAGGGGGCAGCCAGTAACTTACTGGTTTATCTTCAGTCTCCGAGTATCACCTGCACTGCGCTTACAATCTCTTCTTTTAATCTCTCTGCTCGCTTGGCTAACTCCCGCCGCTTTCTGCGGTACTCGCTTACATACTCCTTGTCGGCGATGTACTTGCAATTGATATCCACGTTGTATAGTGCCGATTGTAGGGCGGCTTCCGCCAGATTAACTGAGACAGCAATATCACTTACGGCGTTGGGGTTGCCGATCTGCGGTAGTCTTCGGTTTAAGGTAAGGACGCGAAAGCACGCCTCCGCGGTGCGGTAGGGGACCTCGTTAGCACGCTTAAGGGCAGCCTGAAGTTGCTCCTTTCGCGCGGATTTTTCTTCGCTCGTCCCTTTGGGCATGCGGTAGCAGGCGATCACCGCCTGGTAGGCTGCAACGTCCGCGTCGATGAAACTCATCAGTTCCTCTCGCATCTTAAGGGCCCCTTGCAGAACGGCCTTTACTTCCTGTTCGTCTTTAGCGAACTTCTCCTTGCCGATGGTCAGGTTGCAGACCATCGACACGAGCGACGCGGCCATCGCCCCGGAGAGAGCAGCAACACTCCCTCCCCCCGGTGCGGGCGCCGCTGAAGAGAGCTCTTCCAAGAA
>JAUWGE010000037.1 GCA_030606565.1 Candidatus Bipolaricaulota bacterium | reverse complement strand
AGCGACTGGAACAGGCGCTTACCGATGAATGTTAGCATATTCCTCCCGAGCCCATCGCTTAATCATGAGGAGCGGACTCGGTGAGTCCGCTCCTCGTTTTTCTGCCTCTCACTCTCAGCGCAGCGTTTCCTTGAGGGTGAGGTTGATCCGCCACTTGTGCATGTTCTCGCTCGGCCCGACGAAGACGATCGTCTCACTCGGGCCGACGATGTACGCCTGGTGAGCGAAGAGCGTGGGCTTCTGATACGGGTAGAACGCCAACGCGTGCTCCGCGATCAGCGGCTGCAGCTGCTCATAAAGCGCCAGCCGCGCGACGGGATCGTCTTCCGCCCGTGTCGCATTGAGAAGGTCGATGATCTGCTCGTCCTCGAAGTACCAGTGGGCCTCGAAGATCCACCCAAGGCCGTTGGGATGGAACATGGAGTAGGTGTAGTAGTCGTGCGCGGGAGACGCCTGCGGAGCGAAGAGGAAGATAGTCATGTTCGGCGTCGTCTCTGCGGCAGAGCACTCTGCAGAGAACTGCGCCCATGGCGGACCGGCTACTTCCACCGTTACGCCAAGCTTGGCCATGTCGGCCTGCAGCTGTAGTCCGACGTCTTCCTCGAAATCGAGACCGCCGCAGAAGTGGAACACGGCCTTCACGTCGTCCAGGTTGTCCGCGTACTTGGAGAGCGCAAGCTCTTCTCGAGCCCTCTCCAGGTTCTGTGCGCGCGGCTGCGGCTCGATCGGTACGTAGCCCGGCATGTTGGGTAAGAAGATGCCCGTCTCTCCATTGCCAAACTCCTCCCATGGGCCGACCACGCTCACGTAGTCGTAGGCGTAGAGGATGGCCTTGCGGAAGTGCTCGTCGTCGGTCGGCGGTACCTGGGCATTCATCCAGACCGTCACGTTCTGAGCCCACACGCTCGCGAGCCCAAGATTCGCGTCGTCTTTGATCTGCTGCAGCTGCGGCAGCGTCCAGCCGCCGTTGATCTCAAGATCGAGGTCGCCGCTCTTCAGAAGCGTCATCAACGTGGTGTAGTCGGTCTCCATGATGAAGACGAGCCGCTCGATCGGCACCTCGTCCGGCCCCCAGCCCTCGTCGCCCCAGCCCTCGAAGTAGTCCACAAACCGCGTGGCGTCCAAGCGCTGGCCCGGCAGGTGGTTCGTCATCATGTAGGGTCCGGTCCCGGCATCGTGCGTAGCGAGCCAGTCCTCACCGTAGTCTCCGAAGTCCCCGTAGTTGCCCGGCGTCTTGACGTTCTCCAGCACGAGCGCCTTCTCCACGACGAAGAACAGCGCCAGCGTGTCGGGGAAGATGGCGCTGGGCTTATCCAGGAGGAAGTCGACCGTGTACCGATCAACGACGGTTGCCGTCACCTGACCCAAAGGCCCCGAGTTGCCCCTTCCCATGCCGATAAACCTGGTCATGGAAAAGGCGATATCCTCAGCGGTCATCTCGTATCCCGAGTGGAACTTCACTCCCTGCCGCAGCGTGAACCGCCAATGCGTGAAATCACCGTCAACCGCTTCCCAGCTTGTCGCCAAGTGGGCGCGAACTCCCCCTTCGGGCGCGGGGTAGACCAGCGGGCTATACAGGTTGTACATAGCTTCCGTATCGTACCAGTCAGAAGCCGTCGCCGGATCCGCTGTGATGACGGGGTATCCGTTGATGACCGCAACGTTCTCGGCCGCTCCTATTGCTAACAGACTAACTAGCCCCATCGCGACAATCGCGAAAATAAGACACCACACACTTTTGATCTTCATACTGCATCACCTCGTTACATTCCCTAGGATAAGTTATTCTTCACACACTACTTGTTTTGTCTTTGCATCACCTCCAGATCTGATGTGGAGAGGTAATCCCCCATTGGAGGGGCATCGAGTAGAGCCCCCAGGCCATGTGAAACTATCCGACAACTTGCATATCACGGGTCACTGTTGTCATCAGAATCCCTCCCAATTCTGTGACAACGGCAACATCCTCCAAGCGAATTCCGAATTGATCTGGAAAGTAGACCCCTGGCTCGATCGAGAATGCCATGCCGGGCTCAAGAAAAATCCCGTTCCCTTCAATAATATAAGGAGGTTCATGAACATCCAATCCAATACCATGCCCTGTCCTGTGAATAAACCGGTTGTCGTATCCGAGATTCTTCAGCACTCCTCTCGCCGCCCGATCAATGTCCTGTGCGGAAACACCAGGGCGAATAGAATCGAAGGCGGCTTGATGGGCACGTTTCACTGCATCGTAGGCCTTAACGACAGCGGGGGTGGGCTCTCCGCAGATCACAGTGCGCGAGATGTCGGAACAATAGCCGTCCACCTTACAGCCATAGTCGAGAATGACCACGTCTCCCCACTCAATCTTTCGCTGCCCGGCCCTATGGTGAGGCATTGCTCCGAATGCTCCTGAAGCGACAAGCGTATTGAACGCTACGCTGTCCGCCCCCGCACTAAGCATGTTTGCTTCCAGCTTTGCTGCAAGCTGCAGTTCTGTCAGTCCCACAATTGGCTCTTGAGTAACCTGGACAAACGCGGCATCGGCAAGTTCCCCAGCGCGCCTCAGCAATTCCACCTCCTCGGCGGACTTGCGCATTCTCAATGGAGCGAGAATTCCCGCTGCAGAAGCAAAGGAGTTATCCGGAAGTGCCTGCTGAAGAATCAGAAGGCACTCGGCCCACAGCGTAGGCTCGACAAGGATTGTCCCTCTAAGGTCTCCAACCTTGGTCAGCGCGTGCCGAAGTACTAAAGCTGGATCCTCACCATCGCGCCACACCGTGAATCGTTCCACGGGTGACGCGTCTCGAACCTGCGGTTCATATAGCTGCGGCACAAAGAACAGGGCGTCGCCTTCGCGTGGAACGAGCAGCAACAGCATTCTCTCACCAGGCTCATCCGTGAAACCAGTAAGGTAGCGCATTCCGGAGGAGAGGCCAAGGACTAGGAGGCCGGCCCTAATGCGATTCATCTCGACCTGCACAGATTCGATACGTGCCTTAACCTGGGTCTCTAGGTTCATTCTTCCTCCAAGTCCGATCCGTTCGAGACACGAGTGACAGTAATCCGTTCAGCCCCCTGCTGCCAAATTCGAATACCGACCTCCTCGATACGTGCCCACTGATCCGGCGGGATTCGCGCGAAGACGTTGACTGGGAGGTACCCGCGGTGATCACGCGTCACCTCAGCGCCGTAGTAGACGGCGACCGCCTCTGCCGCTCCCGTCTTCTTCTCCCATTCCTTCCAATAGATCACGTCACCTGTGTTAACAATCGTTGTGTCGTTCTCACGGACGAGAGAGGAATCGATAGATACAGGGAAGTTTACCTCTCGGCCCGACCAACGTGAATGGTAGACGGTCGTTTCGATCGGGAGAGCATCGAGGATCGCCCTCACGGTCTCCGGAGCCTTATCCACCAACAGATTTGCGACGAACTCCCCTCCATGTTCAAAGTGGAACTGTATTTGCGGCGTAGACATCCCCAAGCTACACCTCCTCTTGCATTTCTTGCCGAAGAACCGACGTGGCTGCTTTATCGATCTTCATCTCCGGAGTGCGGATGACCACACCGTAGTTCTCCTCTGCACTCTTCAAAGAGACGTAACCATTGATGACGTCGTTCAAGACCCTCTTTGGATCACGATCAAGAGGGTTACCGTAGCCACCGCCACCTCCTCCTTGAAAACTCACAATTTCTCCTTTTTGCAGAGAGAGATTAGAGATCTTTCGCCAGCGCTCTGTGCTGCCGTCATTTCTGTTTACCACTGTTATGTTTGTTTTCCCCGGTTTTCCCCCGAATATCCCCCATGGTGGTGTATACTTGACACGATCAGCAGTCACCGTCATACCCGCGTCGTGAGCTAGGCGATAATCTCGCCTCACCCCTAAACCACCGCGAAACTTACCCGGTCCTCCCGAATCTTGAACAAGCCCAAAGTGCTCTACATGCCACGGATAACGAACCTCGACAACCTCAGCTGGCACGTTACGGGTGTCGCCAAGCGTCATAGAGAAGAGGGCACAAGCACCGTCCTCAGTCGGTTTTCCTCCGTACCCGCCAGCGTCGGCCTCAGAACATACGTAGTACTTGCCTGATCTGGGGTCAGTGCCATAGATAAAGTTGGCCATCGAGTCGCCAAAGTGTCCCCCCCGAACCTGGCCTGGTAGTGCCGGAGCCAATGCCTTTATAAACAGATCAGGAATGGTGGTTGAAGGAGTGGGCCACATCGCGCACGCTGCGGGAAATTTCGGTTTAAGAAAGCTACCTTCCGGTATGATAATTCTTAATGCTCGAAAGAACCCCTCGTTGCTTGGCAGATGGGGTGTAGTCATGATCTTGAACGCATAGCGAGTAGCGGAGATCGTTGACGGCTCTGGGGTGTTCATCGGGCCGCGGTTCTGTGGTCCGGTGCCGGTGAAGTCAGCGATCATCTCGTCGCCCTTTACAGTGATCGCGAGCTTAAGAAGAAGTTTTTCGTCAAGCGGGGCATCATCGTTTCCATCGCCGTCGAGAACTGCTTCAGCTGTATATGTTCCATCCGGTATTCGCCGAACGGCCGCCCGTGCCATGCGCTCTCCCTGTTGCAAAATCTCGTGGAGCACACTGAGAGTCGTCTTGAGTCCGAATTGTTCGATAACATCTAGAACGCGTTGACTTCCCTTACGTACTGCAGCGACCATGGCGCGGATATCACCAAGCACACCATCGGGAACGCGCGAGTTAGTCTTTATCAGCCGGAAGACATCCTCGTTCGGAACCCCTTCGGCGAACAACTTTACCGGCGGAAGGCGGAAGCCTTCTTGGAATATGTCGGTGGTGTCACTGTACCAACCGCCAGGGTGGATTCCGCCCATATCTGGAACATGGCCACGAAATGCGGCCCAGGCACGGATCTCTCCCTCGTAAAATGCCGGACACAGCGTCACTAGGTCTGGGCAGTGAGTTCCTCCACCGTTGTACGGATCGTTACAGAGTATCACATCTCCGGGGTGGAGATTCTCCCGCCCGATCGTCTCGTATGTTGACTGAACGGCATAACCTAGGTTGGCAAGAAAGATCGGCAATCCCGGCGTTTCAGCGATCAGATTTGCCTCGCTGTCCAGAACACCGCAGCTAAAATCGACAACCTCATAGAGAATTGGGCTGTAAGCAGCGTGTTCGATCGTTCGTCGAATGTCTCGACTGGCTGCAATCAGTCTATTCCTGATGACCTCTATTGTTACTGGATCTGTCTTCATTTCGCCTCCTTGTCTAGGGAGATGATAAGATTCCCGTACTCGTCAACTCGACATGTCTGTCCTGCTTCGACAACAGTGGTTGCAGTGATCTCTTCGATCACCGCCGGTCCGGAAATAACATTTCCGGCTAGCAACTTGTCGCGGTAATAGATAGAGAACAAGATATACTTTCCATTCCCTACGTATATATTGCGTTTCTTAAGCTGCGCCTCTGCCGGTGGGGTTTCGTCCCCAACGCGAATTCGTTCCAGAACAGGCTTAGTTACCTTGCCGATTCCTATTACCTTCAGAGAGACGATCTCTTTCGGTTCGACAGGGGCATTATGCCCATATATCTGCAGATGCAGATCATCGAATGCCTCAGCAATCGTAGGTTTATCCGTTTCGGCAATCGGCGCAGATATGTCAACAGCGAGGGTGTGTTCCTGTCCTACATACCGCAGGTCAAGTTCATACGAAATCGCAATTTCGGAATCGCCGACGTTCTCCTTGGCAAAGATGCCTCTAACACGAGTCTCTAAATCACCGGACATGCTATTTATGACCGCCACATCTGCTTTATCCAATTCCACAATGTAGGTTTGCCCAAGGTCGTGTCTCAGGTCGGCCATCAACATTCCCCACGCTGAGAACACTCCTGAATGGGGAGGAATAATCACCGTTGGTATTCTCAACTCTTTGGCAATTGCTGCTGCATGGATCGGTCCGGCGCCACCAAATGCAACCATAGCAAATTCCCTCGGATCATATCCGCGCTTTACCGTCATCGACTGAAGAAGGCCAGACATGTTTGTATTGACGATCTTTACAATTCCCAATGCGGCCTCGTCTACGCTGAGGTCAAAGTGGTCTGCAACCTTCTTGATCACGTCGTGGCCGAGTTTCGGAGCGATCTCCATTTCACCACCCAAGAAGTAGTCGGGGTCTAAGATTCCAAGCTGAAGGTCGGCATCGGTCACTGTCGGATCCTCTCCGCCACGCATATAGCAGGCTGGGCCCGGTACCGCACCAGCGCTCTGTGGCCCAACGTGCATCGCTCCTCCTTCATCGATCCAGGCAATACTTCCTCCGCCCGCCCCAATTTCGCGCATATCAACAACCGGTAGCAGAATCGGCCGTTCCTCAACAAGGTACTGATCGGTCGTCTCGGGAAGACCACCAGTAATGATTGACGTCTTGGCCGTAGTGCCTCCCATGTCATAGGAGATCACATTTTCATATCCAATCATTTTAGCCAACTGTGCTGCGCCGATTGCACCACCAGCGGGTCCAGATTCTACCATAGCAATCGGTATATCGCGTGCCACAGAAGCCGTCATCACCCCCCCATTCGACTGCATAATCTGGAGAACTTGCTGGAATTCGCGTTCTCTTAGCTCTCTCTCCAAGCTATCCAGATAGTGGCGGACAACCGGCATTACGTACGCGTTCTGAGCCGTGGTGCTTGTTCGCTCGTATTCATAGTACTTGCGAGTGATCAGGTGGGAGAGGGAGATAGTCACCTGAGGTAGCTTGGTACGCAGAAACTCTCCGATCTCGATCTCGTGCTGAGGATTAACATAGGAGTTCAACAAACAAACGGCGGCTGATTCGACTTTCTCCCGAACTAGAACCTCAAGCACCGATTCGAGATCGCCCATCGAAAGCGGCTCAGTTACTTCTCCTCTTGCATTGATCCGCTCACCAACCTCCAGACGTAGGTACCTCGGGACAATGGGACGGGGCTTGCTGTACAGCGCATCGTACATCTCCGTTCGGTTGCTGCGACCGATTTCCAGTATGTCTCGAAATCCTTTAGTGGTAATGAGAGCTGTGCGTGCACCTTTGCCTTGGATCAACGCATTAATGACTACAGTCGTCCCATGTGATAAGAAGGATGCATCTCGCAACGGCACACCGAACTTCTCAATAACCTCAATTGTTCCTATTGCTGGATTGCGAGGTGTGGACGATACCTTAGTGACTCTAACGCGTCCGGTTTGTTCATCCAGAAGCACACCATCAGTGAAGGTTCCTCCCACATCCGTACTCAGTCTGTACATTGTTACCCCCCTCTAGCTGTCTTTATTTCCTCAATATTACTACGAACACGTCCGGTATTCTCATCATTTAGCGCATTTACGCTCCGCGCCATGTCCGTCTCATATATCGCCCTTCCCAACTGAACTAGTAGGAGTCTGGCTCCAGCATCTCCCTCAACCGCGTAGCTGTGCGGAGTGGTTGCAGGGAAGTGGTAAGAGTCTCCGCGCCCCAGCACGTAAGCCTCTTCATCAATCATCAAGCGAATCTTTCCTTCAAGCAGATAGCCAAACTCCTCTCCGTTGTAGGATCGTGGGGTTTCGTGGTATCCTGGAGGGATCTCAATGATGAGAATCTGTAGTTCCCCTTTCGGCAAGGAATCACTCAAGAACCGATAGCTTACCGAGTTCTCGGACAGCCGGACGTGTGACTTGGAGTTACTGACTCCGGGGAGAGCTGCCCGAAGATCGGCCGTTGCAGAGTAGAGTTCGGACCCCTTTGCTCCTAGCAGGGCGAGCGCTCTAGCAAACCGCATCGTCTGCACCCAAAGGACCTTAGCACCGACCTCTTCGCCCACGTCGATCACGTGCGGGGTTGTTCCCATCAAATGGAAGGTATCGCCGGAACCTAGCTCATGTTTGTCGTCGCAAATCGTGAGCTGCAGTCGCCCCTCGAGAACGTATCCGAATTCCTCTCCCTCATGGATAGGACAGTCAACATGACTACCGGGGGACATCTCACTAATGAACGCTTCGAAGCCCCGGCCGGGAAATCCGGTACTAAGAAAGCGGTGTCTTATTGAAGTATCCGAAAGACTCACATAGGAACGATTGTCTCCTTTAGTAATCTCGATCGGCCTCGGATCAGCAAAAAATGCCTTTCCTGGACCGTTTGACACAATGAGCATGTCAGCAACCGGAACATCAAGTGCTTGGCAAATGGATCGAAGTGAAGGAATCGAGAAAGAAGACAGACCACGCTCAATCTGCGAGAGGAAACTCACAGACAGGCCACATTCTTGCGACAGAGCACGCAATGTCATCCCAGACTGACGGCGAAGATATCGAATCCTGAGGCCAATCTGTCCGAGTCGTTCACTCTCCATAAACCCATTATAAGGTCATAGTGAACAAGCGTCAACCGGTAGTGAACATTGTTCACTCTCTGCATGATTAGTCTAAATGCCTGGGAAGCCGTTTCTGGACTTTATTAAACAAGCTTCGGCGAATTGTCGCTAGAGTTCAGTTTCCTGAGGTGGTTGATCTGTTAGCCGATGCAGCTGTAGATATCTTGGCGTTCCCGAAATTCCCAAAGGCGATGTGACAACAGATCTAGTCCAACAACCTACCGCAACGGCTCAACCGGGGATAAGATGGTATACTACCATAGGTCGCCTTCGCTTTCCGCGGAATACTACTCCGCCACCTCTTCCTCTTCCAGATCGAACCCTATTGGAAACGGATCGCGATCTGTAAGCACAAGGGAGGAAATAGCCATCACGTAGGCAGATCCTCTCACCTCGGGGATGATCCCTGGGGTATCTCCTACGTTCGTCTCAGAAACTACTTTTCCTGTAAACTCTGTTTTCAAGATGCTTTGGTAGCGGTATTCCTCCCCCACGGCGAGCTTTCCTTCCGCGTGGAGAAAAGCCATCTTGGCGCAGGTTCCCGTTCCACAAGGGGACCGGTCGACCTGTCCCCTTCCGAAAACAACAACGTTCCTCGGAGGATCAGTCTCCTCGTAGAATTCCACCAGATCGACCCTCAGAGGTGCCCCGTTCTCGGGATGCTGGAAGGAGAAGTTACTGTTGGCCCAGCTTCTGATCGTCATTCCAAGATCCACGATCTCACGTATATTCTGCCACTTAAGTTCAACGCCCAGGGAACTTGCCTCCACTAGAGCAAAGAGGTTCCCCCCGTAGGAGAGGTGAAGTGGGACCCCTTTCCATTGCTCGGTCCTTAGGAAGAAAGAAGGAACATTACGAAAGGTAACATCCTGAACCTCGCCCTCTTTCCAATGAAGGTGACAGGTCACAAGGCCGGATGGGGTATCGAGGAGAACCTCTTTCTTGTGGATTCGTCCTAGTTCAGCCAGAGCGGTCACTGCTCCGATCGTCCCATGCCCGCACATCGAAACCGTCCCGCCGTTATCGAGGAAGATCAGTCCATAATCTGCTGCCGGGTTAATGGGCGGGGTGATAACCGCTCCGAACATGTCGCTATGGCCACGTGGTTCCCGCAGGAGGAACCGCCGCAGATCGTTGCCCGGTCCATCGAACCACGCACGGCGTTCCGACATCGTTTTACCGGGGATGGGAGGAAGGCCGTCAAGGACCACACGCGTCGGTTCACCAGCAGTATGGGTGTCGACGACATGTACAAAACGGCGAATCTTCATCCGCTTGTGCTCTCCATGAGCCTCTCCACAGGGATGTAGTCCCGATCGTAACCGAAGTAGCGAGGGCCGAACGTGGCGATCCCCCGTTCTGTCCGCATACGTTCGTGTGCGGGGATGAGGAGCACGGTCCCCCGGTAGCCGTAGCGCACGATATCGGTGCGGATCGGTTCTCCGGTCGCCGGGTCGAGGATGCAGATCAGATCCGGCGGCATGCAGCGAACTTCTCCATCGATCTCCAGGTTCAACCACTCGTTCTGGAAATCGACGGCAGCAGTCCGTCCCTTGAAATCGTCGGTCCCCTCCACCGTGATCCGCCCAAGGGAGAAACCCTTAGTCTTCTCCGCCCCGAATTCCCGATCGATGTCGACGATCTTCCCCTGAAACGCACGGTATCCTCCGGTGAGCTTAATAGCCTCGGCAATAGGATCGAGGTGCTTACGCCGCGCGTTGAATACGCGCTTCCCCAGATCCCAGGCCATGGATATAGATCGCAAGATCGCCGTATCCTTGAGCTGGCGCCCGGTCATTGGATACCCCGCAATCCACGAGATACCCCCGTAGGCCATCGCCGCGTTGCGGATAATCCGTTCTGTCAGCAGTGCATCTGATGCGTCGCAGATAGTCACGTGTCCCTT
>JAUWGE010000029.1 GCA_030606565.1 Candidatus Bipolaricaulota bacterium | reverse complement strand
TTCTTATCCCCCGGGAGCTGGAAGAGGGGCTACGCGAGGCTCTCCGGCAGGTGGCGATCACCCCCCTCTCATGGGATGCATTTGACGCAGGGCGCGTGATCGCATCGGCCCTTGGTGCCTCTGAGGTAGCGCTTCGTGCCTCGGGAGCGATCCTCTTCTACGTCGAGGATACGCAGAAAGGAGCCATTTCCCACATCCGCCCCTTACAAGGTTACCGGCTTTCCGAGCGGATGGACCTTGACCCATTCACCGTGCGCAATCTCGAGCTCGTCAAACCGCTGCGCGAAGGGCAAGAGAAAGGGACCCTGCTGCACGTTCTCGATCGAACGGCCACCAGTATGGGGCGACGGCTTCTGCACCGCTCGATCCTCGCTCCGCTGACCGATCAAGAGGCGATCGTGGAGCGCCTGAATGTGGTTGAAGCCCTTGTAAAACGGGAGCTTCTGCAGCAGGAACTCCAGGAGATGATCGAGAAAGTGCACGACCTGGAGCGACTGACCGGAAAGCTCGGAGCAAAGAGGATGAGTCCGCTTGATCTTCTCCTGCTACAGAAGACCCTTGAACAGGTCCCCACCGTTGCTGAGAAACTCGCAGAGGGGTTGGATGAGAAGGTCTTGCTTCTGGACCGGTTGCGAGAGACCCTTTCCGATCCCGCCCTTGCACCGCTTTGTCAAAGTCTTGCAGGAATGCTTGTCGATCAGCCGCCGGCCGATGCGCGTGATGGTGGGCTGATCCGCAGTGGGTTCGATGAGGAGCTCGACCGGTTACGAAACGAGGTGAGAGCCCTGCGGTCACAGATTGCCACCCTGGAACGAAGGGAACGCGACAAGACCGGCATCCCCTCGCTTAAGGTCGGTTATAACCGCGTCTTCGGCTACTACCTCGAGGTGACAAAGACGCACCTTTCCAAGGTCCCTTCAGAGTACCAGCGGCGACAGACCCTGGCTCATGCCGAGCGATTCATCACCGAGGAGTTAGGCGGATACGAAGAGAAAATCGCCCTCGCACAGGAACGAGCAAAGGCCCTTGAGCTTGACCTCTTCCAGGCAGCGCTTGAGCGGCTGGTCGGGCATATTCCGCTTCTCCAACGGGTTGCCGATGCTCTGGCACAGCTTGATTTTCTCCTCGCGCTAGCGATCGTCGCCAGTCGCAACGGCTATGTACGGCCACACTTTACAAAGAAGCATGCGATCGCAATCCGCGCCGGTCGTCACCCGGTCGTCGAACAGGTTGAGGAGTTCGTCCCCAACGACCTTATCCTCGATCAAGGGAAGGACCTTGTCATCCTCACCGGCCCGAATATGTCTGGAAAATCAGTCTATTTACGCCAAGCTGCCCTCATTTGCCTCTTGGCGCAGATCGGTTCGTTCGTGCCGGCAAAGGAAGCAACCCTTCCTATTGTCGATCGTATCTTTGCCCGTGTGGGCGCAAGCGACATGCTCGTTGAGGGAATAAGCACGTTCATGATGGAGATGCTGGAAACGGCGACGATCCTCGAGCGGGCCACCTCAAAGAGCCTTGTCATCCTCGACGAGATGGGACGAGGGACGAGCACCTTCGATGGGGTATCCATTGCCTGGGCCGTAGCGCGGGAACTTGTCACACGAATAAAAGCAAAGACGCTCTTTGCAACACACTATCAGGAACTGACCCGCTTGGCTGATGAGCTTCTGGGGGTTATTAACCTGCATGTGGCCGTGCAGGAAGTGGGCAATGAAGTTGTGTTTCTACATCGCGTCGAGCCCGGGGTGGCAGAGGGAAGCTACGGTGTACACGTCGCCCGCCTTGCCGGTCTGCCCGAGCAAGTGACGAAGACCGCCGATCAAATCTTGACGGAACTTTTGGCTGAGGCTCCGCTTTCCCGCCTCGGTCGAAAGAACGATCGCGCTGAGGACCTTCCGCTCTTTGGAACACAGGATCACCCCGTGCTAAAACAGCTGCGCAAGCTTGATCCCAATCGACTCACCCCGCTTGAGGCACTCAAGCTTATTGCGCGGTTAAAGGATCAACTATAGATCCTCTTTCTCTAACGAGTGGGTATCCCAGGCAACACTTTGATCTTATTGGAATGGGATATTCTCGCCATCTCCGCCGACCGCCCCCGGTCACGCACGCATCGAAGTTTTATTTCATCTAACCCCGCCTTTACACCGCTTGCCATGCGTCGAACAACGGTCCGGGTGGCTAGCCGCACTTTCCCGAGTGTGTCTGAACCATGCGCTTAAAGAAACTGAAATCCTTTCAATACAATGCCGCCCCTCGTTGCCACCTACCCCTCGATGTCTACGTTGAAGGGCGGGCGCATTATGTCAAGAACGAGAGATCCTCCACATAGAAACGGTTGGCGGCGTTCGATGTAGCAGGAAGACCGTTTCCGACAGGATCCTCTCCTGGTTGGCACGATCCGCCTCCCCTTTGTGGAAGATACGATTGGCACGGGCAACATCGTTTGGTAGGATGAGCGGGGTGGTGAGAAGCAATGCGTACAAAAAAGATTCCAAGAGCCTATCTCCTCCGGGAAATCGCCGAGCTTGCCCTAGTGATCGGTGTCCTGGTGGTCGTGTCGCAGTTCGTACACATCCCGGTGTGGGCGTGGGTTGGGATTCCACTCGCCAAAGCCTTCGCATCCATCACGTTCTACGGCCTTTTTCTCCGGAGGGCCTTGCTTCGCTCAACGCGTGTCGGGCCGGAAGCACTTGTGGGCCAGATCGCGGAAACGATCACGCCCCTTAATCCATCTGGCCAGGTCAAGGTCAACGGGGAGATCTGGTCCGCCCTCAACAATACGGGGACGACGATCCCTGAGCGGCAGAAGGTGAAGATCCTTGAGGTGCGTGGGAACACCGTGCACGTCGTGACCCAACCTTGAAAGACAGATCAGAAATGGTAGCGAGCCGTGCTTGATTGAAAGGCGCTATCCTGCCCCGCGGACTCAAGAACGTCATAGGTAGTACCTGATCTTGCCCTTTGAGTGCTCTGAACGCCTCACGATGCGGACATCAGCCTCGGCCATCAGCGTGGAGGCTCGCCGGTCCCGATGTCGAGGAGCGTCTTTACGAGCGCCCCCCGACCGCTTGCCGTCCTTCCCGTAAAAAACAAGGTCGATGCTAAAGCTTTAGGTATGCACACTCTGAAGTGCCAAAAGGCACGGCGCAACCCCGGTACTCCCAAATACAATAGAGAGCGCCCCGCTTACGGTGAACGATTGTGGCAAGGACTAACCCACCGTACCATATGCTGATGCGCTTGCAAATAGTAGCACTAAAAGGTGTGATCCCATCGCTTCCTGAGTCTGGGTGTTTGTTTCCAAACTTGACTGCAGGGCCTCGAAGCTAGCCTGCTCACGGGGTCAGCTTTGCTGGCTCCTCGAGAATGTCGAGGATCTTCGTGGCACAGTAGGAAAGATCGCGTTGTCGCTCACAAGCGGAGCTTCCTATGATCGATTTTGGTTCGATTCGATCATAGCGTGCCGTCGTCTCGCTGCTCGAACCACGGATCAGCACTTTGCACTTGTTCCTCCACACGCCACAAGCCCTGGCTATACGTCCCGCGGGTAGGGATTCGCCCATCGTAAGAAGGTGATGATCGCGTCAACCTGTCGTTCCATATCCTTGCTGTCGACGGGCTTTGAGAAGATGCCGGATGCCCCCCACTCGTAGGTGCGCGCGTTGTACTCCTCCATCTGGGCGACAGTCCAGATAACGGTGGGGATCGTCCGCAAGCGCGAATCCACCTTGATCCGCTCGAAGACTTCCCACCCGTTGAGTTTAGGCATGATGATGTTGAGAACAACCAGGTCTGGGGTCCAAACCTCGCTCCATTCACCTTGCTGATAGAGGAACTCGAGCACCTGCTGCCCGTCGGTCACGACCTGCAGTCCGATGGAGCCCGTGTCTTTCCTCTTCCTCAATGTACGGGCGACCAGGAAGCTTCCATCCTCTGTGACCTCACAACGATGTAGACACTCACTCTGTCAGCGATCCCGGCGCTGATCGATCATCATGCCTAGTAATTGGACTTGGAAGTGAGTGTTATCTACATCACATTCCGGCAAGCTTGAGAAGACCCCTTAGAGCTTGCGAGCGAGCAGCATGAGAGCGTCAAGCCTTTTGCAGTCCTCGCAGCCGGACCTGCCATCAGGTGCTTCAGGCAGGTTGTAGATCTCCCGAGCCCTTTGAAACAGAGGTTGGAGCTTCGCTGGTTCCATCGGAACGGGATGAACGGAAATCGAGAAGGGCATGGAGAAGCCTTCGTCTGAATGGATCTCGGGCTGAGCGGCCGTCTCCTCATCCGTCACTGGCTCGGCGTAGATCAGGGCGAGTTTCGAGACTTGTCCGATGTCCAGATGCTCGGTGATGAGTAAGTAAGCGTTCAGCTGGATTTCGTACATCGGCATGAGCTTATCTTGCGTTCCCGTGTATTTCGCCGTCTTGTAGTCGATGATCGCGATCGATCCGTCGGTCAGCGTGAGAATCCCATCTGGTGCGCCCGTGAGGAGCACCCCATATTCGGGAAGCTCTATGTAGAAACGCGAGTGATGGGGTGGGTTGATGTAGCCGGTGACCTCGCCGAGGCCCTTCAACCAGACAGGTGCCCCGCCATTCTGATCGATCCACGTGTGCACTACACGCTTGGTGTACGCATCGATCGAGCTAAAGATCCCCGGGAAGATCTGAAACGGAAGACGATTCCGCGTTTTGAGCTTGAGCCAAAAGCATCGGGGGCAGAAACCGGGAAGCGCAAATGCTCCAAGGTTCTTGGCTGAGATGCGGAGAGGCTCGCTCATTTTGTGTTCTCCTTCCTACCTTGAGAAGCGTTCCCTGGTAGGCGATGGTTTCTGTCTCCTTCTTGAGTCTGTCGGGAGGTCTGGCCCCGTGCCCGACATTTCTATCATACCTGAATCTTTGATCCCAAGGCCAAAACCAAAACTTAATCCTGATCTTGACTACAGCTCAAACAGAAGCCCCTGGCCGCCGTGCTTGATGCTTCTTGCTTGTGCACTTGCCGAACGCCCGCCGAACAGTGTATTTTTGAAAAATTCATGTCTCTGAATTATTGGCAAGGGGGCTTAAGTGTCAATTAGGAAAAGCGCGAAAAAGAGAGACTCTGAGAAAATGTCGGACGCCGGCTTCCGCAGTATGAATACATTGTTTCGCATCATTGACTTTCTCTTTCCCTACATCGAAAAGCGCGTGCGCAAGTTTGGCATAGAAGAAGGAATGACGGTCGTCGACTACGGGTGCGGTCCGGGAAGGTACACAATGAAGTTCTCCAAGCTCGTCGGCGAGACCGGAAAGGTCTATGCGGTGGATATTCACGAGCTGGCCATCCAAGTCGTGAACAACAAGATCGGAAAGCACAGCCTGGAAAACGTAGAGCCGTTGCTTGCTGACGGATACAACAGCGGCGTTCCCGATCACGTGGCGGACGTGGTCTGCGCTATCGACATGTTCTTCATCATTAAGAATCCGACCGCCTTCTTGCGGGAGCTAAAGCGCATAACCAAGAGGGACGGAATCCTCGTGATCGACGACGGACATCAGCCGCGGGAGGAGACGAAAAGGAAGATCCTGGACTCAGGCCATTGGACTATCCAGACAGAGAGTCGCGATCATCTGAAGTGTAAGCCTACGTGATGGAAAACCCTGGCGGGAAACGAGGAGATAGCTGGGCTATCCTGCTGCTCAGCCTAAAGGGGGCGCGGTGAACAGTAAACAAGCCCAGGAATACTACCAGTACCGCCGATCCGAGTTCCTCGTCCTGTTTGCCGAGCATTCAGACGGTTGGAAGCCGTTCCTGATTGACCGCTACGGCGAGGGGGTTGCCCACACCATCGTGAAGGAAGCCCGCGAGCAAGTTGAGATCCTGATCCCGGAGATTCCCTACATCGGCGGTGACGACAATCCCATGACCCGCCATCTCATCCGTTCCACTACGAGCCTGGCGCTGTACAAGGTGATGAAGGCACGAGGTAAGACGGCAAGAGAGACGGGCAGGATCATCTACGACGCGGTCGTGAAAGCGGTCAACAAGCTGCCATTCTCCCCTGCTGGGCAGCCGAGTCCGGAGTTCATCGAAGAGAAGAAGGCACAAGCCCGAGAGTCCCAGAAGCGCCGCTATCCCGGTAATTGGGTGTGGGAGTTCGTTGAAGGGAACGGGGAGGAATTTGATTATGGCTACGACTTCTACGAGTGCGGCGTGCAGAAGTACTACCACGTCCAGGGCGCGGATGAGCTCCTACCCTATTTCTGTTTTCTCGACTTCGCCACCATCAGGACCTCTGGGCAGATACTGTTGCGCACCACCACCCTGGCCGAAGGTGGCGAGAAGTGCGATTTCCGCTTTAAATCGGCCGATGGGAGCGAACGATGGCCACCGCCGTTTCCGACGTGATATGAAGAGCTATAGCTAATAAGCAGCTCAAAACTGGCAAAAGGAGGTTCATGGCAGAGGACGTGTGCACTACACGCTTGGTGTACGCATCGATCGAGCTAAAGATCCCCGGGAAGATCTGAAACGGAAGACGATTCCGCGCTTTGAGCTTCAACCAGAAGCATCGGGGGCAGAAACCGGGAAGCGCAAGTGCTCCAAGGTTCTTGGCTGAAATGCGAAGAATTTCGGCCATTCCTGCCTCCTTAGAACCACTAGTAGTAGGCGCGAGAAGCCGCAAAACCATGGTGCCCTTCTGTAGCGAGTATCTGCGCTGCGGAAAGGCTTTTCTCAGCCTTAGCGAGAAGAGCCGAGATATCCTCATTCATGTCGGCACTCCCTCACGGCGAACGTTGATGAAGAATGGAAGATCGCGATTCTGAAGCTCGTGTTCGGAGACGAAGACCCGAGAAAGGACCACGTCTCCCTCCAGGCTAATTCTCGCAGTTAGGGCAGATGATCTGCGGATGGCATCCCAGTAATCAAACGGTGTTCTCAGAACACACAGAAGGTCGATATCCGAGTCCTCGCCTGCCTCCCCTCGCGCACATGAGCCGTACAGAATTACAGCTACTAATTGATCGCCAAAGATCCTCTCCAATCCTTCACGGTATCTCCGAACAGCCGTATTGACCGTCAGCTGATCCATACTCATCACCCCTGTTGCCAGATTCCCTTCTGCCCTCCGGCATGTTGGCCCACCTTACACACTCTTCCCAAGCAGCGATTAGTTCTCCTGCTCACCGATGGTAGCACAAACTCCCCCCAAGAGGTAGATCGTCCAGCAACAGATAGCCAACCGGGTAGCCGCGATACATCGAGTCGAACAGATCGCAAACCTTAGTGTTCTTCCATATGAACTCCCGCTGGATGTGGGGAAGGCCGATTTTCCCCATCCGGACCGCGCTCATCAGCCCTTGTAGATCGTATTGGACCTGCTTGAACAGTGTTTCGGACATGTCACCCCCTATCTCACTGTTATTCTGCCCATTCCTCGCCGAGGAGTTCGGCTTGCTGAACGACGGTTTCGGTTGCCTTCTTCTCTTCGGCTGGAGGATGGCCGTGTACCCCTTGGGGAAGTCACCTCGACCTCCTCTTCCTCGGGGCATCCTCGTCGTCATGCTACTCCTTGTCGACGGCCTCAATCCCAAGCTGTCGGAGCAGGTAGCTCACACGCTCGTAGGCATCTCGTTGGATCGCCGCACGTTCTTCCTCATCGCGAACTTCTTCAAAATCGGCAACATGTCTCGGACCACGGTGCTCAGGTGAGGCGAAGTGCTTGGCGATCTTGTCCAATGCCTCCCGGACTAGACCGTGCTTGATTCTCGGTCTGAGGCGTTCGACTAATGTGTCCATCCCTCCCGGGAACTCTCGGATGCAGTAGTCAATGTCCCATGCATCCTTCTCTTTGAGGCGACTGTCAAGAGCCATCCCCTTCATACACAGGAACGTCTCGATAGATGCGATCTTGATGCTCACCGCATCGCGTCCTCCGTCAGGAAGCTCGCCCTCAAGCCGAATGGTCTCGGGGTTGTCGAATGCAATATCGCACCCGCGCGCCTTCCGGAGATGGGTGTCGAGAATCTTCTGGTGCCTTCGACTCTTCCCAGTGCCGCCATACTCTCCTGACAGGAGATCGACCTCCACAGTGATCGAGTCGATCTCTCTTCGAAAGATGAATGGCTGTTGATCATCCTGTACGTATCCTTTGTCAAGAAGAAGTTGTCGGATCGTTCGATAGCCGGCCTCCGTCAGCGCGTTGTGATCTACGGCCAGATCAACGTCGATACTGCCAATGTGGCGCTTGCTAGGCTGGGTGATCAGGAATTCGGGAACCCAGCCGCCTACAAGAACCAGGTGGTCGCGATACTCACCTAGTAAGAGCATCAGCTCGAGCAGTACTGATCTGGCTGCAGCCACCTGCTCAGTGTTGTAATCGCCCTTGGTTACCACGATAGCTGAATCACCTCCCGCATCAGCGCCTCAGCCGCTTCTTCTCCACGAGCCGCCTGCTTCATGAGATCCAAGTACGTCTGAACTGGAGAAACAACAGGCAGCCCGTCGCGACGCCCGGTCCCGTAGAAGATACCTTCATCGTATGGCTGAATCAGTGTGAGGTTCGCACCACTCGGAACCTGCTTCAGCTTGACTTCCTGCGCGATAGCCATAGGATCCCCGTCGCAGTAGAGCATCGAGCGCCGGTAGCGCACCGCCGGTGCATATCGAACTGCAGCCGAGAAGCCAGTGAGCGCGATCCGAACGCCGCACGTTTCCGCTGCAGACGCAATCTGCTGTTCGAGTTCACTTCCGGAACTGAAGGCATAGTAGTCGAAGATTCGATGTTTTCTGTAGCGGTACTCGCGCGCCCACTCGTCCAAGGCAGCCTCGGGGTCGAGAAGCTTGAAGCCGCTCGGCAGCTGGTCGAGCCACTCGCGAAGCTCCAGGATCCGCTTTACCTTGGAAACCAAGCCCAGGCTCACGCCCGCTTCATCCGCCAGATCTTGCACTCTCCATGGCGTTCGTGGCGACGTCAGAAGCACGCGCAGGATTCTCTCCGCCTTGGGTGAGTAGAGCGACCGAAGCTCGCGCTTCTCCGAGAACGGATTCTTCTTGCCGCGCTGTTCGATGTAGACCTGACCGAAGCTCAGTCTGCAGTTGCCTGCTAGATCGACATAGCCCACACCCTCACGCTCACAGAGGCGCGCGGTAGCCTCACTGATGTAGGGAGCGAGGATGACGGCGTAGGAACTGGGCCCGAGTCCGGAATAGGCCCGCAGCTGATCGATGGCTCCTTGTGCCACTTTGGGTTGACCGCTCGACTTTGCTTCGACAATGAGGCTGTACTGGCCGCCAATCGTCTCGACGCGCACAACGAAATCCGGTCGCCTGCCGGAGAAGTCCGGCTCGATTTGGAAATCACGGATCTTCAGGAAGGGCACACGATCGAGGCAGTCGCGGATTGCCTGTTCACCTTGTTGGAGGACTTCGTTCTCGTACATTTCACTCCTTTCGTTATTTTCACCATCTGGTGAAAAGTAAGTATAGAGTGGAAACTCACGTCTGTCAAGAAATCCTTCACCGTGGTATGCTATTTCACCAATCGGTGAAACGGCTTCATCTAATGAAAGACCCGCGCATGGACCACGCGCTTGGTGTAGGCATCAATCGAGCTGAAGATCCCCGGGAAGATCTGAAACGGGAGTTGCCTGGCGTGCAGCTTCAGCCAGAAGCACCGCAGGCAGAAACCGGGAAGCGCCAACTCTCCGAGGGTCTTGGCGGAGATGCGGAGCTTAGTCATTGTTCCTCCGATATGCTGGTCGCTGCCCTTTCTCCTTGGGGAGTTCGGGCCGTCAGATCATAGTTCCGAAATAGGGTTTGTGTCCCCGTATTTCCCAGCATCATCTGCGCTTCGATGCCGCGCTCCTTAGCTCGTGCAACAAGGCGCACGTGAACCGAATGCGCCATACCTGTCGTTCGATTCATGCCACGATCGCCTCCAGGTAGGGGCGCATGACGTTCCAGACGCGACAAACCCTCGCGTATCTGGCGATGTCTAGCATTTCGGAGCGTCGCTCTCGCCACGCGTCGTTCAGTGCTTCAAGCGCCACGTCCATTCCGATCTTGTTTCGGAATTTGAAACAGTCAGCCACGGTCTTCGCCACGTTGTAGACCCTTACCGTTTGACCTTCCAGGGTGTGTTCTTCCACTCCTGCCGCGAGCGCCTCCCCAGAGAACCGGACGATCCTGAGCGGTGGGTAGTCGATCGCCGGTGCGCGCGTTCCCCGCGGCAGGGCGAGCCACAGCTGCCGCGGCAGCTGCGTGCCAATCACGTGAAACTGGAGCGCAGACAGAAGGCAGATGACTCCACTCGGTGCAGCGGCTGACGCAAGAATGAGACCATGATGCTCGGTGAGCTCGTAGTCTGGATCTGGAAGGCGATAGCGGCCTCGCGCGACACGCTCCAGTTGTCCTTCTCTCACGAGCCGAGTGAGGGCCTGCGTGTGCAGGCCAGCAGCTTCTACGTCGCGCGCACTGATCAGACCCTGATAGGCTGCCAGTTTGAGAATCCGTTGTGAGTCCGTCTGCCTCTCCATGTGGGAAAGTGTATACATTTATCGATAAGTGTCAACATTTTCCCACTTCGCGAACTGAGAAGGAGGGCTTCTTCGAGGAAAGGATCTTCGGCGACCACCACTACAAGACCACGATCACAGACGGCAAAGATAAAGCCGAAAGTCGAGGACGCACCCCGGAAGAGGCTGAGAAGTTAGCGAGCGATAGACGGTTTCGAAATAGGGTTTGTGCCCTCGGATTTTCCAAGAGCACGCGTTCCTAGTGTCCTTCGCCCTTCACCCCCAGGTAGTTCTCATTGAAGCCGCGGCGATACTCTTCTTCGGACGTCAGGGGCTGAGATATGACTGCGAGTGTGTCTGACGACATGGTGCCCGTCGTGGCGAGTTGGTATCCTGCTGCTTCCGCTGCGTCCAGGATCTCCCGGGCCTTCTCTTCTTGCTGCCACATCACCGATGCATGAGGTCTGAGAACGGAGCCCACGAAGGGGACGCTTGCATCCTCCGCGAGCTCACATGCGATTCGAACAACCGTGTCGAAGTTGCCGATCTCCCACCACCCGCTCGTGGAGACCAACGCGATCCGAGAGATTGCCACATCGTCGCGCATCTTGGCGCGCGTTCTTCCATCGCGCGTCTCGAGGATCGGCTCCATCAGCGGACAGAGCCGGTTGAGGAGATTCTGCATCTCCCCGGGCAACGGGATATAGACCGGCGTAGCGAGAATCAGCGTCTCCGCCTCCCGTAGAGACGAATAGAGGTCCTGCATGTCGTCCCGGATGTAGCACTGGCCCGGGACCTTGAACCAGCAGTGAAACTCGCCTGTACAGGGCGAGATGTTCAGATCCTTAACCGCGAACGTCTCGGTTGTGTCTCCACCTCGTTCGATCCCACGCATGAATGACGCAAGAAGCCTTGCCGTATTCCCAGATTCCGCCGATGAGCTGTAGTAGACGGCTACTGACTTGCCCATGATAATCCCTCCCAGTCCCAGTATGGATCGGATGTCCAAGCCAGACAAATAGAGGAGCCTGGCCAGGGAGCTGAGAGGACAGCCTACGTCCAATCACTCGAGCTCGCTGCAAGCACATCAACTCAGTCCGCAAAGGATTGTGGCATGCGTCCCTGGTCACTGCAAAATCCAATGGTAGACCCCAATCAATGCTAAGAATGAAGATTGGACCCCGTTTTTGACACTTGAACAGGCTATCGCGTTCTTCGAATAGGCGATCGAGGATCCCTTTGAAGAATGGGGTCGAGGGAGGAAACGTAGTTTTAAGGAAGTCCTTGATGCCTCGCTCGACTTGGCTCGCAATGACGGAGGGGATCATCTCGTCCCCTCCTCACCTTGGTTAATCTCAGCCCCGGCGTCGTCGAGAAGTGTGAGGAGAGTACGGTCGATGAGTTCGAAGTCCTTGCGAGGGTCGGACGCACTTCCTGGGCGAACGAGTGGGCTGCAGTCTCCGATGAATCCGGGATGGTTCAGCTTCGCTGTCACATTGGTCCGGAAGTCTGCAGCCGTAATGCGATGACCCTCGGCTTTCATGTAGTGCTGAAACACCCTGCACAACCGGGCAGCATCCACGGGCAAGCTGCGAAGGGCCAAGGCAAGATCGAAGAGATCGCGGCCCTTTCTCCGTTGATACAAAGCCCGCAGCTTCGTGGCGAGTAGTTCATCTAGGTGATAGATCGGGACGTCTACTCGGCCCTTGAACCAGCGAGACTGAACATCCAGCTGTTTGTTCTCGACAGGCAGGACCTGCATGTGCTCCCGCGTGTTGATTTCCACTTTGATGCGCAACGGCAGCGGCGGGGAATCCTCCGAGTCCAGTCTGTAGGTTAGGGTAGCGGCGTCCGGACCGATCTTGCGTTGAGGCTTACCAAAGCGATCCCGTAGGACTTCCCTGATCTGATCGAACTGCGGCCCGATCGGAGCCGCCTCTGGCTGCACCAGATCGATGTCTTCCGAATAGCGCAGGGGATGATCGAGATACAGCTTATGCAGCGCCGTACCACCCCGGAAGAACAGGCTGTTGGCGATGGTTTTATCGCGAAACAGGGTCACAAGCATGACGCTGATGATCAGGTCTTGCTCGACCATGATATCGGTCTGCCATGGGTGCCCGGCAGAGCGCCATTCCGTGATGTCGGCACGTGGGATCACAGGTCGGCCTCCGGTTCCTCGTTGATTACGATGCGCCAGCGAGAATCCCGGCGTCCGGTACGCTTTGCCAGCGAGGCATTCAAGGGCGTGTACGATGGACTTTGCTCGACCACGACAGCGTGGAGAGACCGTGTCAGCCTCTCCTGTCCAAGGAAGTCAAGCAACCATCCGAGGCGCTGCAGGTACGCGCTCGTACGCTCGTGGCCGGCCGCTGCCGCAAGCTTGTTTACATCCAGCGCCTCCGCTAGCTCGGTCAGGACCGTGGCTGCAGCGTCCATGCTCCCGTAGTGCTTCTGAAAACGGATCAGGTCAATCGCTGTCCACTCCGGCGTGGAAATGGGAATGTCCCCTGTGTGGGTGCGCCTGCTTTCCGTCAATGCCTGTGACATGCCCGCAAACTGAAGGAACCGAACACGCACTGCACGTGTCTCGACGCTACGCACGTGCTCTGGAACAACAACCTGCATTTCCTGAGCACGCTGATGTGCGGCCCCGTGCAAGGCCGCCGCAGAGAGGCAGCCCACGTAGTACGGCTTGCCGATGAATCTCATGAGATCATCAATGAACCATTCTGTGGGGACGGTGCCTGCGACGGTATATTCCAGAGGAACGATCACGTAAAACTCTCTTCGTAAACGCAGGATCCTTCCCTGACATGTTGCCCGTTGCAAGGACTTGTCTAGCGCATTTGTACACAGGTTCAGTTCTCGTGTTGCTTCCTTGCGCGTGAACGTATAGCGGCCCACGCGTTGAATCTCATCCACCCAGTTACTCAGGCTCATCGGTCGTCTCTTCATGATGTGTTGAGAATAGCACAACTGGACGCACAGCGTCCAGTATTGCAGCATCGAACACGCACCGCATTTACCACTCCCCTCTGTTCAAACTCCGCCCAGGCAGTGCGATAGTCGGCTTCGCGATCGCAGCGGGCCTCGTAGGTGATCAGGCGCTCAAGGGGGCCGGGGATAGGCTTCGGGTAGTCCGGACACGGGCAATCCAGCACCGTCCCGTCTTCAAGACGGATCCCGGCATGAGCTTTGCGATAGTCCAACATGATGTCGTCGGTCCACCCACCTCTCCATAGTCCCGGGCGTCATGTCCTTGATTTCGTTTCACTCCGGCCGGGAGAACCCGACGCCGGGCAGCCCCTTACTACAAGTGAAGACGATACGGTCGTTTCGGTCATACCACGTGTCGTTCTCGTTCTGGCGCAAGACGGGAAACTGGATGCGGTAGATGGCGCACAGCTCGTCGATCGTCAGACCGAGGGCTATCGCTGCGAGCACATCAACTCAGTCCGTAAAGGATTGTGGCATGCGTTCCCGGGTCACTAAAGAATGCAATCGTAGACCCCGAACCCCAAGATCTAGCGCAATCCGTGATTGCGCCGTAAGTGAGCGAAGCTCTCGGCAAACACCAAAAATGAAGACGCAACCCCACGCCCGACCGAAGTTGGGAAGTGCCAACTCTCCGAGGGTCTTGGCGGAGATGCGGAGCTTAGTTATTGTTCCTCCGATATGCTGGTCGCTGCCCTTTCTCCTTGGGGAGTTCGGGCCGTCAGATCATGGTTCCGAAATAGGGTTTGTGTCCCCGTATTTCTAAGCCAGTCACGTCGATCGCGTTGCACTCGGAGAGCTTCGAGAGCGCCGGAGCTACGAACTTGTCCAATGCGTAATTCGATAGGGGCACGGTTTCTCCTAGCTGCCTAACGAGTTGAATCACTTGCTGGTATGGAGCGTAGCGAAATACCAGTCAAGTGCATTCATTTGTTAGCGTCAGCGCTCCTTTTCGTATTTCGAATGCTTAAGTAGTAGCCCTTCATTTCCTGTTCTAACTCCGCGGGATAGTCGTAACCAAGACTGCTTCCGACTATTCTCGCCAGCTTTCCGAAGAGGGCAATCGCCTTGAAAAAGGCCTGCCAGTTCTCTTCTATGTCCGCCCCTGCGTATGTAGATTCGAATTCCGACCAAGTCTCGGCGTCAAGATACCGCTTGAACCATTTTCCACACAGGCCCGTGTTCACTGACCAGTCATGTTGTAGGCCAATGAACCATTCGATAACTGTCCGCAGGTACTTGTCACGGACCGTTTGGCCCAGCATGACCGCTGCGAAAGGCAGTTCGTCACGCCAAAGGTGCTTGGGGACATAGGTTGCGTTCCACCAGAACTCATGGACGAGCGTGTCGTATTCCTCCCTAGGGGGCCTCTTGATGATGTATTCTGAGAACGTCGGGGCATTGAGTCCTACTGTCAGATTGTCCTTGTCGAGAAGGACCCTGTATCCATTGTCGTAGGCGTCTGGTTCAATACTGGTCTGGTCCGTAATCTGAAAATCGATTCGCACGCCATCTTTGAATAGAACAAGTCGTGTGATCCATTTCTCGTCGAATGTGGAGCGCGGTCTGAGCGGCCAGCGTACTATGACTGGGCCGAAGGCGCTGAGCCAGCTATCGTTTTTTCGGAATGGCCCAAGGTCAGCTACATAAAGCTCAATGTCATAGTCCGACAAGAAGTCGGTTGTTCCCTCAGGATCAACGCGTGAGCATGTTAGGACGGCAGCGCGGACCAGATCGTTCCCCTGCGCCCACTCATCAAACTGCGTCAGGACTTCCTCTTCTGTTCTCAAGATCTTTCCTCTTGTGACGCTAACAATGATTAGTGTGCAACTCCGCAACATAATATGTCGAAGAGCGACGGGTGCCAACTCCATTCCTGTGAATTCGAGGGTCATAGACCCTATTTCAGACTGCTCGTTGAGGAATTATGGTATGTGTCCCTGGATTCTCATTGGATTCTCATGGAATTCTCTTACAGGTTGACATCAACATCGTTTTTCATCATAATGATGTCAAATGGCGCACGTGGGAGAGAGTTATGGGCAATCACGCGAAACGTGAAGCTAGACAACCAGCGAGACTAACTGTGACACTTGCTCCTGGGCAGCGAGATGCACTACAGGAGATTGCAGGAAGGAATCACGCAACATTAGCATATGTAGTTAGATACGCCATCACAGAGTTCATAGAGAGTCACAAGAATGGGCAATTGCCACTAGCATTCCCTGTGATTTCGGCATCGAACACACCCACTAGTACGTGAACAAGAGAGGCTACCCGATGTCCGCTGGCTTAGAAGTGCGCCGACCTAGAGTTAGAGCGCGGTACAGGACGAAGCTTGGCCGAATGTACTGTGGAAAAGCTGAAGAGATCCTCCGCGCCACGCCACCTATTAAGTGGAAGGGCAAAGTACAACTGGTTTTCACTTCTCCTCCATTTCCGCTGAATACGAAAAAAAGTATGGCAATCTACAAGGTGACGATTACGTTAAATGGCTCTGCGAGTTCGCGCCGTTGTTGCGAGATTATGTCACTGATGACGGGTCAATCGCTATCGAGCTTGGGAATGCTTGGGAAGCAGGTCGTCCTACCATGTCGATTCTCCCTCTCAAGAGTCTTCTAGCGTTCAAGGAAAGAGCGGATCTCAACCTTTGCCAGGAGTTTATCTGCTTCAATCCAGCAAGACTACCAACACCTGCTCAGTGGGTCACGGTTGAACGTATTCGGGTAAAAGAGGCCTTTACACGGGTGTGGTGGATGTCTCCAACAACGAAGCCAAAGGCAGACAACCGCCATGTATTGACTAAGTACAGCAAGAGCATGAAGCGTTTACTTGAGAAGGGGACCTACAATTCTGGGAGACGCCCCTCCCAGCATCGAATCGGCCAGAAATCTTTCTTAACCCATCACAAGGGCGCAATTCCGCCCAACGTACTTGTGCCGCCCCTCCAAGAGATGCTTGTGGAAGTCCTCCCAATCTCAAATACTCGCTCTGATGATCCCTACCAAATATACTGTCGCAAACACGGCATCGACCCGCACCCAGCCAGAATGCCAATGAGGCTAGTTGAATTCTTCATTGAGTTTCTCACCGATCCCGGCGATCTTGTTCTTGATCCGTTTGCCGGCAGCAACACAACAGGCTTCGCAGCGGAATCCCTTGGCCGGCATTGGCTCTCCATAGAGTCCCAAGAGCAGTATGTGAATGCTTCACGCGCGCGATTCCAAGCTGCAGATAGCAACGTTCAGGGCAAGTAGGAGTTCGGCGTCACACATTGCCTATGCCTCACTTTCAACGCCTCTTGGCTTCGCGTTTCTGGCCGTCGCGTTCTCGAATTGCTTCAAGATCGGTCCTGAACCTTTTCTCCAGCTCTCTCTGCGTTGACTCTACGATCTCGATCTCACTGGCAGACAGTGTTCCTGAAGCCGTGCGGAGGTCTCCGTCGGCTATAGCCTTCTTTGCGATTTCGATGACAGATCTCGCATTGGTCAGCTTCCCATCCAACTCAACTGATGAGATCTGCGGAGTGATTGCCCAAAATACGCAAGCATCGAAGAATGAGAGTGAACTCAGGTCTCCTTCCTGGACCTTACGGGTTGCTCGACTCGAGAGCATCCTGTGGAGTAGGCGGTCGATGTCTCTTCTCAGAGTCGACCGAACAACTATTGTGGTATCTTGGGATTCCGTAGTTATTGGGCCTCGTTGCAGGTGCAGGTTCTCCGCCTGCGTGCGGCCGGACTCCGTCAATACATATGTCTTCTGCCCCACCTTCACTAGTAGGCCTAGCTTCCTCAATGGCTTTGACCCCATTATCTCTGCGAAAACCCGATTCGAGTCTGGGAAGCGTGGAACGTCATGCTCATCAACGTAGCCTTTGAGGCCAAAAGACCGAGGGAACATAGACCAAGCATTCACCACAAGATCCTCAGCGGTGAAAGGGATCCGTCCATCTTGCTCGAGGGACAACGCTGCCAGAAGCAGCTTATCCCGAACTGTAAGATCTGCTCTCCTGTTCGTCATCCTATACCTTTGGCAATTCCCCTTCCTCTATGAACCTGGCAAGCTCGGTAACTGCTCTTTCCTGTATCTCAACCAGCTTGTCTCCCCGACTAATAAACCACTGCGCGGCACTAGATTCAGGCTGGTCGGGATCGATCTCCAAAGCGATCTGAGACACTACATCGATGATGCGCTCGACATGGTAGATCCGCCACTCGCGGGATTCGTAGCCAAAGTCACGTCCTTTGTCAAGATAGAGTTGTGCCAGCGGCGACGCACTGTTGATCCACCAGATGTTCCTATCGATATCTATTATTCTTCGCCAGACCGGTGGATCTCCACTTGTGAACCCGACGATCTCGTTTGTATCAGGATCCTTGTCCACACCAGACACCAGGATTCGCGCGTACCCGCGACCTCTACCCTCTCCAGACCCCCCACCCGGCTTTTGAACTACTCGAACCAAAGAGCTTTTAGACGCCATAATCGCGTCGTCACCCGCACAAACTCGTGTCTCGCCTATCCCCGCACCAAACACCATCCCGGAGGAGCTAATCCTGACGACGCTACTATCATCCTCTGTCCAGATGAGCAGAACATCGTGACACTCAGTTCCGTCATCTAGAGTGCAAACTGCGTCGACCTTCGCTCGCCCCCCTACTCCGACTTCCACTTCCGGAGGAACTAGGCGGATGTCGCGAATGTGTACGATGTCAATCCTTTCCTCATTTGACGACGTGCGACCGTCGAGAGACACAGCCCGGAGACGTGTGGAGCCATAGCAATATGAGCTGATAAGCCCTAGTTCATTAACAACAAAAATATTAGGATCATCAACTTGCCACTCAATAGGCACCGGCCGAACGCGCCTTCCGTCCTTGTCGTAAAACCGAAGCCTGGGCTGCATATACACGCCCCGCCCCATCCTATGGTAAGTGATGAGAAGTTCGATCCTCTCAGGTACACCCACCGGTAACGTGTGGTCGACAATGGGCGGGTCTCCGATACCCTTTCCTCCGCCAACTAGTGTCTACTTGCATAAATCCGCGTATTTTGTCTTGAGCGGTGCCTGATGGACGACCTCTTTCGTCCACTCAAACGGAGCAACCTGCACGTTGTAGGCGTCAAGAAACCGGTCGATCGCCGTGCGTACCTGCTGGGGAGAGGTAAAACTTCCATTACGAATCACCCGTCGTGTAAGAATGCTGAACCAGATCTCCACTTGGTTGAGCCAACTTGCCCGCGTTGGTGTGAAATGGAAATGCACATTCTTATGCCGGGCAAGCCATTTATCATGTTTTGGCTTATGTGTATTCAGATTGTCTAGGATAACGTGTATTTCTTGGTCGGGAGGATACTGAGACACGACATCATTCATGAAATCGAGAAACTCACGTCGACGACGGCGATTGTAATGACCGGCGCGGACCAATCCCGTTGCGACCTCCAACGCCGCAAACAGCGTTGTCGTTCCATGCCGTTTGTAGTGATGACTAAACCCAATCAGTGTTCGTCCGTTGGGAAGCCGAAGGTAGCCTTGAGCCCGTTCTAGAGCTTGAATGGCAGGTTTCTCATCAATACAGAGCACCACTGCGTTCTCCGGCGGTGCCAGGTAAAGCCCGACGACATCAGCCGCCTTGGCAGCAAATTCTGGATCTGTACTCGTACACCAGCTATGCCGCCGCTGAAGGTGAATCCCATACTTACGAAAGACCCTCCAGACATGATGAATCGAAACATCTTCCAACTCGTGCGCAATCAGCCGCGCTGTCCATACCGTCTCTCCTCTTACAGGGGGCTCGTCCAGTTTGGAGAGAATCAGACGCTCGATCTCCTTGTCGTACTTCCTCTTCCTCCCAGATCGAGGTGTATCCTGAAGACCTTGCAACCCATCCTTCGCAAACCGTATTCGCCACTTGCTTGCCGTCGCAGGACGGATGTTAAGAGCATCAGCAATCTCGTCGGTCCTCATCCCCTCTGCGGCCATAAGAATGATCCTGCTCCGCTGAACCATCCTCTGCTCAGTTGTCGATGATCGCATCCATCTTTCAAGGACCTCTTGCTGTTCTGAGGTCAGTTCGATCCGTGTTGCCTGTCTTCCCATCTTGCCTCCTTGGTAGTGGAAGTAACGTCACCAAGGATACATACTAGCGCTTAATTCTGCAAGTAGATACTAGTTCGACGAGGAATTGGTTCTTCCACCGATCAAGGGCAGCGTTCATCTCACTCAGGGCGTTTCTCTCTTCCTTGTCGTAGTGCCGTTTATCACGCTGCTCCATCTCCTGCGTTAGCCTTTGTATCTCTCTCGCTATGAATTCCTCTACTGCGCGGGTGAGTGGCCCGCGTGCTAGACGTGTCCGATCATTCATCTTGAACGGCTCCAGGGAATCCAGATGACATTCCCCGTAGACGAAGTTCGCGTAGCTCGATGTGATGTCCAGTTCTGACACAGGAACGAAACCGAGGAACCAGTTAGCAAATCGGAATGTGACAACATGCCGTGCTGTCCTCTTCTTGTATGACATGTTTCGTGCTGATGTGCGGAGTATGAGATCACCTCGGTGCGTCTTCCCCTCAGATGTTGTCGAAACCTCGTCATTGGTGGCCGGATCCACAAGGCGGCTTGGGATTTCTATCCTCCTCTCGTCTTTGTACCCCTCCTTTGGCTCGATTACGGGGAGGGTAAGCGCCTTTCCGTTGTTCCAGGGTTTACCGTTATCTACAACGAAGACTCTGCATGCGCTCAAGGTTTCGACCATCTGAGGATCCTCACAAATGCTTTCTACTAACCTCTTCACAGGAATGCGTTTCTCATATCCCCGGGGGGCCACGCCTGATACAAGGGTGAATCCGCTGGCAGAAGCGAGCGCCTCTCGCGAAACGCGAGGAAGGACGGAAGCAGTAAGCCCGATCGTTTGCAGTGCCCTCTCGAGTTCATCCTCAAGCGAGAGAACGTCGAATCCCTTCCCGATAGAGGCATCGGGCACATAGCCGAAGGCAACGGATCCAGCAGCGACACCGTATTTGCAGCCTTTTGAGTCACTCACTGTGTGAATGACAGCATGGTCGCGGAACATCTGTGTCATGTAGCACTTGCCTCCGTTTCCATGTCCGCCCTGCACACCCTTGGACCTCCCTTCAGATCTAGCAGCGTAGGGATCGCCCCAAATCCTGAATCGTTCCTCTATTGCTGTGCTGTTCATGCCTCCGAAATCAAGACACGATATGGACGCTTCCAATTTCCTTGACCTGCTTGCGAAAAAGAGAACGACAATGCGAGATGGGCTTTCGGTACCCCTTCGGGCATACTCATCTGAGGAGTTCTTGAGCCATTCCGGGATTCCAGCCTCATGGGACTGAAAAGCAGAGCAGAGTCGCGCGATGGCACCCTCACTGTGCACTTTGACTTCATCTGGCGTGTATTTGAATTCAGCCATTATCGCCTCCTGGTTAATCATGTATTATATAGAATTCTCCCCCTCTGGGTGAACCGATTGATGCTTGTGGGCACAATCTGTAACCACCTCTCCATCTCTCGTCACTCGCTCACTTCCTCGTCCGGTTTCCCCAGCTCCGCCTGCAGCTGTTCCGGCGTTGGCAGCGCATCTCTTACGTCCTTGGGCAGGAGCTGGTATTCAGAGACGCCCATGGGCTGAGTCATTCCGCGAAGGGAGAACTCGACGGTGACGCGGTTTCTTTCCTTGCAGAGGATTAAGCCGATCGGCGGTTGGTCATCCGGATGGCGCAGCAACTCGTCGACCGCGTTGAGGTAGAAGTTCATCTTGCCCGCGAACTCGGGTTGAAACGCTTCGACCTTCAGATCAATGACGACGAACGCCCGCAGGATGTAGTTGTAGAACAGGAGATCCAAGTAGTAGTCCTGTTCCCCAACTTCCATGTGGTACTGACTGCCGACGAAGGCGAATCCCTTCCCGAGTTCGAGAAGAAAGTCCTTGAGGTGATCGAGAAGAGATCGCTCCAGCTCGCGTTCGCTAACCTCATCCGCGATCCCGAGGAACTCCAGGTTGTAGGGATCCTTGACCAGTTCGCGTGCCAGGTCGGACTGCGGCGCGGGCAGCGCCTGCTCAAAGTTGGTCAAGGCCTTCCCTTGTCGCTCGTACAGGTCGGACTCGATCTGATGGACAAGAACAGCCCGCGACCAGCCGTGTTCGATGGTTTGTTGAGCGTACCAGAGGCGTTCAAGAGGATGTTCGAGCTTGGATATCAGCTGAAGGCTGTGCCCCCACGGAATTTCTCCAACAACCTGTGGGAAATTCTCGCCATCCATTTCTCCAACAGTTTGTTGGAGTTCTTCGACCTCCTCTGTCCAGGCCAGGTAGAACGCCCGCATGTTCCAGAGGTTCTGGGGTGAGTAGCCCTTGAGATCTGGAAACTCGAACCTCAGATCCCTTGAGAGCCTCTCTACAACCGACCTCCCCCACCCTTCCTCTCGTTGCCGCGTCACAATCAACCTGCCGATATCCCAATGAAGCGTGATTAGCTCTCGATTGACCGACAGGGCTGCCTTCACTCGCGCGGTCCGGATCCGCTGCTTGAGTTCATCCAGCAGCTCCCCATAACTTGCTGGAAGAGCGCTCGTCGAGTGTTCCGCCAATTCCCGCGCAGCCTGCGCGAGAATTTCCTTCTGCCCTTCCGGGTCTCGCTTCCTAGCCATCACATCCCAGCCCCTTCAGGTTCCTGCGCATCTTGTCCGCCGCCTGCCACAGCGTCTCTTCAAATCTGAGCGTCGCGCCGTTGTTGGTACTTCTGTGCACCACGTCCGCACTCTCCCGTAAATGAGTTCCGCTCTTTACTAAATGATCCTATCCCAATCGCATTGTGCAGGCAACTGAGGAGTGATTCTTACTCTTGCTGCAGTTCCCAGTCAGTCCTGTAGCGTCGGACACGGGTCCCGACGCCACGGGATGATGTTGGTTTTGTCGCGTCGCACTTGGCGGACTAAGGGATCGATCCGATCCCCTCGCAGCACGCTGGGGGCCTCTTCGTCGGTTCTTGGTGTCCTTTGCGTCTCTGCGAGAGGCAGATTTTCTCGCCAAGACGCCAAGAGCGCCAAGTGTTCGTCAGCTTTCTTTCCCCGTCGCCTCAGCAGCCTCCCGTAGCCGTTTTTTTGACCCAGCGCGCCCCTGGTCCGCGCCCGTGAAACTCGATCACTCCCTCGTCTCGGAGTTCGCGCAAGATCCGGCGTACCCACTCGTGGCTCACACCCGGACACTCCGCTTCAATGTCCGCTGCCCGAAACGGCCCGAGTGTGCGCTCGACAGCATTTCGAATTCGCTCGGCCTTTGCTCCCTTTCCGGTCCGAATGGCTCCGACGCGGTTCTCGAATTCTCTGTACGCAGCAAGTAGCACGCCCCAGAAGTAGCTCATCCAAGGGAAGGTGTCGTGCTCTCCCTCGTGCCAGCCCTGCGAGCAGCGCTCCAGCGTGTCGTAGTAGCTCTCTTGTGTCTGCTCGAAGACGCGTTCCAGGCTGATGTAGCGCCCAACGTCATATCCCTGGTGATACAACAGGAGAACCGTCAGCAGTCGGGAACAACGGCCGTTTCCGTCGTCGAAGGGATGAATGCACAGGAAATCGAGAATTGTCAGCGGAACCACAACAAGC
>JAUWGE010000014.1 GCA_030606565.1 Candidatus Bipolaricaulota bacterium | reverse complement strand
CGAAGGATCCGCGGTACGTCGATTCATCCTTCTCCGATCTTCATCATCGGCCACTGGCGAAGCGGCACGACGCACCTACACAACCTGATGTGTCAGGACGAGAATCTCGGTTCTCTGACCACGTTCCAGGCCATGGCGCCGGGCTTCTGCCTCGTCGGCGACGGGGGGCGATCAAGCGGTTCATCGCAAAGCAGGCGAACGCGCGCTATCCCACCCGGCTGATCGACAACATCCCGCTCGCTTTCGACGCCCCGCAGGAGGACGAGTTCGCGCTGGCCAACCTGTCGGCGCACTCCTTTGTCCACACGTTTTCGCTTCCGCGACAGGCGCAGTATTTCTTCGAGCGGTATGTCTTGTTCGATGGTCTTTCCGAAGCAGCCCTTGCCCAATGGAGCGCCACCTACCTGGCGCTCCTGCGCAAAGCTACGCTGGCGAGCGGGGGAAAGCGACTGGTCGTCAAGAACTGCGCCCACACCGCACGGATCCAGACGCTGCTCGAGCTCTTCCCCGATGCCAAGTTCATCCACATCCATCGCAATCCCTACCAGGTCTTCCTCTCGACGCTGCACATGCACCAGACCGTGCTCCCGAGATCGCAGCTACAGGAGATCGAACCCGACCGGGTCGAAGCACACGTTCTGCGGTTCTACGACCGGCTCATGCGTAGATTCCTCGCCGACCGATCGCTGATCCCGGCGGGCAACCTCGTGGAGCTCCGATTCGAGGACCTCGAAGCCTCACCCCTCGACCAATTGCGTCATGTATATGATGGGTTGGGCTTGCCCGGCTTCGCCGCCGCGGAATCGGGTTTCCGCTCGTACATCGATTCCGTTGCCGACTACAAGAAGAACGCCTACGAACTGGCCGGCGACGTCATCGCGAAGGTCAACCGGCACTGGCCGTACGCCTTCGAGGCGTGGGGGTACGAGCGCCTGGAGCCGCTCCCCGATTCCGGCTAGAGGAATCCGACGGCATGAGACTCCGTATTTGCCTTGCCATCTCAACCCGGGAGGATTCTCTCCGGAAACCTTGAGGACACGTAGACGAGGCCGGGCGCGGGCAAGGTCAGCAACGTGCGCCGACAGTTTCGGCGCCGTATTCTCAATCCGTAATTTCTCGCAATTGTGTAAGCAGTCTCTCGGCCGCGATCTTGGCCTGTCGGTTCCAGAACGGCCAGTCGCCGATCTCGCCCTCGAGGACGAGCGCCAGTTCACGCTCGATGAGTTCGGCGTCTCGAATGCCGGTCAGTTGGCCGAAGTAGCCGTATGTGAAGCCCCAATACTCGGCGAGGATGATGCGATTGTGCAGATAGGAAGGGTCCATGAGGATCGAGTCCTCGACCAGCGCCAGGCCGGCTTCATCGTCGCCACCCAGCGGTCTCGGCACCATGATGAGAAGCGAACCCAACGCGCTGGCGGCACTGCCGCCCCAGAAGTCCGGATCCAGCTCGACGCAGCGGGCAAACAGGGCGAGGACCGAGCCTTGCTGAAGCAGTCCCTGAATCGGATTCATCCCGCACAGCATCCCCCAGTTGTTCGCCGTCCAGTGCATCGCGGCGTCGTCGGTGACGTACGACAGGGCCTTCTCGAGTCCGCTCGATTCGTGGGCCACGAACTCCTCGTTCAACCGGAGACTCTGGAACCCGTACGCCTTGCCCTGGGTGAAAAGCTCTTTGTCCTCGGGCGTGTTCCCCTCGGTGAACATGGCGGCTTCGTAGCACAGCTGCGACAGACGATTGAGCACGTACGCCTGAGACCAAGCTGACAGCGTGTCCAGATCCGGCAGAACCGCCTCGTAGAGCGCGATGGCTTGAGCCATGCTCTCTTGAAGATATCGTGTTGTGTAGGCCAAGTCGGCCTGGGCGATAAGGTCAGGCGGGGAATCCGTTCCCAGAATGGTAACGACCCCAGTGGACAATGCGAGGAGGATGGCCAAACATAGCGCAAGCAAACGAGACAGACGAATCATAGGACCGCTCCTTCTTGTTGAATGGATGAGCTATTATCTCTGGCTGACAAGCTTCTGCCAAGGATGCGGATGGAACACAATGGTCTGGGAATGGTCCGATGCCGTGACATTCTGTTGTTGTCAAGGGAGAATGTCAGGGTGAACTGACAAGCGATTTTGTCAGTCTCCGGTCTCTGTCGCTTTGAGCATAGACCCCACCATACACAGGCGGGTTAGTGGCCTTGGCGTACTTCGTCACTGTGATGCGCGAGATGCCCAGCTCTCTGGCGATGGCACGGAGCGAAAGGCCCCGGCTCTTCGCTTCCTGTACTGCGTCCCAGTAGGCTTGCATGCGTGGTGTTGGTCTTCGGTTCTTCGGAACCGTCGGTGTGCCGGAATCCTCGGCACTGGGCAGCAACGCAGCTACGCGCTCCGTGAAACGTGCCCCCTCAGGCGAGAGATGGTGCTCCTGGTTCCTGTTGCCATCATGCAGCACGCTCCTGCGGGGTGGCGCCTCCTGAGTCGGGATGTCCCGGCCTTGGTAGACCACCGAAAGCTGACCGTCCAACCGCTCCCGTACTTCTACCACAATCCCCGCGTAGCTGAGGCGATCGCCTCCGGGAAGAAGCTGCAACGTTTGCCAGTTGTACTTCACTGTGTTGTCCCTGGCTACCTTACGGAGGTGTTTGAAGCATAGAACCTCTGCCAACTCCAGCCCAGGTGGCAGTGGCCGGTATGCACTTCCATCCTGGGCTGCTGGCACTCCAAAACGCTCGTTGTAACGGGGAAGATACTCCCACAGGACGCGATTCGCCTCCTCCAGGGTGCTCGCTCCAGCCAGGCGAAGCTCAGTCACCAACCGATCCTGAAACGTCCCAGCTACCCGTTCCACCCTCCCCTTCGCTTGTGGGCTCCAAGCGAATACCTGGACTACTCCAAGATCCTGCATCGCTCGACCGAACTGGGTTGGTTTCCTCTTGCTTCCGGATTCCTCCTCCTCGAGCTTCCGCGAACGGCGCATATGCCAAAAGACGCCGTGGCGATCGCTGTACAACGCCAGGGGGATCCCCTTGCGTTCGATGATCGCCCACAACAGACAGAAGTAGCCGTGGCTGTCCTCCTGTCTGCGGAAGAGCGCCCCGGGGACCGTCCCAGTGGCGTCATCGACCGCTAAGAGCAACGTCATTCGAGGCCCTCTGTCTTCCAACCAATCGTGGTCGCTGCCGTCAATCTGCACGAGCATCCCCTCCTGCGGGAGCCGCTTTCGGCGTACCCGATGACGCGGAGGACGGCGCCGCCGTGGGCTTTCCATTCCGGCTCTCATCAGGATGTTTCGCACAGTAGATCGACCCAGGATAAGCCCCTCCCTCTCTGCCAGCAGTTCTGCGAGATGTGTGTGGTTCACCCCCACGTACCGCGTGCGGGCCAGCTCAATCACCTGTCGCCTGACATCTTCTGCGGTTGCATTCGCTGGTCGACGGCCTCGGTTCCCATGAGCAACAGCAGCGGCTCCTTCCCTCCGATACGCCGCCAGGATTCGCCATGCATGACGTTCGCTTACCCCAAGTACCACTGCCGCCTCGTTCACTCGCAGCTGCCCCTCCAGCACCCGATTCAACGTTTCCACTCTTGCTTGCTCCTTCTGGTTCAACGTCAGTCCTTTCATCGGACTGACATTTTCCCTCGACTGTTAGCTACTGACGGAATCGTATGTCAACGACAGACATTCACCCCGAAGACTGGACCAGGGATAAGGTGAGAATCGACCTTGATTCACGTTGCGAGGAGGAGGATCGGTATGCGGAAGTCGAGACCCTCGCAAACCGAAATCGAAAGCGCATCTAGGCGGGAGAGCCTGAGTGATCGATCCTGGAACTGCTAAGTGCCATTGCTATGGGGAGTTCGAGACTAGGGCGATTTCGGGCAGGAAGAAGTAGATCTGAAAGCACCCTCTAGAACTGCGTTTCTAGACTTCTCTGGAGCCTGGGGGACTGAATGCAGAACGCGTTCGTTAGCGGTTTCGTGGTGATGGATGGCCTGTATGACCCTTCCGCATCAAATTGCCTGCCACGAGCTGGGCCGGAAGAACGAACCCAATCCTGCCCTCCTAAGCGTAAGCGAGTCGTCCCCTTGGTTCCGGTACGGATCTACCCAATTCGTTTGCAGTATCGATCCATTCCTGAATGATCTGCTCGGCATTCGAAAGGGCCTCTTGATAACTATTGCCGTCAGCCATGCAACCTGGAAGTTCTGGGACCTCAGCAATGAACGCATTGTCCTCTGCGCTCCAGAAGATGATGATTTCGTACTTCGTATTCATGATCAATCCTCCAAGGTGAGATTGTACTTCAGGATCACTCCACGCACCTGCTTCACCTGGTACGGTTTGCCCTTGCCGTTCTTCGGCTGTAGATTGAGGATCTCTTCTACGTGGCTCCTCGTGAAGATGTGATGGTCGCCCTTGATGCGTTCCTTGAATCCGAGCCTCTTGAGAAGTGTACGCAACCCGGTAAATGGGACATTCGCGTCCGAGCGCCGAAGTATGATATGCTCGTACAGCTTTTCGTGCTCACCCATGCACGGAGTATACCATCAAGGACGGCGGCTTGTCCATGCGCGTCTCTAGATCAGTGAGTCAAAGATCTTCACCCGAAAACTGGACCAAGGGATAAGATGAAAATCGGTCTTGATCCACGGTTGTGAGGAGGAAGATGGGGATGCGAGAGACGGGGTTCGGAGACCGACCCCGACAGCGCATCAAGGTCGGAGAGCCCGGGGAACTGTACCTAAAATGCGTTCGTTCGCCGTTCCGTGGTGACGTGTGACCAAAAGACGCTGCCATAGGGTTCGTGCTGGTCTGGTGGCTTCGCCGTGGGACTATCAATGGTCCAGCGCACGGTGGTCGATGGGACTCATGGAGAAAGATCCTCTTGTGCACAGTCTGGGCCCACTTGCGGAAATTGATGACTGGAAAGCGTTCCTTTCCTCCCAACCCGATGAGATTGAGGAACTACGGCTCCACACCCGCACTGACCGGCCGTTGGGAGGTGAGTCGTTCGTGAATCTAGCCGAGGCGCTAACAGGTCGCTTCCTCCGCAAGCGAAAGCCAGGCCCCAAGCATCGGAGATAAGGTATGTGTCCCCCGAATTTGTGGAGTGGATCTTGTCGCAGTTCGATCAGGATCTGGCGTGTGCGCGTGTTGCGTATCGCCAATTTGTGAAGGAGGGGCGCGGCGTTTCCGTCTGGGATGATGTGAGAGGTGGCATCCTGCTCGGGACGGAAGAGTTTGTAGAACGGGTGAAACCGCGGTTGAGAGGCGAAGAAGCGGATAGCGAGATCTCGAAGCGCCAGTGTTTCGCAGATCGCCGCTCGTTAGAAGATCTTTTCGGTAGTGTTAAGGGAGATCGACACATGCGCGACGAGAGAATTCACGAAACAGTTATGGAGCATGGCTATACGTTGACGGCACTCCAGAAGTACCTGGGGCTACACCCTTCTACCCTGAGTCGTATCGTAAAACGCATCGGGAAGGAAAAGAACGCAATAAGCAAGGTCTGACACCTTTCCCGCTCGAAGACCGCATATGGCTGTTCTCGGCAGGGTTTCGGAGGGTTTCCGTTCTCCCGTAAGCTCGGGCTCAAGAGGACAGCCGTGCAGCCGTGGCTCCATCGATGAGGCATTTCATTCGGGATGGTTGCCGCCACCTTTCCATCATCTTCCTCCTTCCATCGGTCGAATCCTAGCTCTGCACCATTTTACGGAACTACGTCGACCTTCGCTCCGAAGAAGGGGGTGTCCTGCTGGGTTGGCGGGTGCAGCACGTACATGCTCTCGACAGAAACTTGAGGGACGATCACCAAGGAGCCTGACCAGGTTCCGTTGGATTC
This sequence comes from Candidatus Bipolaricaulota bacterium, assembly GCA_030606565.1. Classification (GTDB taxonomy): domain Bacteria; phylum Bipolaricaulota; class Bipolaricaulia; order UBA7950; family UBA9294; genus UBA9294. The sequence goes on along the minus strand of JAUWGE010000014.1, from coordinate 32,335 downwards.
GACAACGGCGAGGTTCACTTCTTCGAAGAGGTAGCCAAACATGTTCTTCCACAGCTTCTTCTCAGGTTTGGGAATACCTTGAATAGCAGTTCCCCATCCGGGGCTAGCGTCAAACCTCACCGCAAAGCGAACCGTAGAGACCTGACCAGCCAGCGTGATGTAGTCCCTGTTGTAGACCCGCACTGTTATCGCCTTGGCCTCATCAGCGATCAAGGGACCAACCCAGGAGATATCGCCGTCTCCTGTGAATCCCACCCTACCTATGCATCCAGCAGAGACGACCTCTTGACCGAGCTTGCCTATCGCCGGAATCCCCGAAGGAAGAGTGACCGCCGCAGTGTGTGTTGGGAGTTGATTGCTGAGAAACACTGGATCATATGGCGGTATCTCCGGAAACTCACCAACACCTGCCTTCCAACGTCTCCCCGCTTGTGTCTTCCAAATGGGATGGGAACTGTTGTTGAAGTGAGGGTTAGAGTACTTGTCTCCCCAGGTGGCGGCAAGAAGCCCGAAATCGGTGCTTTCGAAGTCTCTGTATGCGCCAATGACAATGAAAGGGACAAGCTCCGCTTCCCAAGCGCGGGAAGGGAAGGCGTAGGCTTCCACACCGACCCATTGGTTGCCGATCAGTGCTTCTGAAAAGACGTGTCCTCCACCGTCAAAGGATTCCTCCCCAAATTCCACCAAGACAGACAAGGGCAGGCCTTCTACAAAACGCTCATGGTCAGGGTTGCGTAGGTCCGCCAAACCCACAGTGCTGACAATCCGAGTAGGAATCCCGACAGCACGAAGCATAGTGGCCATAAGGATGGAAGTAGAACCGCATGTACCGTGTCGCCTGTTTTGAAACATGGATCCGCCGAGCATGACGTCATCAATGATCTGTTCATCGGTCCAGCCGGCTTCGTAAGCATGCATGCAAAACTTGCTGCTGGCTAGCTCGCGTTTCTCTATCTTCCCCGGTCGAATCGTGAAGCTGAGGGTTGGCAATGCGAGGGTGCTGCCCGTACCTGGGCGAGGCTGCAACTCCGACCACTCGAAGTTCTGAAGCTGCCAGCGATGCAAAGCCTTAACCACCTCGTAGTCGTCTGAGCATCCCTCTACCAGCTCGGATAGGTATGACTGCATCGTGTCGTTGTAGTTGAACAGCGTCGTTGGCCGCGTGAACTCCTCGAAGAAACCCTGTGGTAGATCAGTGCGCGGGTACGGTGCAGGGTTGAGCAGTGCGTGCGCGTTAGGATAGAGAACTAGCTCGTAGGTCAGCTTGTCACCGTCAACTGCATAAGCAACAAGGTCCTGCCAGTGATTCGTCATTGTGGGAGTATCGAATGGCTTGTAGACCTCTCCCTCGAAGCGGACAGTGTAGGTGTACTCTCGCTTTTCTTTCCAATCGCTGTCCAGGATTCCATCACCATCGGAATCCTCCTTCAGAGGATCAGTTAGGTATTTCGTTACCTCTGTGTAGTCGCTCAGACCGTCACCATCTGTATCCCAGTGGTGAGGGTCAGTTCCAACTGCTTCCTCAAGATCATCGGATAATCCATCACCATCTGGATCATTGGGGAGCTCTATCAACAGCTGTGGAGCACCCGTGTATGCATCTGCGGTCAAGAGCAAGTGTGTGGCAAGCCATTCATGGCTAACAAGCATTGCCGACACCGGCTCCCAGTTGAACCAATGGCCACCCCACGCCTCGAGTGCACCACCGGAGAAGGTGAACTCCGTCGATTCCCCAGTGGGTTGGACACTCATCAGGGTGTCACCGAATCCTGTGAGAGAAACCGCTTCAGAGAACACGACACGTAGTCCGTAGACTGTATCTCCCGTGTCATTCATCAGATACTCGCCGGCGAATGCGGAGAGCGAGAAGATGACTGACACAACAAGCAGCAGCCCCAGCTTCTTCATGATTCCTCCTTGAGGAGAGAATAGCACAAGTTACCATTCTTGATAAGTAGGAACCCGAAGGCCCGATATCTAACTCTGGAGGCAGACATCGAATCCGGGGTGAAGTGACTGCGGCGGGCTGTTGGCGAGATGGAGGTCGGGCACTGCAGGTCCAGAACCGCAAGAACAGTGAAGTTCTGGAGCCTAGGGGACTCGAACCCCTGACCTCTTGCATGCCATGCAAGCGCTCTCCCAACTGAGCTAAGGCCCCTTTATTTCCTTCTTCTTATCCGATTTCACGGTTCTTTTCAAGGAAGTAACGCGATGAATCCGTTGGTGACGCGTTACTTTATAACGATGCTCACCATCTTCTCGGGGATGGCGATTACCTTGACCAGATCTTTACCTTCGAGCCATTTAATGACCGATTTGGCAGCCAATACCGCTTCTTTTAGGGCATCGGGATCGCGGGCCGTGTCGATGGGAACGGTTACGCGGGTGCGGAGCTTGCCGTTTATCTGCACAGGGATCTCGCAAGTTTCCTCCTCAAGGGCATTAGGCAAGAAGGATGGCCACGACTGGTCCAAAATCGCATCGCTGTGTCCAATTCGCCGCCACATCTCCTCGCATACGAAAGGGACAAACGGCGAGAGGATAAGGATCAACCCCTCGATCACTGCGCGCACGAGCGCGTCATCCCCCTCTTTCTCGAGGTAAGGGCTCAGCTCGTTGACGAGCTCCATGATCGACGAGACAGCGGTGTTGAAGTTGAACCGGCCCTCGATGTCCTCGGTGACTTTTTTCACTGTGCGATGGTAGCGCCGCCACAGGCGCTTTGCGTTCTCGTCAAGGCGATCTGCGTCGACGGTCTTGGGTGCGGCAGCGATCCGATCGGCTTGTGAGAGGACAAGGGTCCAGACCCGGTTCAAAAAGCGAAACGCCCCGCGAACTCCCTCGTTTGACCATTCGATGTCCCGATCTGGCGGACCCATGAACAGGGTATACAGCCTCTCGGTGTCCGCCCCGTAGCGATCGATGATATCGGCGGGCATGACCACGTTCTTCTTCGACTTTGACATCTTGGCGAGGTAGTCCGTCGTTTCCACGAGCGCGCCACAATGTGGGCAACGGTCACCGTCGATCTCATGCGGGTAGAGCCATCCGTGCTCAGGGCAGCGGTAGGCCCTGTGGCAAACCATTCCTTGAGTGAACAGGCGCTTGAACGGCTCGTCGAAGCTGAGGTAGCCCATATCGCAAAGAGCCTTGGTGATGAACCGGGAATAGAGAAGGTGAAGGATGGCATGCTCCACCCCACCCACATACTGATCAACGGGGAGCCAGCGGTCAACGTCTTCCTTGATGAACGGTCCTTCCTCGTAGCGTGGTGAGATGAAACGCAGATAGTACCATGAGGAGTCGACAAAGGTGTCCATTGTGTCTGTGTCGCGCTCGGCTTGTCCGCCACAACGTGGGCAGGTCGTCTCCGCGTAACCGGGGATGTCGTCAAGACCCATCTTTCCGATAAATTCGACCTCCGGAAGGAGGACCGGCAGGTTCTCTTCAGGGACGGGGACGAGTCCGCATTTTTCACAATAGACGATTGGAATAGGCGCTCCCCAGTAGCGCTGACGGGAGATGAGCCAATCGTGAAGGTGATAATGGACAGCGTGACAGCCTTTCCCTGTCTTTTCTAGCCAGGTTGTCACCTTCTCTTGGGCCTTTCCCCCTGGAGTGCCGCTGAAGGGGCCTGAGTGGAGCATGGTGCCGTAGTCAGTGTGAAACAGTACATCGCGGTAGAAATCCAGCTTATAAACCATTTCCATCAGCGTGCGCTTGTCTTTCACGTTCGGTTCCGAGGCCTGGCAGCGGGCAAGGATCGCTTTATCTGCCTCTACCGAGTTAAGCGTCATCACCCCATCATCGAATATCCATGCAAAGCGTGCACCGACGACTTCGTTCCACCCGCCGGGTAGCAGATGTGCGCGCATCAACTCGATGTAGCGGTCGACCTGATCAGCCTTTATAGTGACGAAGAGCCCATCAGAGTGCGCCTCGAACTTGTAGCCTTCTGCCCGCAGGGCATCGGCGAGGCCATCTTGCACCGTGCCTTTCATCACATAGGTTTTAACTACGCCGTCCGGGCGCTCGATCACCGGGATGATCGGCAGGCCGAATTTGAGGGCAAAGGCGAAATCACGCTCATCATGGGCGGGGACTGCCATGATTGCGCCTGTTCCATACGTCATCAATACATAGTCAGCAGTCCATACCGGGATCTTCTCGTTGTTTACGGGATTGATCGCATATCCACCGGTGAAGACTCCGGTCTTCGCGCGCTCGGTTGAGACCCTTTCCACTTCGCTCTGCCGGCTTGCCTGCTGGCAATAGGCTTCCACTGCTTCGCGTTGCCCCGGGGTGGTCAGGCCGTCAACGAGCGGATGCTCGGGGGCAAGGACCATGAACGTGGCTCCCCATAGGGTGTCGGGCCGGGTGGTGAACACAACAATCTCCTCACCGTCCTCGGCATGGAAGGTCACGTCGGCGCCGACACTCTTTCCGATCCAGTTTGACTGCATCTTCTTAACGTGCTCCGGCCAGGCGGTGAGCTTCTCAAGGTCATCGAGGAGACGGTCGGCGTAGGCGGTGATGCGGAAGAACCACTGCTTTAAAGTCTTTGGCTGAGGCGGTGTCCCGCAGCGCTCGCAGACCCCACCTACCACCTGCTCGTTGGCTAAGACCGTATCGCAGGTGGGGCAGTAGTTGACCGTCGCCTTCTTCTTATAAGCGAGGTCGTGTTCGTAAAGTTTTAAAAATAGCCATTGTGTGAAGCGGTAGTAGTCGGGTAGGCAGGTTGTCACCTCCCGGTCCCAGTCGTACTCGATTCCCCAGGCACGGAACTGCTCCTTTGACTGGGCGATGTTTCTAAGCGTCCACTCACGGGGGTGGGTCTTTCGGTCGATCGCGGCGTTCTCAGCCGGAAGCCCGAAGGCGTCCCAGCCCATTGGATTTAGGATGTTGTAGCCGCGCATGATGTAAAAGCGGGTTACCACGTCCCCGATGATATAGTTTCTCCCGTGTCCCACGTGCAACGACCCCGAGGGGTAGGGAAACATATTTAGGTAATAGAACTTCTTCTCTGTGTCGGAGGTCTCCGCGTGGAAGAACCCTTGCTCGCACCAGAAGTCGCGCCAGCGTTCTTCAATTTTCTTAAAAGCGTATCGTTCTACCACAGCGTTAGATCTCCTCGTGCCAGTCTCTCCGCTTCTTCGAGCATGATGTGGACATCCTTTTTTGTTTCCATCTCGCAGTAGAGGCGCAGGATCGGCTCGGTTCCGGAGGCGCGGAACAGGAGCCATCCTTTATCGAAGCGAAGCTTTAAGCCGTCCAGGGTTTCGATCGCGCGTATGCGGTGGCCGGCGAATCGCTCCGGTGGGTTCTGACGCAACCGGGTAACCACCTCCAAGCGCCCTTCTACTTCGATGTCGCGGCGATGGTAGACGTGTGGACCGAGGTCGTCAAGCATCTTTGCCACCACCTGACTCATGGGGCGCTTCGCACTCGCCGCAATCTCGGTCAAAAGAAGGGAAAGGAGGACCCCATCACGCTCAGGGATGTGACCGCGGATGGCGATGCTTCCGCTCTCCTCCGCGGCGATCAGCACGTCGCGCTTTAGGATCTGCTCACAGGCGTATTTAAACCCGATTGGAACCTCGATTAACTCCAGGTTGTATTCGCGGCAGATCTCCTGAGCCATGTCCGTTAGGGCAAACGACTTGACGACCGCTCCGCGCCAACCCCGCTCCTTTATTAGGTAACGGAGGATTAAGGCGAACGTGCGGTGGGCGTCGATGAACTTGCCTTGCTCATCCATTGCCGAGATACGGTCGCCGTCCCCATCGGTCACTACACCGATCAGGGGTTCCCCACCTTGGCGTGTGGAGGCGATCACCGCTCGTAGAGGGATGAGGTTCTCCTCGATCGGTTCTGGTTTCTTGCCGCCGAAGAGGACGTTGCGTGTCCCACGAATCTGCACGTATGGAACGCCGTACTCGGTGAGGAGTTGGGAAACATAACCCTGCGCCGAGCCGTACATGGAGTCGATCACTACCCGCACTGGCGAGGCGGTGAGCCGAGCCGGGTCAACGAGGGTGCGGACCTTGGCCAGAAAAGGTTCTTTCAAGTCCGCCTTCACAATTGCCCCCTCAGGGGAGCGGGGGGGAGTCACCTTGTTTGGCAGGAGCCGCTCCACTGCGGAGGTGACCTCACCAGGAGCGGAACCGCCGTACTCCGCCTTGTACTTGATCCCGTTATAGATCGGCGGGTTGTGGCTGGCGGTGAACATGATTCCTGCGGCAGCGCGGCGCTCGACTACAGCATAGGAGAGAGCCGGTGTAGGGACTGGGGCATCGGAGATTATCACCGGGATTCCACTGTCGTGTAGCACGCGCGCGAAGTGATAGGCAAACTCGCGCGAGAGGAAGCGCGTGTCGTAACCGATAATTACCCCATTGGCAGCGGACCGGTACTGAGCTCCCCACTCCCGATAGATGGCAAGCTCCTTGCGAGTCTTAGAAAGGAGGAACCCAGCGGTCGCCTGAGCAACGCGGGCAACATTATCGAACGTGAACTCACGTGCGATCACCCCACGCCAGCCGTCAGTTCCGAACCTTACGTCTCCTGCTCTTTGTTCTTCCTCTTGGCTTTCCACCCTGCTCTCCTGCGTGTACCCGCGATTTGATGCTAATTCGCTCCACGTTCTCAGGGAGGATAAGGTCCTCCCGTGTAAGGATTTCCTGCAATAGGTCATAGGGGATAGAGGTTGCCACCCAGATCGAGTCGATGTCGACAACGCCATTTTTCACGGCGAGGTGAGGAATCGCCCGCTCCACCGCCTGTTTGTAGCGGGTGAGCATCTCCTCCTTGGTAAGCCCGTCAGTTGCAGTATTCAATGGTAGAGATAACCTCTTTTCCTTCTCCGGCCGGGATCACAGCACATAAAGTGGATCAACACCGGTGCCACCTTCCTAAACATGGTCTGCCTTCTTTTTTTAGCTGCGCGATAGCTTCAACGATGATAGCACAGCCCGTCCCAGCTTGTAAAGGCGGGTCGTTTAAGTCTCCTTAGATAGGGGTTTTGTATGAGAAAGGCCGGTATGGTACAATCACTCACTTGTTTGAGGGGGATATTAAATGCGAAAGCTCGCTACGGCTCTAGTTTTTGCCGCTAGCCTTTGTTTTATTGTTGAACTGTTCGCCTCAGGCGGGCAGGAGCAGCTTCACCCCTATTTGCGGGCTGTTCTCGCCCAAAAGGAGCGGACGAGTACCCTCAACCTTGCGGGACTCTCTCCATTTCTGCAGGTCTTCAGCGCGGATGGAGTGATCCTTCCTTCCGTGCCCCTTTTTGGGGACGTGGGAGAAAAGGGGGAATCGATCGGTGTACTGGTGAAAGTGACCCGCCCAATATGGGGGGCTAGCTTTCTCGGTTTGCCGGTTGGAATGAGCACGGGGACAATCCTTTGCATGAGAGTCACTTTGGAGGATCTGTTTCTCCTTGCCGCTTCGCCAGATGTCATTTATGTGGAGCCAGCTTGGCGGACCGAGCCGAAGCTTGACCGCAGCCTTCCTGCAATTGGAGTGGATCGGGTGCATGCGCAATCTCCGCCGGTGATCGGCGAAGGGGTGATCATCGGGGCGCTCGATACTGGGATCGACTATACCCACCTCGATTTTCGTTATGATGCGGACGGCGATGGGTTTGAAGAGTCCTCGCACATTCTTGCTATCTGGGATCAGACGAGCGGACTGTTCGGAACTTACTATGACCGGGTAGAGATTGAAAGCGACATTGCCCTTGGGTTCGGCCCGAACGAGGGTCTCGTGCGCCAAGCAGACACAGAAGGGCATGGCACACACGTGATGGGTGTTGCGGCTGGAGATGGTTCATCTTCCCTTGCCGGGTTCGTTGGGGTGGCGCCAGGTGCTCAGCTCATCGTGGTGAAAACGCCATTCTATACGTCTGACATTCTTGCTGGGGTAGACTACATCTTCAAGCGGGCGGAGGAGCACGACCTTCCGGCCGTTGTCAACCTTAGCCTGGGAGGGCACTCTGGACCACACGACGGGACGAGCCTGTTCGAGCAGGGGTTGGATGAGCTTGCCAAGGAGCCGGGGCGAGTAATCATCGTCTCGGCGGGAAACGAGGGCGACCGATCGATCCATATTTCGCATACCCTACACGGCAACTCGTCCACCTTCTCGGTCGATCCTGCTTCGGATTCAGTTGAACTTTCCCTATGGTATCCCGGCGGGTCCTTTTTCACTCTCACCGTCACCCCATCTACCGGAGGGGCTCTTGTGGTGCTGGCGGGATCGACTGGATATACCAGCACCGCGAGCGGGAATATATATGTGGATAACGCATCAGCTGGAGTGAACCCGAACAATGGTGACAAGGAAATCATGGTTACGCTAAGTGACCTCGTTCCTGGGTCGCCATTGATCTTCACCGTGAGTGATGAGGGAGGAGGGGGACGGTTCGATGGGTGGATTACCTCTACGGACGGGGGGACGATCCTTGGGGGTGATTCTACGCATACCATTGACGAGCCGGGGAACGCTGAGCGGGTCATCACTGTAGGAGCGTTCAACACCAAGGCCAGTTGGCCCTCGCTTTCCGGTGAACAGGACTTCTTCGCTTCGTACCCAGTCGGTGCCCTCTCCTACTTCTCCAGTCAGGGGCCGACACGCGACGGCCGCCAGAAGCCGGAGCTGACTGCCCCCGGGGCTTGGGTCGCGGCTGCACTATCCGCAGATAGTACCTCTCCGAACTACCTCACTCATCCTGACGGCGAGCACACTATGTTCCTTGGGACAAGCATCTCCGCCCCGCATATCAGTGGGGTGGTCGCGTTGATGCTCTCGATCAATCCCCAATTAACCGCTGGAGATGTCAGGGAGAAACTCATAACAACTGTGGCAAGTGATGTATTCACCGGTAGCGTTCCTAACCCTCGCTGGGGATGGGGAAAGGTTGCTGCCGAGACGGTAGTGGCCGCAGTTGAACCACCGCAGGACGACGGGGAAAAGGAAATACCTGTGATCACGGTCGGTGAGAATCCGGTACACCACCGCGCGCTCTTCACCTACGAGCTTCCAATAGGGGTTACGGAGGCTACTCTTTACATCTACAACATTGCGGGGAGGCCTCTGCTCAAGGTAGCGCTTGCCCCGGGGGCAAACGAATACGAGTGGAATCTCAAAAGCGACCGCGGCGACCCGTTGGCAAGCGGGCTCTACCTCTACGTCCTTATTACCGATACCGACCGTTCCCGGGTAGGAAGGTTGGTGATCGAGCGGTGAAACGGGCGTGGGTACTTGCATTGCTAGGGGTTTTCTTCATTGCTGTGGCTGACTGCGGGGCGGAGTTTTCAAATGTGGCAGCGCTCTTCCAGTTGGGGACAGGAGGGCGTCCTTTGGGGATGGGTGGAGGGTTCCTTGCCCTGGCGGATGACGAGAATGCGGCCTTCTATAACCCAGCTGGCTTGGGATGGATCGACCGAATTGGCGTAACCTCGCTCTTTGCACGGCAGTTCGATGCGGTGACCTATGGAACGCTCGGTCTCGCGCTTCCGTATTTCGGTGTCACCGTGCTCCAGATTGACTCGGGGTGGATCACAAACGCGGATGACGGGTTGCGCTACGTGAGCCAAGGTGGAGTGATTGCCTCTGGCTTCTCCATCGGTCCCTTGGGCGTTGGAGTGAGGTGGAAGCTCTATCGAGTGCGAGAACCATACACCGCCAAGGGGTGGGCACTCGATCCAGCAATACTCATGGTCACTGATATCGTACGGGTGGGGTTCTTGGTCGAGAACCTCTACTCGCAAGCGATTACCTTCGAGGACGGGCACACAGAGGAGTGGGAGACGGGGATGCGGGTTGGTGCGGCAATAACCCTGAGACCATCTGAGGAAGTTCGTTGGAATGCGGTCTTCGAGGCCTCTGGCCTCTTCTCGACCAACCCGAGCGTAGCAGGCGGGCTTGAGGCGTGGGTTGGCGGGCTTGCCGCGCGCGTTGGCTATGACGGTTCCGGTGCTACCTTCGGGTTGACAGTGCAGTTTGCCAACTTCCAGGTTGACTGGGCCTACGCCACCCGCCTCGATCTTGTGGCGGGCCACCGCATCTCGCTCACCTTCCGGTTTTAAGAAAAGGAGGCGAAAGTGCTTGCGCAAGCGAACGTGAAGGGAAGCACAGCGAAAGTATTCGTGCTGACAATCGTAGCTTTGTGCCTTCTCCTGGTTGACCTTCCTATCCTTTCAGAGGAGGACGAGGCCTTTCGTGCCGATATTAACGGCCAAAAGACCTGGAGCTTGCGCTACGGCCTCGGCGACCCACAAGGGTTGGCTCAAGCAGGTGTTGCAGCGTATCAACTCATCCTCGATCAGTCGCTCGCGGTCGACATCACTGGCGAAGCCCTCTCCATCCTCACTATCAACGCTCACTTCAACGATCAGGAGCCGGCGAGCATGCAGTCGCTTAAAGTCAACCTCGATGCTGGTGACCTCAAAGGAGTCTTTGGGGACTTCTCCATCAGTGGGAAGGAAGTGTTTGCCGTTTACAACAAGAAACTCAAAGGGGCTCGCCTTGATTATCAAATGGGGGAGGCGCGACTGACCGGGATCCTCTCCCAGATCGAGGGGATCTCGGAGTCGAGGACTTTCGTTGGTCGCACGGCACATGAGGAGGTTCTCTTCTCCGCTTCGCCACCCGGGCAACCCTGGCTCCACCAGCCATATCTACGAAACATCGATGGACTCTACCACTATGAACTAGAAGAGCCATTTGTGGAGGACTTCTCTCTGGTCAGTCTTGCCTTCGATCCCTCAGAACCGTTGCGGGGACTCCTCACCACCTACAACCTTGCCTACCTGTTCGATCTAGTCGCTGTTTCTCCCTCCGAAGAGCTGTCAGGGGGGAGTTTCATCGTCGTCAGCGACACAAAGGATGTTCTTCTCTTAAGAAGCGAACCAGCAACCTTCCTCCGCGAGCGGTTAAAGGACTATATCAAGGCTTACAATAACGAGGATGAACTCACCGAGGAGCAGAAGAAGCGCTACCCTTTCAACATCGGGACCGACTACGAACTGGCCTTTCTTGAGCAGCTTGCGGTCTTTGTTTCTCTGGTTGTCGATGGGCAGGACTACCCTCTCACTGAGGGGGGGCGCCGTCGCTACTACGATCTTCGGCGAACGAACCTGAAAGAGGACTCGCTGGTGGTAGAGGTGAGTGTGGCCGGAGGGACCTTCCGGCCGATTACTGACCCAGATTTCGCCGATTATCAGACGGTCCTTTACCCGAATGAAGGGATCATCGAGCTAGATTTTCCCGCGAGCTTTTTTGTGGGGAGCGACAGCGCGGTGCGCGTATCGTTCGATTACGCCATCTCGGGGGATACGTTTATGCTTGGGCTGTCGCTTGTGCCAGGAAGTGAAAAAGTTTATCTCAACGGGACGCTCCTTGAACGCGACGTCGACTACTCGATCGACTACGAGATCGGTGCATTAACCCTGTTTGTAGAGGTGGGAGATGAGGATACAATTCGCATCGATTATGAGCGCTTTCGTGGTGGCCTGGGGGGCTTCGCTGAATACCCACGTGACTTCTATGGGGTGAGCTTCGGTCTCCCTCTTTTCGATGTGCTCACACTCGAGTTCAGCCTCCTACAGGCAGCAGATAGTCCGACCCCGCTTGTAGACCCTGATAAGACACGCACTATGCCCAACACCCATACTGTCTCCGGCGTTGTTGGCTCGGTGCAGCTGGAGGGTTTCACTGCCGAGTTCACGCTCGGTTACAACTATGACCGGTTCCCGTTTGATGACAACCTTCGGATCGAGCTTCCTAACGAAGTGACCGCGATTCTCGCCCTCCCGGATTACACTTTTGTTGGACACTTAGGCGGGATCAGCGTGTACCACGGCGGAAAGTGGAGTGGGTATAACACCGCGGACGGTCTTGCGGGAAACCGCATCTACGATATCGTAAGCGACGAAGAGCGCATCTTTATAGCCACCGGTTCTGGGTTGACCGTTCTTACCCTGGAGGGAGAGGCACCGTTGGCCCATGTAGGGAACTGGCGTCGTTACTATGTGGAGGACGGTCTTCCTCATGCTTCTATTCATGCCCTGGCGCTCATCGATGGAACCTTGTGGGTGGGGACTGAGGAAGGACTTGCATCAGTGAAGGTTGCGGAAATAGACGCCCCTGCAAGCTGGAGGGCTTACACAGATGAGCTGTTCATTGAAATGGGGAGTATCCTCGCCCTGACCGTAGATGAGGAGACCTTATACATTGGGAGTGAGAGGGGACTGTTTGCGCTTGATGACTTGAATAAAACGCTTATTGAGCTTCCTGGGACGGAAGGAGTTCGGGTCTGGGATCTCCTCTTTGTGGATCGGACTCTATACATGGCGTCCGAGCTTGGGCTGCGCGCCTTTCACGACGGAAGGGGAACAGGCTGGCTCGTCTTTGGGAAGGCGGTTCACTCGCTTGCATCTATCGACGGCGAACTATTGTATGGGTGCGAAAGTGGCCTCTTCCGCATCTCTTCTGATGAGCCCATCCTCGCTGACTGGGAGGTAACCGGTCTCACCAGCACTCCGGAGGGGACGCTGTGGGCGGGGAGTCGGGCCGATCTCGATTACCGGTTGATGGTCTGGGAGATAGACGAAGTTATTACCCCCTTTGCTAACGCACTGACCGAAATCGACGGACGCGACCGCTTCCGATTCACGGACATTTTCGCCGAAGATCACACCGACCGCGGGTTGCTCGGGCGAGTCAGTTTCCAGCGTGACATGGGGCGATTCACCCTCTCAGGGAGCTTCGAGAGTATCTCTCCAGCTTTCACCTCGATCGGTCGGCTCGGCCGAAGTGACTCGACAGGTTGGGACCTCTCCGGAACAGCTCACCCGACCGATGATATCAAGCTGACCGCTTTCCACAGCTATCACTTGATTGATCAGGGGAGCGACCGAGGGAGAAGCACGATGGAAAACAACGTTTCTTTTGCCTGGGATTTCGGACCCCATCTCGGCTTCTCTTTGAAGCATGGGGTGGTAAACGATGACCGGATTCACAAAGGGTTCGATGAGGGGAAGCTATCCTATGAAGTCAACCTGCGGGATAAGCTATTCGATGAGAGACTTGATCTTTCCCTGCGCTGGAATGAGTCATTCAGCGGGGATTTTCTCCTCGGGACCCTCCGCCGCGATAATCGGTTGGGGGTAAAGGGGGCTTGTCAACTGTTACCAGATCTCTCTATATCAGCTGATTGGGGGCGTCCGATGGCCTTTGCCACCGGTGAGCCGACCGGTAGTGAGAAATGGGGACTATCGGCCGATTGGTCGCATCTCTTCGACGTTGTGAACGCCAGTGCAGACTACACCCTCTCCGCTGGTCGTTCCCTTCCTTTGGGGGCCTTCCGCACTACTCAGACAGTGAAACTCGACCTGCGCATTGAACGCTTCAACATCAGCGAGTGTCAGCTGACACCGGGTCTCGACCTGAGCCTTGAGGATAAGGAAGGGATCATCTCTTTAAGTGGACGGGGAACACTATACGGCACATTCGATATGTTCTCTACGCGTGTGACATTTAGCGGAGAGGTCTCTGGCTTGGGAGAGCCGCGACAGCAGCGACGCGATCGGTTCTCACTGAACTTTGGCTACAACGGCTTCCCAGACCTGAAGCCGACCCTTATCTACACGCAGAACTCAAGCGCAGTGATCTACTTAGGCGAGGCGCGTCCGACGCTTAATCGTACCCTCACCGGTCGGCTCTCCTGGATTCCTCAAGACGGTCCCCGCAATACCCTGTCGATCTCGCTGCGTAGTGTCACGCGAGACGGCGAGAATACGATCACTGCTATCTTTCGCAACTCCTTCTCGTATGCTATTACTGACGCGATCTCCTCTCAGGTCGATCTTGACGGGCACTATGCGGCTTCCGAAGAGGGGCTTGATGATCTCGACCTCAGTCTGAGAGGAGACGTTAATCTCACTCTTTCCGAGACTTGGCGAGCCTCTCTTGGGGCCTCTTACTTCACCGGGACAAAGAGTAGCGGCGGACTCTACCATAGCCTCTTGCTTGAACTGTTCATTGTCGCGATGTTCTAATAGAGCACTCGCGGCAGATCCACCTGCCCGACAGGTAAATCTCTTCTGATCGTTTACAAGGAGAGGAAAGGACAAAGCGCGAATGAATACAGCCAAGGATGATCGCTATCTCTGCCAACGTATTCTCTCTGAGATCGGGGAGAAAGGACAGCGACGATTGGCCGAGGCGAGCGTCCTCGTCGCCGGTTGTGGCGCCCTGGGGTCAAACAGCGCCGAAACGATCGCCCGCGCCGGTATTGGACGGATAACCCTTGTCGATCATGACCGAGTTGAGTTGAGCAACCTGCAACGGCAGGTATTGATGACGGAGGACGACGTGGGGCGGCCCAAGGCAAAGGTAGTGGCGGAACTCCTCGGAAAGATCAACTCTCAGATTGAGATTGGCTACGAGATCACGCGCGTGGACGAAGAGAACGTTGAGCGGTTGGTCAGGAACGTCGATCTTGTGTTGGATGGTTTTGATAACCTTCCCTCTCGCTACCTGTTAAATGATGCCTGCGTCAAGCACGCGATCCCGTGGGTGTTCGCGACGGTTGCCGGGACCTATGGGATAACGATGTCGATCCTCCCTGGGCAGGGACCGTGCCTGCGTTGCCTTTTACCGAATCCCGCCCCAGAAGAGGTGGTTCTTACCGCGAGGAACGCCGGGCTGATCAACACGATCGCCAGGGCGATCGCGGCGATACAGACTACCCAGGCAATGAGAATCCTCCTTGGATCGCCCGATTACCCTGTGAAACTCGTCACCTACGATATCTGGCAAGCGAGTTTCAGTGCACAAGAAATCCTGCGAAACGAGGACTGTCTCTGCTGCTGCAAGGGGCGTTACGAGTTTCTCGAGTTGGAGGATGAATAGCTCAATCTCATCCGCCGTTCTCGGTATTTTATCCTCCGCCGATCGGCGGAAGGAAGGCGATAGTGGCTCCCGCAGGGAGACGCGTCTTCAAGCCATCAAGGAAGCGGACGTTGCGGCCGTTAAGAAGGATGTTGATGTAGCCGTCGGCGAGGCCTGTCTCTAGCTTCTCGTGAAGTGCTGGAACGCGGCGGTGAAGCGCCACGAGAAGGTCGGCGACCGTTGTCCCAAGAGGAAGCGAAACGGTTATGGCGGAGGAGGCGGCAAGCTCACGCAGGCCGCCGAAGGCCTTCACTGTAATAGTCATCCTTTCATCGTCTGGTATGCTTGCAGACATTAACTCTTTCCCCTTTGAGAGCTCAAATCCGCTTTCTCTCTGTCCAGATTAGTCGATGACGTCATGCCGATTCAACCTCTCTCCTGCTGGACAAGGACTGCTCCAACAAGGATGAGGCTCATCCCCAGGATTTGGAGGGCACTCAGCTGCTCTCCCAGTGTCGCGTACGCGAGGAGGCTGGCGAGAACTGGTTCCACAGTGGCGGTAATGCTTGCCCGGCTCGACTCGATCAGTTTCAAGGCGAGGGCGAAGAGATAGTATCCAAAGAGGGTGGGAACAAGCGCGAGCAAGAGAATGATCCCCCAAGCGGGGAGTGGATAAGGTGCAAGAACCGGCTCGCGAGTGAGGAGATTTGCCAGGAGCAGAAAGGGGAGAGCAAAGGCGAGGGAATAGGCGAGAACACGTTCCGGCGGATGCTCGCGCACCGCCACCTTGACCAGCAGTGTATAGGCGGCACAGCCGGAGGCGGAGGCGAGGGCGAAAAAGATTCCCACCGCGGAGATTGAAACGGAGTTCTCCCAGACTCCGGAAACAAGGCTGCACCCGAAGACAGCGATTAAAAGAGCGGTCGTTTTTCCGAGTGGGAAACGCTCCTTGAGCGTGAATCGGGCCCCAATGGCGACAAACACCGGATAGAGGTAAAACAACGAGATAGTAACTCCTACCTGCAGTCGAGCGACCGCCTAAAAAAAGCTGCTGTAGTTGAGTGCTACCGAAAGGCCAAGAGCGATGAACAAAGGGAGCGAACCTTTTGGCAGACGTAGAAGCTGAGGTCTGTAGATGAGAAGGGCTGGGAAGACGATTGCAATTGCAGTGATCGTCCGCAGTGTCACCACTGTCTGCGGGCCGATTCCTAGATTGAAAGAGAGTTTTCCTAAGGGACCAAGGCTAGCCCAGCAGGCAGTGGCGGTGATGACAAGCAGATACCCGAGTCGTCTATTGTTGATTGGCGACCTCCTCGAAGCGAGATATAATTTTACCTTATCACCGATCATGGGGAGAGAAAGCACTTGAAAAAGCATAAAGTACTCGTTTGCAGTGCTTGGCCGTATGCTTCTGGGGTGCCGCACTTGGGGAACCTCGTTTCATCACTGCTTTCCGGCGATGTGTTTGCACGCTACTATCGGATGCGCGGGCATGATGTGCTTTATGTCTCCGGAACCGATGCACACGGTACGCGGATCGAGTACGAGGCAAGACATCTCGGGATACCTCCAGCGGAGCTCGCCTCTTTAAACCACGAGCGGATTTGCTCGATAATCGAGGGGTTCGGAATTGTGTTTGACAACTACACGACGACTGAGGCGCCTGTGCACAAACAGTTTATACGAGAGATTTACCTGCAGATGGAACAACAAGGGTACATCCTAACACGCGAGGAGGAACGTGCCTACTGTCGTAACTGCCGTCTGTTCCTCGCCGATCGATTTATCACCGGTACCTGCCCGCGTTGTGGTGCCTCCGGGGCGATGGGAAACCAGTGTGACGCCTGCGGGGCGATCATCGAGCCAGAAGAGTTGATCGACCCTGTTTGCAGCCTCTGTGGGAAGGAGGACATTGAGTTTCGCACAACGTGTCACTGGTACCTCGATCTGGCCAAGCTCTCTCCTAGGCTTTCCGACTACGTGGACTCACGCCACTTCCAGGGAAACGTCCACCGCCTTACGCAGCGAATGATCGAAGAGGGCTTGAAGCCGCGTGCGATGACCCGAGACATCGCTTGGGGAATCCCAGCCCCGTTCGAAGGGGCCGAAGGGAAGGTAATCTACGTCTGGGGAGAGGCGGCGCTTGGCTATGTCTCGGCGACGGTGGAACACTTCGACGGCGAGCCGGCCTGGAAGGACTTCTGGTTCGGAGAGGACGTTCATCAGATCTACACTATCGGTAAGGACAACATTCCTTTCCATACCCTGATCTTCCCTGGACAGTTGATCGCCTCCGGTCGGGGATATCACCTCCCCGACCAGATTGCTGCAACTGAGTACTTGAACTGGATTGGTGGGCAAAGCTTCTCCAAAAGCCGCGGGGTAGGCCTCTACTGTGATGACGCCCTCAAGGTAATAGATGCGGAGCTGTGGCGCTTCTACCTCCTCTATAACCGACCGGAGGGGCGCGACGCCAACTTTTCATGGGAGGAACTGGGGAAAGCAGTTAATGGAGTTCTTATCTCTAACATCGCCAATTTGATCAACCGCGTTCTCTCCTTCATCCAGACTCGCTACGCTGGTGTTGTTCCCACAGATGAGGCCGACTCGGAGGTAAAAGAGCGGCTGGAAAACACGATATCTGATTACGAGAGGGCCATGGAGGCAGGATTCCTTAGCCAGGCACTGCGTGCCGTCTGCTTGCTTGCGGTAGCTGGAAACGAGTACTTTCAGCGCAAGGAGCCGTGGGAGACTAAGGACAAGGGGGCGGTGGCAGGTGCCTTTCATTTGGTTAAGGGGATTGTGATCCTCCTCTCTCCGTTTCTTCCAAAGTTTGCCTCCTCCGTCCTGGCGGTGATGGGGATCGATGGCGCCAGTTGGAAGGAGCTTGAGAAACCTGACGCTGGTCGACGGCTCACCAACGAACGCGTGCTCATCGAGCGGATCGACGTGGAAAAGATCAAAAAGTAGGTGAAGGACATCAAGCGAGAGACGATTACTGTTGAGGAGTTTAGCAAACTTGACCTTCGCATAAGGACGATCCGATCGACATCAGCAATCCCAGGTGCGGACAGACTCTATCGGTTGACAATCGAGGTGGGTGATGAAGTCCTAACGACCGTTGCTGGGATAAAGCGGGCCTATCTTCCTGAGGAGCTCGTCGGCCGCCAAGTTGTCGTGTTGGCTAACCTCGAGCCGGCGAAGATCAAGGGAATCACTTCAGAGTGCATGCTCCTTGCAGCCAAGGGGAAAAAGACTACCCTCCTGATCCCCGACCGGGAGGTCCCGCCGGGCACGCCAATCGGGTAGGCCCGTTGAAAAGAGGAACAAGGATCGCTAAAATTTGGTTTGATTGAGGTGCTTTTTAATGTATACAGTAATTGAAACAGGTGGCAAGCAGTATCGAGTCGAGAAGGGAACGTTATTCGAGCACGAGCGAATCGATGGCGTTGGGGTAGGAGAGGAAGTTGAATTCGAACGGGTTTTACTCCTTGTCGACGAGGCTGGTGTTCGAGTGGGAGCTCCTTATCTCGATGATGTAAAAGTGAAGGGAGAGGTGCGAGAGGAGGGATCGGGGGACAAGATCATTGTCTACAAGTACAAGAGCAAGAAAGGATACCGGCGCAAGCAAGGGCACCGTCAGCCCTACATGACGACGCTCATCACTAAGATCGAATCCTAAGGGGAGTAGACGTGGAAGAGATTATCATTCAGCGTGACGAACAAAACCGTATCCTCGGTCTTACCGGCAGGGGAATGGAAGAGGGAAGCATCGCTACGACGAGTACTCTCCACTTCCTGCAGGCGACGATCTCCTCGATGACCGACTACCTACACGTAGCCCCTGATTTTTCCGTTGGAAAGGAGCTCCGCCTCGTCGTTGATCGGAGCGATCCTCATCTTAACCGCGAGATCGACGCGATTATGGAGACCCTTGTAATTGGTCTCAAGATGTTGGCAAAGGAATATTCCGGTGACTTCGTGGTACACGAGGCCACTGTTAGTATACGGGTGTAAGAAGGAGTATTAATGGCACACAAGACGAGTACAGGTTCAACGTCGAATGTTCACGACAGTTCAGGCAAACGTCTGGGTGTGAAGCGTTTCGGTGGAGAGTGGGTAAACCCGGGGATGATCATTGTCCGCCAGCGTGGCACCAAGTACGGTTTAGGAAAGAACGTTGGCTTGGGGCGGGATTACACGATTTATGCTACCGTCCCCGGTTATGTCCAATTCGAAGGTCGCAAGAAAAAGTACGTGAGCGTCCTGCCGACGCAGGAGGCTTAATCCCTCCCGATGTTTACCCCTTCAGGTTTTTCTTTCTATGTTCATTGATGAAGCGACGATCCGCGTCCAAGGAGGGCGTGGGGGGGACGGTGTAATCAGTTTTATCTCCAATCGACATAGCCCACAGGGAGGGCCGGATGGTGGAAACGGAGGGAGCGGTGGATCAGTAGTGATGCGGGCCTTATCAGGCCTATCTACCTTGTATGCCTTCCGCAATGAACCGAAATTCCGCGCTGGTGACGGAAAAAATGGGGGGAAGAACACCCGGCGCGGAGCACGGGGCGCGGACAAGCTGATTCTGGTTCCGGTGGGTACGCTCGTTCGAGACGTGACCAGAGGGGAAACTCTGGTCGATCTCTCCTCGCCGGGGGACGAGGTGATCCTCGTGCACGGGGGCGAAGGTGGTCGCGGGAATCGGAGTTTCACGACCTCGGTTCGGCAGGCGCCGCGAATCTGCGAACGCGGATTAAAAGGGGAGGAGAAGACCCTTCGCCTGGAACTGAAGCTCATTGCGGACGTCGGGATCATCGGTTATCCCAACGTTGGTAAGTCGAGCCTCATCTCATGCATCTCCGCGAAGAGAGCTAAAGTGGCGGACTACCCGTTCACTACCCTCGTTCCCAACCTGGGGGTAGTTGATGTTGATGGTAAGTACCAGTTCGTTGCTGTTGATATTCCTGGCCTGATCGAAGGGGCACACGCTGGTAGGGGATTAGGCGATCGTTTTCTCCGTCATGTGGAGCGGACGCGCGTGTTAGTCCACATGATCGATTTAGCCATGCTTGAAGGACGGGACGCACTTGAAGACTACCACCACATCAACGCGGAGCTGGCTGCGTTCAGTGAGGCGCTGATGAAGCGGCCGCAGGTTGTTGTCGGGAATAAGGTTGACCTACTTGGGTCCGAAGAGATAGAGAAATCAAGAAAGCGCTTCGCCGCCAACGGAGTGGAGATCCTCCCAATCTCGGTCGCAAACCGTCGTGGGATACGCGAGTTGATTATGAAGGTTTATCGTAGTTTGCAGGCCGCCACTGTGAAGGAAGAGGAACCAGCCCCCTTACGCCGTGTCTACCGCTATCACGGCGAGGAGGGGTTCCGAGTTGATCGGGATGGGGACGTGTTCATCGTCGAGGGGGAAGCGGTGGAGAGACTAGTGAAAAAGCTGAACCTCGACAGCCACGATGCGTGGGAATACTTAAGCGAGCGGCTAAGGAAGATGGGAGTCTTGCGAGAACTCAATCGGCGGGGGTTTGCTAGTGGGGATCTTCTTCGCATAGGAGATGTGGAACTTGAGCTTAAAAACTAGGGTAGGGTTATTCGGGGGGACATTCAATCCTCTGCATGATGCGCACCTGCTTGTGGCAGATAAGGCGCTTGAGCAGTTTGCGCTGGGGGAGGTAGTGTTTATCCCCAGTGGGATCCCACCTCATAAGGAAGTTGAGAATGGTGTGAGTAAGGAGGACCGTTACGAGATGGTGAAGCGAGCAATCGCCCCTTATCGGAACTTCTCGGTCTCACGGATCGAGATCGACCGTGAGGGTCCCTCGTATACGATCGACACAATCCGCGCCATGAGGGAGATCTACCCACAGGGGATCTGTTTCATTGTAGGGGCTGATCTATTGTTGCAGATCGAGACGTGGAAGGAACCGAAGGCTCTCCTGGCGAGCGTCCCCTTTATTCTCGCACCGCGAGACGGGATTTCATGCGAAGCCTTTTCCGCTTCGCCGTTCGCCCTTGCGGAGATTCACTTTATCGATATGGAGGAGGTCGACCTATCCTCCACTTGGGTGCGCCGACAGGTGAAGCATGGAGAAGTGTTCGAGGAGTGGGTACCACCTCAGGTTGCGACCTACATTGGAAAGCACAATCTGTATCGAGATATACAGTTGACGGAAATACGTCAAACAAGATAGGAGGCGACTATAGTCAAAAGAAAATTAAGAGTTAACGAGCGGATCCGTGAGACTGAGATCCGGGTGATCGACGAGCGGGGAGAGAACCTCGGGGTGATGGCTACCGACGCAGCTATCGCTTTGGCGAAGGAGCGCGGTTTCGACTTGGTAGAGGTAGCCTCCCAAGTGCAGCCGGTCGTTTGCAAGATCGTTAACTACGGGAAGTACCACTATCAGCAGGAGAAACGCGAGCGTAAACAGAAGCGCCGCTCTCGGTTGAAGGAGATGAAATTCACGATCAAGATTGGGGAGCACGATTTCCAAACGAAGATGAAGCGAGTGCGCGAGTTCTTGAGTCGCGGAGACACGGTTCGAATTAGCGTCTTCTTCCGCGGCCGCGAGATCGTGCATGCCTCTCGCGGCCGGGATCTATTAGCGAGGGTCGCCGAGCAGGTGAGTGACATTGCCAGGGTGGAAGAGCAGCCAAAGGCAAAAGGGAAGGTACTGCAGATGCTATTGGTTCCGACTCAGCAACGATGAACAGGAGGAGGTGGAATGCCTAAGCAGAAAACGCACCGGGGGGCAAGCAAGCGGTTCAAACGGTCGAAGAGCGGTAAGCTCTTCCACCACATGTCCAACTACTTCCATAAAAACATCAAGAAGAGGCCGAAGGCTAAGCGCCAAGCGCGGCAAGGGAAGGAGCTTACTGGCGGACAGGCAAAGATGATCAAAAAAATGATCGGAGACTAGGTCAGGCGGTAGGAGGAGAGGAAGATGCCACGAGTACGTGGAGGAAGTAAGCGTAAGGAGAGCCGCAAGAAGATCATGGCTCTCGCAAAAGGGTTCAAAGGAAAGCGAGGGACTTCGCACCGAATCGCCAAGCAGGCGGTGATGAAAGCCCTACGCAATAGCTACATCGATCGTCGCCGGCGCAAGCGTGACTTTCGTCGGCTGTGGATCACACGGATCAGCGCTGCAGCAAAGCTTAATGGAATGTCCTACTCGAAGTTCATTGGCAGCCTTGAGCGCCAGGGAGTGGGTCTGAATCGCAAAATCCTAGCAGAAATTGCAGTGCATGATGCGGAGACATTCGCCGTCCTTGCTGGAACGGCTAAAGAGGGGGCGGCTAAGGAATAGGATGAACGTTCAGGAGATCATCCTCCAGTTACATAACTTTTGGCGACACCAGGGGTGCCTGATCCTTCACCCATACGATGTAGAGACCGGTGCGGGGACGTTCAATCCAGCGACCTTCTTTGGAGCGTTGGGACCAAGTCCATGGCGAGTTGGATATGTGGAACCAAGTCGGCGACCGACTGACGGCCGTTATGGGGAGAACCCGATTAGACTACGATTACACCATCAGTATCAGACAGTCCTTAAGCCGCCACCAGCGGGGATTCAGGAGATCTATCTGACAAGCCTGGAGGAATTGGGGCTGAAATTAGCCGAGCACGACGTGAAGTTTGCTGAAGACGATTGGGAGTCGCCGACGCTAGGTGCATGGGGGGCCGGTTGGCAGGTCTTGGTTGATGAGATGGAGATCACCCAGTTTACCTACTTCCAACAGATGGGAGGCGTCACTCTTGATCCGGTTTCAGTCGAGTTGACTTATGGCTTGGAGCGAATCGCCCTTCTTCTCCAAGGGAAGGAAAGTACCTACGGTCTTCAATGGAATGACGAGGTTACCTACAAAACGCTGTGGTGGGAGAAGGAGCGCCAATTCTCGATATACAACTTTGAGGCAGCGAATGTGGAGCGGATCCAGGAGATGTTCGGTCTCTGTGCGGAGGAGTGCCGCGCCAGCCTAGCAGTGGGTCTAGTCTTTCCCGCTTACGACTATGCGCTCAAGTGCTCGCACCTGTTCAACGTCCTTGATGCGCGTGGGGTAATAAGTGTTACCGAGCGGGAGAGCTTCATCGCGCGCATCCGTGACTTGGCTAAAGGGTGTGCTAAAGGCTATCTGGAAATAGGAGAGAACGTTGCCTGACCTGCTGTTTGAGATCGGGACCGAAGAAATGCCTGCGCTGGAGGTGCCGCGCTTAGCGGCGGAGTTGAAGGCAGAGTCTAAGAGGGCATTTTCCGCTGCCCACCTAGCCTACAAGCGGGTCGATCTTCATTATACTCCGCGCCGGCTGGTGCTTATCGTACGGGATCTCGCTTCAGTCCAGGAGGACCAAGTGAAAGAGGTAAAGGGCCCACCAGCGGCGATCGCGTTCAATCCTGACGGGAGCCCAACGCAAGCGGCGATCGGGTTTGCCAAGACTCAGGGAGTAGCGGTTGAGGCCCTTGAACGGGTAGAGGTTGAGAACAAGGTCTACGCGTTTGCTCGACAGACCGTCCCCGGCCGCAAGGCAGTAGATCTTCTTCCTGAGATCCTTCCTTCACTGGTCAAACGGCTTCATCCGAGCAAAAGCATGCGCTGGGATAACTCCGGCATCACCTTCCTCCGGCCGATTCGTTGGCTCGTTTGCCTGTATGGGAAAGAGGTTATCCCTGTAACCTTAGGGACCCTTCGCGCCTCCCGCGTCACCCGTGGACATCGGTTCCTCGAACAGGAAGAGGTCACCCTTGAGAGCGCAACGACATATGAGACAGCTCTGGAAGAGGCTTTGGTTACGGTGGATCCGCAAACGCGGGAAGAAGCGGTTATCGGGAGTCTCAAGGAGGCGGCGAGAAAGCTCGAGGGGGAGTATCTGATCGACGGGGAGCTCCTTGGACGGATCGTCAACGGCGGGGAACATCCGACCCCCGTTCTCGGTCACGTCTCCACCGAGTTCATCAACCTTCCAGTTGAGGTGGTACAGGCAACTCTGCGAGAGGAGGGAAAGTTCGTTCCCTTCATCCTTTCCGATGGGACCTCGCCCTACTTCATGGGGTTCCGCGACGGGCTTCGTGATGAGAAAGGGATTGTGCGTGCTGGGTTCGAGCGGGTGGTGCGTGCACGCCTGCGCGATTCGCAATTCTTCTTCGACAAAGATCGGCGTTGTTCATTGGCTGAGCGAGTGCGCGAGTTACGCAAGGTGATCTACGATGTCCGTCTCGGGTCGCTATGGGATAAGGTGGAGCGGATCCGTGCGCTGGCTGGTGAGATTGCCATCCGTACAGGAAGAGGAACCCCTGCCGATGTCGATCGGGCTGCGTTCCTGTGCAAGGCGGATCTCGTCACCGAGTTGGTGAAAGCATTTCCCGAGTTGCAGGGGGTTGCAGGCAAGATCTATGCGCGTCTCGACGGTGAACCGGACACAGTTGCCGTGGCCATCCACGAGCATTATCTTCCTTCATTCTCTGGCGGTGAACTGCCGCAAAGTGATGTAGGTATTGTCATCAGCTTGGCGGATAAGCTCGATACGGTAGTGGGGGCGCTCCTTGCGGGGGAGGAACCGACTGGTTCACGCGATCCCTACGGGATCAAGCGCCAGGCGAACGGCCTTATTCACCTAGCGACCACGAAGGGGATCGACCTCGACTTTCTTGACCTCATCCACGTCTCGCAAGAGATCTACACGACGATCGAGCAAAAGGTGGAGATGTCGAATGTAGTGAAGTTCCTTACCGAGCGTGCCCGCCAATTTCTCAGGCATTACTGCAATATCCCCGCCGATGTGATCGCTGCCGTCTCGGCAGCTGAGGTGGGAAACTTCTATCGCCTGCTCCGGCGCGCCCAGGTGCTCACTACCTGGCGCAAGCGGGAGACGTTTCAGTCACTCGTTATTGCGTTTTCTCGGGTGCGTAACATTACCAAGTCCGTCGAGACTGATCAATTTGACCCGAAGCTGTTTACGCAAGAGGCCGAACGGGTTCTGTGGAGAGAGTACTTGAAGGTGGAGGGGCAACTCACGCGCTTTTTCAAGACGGGAGACTACGCGGGGGCGATCGAGCGCCTAGTTACACTAAAGGAGCCGATTGATCGCTATTTTGATGACGTGCTCGTAATGGCTAAGGAGGAAGATCTCAAGCGAAATCGTCTCGGATTCCTTAGCGCTCTTGCCGGTTTGTTCCTTCGTATTGGGGACTTCTCAGTGATCGTTACCGATAACGCGCCCTCTTGAAAGTCTTTCCTCTTCGCAATAGAGAAAAGGGTAGGTATGGGAGCTCGCTTAGAAAGTGTCCGCCTTGTTGTTGAGGGAATTGAGCTGGTCGGTTTTCACGGCTGCACTGACGCAGAGCGCACGAAGGGAAACTGTTTTCGAATCGATCTTGAATTGGAAGGGAAGTTTGAGAAGGTCACAAGCAGCGATCGTTTAGAGGATAGTATTGACTACCGCAAGATAGTAAGCACTGTTCGCGGGATCAATCGGACACGACAATATTTTCTCATCGAGTCCTTTGCCGATGCGATCGCAAACGGTCTGCTTGCGCGGTTCCCCAAGATACTGAGGATACTGGTACGGGTGCAGAAGCTCAGCCCACCGGGCTTAGGGAAGGTGGCATGTGCTGCAATCGAGTTGATCAAGGAGCGGAGGTAATTACGGAATGGGTCTTCCTCTGCCTCGGATCGAACATCGGAGAGCGTAGATTACATATTGAGGGGGGGATCGCCGCGCTTGAGAACGGGGGTGTAACTGTACGACGACGTTCTTCTCTCTATGAAACCGAACCGGTTGGCCTTATTGAGCAACCGTGGTACTTGAACGCGGTCGTCGCTGGTCGGACGAACCTCATGCCACGGGAGGTTCTCGTCCTGTGCAAGAGGATCGAGAGAGAGAGGGGTAGGAAAAAGACGTTTCGGTTCGGACCGCGCGTGCTTGATATTGATGTGCTCCTATATAAGGGGCAGGTAGTCCGCGAAGAGGGGTTGGAGATCCCGCATCCGCGCATGCACGAACGGCGGTTCGTCCTGGTTCCGCTCCTCGAGATTGCACCCAAGATAGTAGATCCGAGAAATGGGAAACGATTTGCCAAGATTCTGGCAGGACTCGATGAGGAAAAGAAGGTGACCAAATTAAAGGAAAAAGGATTCTGATATCGGTCGATTCATCCGATCAGCAGGCCAAGCGTACGCGCGTGGCAATCCTGGAGGACGACCGACTAATGGAGATTTACTACGGACACCCGACGCAGGAAAAGATCGTTGGGAATGTCTATAAAGGGAGGGTGGAAGATGTCCTTCCTGGTTTGGGATCGGCGTTTGTCGATGTTGGCGAGAAGAAGAGTTTGTTCCTCTCCCAAGGGGAGATCAATGATGCAATGCTTTTGAGCTGTGGGTTTAAGCCGTGGCATGGAGCGGCGCCAATCAATAAGATCCTCCGTTCTGGTCAGACTTTGATCTTGCAGGTGAGGCGTGGTGGGATAGGTTCAAAGAACCCACAGGGGACGACAAAGATCAGCCTCCCCGGGCGGTACTGGGTATTACTTCCTACGGAGGACCGCCTCGGTGTCTCTCGCCGGATCGAGAACGTCCGGGACCAGCGTCGCCTTCGGCGGATCGCGCGTGGGTTAAAGAGGAATGGCGAGGGGATGATCGCCCGCACAGCCGCGCAGGGAGCGAGTAAGGAGGATCTGGAGCGCGACTACCGGCTCCTTGCTGAAACCTGGAAAAGGATTCAGGAGGCAGCCCGTAATTCGTCGGCTCCGCAACTATTGCATAAGACGATGGGGCTGGTGCAAACGATCCTTCGTGATCGACTTCTTCCCGACGTCCATGAGGTGATTGTCGACTCGAAGTTTTTTCAGGAGAAAATCCTCTATTTTCTTGACTACATGCAGATGGCGGAGTACAAAGATCGTATCCGCCTGCATCAGGATAAAACTCACCTCTTCAAACACTTTCGCGTGGAGGAACAGATTCAAGAGACCCTCTCTCGTCGGGTCAACCTCGCTGGCGGTGGGTTTCTAGTAATTGATGAAGCCGAAGCCCTCACTGCGATCGATGTCAATACAGGGGCGGATGTGCGGCACCGCAACCAACAGGCGGCGATTCTGAACACGAACCTGGAGGCAGCACAGGAGATCGCGCGACAGTTGCGCCTGCGGCAGATCAGCGGGATTATCGTGGTTGACTTTGTGGATATGGAGACCCAACGTCATGAGCAGCAGGTGGTCAACAAAGTCAAAGAAGAGTTTAAAAAGGATCGAGTTCCGACAGACTTCATCGACATCACCGGTCTCGGACTGGTGGAAATCACGAGGAAGCGGGCGGGGGAGAGCCTGACTGGCCTACTGGGGAATGCGGAATTTGATGCTTGATTCCCCGCCTTAGGCTCGCTAGAATAAAAAAAGAATATTGGGCGAATAGCTCAGTTGGAAGAGCGTTCGGGTCACATCCGAAAGGTCGCAGGTTCGAGCCCTGCTTCGCCCATTATCTCTCTTGCTTGTCTGCCGTGTTGACTTTCCTGCCTTTCCTGCGTAGGGTGATGAAGGATGAAGTAGAGGAGAGTTTGTTACGTGCGGAAGGAGGCGGTGCACATGGCGCACGCGGAGATTGAGATTGGACGAGTCACCGATTTCTTTCAGAGGATCTGCGTAGCCGCGGTAAAGATTCACGCAGGTCAGACACTCAAAGTGGGCGACCGGCTCTGTATCAGAGGTCCGCACACCTATATCGAGCAGACGGTTGAGTCACTGGAGGTCGAACACAAAGCGGTGACGGAAGTTGGCGGAGGGAGCGAGGTTGGTCTGTTGGTGACCCTTCCCCAAGCCGAGGAGGAATGGCCAGCGAACATTCCCCGTAATGGGAACACCGTTTACCGAATCCAAGAAGAGTAATTCTTGATCCTTAAGGGTTAAGTGTCGCCAGGACATCAAGGATAGGCCGCTTTTCGTGCGCAATCCTCATCTGATAGGTTAATCGCATGATTGTTCCCGCGTAGTCGATCATGCCTAAACTAAAGAACAGCCAGAGACAAGGAGTGCGACCCCAAGCAGTGATACGAGTGTGAGAGAGCCTCGTTTCATAGGAAGCACATCCCATATAATTGGAAATGATCTTGTCGTTATTGTAACTTGAGCCAGGACGCAGAAGAACCGCGATTGTCCCTCGCGCGATTTGAGCGATCGCTGGAAAGGGGGTTTGTTCTGAGGGCATTTGTTACTGGTGGAACGGGGTTTATCGGTTCAAGCATCGTGTGGGAGTTGTTAAAAGCCGACTATGAGGTCCGCGCGCTCGTCCGTAAGGGCGCAAATACGCGCAACCTGGACGGCCTTGAGATCGAGCTTGTTCAAGGGGACATCACCGATATCGACTCCCTGCGTCGAGCAGTGCGGGGGTGCAAACGGGTCTTTCACGCTGCTGCCCTTTACTCCTTCTGGGTCCGTGAGCCTGGGCTGATCTATCGGGTAAATGTTGAGGGGACCCGTAACGTTCTTGAGGTCGCAAAGGAAGCGGGCGTAGAACGTATTGTGTACACGAGCTCGGTCGCCACTCTGGCGGTCCCCGAGGGGAAGGAACCTGTGACTGAGGAGACGCCGGTCGACCCCGGAAAGATCGTCGGTGACTATAAGAAGAGCAAGTACCGTGCCGAACAGATTGCTCTCGACTACGCCCGTAGCGGCCTTCCCGTGGTGATTGTCAATCCCTCATTCCCGGTCGGCCCGCGCGACATCAAGCCGACCCCGACAGGCCAGACGATCCTCGACTTTCTCAATAACCGTATTCCCGCATACGTGGAGACTGGGATGAACGTGGTCGACGTTGAGGACGTGGCACTTGGACACCTCCTCGCTGCTGAAAAGGGACGGATCGGCGAGCGCTACATTCTCGGTGGGGAGGATATGACGATGGGCGAGCTCCTTGGGCTCCTCTCTAAGATCACCGAAATCCCCGTACCACACACGAAGATCCCCTACTATCCGATCCTTGGGCTGTCGTACTTAAACGCCGCCTTCTGCAAGATTACGGGAGCTACGCCGCGCATGACTCCGGACACGATCCGCATGTCCCGTCACTACATGTACTACGATCCCGGCAAGGCGATCCGCGAGCTCGGTTTCCCTCGGACCTCGGCCAAGGGTGCGCTTCGAAAAGCCGTTGACTGGTTTCACGATAACGGCTACGTCTGCACCTAGCCCTGGTGAGCGTATCGCTTTACCCGGTCGAGGGAAAGCGTATTGTAAAACGGTCGCTGGGTCCTGTCTGTCGAAATCCTCATCGAGAGAATCTTTCCAATTCCAGCCATAGAAGCTCGGCTTCGGCTTTGGCCTCCCAGTTCCAGAAAGGCCTTTCTTCGCCCACCGGAGCTTCAGTGACGAAAGTCAACCGCTCCTCTATAAGCTGCCGGTTGCGGATGCCATTCCGGGTGCCAAAGGAATGAGTGAAACCGTAGCTTTCAGCATAGACAACTGAGGGAGGGAGATAATAGGGATCGATTTCCAATGCTCTTTTAAACTGCACTTGGGCCTCCTGCGGATCTCCACCGAGCATGCTCGGCGTTGTTCCAAGAAGTGCCCCTAGTCCATTATGACTACTACCGCCCCAGAAATACTCATCTACTGCTATAGCTTGCTCGTACATCTTCTTGATTTTGGAGAGATTCCATAAACCTTCTATTGGATTATACCCAAGCCATGTTCCCCAGCAGTCCGCTGTCCACACCAGGGCAGCCACATCTTTGACCCAGTTGAGGGTATCAATGAACCTTTCTCTGTCAAAGCCTGAGTGAAGCTCGAGGCTCATAAACCCGTATTCCTTACCTTGGACGAGTGCATCCGTGATCTCTTGCTCTTTACCCTCTTCTAAGATCAAGACCTTGGCAAGCTCATAATTGAGCTGAGCAAGGCGGTTGTACACATAGGCCTGAGATTGGATCGACAGGGTGCTTGGATCTTGTATAGAAATCGCATAGTAGCCGATAGCTCTTTCGATATGGGGTTTATAAGCCTTGAGGAACTCCATAGGCTCATCAGTTTCGATATCGAATCGCTGGTTGTAGGCTTGGTCACCCTGCGCGATGGACTGGATAGCGGAGTTACCGCTGACCAGCGGAACAGCAAATGGCAGGGTGAGCAGGACGCTGCAAAAGATCAAGCAATATGCCGCTAAATAGAAGTATCGGCTTCTCACGTTACCTCCTCCTTGTATGATGTGATCCTCAAACCTCTTCTTTAGCGGATTGGGCTTTACAAGTCAAGGGAAAGGGATTTTACAATTCCAGCCAGGGGCGCTAAGATCCAAGTGGAGGTGGCATGATGGAGATTGCCCAGCTTCTCGCGGAGCACAATGGAGAGAACTACGATCTACACAGGAAATACATCAATCCGGCCTTTGTCCGGGTGCTACGAATAATCGGCTATGATAAGGTCTATACTAAAGGCGAGGGTGCTTACCTTCACGATCAGGATGGAAACAAGTATCTGGACTTCCTCGGTGGGTATGGCGTTTTCCACCTGGGACGAAACCACCCCAAAATCAAACGGGTCTTGCGTGAGCTACTTGACTTAGATCGACCAAACCTGATTCAGATGGACTGTCCTTTGCTTGCGGGTCTATTAGCGGAGCGATTAACGCGGATGGGAAAGGCGAGCTATCCCGGGCTCGACGCGGTCTTCTTCACCAACTCCGGGGCCGAATCGGTCGAGGGGGCGCTGAAGTTCGCCCGTGCGGCGACCGGTCGTAAGCGATTCTTGTATCTGGATTATGCTTTCCACGGCCTGACACTGGGAGCACTATCGGTCAACGGGAGCGAGCACTTCACCTCCGGGTTTGGGGAACTCCTTCCGGCGACGCCGATTCCGATGAACGATCTCGACGTCCTGGAGCGCGAACTGAAGAAAGGGGACGTGGCGGCGTTCATCGCCGAACCGATTCAGGGGAAGGGGGTCTATATACCAAACGACAAGTTCCTCCTGGAAGCGCAGCGGCTCTGTCATCAATATGGGACTCTGTTCATTGCTGATGAAGTCCAGGCGGGACTCGGCCGGACAGGGAGGTTCTTCTGCGGTGAGCACTGGGGAATTTCGCCAGACATCGTTCCTATCTCTAAGGCGTTGAGCGGAGGCTTCGTCCCAGTGGGGGCGATCCTCCTGCGGCGGGAGATTCATAAAAAGGTCTTCTCTGGGCTCGAACGCGCGGTCGTTCACTCCAACACCTTCGGGATGAACGAACTCGCAATGGGGGCGGGGCTGGCGATGCTTGAGATATTGGAAGAGGAGGATCTGATCTTAAACGCCGCCCGGATGGGGGAGCGGTTCCTGGCCGGGCTCGAACGATTGAAGGACCGCTACGAGATGGTGAAGGACGTGCGCGGGAAGGGACTGATGGTGGCTATCGAGTTCGGTCCGCCGAAATCGCTCAAGCTGAAAGGAGGGTGGACCGCGTTGGAGAAGGTGCAAGAAGGCCTCTTCGCCCAGATGGTAGTGATGGGCTTGATGCACGATCACCATCTCCTCACTCAGGTCTCCGGACACCGGGTGAACATCGTCAAGTTCCTACCGCCTCTCGTCATCGGCGAGAAGGAGGTCGATTACGCCCTCGACGCACTCGATAAGGTGCTCGCCGACGCGCACCGCTTCCCCGGCGGCCTATGGAAGGTGGGAAAGGATCTCGTCAAAGGAGCGCTGTCGCGCTAAATTCGGCGGATGTTGCGTACTTTTCCTCACGAGACAGAAGCATTTACCGCGGAGATCGCGGAGCTTGAGAAAGAGATTGAGTGATTTAGCGAGTGAGGGATTGAGTGATTTGGCATCTCAATCTCTCACTCATCCGATCTTCGGATCTCTCAATTCCTCTGTGCCCTACGCGCGCCCTCTGCCTGCAAAAGGAAAGGTCTCGTACATTTTGACAGGCGATACAGCATCTGACCCCAGCATTCTTGGCCGTGACCCTGCTTGGGGGCATCGTGTTGTTGTGGGGTTCGGCACGGGTCTTCCGAGCGGGCCTACTGATGTACGGCCAGCAAATGAGCCTTCGTCGCGGC
Organism: Candidatus Bipolaricaulota bacterium; assembly: GCA_030606565.1. Classification (GTDB taxonomy): domain Bacteria; phylum Bipolaricaulota; class Bipolaricaulia; order UBA7950; family UBA9294; genus UBA9294. The sequence continues at coordinate 405 of JAUWGE010000014.1, read as the reverse complement.
CTCAGGGCACTTCGGGAAGCGGGGTAGCTGACCTTACCGTGTGAATTCCGGAAACGCATACCATGATTCCTCAAGGAGCAGCCTGAAATAAGTTTTATGTCCCTCGAATTCCGAGAAATGCCGAAAGGGAAGATCAGACTCCAGAAATTCCGCCGATCACCGCCCGGCCCCCCATTTCCTCACTTGTCCAGTCCTGTGGGTCGTTATAAACTATTACTTATTGACATAAGTGCAGAAAGACGGGAGGGACGTGCCCACGCCTAAGGAAGTCCTCAAGCTGATTGAGCGATTTGAACGCAATCGCGATGCCTATCGCTCCCACGAGTACAACGAAACTCAAGCGCGGCGGGAGTTCATCGATCCGTTGTTCAAAGCCTTAGGCTGGGACGTTACCAACGAGAAAGG
>JAUWGE010000021.1 GCA_030606565.1 Candidatus Bipolaricaulota bacterium | reverse complement strand
ATGGGGAGGATATAGCTCGAATACGAGCGACAAAATGAACAAGTTCTTCAAGATGGTGCTAGGCAACAAAGGAATCTATTACCTGTTAATGATTGCCACGCTCGGGCTGCTACTTGGCGCCGGTTTCAAGTGGCATCCGTAAGTCACCTATTGAAAGATTAGCCCATCTGTGCCTTTTCTGTTATGATCAGAGGGCACGGGTGGGCTTTTCTTTTTAGCAGAGGTTAATATGAACCTAGCATGGCGGGCGAGGTGCTTTATTGGCTTACTTACAGTAATGAGCCTTGCTTCCTTGGGATACGCTGTCTATGTACTCACGCCGGCCTCTCTCGATGAATTGGTGTTGTTCTGCCTTTTTGTTTTTCTTGCTGTACTGGCAGAGATCTACGCAACCTGGATTCCGGCCTACCGGATGGAGATGTCCAGTTCTATAGCGATACACCTTGCATCGCTGTTCATACTGGGCCCGTCCCTTAGCATCTTCTTAGTATTTAGTTCCTCGCTCCTGTCGGAGCTATTTCTAAGGTCGGATGAGACTAAGAAGGGATGGGATACCTTTTTTATTCCTATTACTTTTAATGTTAGTCAGTTCACCGTCGCTATAACCCTGAGTGGTCTAGTGATTACTATCGTTGGGTATCAAAGACTTCTTCTCCAGACTATTCCCCAGTATCTTTGGGCCGTTGCCGCTTCTTTTATTTATTTGTTTTTGAATCTAATTTTTGTCATGGGTATAATTGCTATAACTGAGCAGAAGAACTTCATGTTCTTACTCAGAAGAAGGATTCGCGAATTCTTCATTCAGATAATGGCATTAGTTGTGCTAGCACTCTTGATCACGGTTCTTTACTCTGTTTCGTTTTGGCACGTTTTCTTGATTCTGATCCCTCTGATCTTGGTGCACGTCTCGTTTCGCAGTCACATGAGACTTCAGACCGAAACGCGTAAGACATTCGAAAAGATCTCCCGCATCCTCGACGAACGGGACCACTACACTGCGGTACACTCGAGCGAGGTTGCTGAACTCGCTGTAAAGATTGGCCAGGAGATGGGGCTTCCGCAGGGGGAGATTGAGAAGATCGATATCGCAGCCCGAGTGCATGATATTGGCAAAATTGCAGTCCCTGATGCGATCCTCCTTAAGCCCGCCCCGCTCACGGAGGAGGAGTGGGAGGTGATGAAGCGGCATCCGTTGATCAGCGCAGAGTTGATCGAAGGATTGGAGATCTACACACCGGTAGCCGATGCGGTTCGGCACGAACACGAACGCTGGGACGGAAGTGGATACCCAGATGGATTGAAGGGAGAGGAGATTCCTCTCCTCGCGCGGATAATCGCTGCTGCTGATATCTACAACGCCCTTACTACCTCCAGGCCCTATCGCAAGGCATTCACCCACGAACAGGTTGTCGAGAGCATCAAAAAATCGAGAGGAAGAGACCTTGATCCGATCGTCGCTGATGCCCTCCTGCGCGTGATCACTTCCCAACGCACATGAGATAGGAGGCTCTGTTGCAGCATTCCTTCACGGTAGGTAGACTCTGATTTAGTTCCATGTTGCTTATCGGTGCGGTCTTCATAGGCGTGATTCTAGGATACCTGCGTAGAGGGCGGATCGCATATCTTGCCTCCCTTCGACTGCGATTTTGGGGGTTGATCGTCGTCGCTCTGTTGATTCAACTGCTTATCTTTCCCTTGTTTGGCGACCGTCCCCTCCTTTCGTACGCGACAACGCAACTTCATCTTCTTTCCTACGGTCTCGTCTTCCTGTTCCTTGCACTTAATTATCGCACGTTTCCTCTCCTCTTTATTGGCTTAGGAGCGTTCTTGAACCTGCTTACAATTGCGGTAAACGGTGGGTATATGCCATCCTCACAGGCAGCCCTTTCCCGGGCCGGGAGCCACGAGCTAGTCACTCACCTAATAGAAGAAGGGTGGGCGGGGAATATCATACTGATGAGTGAGGAAACGCGACTCAACGTCTTGGGGGATTTTCTTTACCTGCCCGAGGGGATCCCCTTGGCCGCCGCATTCAGCATCGGGGACCTCATCGTAGCGTTGGGGCTTGTCTGGTTGATTATGTGGGGCATGAAATCCCATGTCTAGGGATCTCTCCTCGCTCCTTTGTCCTCGCTCGGTTGCTGTTGTGGGGGCGAGTCCGCGCCAGGGTTCGGTAGCGGGTGAGATCCTGCGTAACATCGTGCGCTGTGGGTACCGTGGGAAGATTTACCCGGTGAACCCAAAGTACGACAGGGTTGAGGGGTTCCCTTGCTTTCAATCGGTCGATGCACTCCCTTGTGGGGCAGATCTGGCCGTGCTTGCTGTAAATAGAGATCTTGTGCTGGATGTAGTGCAGCGTTGCGGGAAGGCGGGGATCCATAACCTTGTTATTGTCACCGCTGGATTCAAGGAGAGCGGAGAGGAGGGGAGTGGACGGGAAGCAAGGTTGAAGGAACTAGTGCAACGCTATCACTTAAATGTGGTTGGACCAAACTGCATGGGAATCATCAACAGTTCGCCGGGGGCGTCGTTGAATGCCTCCTTCTCCCGCTGGTTTCCGACAAGTGGCGATATCGCCTTCATCTCTCAGAGTGGATCCCTGGGGGAGACGGTGCTCGAGTTCTTCGAGGAGATGGGCCTGGGGGTCTCCCTGTTCATCAACCTAGGGAATCGTGCTGGTCTATCGGAGAACGATTTTCTCGCCTACCTGGCAGCGGACGGTCGCGTTCGGGTGATCTTCCTTTATCTAGAGAGCTTCGCCAATCCAGTGGAGTTCCGCCGCTTGGTGGAGGAGGTTGGACAAAAGAAGCCAATCGTCGTGTTGAAGGCCGGTCGGACTGAGGCGGGCGCGGCGGCGAGCGCCTCCCACACTGGCTCCTTGGCCAGTTCTGACGCAATTGTGGACGCCTTCTTGAACCAGTGTGGAGCGATCCGCGTCTCTTCGATTGAGGAGACACTCACTGCTCTGCGAGCACTGGAGAGAGGGCATATCCCTCGGGGGCGCAGGACGGTGATCCTCACGAATGCAGGCGGCGCGGGGATCATCGCTGCTGATGCCTGTGAGCGGGCCGGGATTGAGGTACCATCACTTCCAGCTGCGGTTAAGGAGAAGCTTGCTTCCTTCCTCCCTCCAGAGGCCGGGTTAGGGAACCCGATCGATATGATCGCCACCGCTGATTCCTCAGACTACGAGCAAGCTCTGCGTATAGCCCTCTCAGCTGCCGACTCAGTCATCGTCATCTTTCGTCCCCCACTGATCCTCGAGGAACCGACCGAGGCAGTGGCCAAGGGAATCCTACGCGCAATTGCAGAGGCTCCGGATAAGCCAGTCATCGTTTGTACACTAAGCCACGGCGCGGCTGCCGCTCGGTTTATCGAGCGGCTCGCGCGGGAGAAGATCCCTACCTACACCATGCCCGAAGCCGCGGTCGATGCTCTCAGCGTTCTTTGCCGGCTGGGGGAGCTGCGGAGTGAGAGGCGGTCGGTTGACATGGGTCCGAAACCTGATCGTGAGCGGGCACTGCGCCTTGTCGAGAAAGCGCGCAGTGAGGGACGTTGTGCTCTCTACTTCTACGAGAGCGCTGAGATCCTTTCTGCTTACGGGCTCCCTGTTTGTCCTTACACCTACGTCAAAGACGTTGAGGGAGCTGCACCCTTTCTCAAGGAGGTCGGGTTTCCACTTATGGCCAAAGTTGACTCCCCCGGGCTCTTCCATCGCTTCGAACGCGGCGCGGTGATCCCTGGAATCGCCAATGGGGAGGACTTGCATCGCGCCATTGACCACTTGATAGGACTGATCGCCAGCGAGAGGTTGCACCGCGGAAGGATCCTCCTGCAGCCGGCTCTCTTTGGGAGGGAGCTAATCCTGGGGATGAAACGTGACCGCTCCTTCGGTCCGGTGCTCATGTTTGGCGTCGGCGGGACGCTGGTGGAAGCGCTGAAGGACGTGTCCTTTGGAGTCGCTCCGGTGTCAGTCGACCAGGCGGAGCGAATGATCAGGTCGATCCGCGCCTTCCCTCTCCTTGAAGCCTTCCGTGGGCAGCCCCCGGTTGAGCTTGGTCCGCTGGCGGGTGCTCTGCACCGCTTAGGTCAATTGTGCCTTGATCTTCCATCGATCGAGGAAGTAGATCTAAATCCGTTCATCGTAGGGAAGCACACAGCGGCGGTCGATATTCTAATTAAGTTAAAGGAGCAGTAAAAGGAGGGAAGAGGGGAGCCGGTTTCCCTTGCCCATGCCGAGTTGAACGGCAGCCTTCTGGATGAGAGCTACGCTACCAAGGAGGTAAAATAGCTTGCTTGAACCTCATCCGGTTGGGTTGTAAACCCCAGTTTGGCTGACACCTCGTCGCGGACTCGCCGTCTTTCGATCTTCATCTCGCGGCTTAAAGCTCCCCTCTCTGTATGTTTGGTAGTGACTGGCTTAGTCCTCATCAGAGGACCTAAGAATCATTATGAGCGCCTTTTGGCGCCCATCATCATCACGCTTGTCAACCAAGGGTGGAAGTATAACGAGCGTTCCCTCGCGTGTCAAGAGGAGCTATTAAGCCAAGATTTGTAAGGGGGAAGCCGCAGTGATGATTACAGAAGGTCGATATCAGGGACCGATCCATCGGCCAATCGATAGAGGATCTCCCCTGCCTCTGGTACAAGTAGAACCCCGTCGTCTTGACGGTTGGCAAAGTGGTCGAGATCGACTTCGTTCGGGTTTAAGTAGCCCAGATTGATAGCCCGGCAGGTGGTCTCTGGAATTTGCGTGGAGAGAATCACTTCAATTCGGTCGTACTCCACTTTATTCCTATAGGTTCCGATCCCCCGAACATGACTTGAATGAGCGAGAATCGCGCCGGGAACATCCTTGAAGTGGTCCCACTGGCTGAGGAAGTAGTCCCGGGTGTGGTAACCGATTTCGCGGATGAGATCGCCGTGAGTGACTGAGATCTTGCGTAGGTTAGGAGCATAGATAATGACTTTACCTCCGTCTTCTACAACTGGCTCCAGCTTGTACATGCATTTCCCCGCTGTCCATAACTCCTGATACATCGCTGGAGCCATGGAGAGCACGGTCTTGAATGGGCGCTCGACCCAGACGATGTTCTCCTTGGCAGAGAGATCCGCCGCCTTTGACCAGGCGTCCTCAACCTTCCCGAGGAAGAGACCCTTTAGATCGTGTCCGCGCATGACGAGCATAATCCCCAAGCAAGGCGTGGGAACCATTGTCGCCGCTTTCTCGATCATCGCCCGCACTGGTGTATCCTTGTGGCCGATCGTCTTGGGGCTCGTGATCAAAGCCCCCAACCAGTGCGACTGGTGCACGATCTCCGGCCCAGATACGCCGGGGAAGAAGTACTTGTGCCCCCCGGAAAAGCCCACCACCTCATGGGGGAAGACCGGCCCGAGGATGAAGACGAGGTCATGGGTGAGAACCGCTTTGTTGATCTCTATTGGTACCGTTTCAACGAGGAGCCCGTGTGAGATCTCTCTCATCTCGTCCTTGTCGATCGTCCCCACTTGAGCAAGTGCGCCTGGGTTATCCCATTCGTGCTGAACGACCTGTACCCTAGGACGTTCTGCCCACCCCAGTCCGAGGTGCTGATCGAGTTGCTCGGTCGTGAGGGGAGGGTGGGTTCCCAAGGCGACAAGGAACGTCAGGTTCTCCACCTGAGGAGCGAACGCTGCACAGAGCGTCGCAAACAGGATCGGCATGGGAAGGGTGCGGGTGTTATCGGGAATGATGATCAAGACCCGCTTTCCTCGAACGGGTATCCCCTGCAAAGCCTCTCCCAACTGCTCCTTGATCTCGGAATCGGTGATCGTTCGGCCAGGAACGAAGGAGAACATCAGGCTTCCTCCCACTCCGTATGGAACGTACCTTCTCTGTCGATCCGTTGATAGGTATGAGCGCCAAAGAAGTCGCGCTGAGCCTGCAGGAGGTTTGCGGGAAGACGTCCTGTTCGGTATCCATCGACAAAGTCGAGAGCGGAACTCATCACCGGCACCGGGATCCCATGCTCGTGGGCCTGAATCAGCACCTTACGCAAAGCCGGGTGATGCTCCTTCCACAGCGAGAGGAACGGCTCTGCCAGGAGGAGAAGAGGGAGATCCGGTTGTTCTCGGAAGGCTTTCTCGATCGGTACGAGCAGCTTTGCCCGGATGATGCACCCGGCCATCCACACACGTGCCGCCTCGGCAAGATCCAGGTTGTAGCCACGCTCTACGGAGGCATCTCGCAGTTGGCGCAACCCTTGCGCGTAGGCCGTCAGCACCGTGAGCGTAACCGCGCCGTGTAGGTCTTGCACAAATGCCTTGTGCGAGGCAGGGAACTGCTCTACGGGTCCTGGGGGTCCTGGAAGGATCTTCTCGGCCGCGACTCGCTCTTCCTTCAGACCGGAGAGGGCACGCGCGAAGACAGCCATGGCGACCGTTGGTGATGGGGTTCCCAGATCAAGGGCGGATTGTGTAGACCACTTGCCCGTCCCCTTCTGCTTTGCGGTGTCGAGGATCGACTCGACGAGGGCTTTTCCCGTCTCGCTGTCGGGATGACGAAGGATCCGCTCCGTGATCTCAAACAGGTAACCGCCGAGCTCTCCGGCGTTCCAGGCTTCAAAGACGTCGGCCATCTCGTCCGGCGTCATCCCGAGTCCCCGTTTCATCAGGTCGTACGCCTCGGCGATCGCCTCCATGATCGCGTACTCAATCCCGTTATGGATCACCTTGACATAGTGTCCAGATGATCCGGGACCAAAGTAGGCACAACACGGTCCTTGTGGTCCCTGCGCCGCGATTTTCGTGAGGATGCCCTCCACTTCTTTGTACCCCTCGGCCTTACCTCCGGCCATGATGGACGGGCCGTGCAACGCACCCGATTCCCCACCGGAGACCCCCACGCCAAGGTAGCAAAGGCCTCGTTCCTCAGCAGAGGTGAGACGTCGCTCGGTCTCTTCGTAGTGGGAGTTGCCCCCGTCCATCACAATGTCCCCTTTGTTGAGGAGGGGGAAGAGTTGATCGAGGACCGCGTCCGTTGGGGCTCCCGCCTTGACCATGAGCAGGATCTTGCGGGGACGAGAGAGCGTTCCTACGAACTCCTCCAGAGAGTAGGCAGGGACGATCTTCTTCCCTATGCCGTGTTCTTTGATGAATCTTTGAGTGCGTTCCGCGGTGCGGTTGTAGACCGCAACCGTGAACCCTCGGCCCTCCACGTTCAAAACCAGGTTCTGGCCCATCACTGCCAGACCGATAACGCCGAAATCGGCACGGTTCACGCTTTCACCTCCCACGGCGGCAACTCAGGGAGCGCTCGGTCAAACCGCGCGATGAGTTCCTCTTCATATCGTCCGGCGTAGCTTCCCGAGAAGAACCGCTCCATCGCCTCATCGGCGAACCGCTTCCAAGCGTCCTCCTCCTCCCCGGGGATGACAGGATAGAACAAGACACCGTTTGACTTGGCGGCCCGCAGATCCCCAGGAGCGTCGCCGATCATCACCACGTGGTTATCGGAGTAGTGCCTTGCTATGGCTGCGATATGCTCTTCTTTGCTTCCCATCTCCTGACCGCAGATGAGCGCGGTGTAGCGGGCCACATCGTGCTCCCTCCACTCGCGCTTGAGGGCCTCAATCGGGGTCGCCGAGACCACGACCACGTCTGCACGATCCTGCAGTTTCACAAGAGACTCGCGCACATACTGGAACGGCGGGATGCCACGCACGATCTCCTTGACGGCCCAGTTGACCCGCTCGGACCACGCGAGGACGTGCTGTAGCTCCTGTCTTGCTTCCTCGCTTGCGCCACCATCGAGCGCCTGCTTCAGCCCGTCGTTGGAAAGCAGGCTCCTGGGATCATCCACCCACGCAAAGTAATGAGAAAACTGCGGCACATTGAACCCGCGCGCCTGTACCTGCGGATGAGTGGGAAGGAGCTCAGTCAGGATCCGCTTGATCGTGATATGGCGGTTCGCTCCCCGGGTCTTCGAGAAGAGATCGGCGAACTCCTTACACTCCCGCGCGGCCTGTGCCACCGGTTGAAGGCCGAAGTAGGCGATCATCCACGGGCAGAAGCACTCCCGTTGCTTGATCCCCATCGTATCGAACGCACAGCCGTCGGAATCGATGCAAACGAGGAAGTCCTTAGTCGGTCTGAACTCCTCCAATCTCTTACGATAGTCCATCTGCCCTCACTTTCAACGTCGGACACAAGGTCCGACGCTACATTGGTTTCCGTAGCGTCGCAGCTTGTCTGCGACGGTCTGACGGGCCGTCACCGATACCCCGAGGGGACGTATCCCGGACACTTCTTTTCAGCAAAGATCGGCCTCAGGCGGGAAAAACGCTGCAACCCATCAACAAGAGGGACGTTCGGGCCGGTCTCACCGATGAGAGGGCGAGCGTAGCGCAGAAACTCATCGGTAACGTCGATCCCGCTTGGCGCGATCCACTCCTTGGGGAAGACCCGCTCGGAGTTTGCCACATCGGTTAAGGGGACCTTACCGTAGGAGACAGCGTAGTCCGATCCCGGATTACGCACGATCGTTGCCATGTACCCTGTTCCTTTGGTAACGGCGATTTTCACCGCCTGTTCTCCGACGGAATAAGCCTCCTGCAGATCGACTGTAGAAGCGGAAAGGATCGAATCGCGCTGGTCTGTCCCAGGGATCTGCCCGCGCGCTGCTCCACGAACGGCCAACCCATTTCGGTTCAGGTAGTTGACGACGACCTGAGCCACTGACATCTCACTCGCGCTAAACTGCGTGTGCCCGAACGAGTCTTTACTCTCTCCGAGATTTCCGACGTTGAACCCCTCGCTCACCACGACGATCACCCGTCCGGAGCGCCGCAGCTCCTGGTTCACGTTCCCTGGGAGCTCTTGCAGGTTCCATTCCGCTTCGGGAAGATATATCTGCAGCGGCATCTCGCGCTCGGGATCGGCGAGGCGCGCCGCGGCCGGGATGAAGCCGATCCGCCGCCCCATCGCCTGGACGACCAACACCGGGTCGGAGCGAGAGGAGCCCCGGTTCTCCTCGTTTAGGTTCTGGATCATGTGCGCCCAGTACCGAGCGGTCGAACCGTACCCTGGGGTATGATCGACCACTCTGAACTCTTGGTCGCCAAGGTCATTGTCGATCGTCTTTGGTACACCTACGCAGACTAGATCCAACCCGCGCTTCTGTGCGAGTTCGCTCACTTTTTGCGCCGTATCCATCGAGTCGTTCCCGCCGATATAGAAGAAGAACTCGATCTCATGGGCACGAAAGACCTCGACAATCCGCTCAAGGTCTTCGATCTGCTCCGGTCTTACCTTGTAGCGACAGGTTCCGATCGCTCCTACCGCCGGTGTGGTACACAACAACTTGAGTTCCTGTTCGGGCTGTGCCGACAGGTCGAGAAGCTCCTCTTTGAGAACCCCTTCGATCCCGTGATAGGCGGCGTAGGTTCGCCCGAAGCGCTCCGGATAACTCTGGCAGGTCTCCACCACCCCGAGAAGAGATGAGTTGATCACCGCGGTCGGGCCGCCCGACTGGGCAATGACAACGTTCTTCATCTCTCTCTACACCCCTGAGTAGGCGGAGAAGCCGCCGTCGATTGGAACGACGATCCCGTGCACAAACTGGGAGAGCGGGGAAACGAGCCAGAGGACCGTACCCACCAGATCGGCCGGCTCTCCGAACCGGTCCATCGGCGTGTGGTCGATGATCTGCCTTCCTCTTGGGGTCAGATTCCCCTCTTTATCTTGAAGGAGGAAGCGGTTCTGCGCTGTCAGGAAGAACCCCGGAGCGATCGCATTGACGCGGATCCTCGGGGAATAGTTCTGTGCAAGGTGGACCGCAAGCCACTGGGTGAAGTTGGTCACAGCAGCCTTCGCCGCCGAATAGGCTGGGATGCGCGTGAGGGGGCGGATGGCGTTCATCGACGCGATGTTCAGGATTACGCCCTCTTTTTGTTTCGCCAGGAGCTTTCCAAAGACCTGGCTTGTGAGGAAGGTGCCCATAAAGTTGAGATCGAATACGAACCGCGCTCCATCCTCAGGTAAGTCGAAGAAGGATTGATCCGGACCTGTGGTCGCTTTGGGAGAATTACCCCCCGCTCCGTTGATAAGGATGTCCACCCGCCCAAATGTGGAGAGGATCTTCTCCGCTGCCTGTTCAAGGTCCTTACGGGAGAGAACACTCGTCTTCACGGCCAGCCCCTCACTCCCTGTGGCGCGAACTAGATCCAGGACCTTTTCGGCCTTCTCCTCATTGATATCCAAGAGGGCGATCTTGACCCCTTCTTGCGCTAAGCCCTCTGCGATTGCCGTGCAGAGCACGCCTGCCCCACCAGTGATTACCGCAATCTTCCCTTTCAGTTCATCCACCGCTTTTCACCCCCAATCCTTCCAGGTGCCGGCCCAGGTGCCGGGCCAGTCTCTCGTAATGCTCCTCTTCCCATTCATCGAGCACAAGGCGCAGTTCATCCCCCAATGGATTTTGTAGAACCGATCCGAAGGCCACGTGTAGCACCTGTCGCCCATTGTGCTCCTCGATAATCTTCGGAAGCTCGTCATCAGATAGCCCTTCCAGCGGTGGAATGAGGGAAGAATCGGCCGAGATATGGTAACTCGCCCGCTCATGTGAGAACTGAGATATCGAGAAGTCCGCGATCTTACGGAAAAGGGCAGGAGCTCGATGGGCGGCGACTTCCAGGGCAACAAGGTAGCTCGTTCCCGCAGTCTTCACGTGCCACAAGCCTTTAGTCTCTTCCGCCAGGAGTGGGTACAGGGTGAACTTGTCCGACCCGGAGTGGAGGCTCAATCGGTACGAGCCCATATCGCGAGCGATGGCGGCGTGCGCTCGAAGCTCCCTGCAGAACACCTCCAGGTCGCCCCTCCAATCGACTCCCTTCTCCATCGCTCCCACAAATCGCGGGGCGAGGCTCACGAAGTCCACCCCACGCCGTCGAAGCTCGTGAGCCACAAACAGGTGTTCCAAGCAAGTCGTGGGTGTCTCCATCTCATCCACAGAGACCTCGTAGTCGAACCCGTGCGGGAGGCGCTCGGCCAGGGCGTGGTACATTCGAGTAGCGAAACTTACCGCTCCGCCGTACTTTACTGCGGCGCGGGCAAGCTCCTCCTCGGAGAAGCATAGCGTTCCCAACCCGTCTATCTTGAAGGATGGTCCGAGGTACTCCCGACGGAACGTTTCGGATTCCGGAAGGTGAGTGAATCGGTCTTTAACCTCCTGCGAGGACAAGCGTTCCGCAGCGACCACGTAATCCCCAGGATCACAGGTGAAGAACGTGTAGCCAATATCCGCGGCATACAGGGCATCCTCGATCTGTTTCAGGTGATCGGCATCAGCGCCGAAACCGGCTTCGTACCCTTCCTGAAAGGCTCCGAATATGCCTTTGGCCAGCACCTCCTCGAAGGTGCGGCCGGTGCGGGCGTTCTCCCGGACCGATTGCTGGACCAGCACGGGGAAGACCTTTGCGCCTACGAGAGCACGGATATGCCCTGGTGTACCCAGCCCGAGGCGGTCTCCAAAACCAAAGCTCGCTTCTCCTTCCGGAGTTCGACGGGGCGAAAGCCAAGGGAATATCCCCTGGAGGGCGAGAGCGTTCTCAACCGTTAGGGGACAGAGAAATCCCCCTTCCGGTAAGACCTCCCCGGAGAACGCCGAGAGCCCCTCAGAGAGGAAGAGCTGCTTTCTATCCCCTCCTCGGACAAGAGCGAACGTGACCCCTCTCGCTTCGTGCACCGACCGGTCGTAAAGCGCATACCCTCTTTCAAGGAGTGTCTTGAACGACATACAATCCGCCCTTGCTCCATTGCGTCTTGATCGTTGCCAAAGAAGCGAGGAGCGCCTCCGCGCTGGGGTGGGGAAAGGCTTCAACCACCAAGCCGCCGCCGTAGTCGATCGCCGCAAGTGCCGTCCAGACTTGATCGAAAGGAAGGTGGCCGTAGCCAGGAGACCAGCGGTTAGAATCGGCTAAATGGACGTGGAAGAGCCTGTCCCCGGCATCTCGAAAAGCTTGACCGATGTCTCTTTCCTCGATATTCGCATGGAAGGTGTCAAGAAGAAGTCCCAGGTTCTCGGCTCCCACACGGTTCACAAGCGACAGCGCCTCCACTGCCGTGTTCACTAGGCGGGACTCGTAACGGTTCAGCGGTTCGAGGGCAATCCTGACCTTTGTATCATAGGCAGCGCATTCGCGTAATGACTCGATTAGCAAATCCATATCGCCTTCTACACCACGTAGTGACCCCACGATCACCACAGCCTCAAAGGGCTTCGCAAAGTGCATGTGTGCCTTCATCCGCTCCACCGCCCGTAGACGGACGTCCTCTTCTGGGGAGGAGAGAGAAAGGCCCTCTGTTGTAGCAGCCTGGCCGGTGGTCAAAGAGAGGAGGCGGAGACCCTCGCTGCGAAGGGCCTCCGCTACGTCATCGTGACCAATCGGTTCAGGGTCGGTAATCGCAAGCTCTACACCCGCATAGCCCGCGCTCCTCACCTGTTCCAAAGCGTTCCGCCATTCGGCAGGCGCGAATGGCGAAAACGACGTTGGCTCTTGAAGCGGAACGATCAACCCCAGTGGCCAATTTCCCACTCTAAAACCCCCTCCGCGGAAGGGCGTAGACCGGCTTCCATCCCGAAGACCCTGGTTCTTTCAGGTAAGGCTTCATCTCCTCCTTTGTACGGAGGGTAACTTCCTCCACTGGCGGAACCGTTCCGGGAGGAAACGTCTCTAGGATTTGATCGACGGTCAGGGTGAGATAGCGAAGGATCGCAGCAATGGGACGCTTAGCTTTTTTAGGATCGGCAAGTGAAGGTTTTCCCACGGCCCCATTCGGAGTCGCCGCCAACTCGATCGCAATGTGCCCCTCCCCCTCTGACCAGCGGTGTGGACGGCCGTACGGATCGACCGACGTATCGAAATGCCCTGCCGGCAGGTAGCTCTTTCCCTGCTCATCCACCGCGTGCTCCATGTCAATCATCCCCTCGGGGAAGAGGAACAATCCCAGGGAGGTCTCGGCCTCGGCTGAGTGGATGAAATCGGTCTCCCATCCCGTCTTCTCACAGGGGACGAAGAACTCCCGCACGCAACGGTGCCAATCGAAGATCTGGAAAATGCCCGGAAGCTGATAGCGATACATGAACTCGTGAAGCGCTGATTCCAGCATCCAAAGCTGGCCATGGTTATTTATAATCAGTTGTTTGCGAAAGCCATCGTTCCACAGCCCGAGCATTACGTTGATCAGTGTCTCTCGTACCACCATCTCTGGTAGGATCACCGTGCCTGGCATCCCGATATGATGGTAAGGATGCCCTCCATAATTCAGCGGAGGGAGAGCCAAGTTGACCGGCCGACCTTGCTTTCCCGTAAATCGCCGCACTCCTTCGATAATCTGTGTGACCTGAAAGATATCGTGGCCGGAGCAGGATTGATTTCCATGGCGTTCGGTGCTGGCAACCGGGATGATCACGATATCGTTCTTGTGGCGGTTTTCAACAACCTGCGCTCGGGGTGTTGTCTGGATATATGATCCGGGTTTTACCATCTCTGATGGTGCGGGAATCTCATACTCCGCCAAGATCCGGTCGATCTCGTCCTCTGAGGCGTCCCAGACCTCCTTTTTTAACCGGCCTACATCGGAATCCTCGAATATGACGTTTAGAACCCCCGTAGTAATCCAGTTAGTCATACTGTTCTCTCCTTTATATTAGGGCTTGATGACGATCTTTCCATCCTGACGCTTAGTGGCCTGCTCCAGTGCAGTGAGGGCCTGGTTAAGAGGGAAGCGAGAGGTGATGATTTTGGAGTTGTCGATCAGTCCCGATCCCATCATTCGGATGACCGATGGGAAGATGCCGTGACCGGAGTGCCCCTGAGCACCGAACAGTTGGCCACGGCGGATCTGGAAGCTCTCCAGGTACATTGGCACCCGTGTTGCTGCTCGGCCTATCTGCGCGATTTTCCCGTTGATTGCCAAAGTCTTCTCCATCTCGGGGATCGTCTTATCCGGTGCGCCGGCCGCCTCTACCGACAGGTCTGCCCCTGCGCCTTGGGTGAGGTCCATCACCACCTCGGAGGCAGTGACATCACTAGGGTCGTAGACGTAGTCAGCGCCTACTTTCTTCGCAAGCTTCCGCCGTACTTCGGAGATCTCAAATGCAATCACCTTGGCTGCGCCAGCGGCCTTGGAGAGCTGAATCACACCCAAACCGATCGGGCCAGCTCCATAGACGACCACGTACGCCCCAGGACGGAACCCCCCGGCGCGCTCGAACACTCCGTTGTAAGCCACGCAGGTGGGTTCGGTAGTCGCTGCCACTTCCCAAGCCAGTTCTTCGTTGGCGTAGCGTTCAAAGACGGCATTAACGCTCCAGCAGAGCTTTGCCGGAACTACAATGTACTCGGCCATTGCCCCATCGATTGTGAATCCGATCTCCTCAAGGTTCTCACAGTGGTTAGGGAACCCATCCCGACAAGGCCGACAGTGCCCACACCAGACCATCTCCTCAACGGTCACACGATCCCCCACCTTGAACCGTTCGCCTTCTGGTCCAGGGCCGATCTCCACGATCTCCCCAGAGAACTCGTGACCGATGATCGCCGGAAACTTGGTCAACCCGGGATACAGAATGTAATCGTCCTCGTCGTGCTCGTAGAAGTGAATATCCGACCCGCAGATCCCGCAGGCACGAATCCGCACAAGGACCTCGCCCGGCCCTGGTTTAGGTTGCTCCACTTCTTTGATCTCAAGCTTGGGATGGCGCCAGACGTTGAACCCTTCCACCGCCTTGCCCGTCCTTTCCTCAAATTCCGAGACCTGATAAGTTGACCTTGGCTCCCACTGAGCCGAGAGTACTAGACCCTTCATTCTTCCTCCTTTTGCAAACGTTTGTTGTCGCTTGAAATTGTATTATACCCCGGGTTCGGTTACCGACAATTTACCTATAGCTGTTTTATAAACCAAGGCCAGGATCGATCTCGATCAGACGGACCGGCCGATGTTCCTCGTATGAACGCTTGGCCGCATAGCCCATCACCACCGCGACCTTCCCATCGAAACCTGTAACTGGTCCCTCTCCACCACTTTGAAGACATCTGATGAACTCCTTCATTTCAGCTATGTACGAGTCGGTGTACCGCTCTACGAAGAAGTGAAGAAGAGGGGGAGTGTGATTTCCCTGCGTATCGCTTAGGACCGTGGTGTCGGGTTTGGGGTTAGAGACAACGATCGTCCCCTTCTCGCCGAAGACCTCCACACGCTGATCATAGCCGTAGACGGCACGACGAGAGTTGTCGATCACTCCTAAGGCACCGCTTCGGAACTTGAGGGTTACTACGGCGGTATCGATGTCCCCGAGTTCACCGATCTGTGGGTCCACCAGAACAGATCCAACAGTATAGACTTCCTCTACTTCCTCTCCCATCATGTACCGGGCCATGTCGAAGTCGTGGATCGTCATGTCCAAGAAGATGCCCCCTGACACTTTGATATAGTCAAGCGGTGGAGGTTCTGGATCGCGGCTGGTGATTTGGAGCACATGAGGCTTGCCGATCGCCCCTTGCGTGACGAGCTCTTGAGCCCGGCGAAAATTGGGGTCGAATCGCCGGTTGAATCCCACTTGAAGGAGCACCTCAGCTTTCTTGACTGCCTCAAGTGCCCGGTCGATAGCCTCAAGATCTAACGCGATCGGTTTTTCGCAGAAGATGTGCTTCCCAGCCTCGGCCGCCTGCTCGATGAGCGAAGCGTGGGTATCGGTGCTTGAGCAGATAAGTATCGCCTCAACGTTTCGATCTTCGAAAATGGGGGTGGGGTTCTCGAAGGTCTTGGGAATTCCCAGATCACGTGCACATTCCTCCGCAGCTTGTGGGGCCACATCGGCAATAGCCACCACGTTGGCTTCGGGGATGCAGCGGCTTAGGTTTTCCGCGTGCAACCGGCCGATCCGTCCTGCGCCGATGATGCCGATCCTTATCTTTCCCACGCTCTCTCCCTCCTTATTTTCTTATATGAACTGAGAGCCTGTAGATGGTTCAAACAGGCCAACCTGAGACTTGCAGAACCTCCTTTGCCCGATGGTACGCTTCTTGCGCGATCACTGCAGGCCCTTGCTCTTTATATTTGGGGTGGAAAACCTCGACCGATACCGGACCATGATAACCCGTCCTTGATATAGCTGTAAGCAGGTCGAGAGAGGAAGCCCCCCTCGCCCGGAAGAACGCGATCTGCATCTTGTAGTTCCTCGGGGGCCTTGCCTCGTGTAAGGGCATCCGACAGATGAACCAGACCGATCGCCTCCGGGGGAAGCAAGGCGATCTCCTGTGGACTGGCTCGGCTCACCGCGAGGTGGAACGTGTCAAGCACAAGCGGGATTCCGACGTTACTCGCTACCGCGTATGCCTGCGCCAAACTCGGGAAGGCGTAGGTGAGGAAGCCGATGAGTTCGTACAACAGCGACGCTCCGAGCAAGTGTGCACGATCGATCAAACGAGACAAGGTACTGGTCATAACTGATAGTGTGGTCTCTTGACCGGGGTTCCCCGGTACAACAATGACCTGTGTGACGCCGAACCGCTCTGCAAGCGAGAAGACTTGATCCGCGTGCGTTAAAAGGCCAGCTTGGTCGAGTTCAAACACGCCTTCCAAAGCGTTCAACGGAAGCCACGTCAACGCGCCTTCAGCCAGCAGCGTGACCGCTTTGTGCCGTACTTCAGGCACATTGTTATCGCGCAGAAGTGCCACACGCGGCTCGTAGAACGAGAACCCTGCATCACTCGCCACATGAATCCCCGTTACAAGATCCGCATTCGGAATCGTAGCTCCGTTCAATCCCAGGGAAAGAGCCACCGGGAGTCCTCCTTTCCAAGTCCCTCCCTTTAGCCGCGAGAGTCCGTCATTTCAACATCCTCCTCCGATACCCCTTGATCATGAGCGGTCAAGAAGCAGGTGGAGCAGTGCTGCAACGCACGACAAGATGAGGATTAAGTACGCAACGTAAGGGGTAACTCTTGTGTCCCTCGATCGACGAGAGGAGCCATTCGCCAGCAATCTGTCCCATCTCCTGGGCAGGTTGGGCCACGGTTGTGAGCTGAATCCGCGGCAAGGACGCGTAAGTGATGTCATCGTATCCCACAAGGGATAGCTCATCCGGAATCTTGAGTCCGAGTTCTTCGGCGACCTCCAACACGCCGAGGGCGGTGACGTCGTTGGCGGCGAAGATGGCGGACGGTGGCACAGACAGGGAGAGCATCCGCCGGCCTGCAGTTCGTCCAGCGGCCTGGGTGAAATCAGCGTAGCACATCCATTCTTCCTTCTCTGCTAGACTATGCTCGCGCAGTGCCTCTCGGTAGGCAGCCATCCGGTCTCGGCTTGGCTGGACGTCCGGTGGCCCCCCGATGAACCCGATGCGCTCGTGGCCAAGCTCTATCAGGTGCTCCACCGCAAGTCGTGCTCCTGCTAGGTCATTAGCCACAACGTAGGGAGCATCCACACTATTACAGAGGCGCGAGACTAGGATGAATGGAATCCTTGTCTTAGCCAAGTCCCCTAGGTATGGATCATCCATGGTCGCCGAGGTGAGGATGAGCCCATCGACACGCTTTCGCCGCAACAGCCTAATATAACTCAGTTCTCGGTCGGCTTTTTCGGCCGTGTTGCACAGGATAACTCCACAACCAAAGTGGTGGGCTATTTCCCCTACGCCTCGAGCGACGTCGGCAAAGAAGGGGTTAGTGATGTCTGGGACTACTAGACCCACTGCTCCCGAGGAGCCCATGACCAGGCCCCGCGCGAGCTCGTTTCGCTCGTAGCCGAGCCTCTGGGCGACTTCCTTCACGCTCTGTCTTGTCTTCTCGCTGATGAGCGGACTGTCGCTCAAAGCCCGGGAGACGGTCGACGGAGACACACCCACCTCGCGTGCGATGTCCTTTATGGTGACCATCCCTCGTTCTTTGCCTCCTTCCCCGTCCCCGCAGTGTGTAAGCCAGGCGGTCCCTTCCGCCGGCAAAAGCAGTGATATCCGACTAAAGCAAGGATGCTCGGGCTCTAGCTCAACACCAGATACACATTGAAGAATGGGGAACGATCGTCGGTTTGCGAGGGGAACAGTGATCTTCTCAACCGTCTGCTTGACCTGCCGATTCCACCCTCTCCGCCTCCACACGTTCCAGCATATCTCTTAAGTCTTTAAGGGCATCCTTGAGCATGCTGTACCCGTTCTCGAAGAATCTCTCCTGAAGCTCGAGGATATAGATACCGTCATATCCCGCCATGGCCCTGAATACATCCTCGTAGGGGATGGTCCCCCATCCGACTGGGAGGTGTAGGTCCCCAATCCCCAGCGGCATCGCCTCAATATAAGATGGTGCTGATTCAGGTTTTCCTTTGCCGAAATTGTCGTTTACATGGGCGTGTCGGATGTACGGTTTGGCGAGCTGTATCGATCTTAAAAAATCATATCCAAACTTCTTGGAATTTATATAGGAATGCGCAAAATCATAGCACATCCTGATGCTCTCTCTCCCGACATTCTCTATCAGCTTTGTCAGATGGGTAATGCTCGAGTGAATGTTCTCGACGCAGACCGTCACCCCTTCACTCATTGCCAGTTTACCCAGGTCAGACAGCTCGTCTACCTCTATCTCGCGCGCCTCCTCCTCAGTCACATCGCTATCATTGCTCTTCAGTCTTCCTTGATGATAGATGAACGTCTTGGCCCCGATCGCAGCGGTGAATTGAATGCTGGCCGCAAAAACCTTCCGATGGATATCAGGGTATTGAAAGTCCCTCAGGTTAAGCCTGTCCGGCGCGTGCACGGTGTATTCTAACTCGAATCCATTCAGGATCTCCTTTACCTGTTTCGCTCTTCCCACACGTAGATGCCCGTTTACCACTGCATCGACACCGTGCACCGGTATTTCAGCCACATCGAAGCCTGCCTGTGCAAGGGCACGGATGTCTCGCTTCAGCAGTTCAAGATCCCCGTTGATCCTCCCCGAGTGGATATTAAGCCCTATTTTGTTCCGCATACTGTCCTCTCCTTAGACAGACCGGATTTTTATGGCCCGAACTATACCACTTTTCGGGTGTGTAAAACAAGGGATTACGTTCTACGGACGAGTGTCCCATTTCCATCGCGAAACACACCTTGATACCGCCTAGTGATATGAACTTCCACCGTTACCGCTCCTTGAAGGAGGAGACCTCTGTCTCCGGGTTGAACAGGTGCAGCTTCTCTTTGGCCAGCTTAAGGAACATCCTCTCGCCGATCCGCCCGCCGAAGGGGGCAGGGGCCAGCGCACGGATCTCCTCGTCGCCAAACCTGAAGGTAACCAAGTCCTCCCGCCCTAAAGGTTCGATCAGGTAGACCTCGGCCCTGAAATCACCCTCCGGCTCCGCCACGATAGTTATATCTTCAGGGCGGATACCCATGATCACCTGTTGGGGAGCGTCGTTCTGCTTGGCCAGGACTCCCCGTTCATCCGGGATGCGGATCTCCAGAGCTTGACTCCTAAGATAAAAGCCGTTGTCTCGTTCCTCAAAGCGCGTCTCGAGGAAATTCATCGGGGGAGCCCCGATGAATCCGGCCACGAACAAGGTATCCGGATGGTCATAGAGCTGATTGGGCGCGCCATAAGTTTGCAGTACACCATAGTTCATCACCGCAATCCGGCTGGCCATGGTCATCGCCTCGACCTGGTCGTGGGTAACGTACACCGCGGTTACGCCCAGGTCCTCCTGCAAGCGCTTAATCTCGCCCCGCATCCGCAACCGCAGCTTGGCATCCAGGTTCGAGAGGGGCTCATCGAAGAGCAAGATGGCCGGTTCCTTAACCAGGGCGCGCGCCAACGCGACCCGCTGCTGCTGGCCGCCGGAGAGCTGGGCAGGCTTGCGATCCAGAAGCTCCCCGATCCCCATCATATCAGCTGCTTTCTGAGCTCTCTCCTTCATTTCCCCCCTACGGACCTTCTTTAACTTCAGAGGATAAGTAATGTTATCAAAGGTGCTCATATGGGGGTACAGGGCGTAGCTCTGAAAGACCATCCCTATATTACGTTCCTTAGGGAGAAGACGGTTAACCACCTGTTCGTCAAAGCGGATCCTCCCGGAGGAAGGTTTGTAAATCCCTGCGATCATGAGCAAGGTGGTGGTCTTTCCACAACCTGACGGCCCCAGGAGGGCAACGAGTTCTCCATTCTCAACCACTAGGTCAAGATCATCAACTGCCTTCACTTTTCCAAAGTGCTTATTTAGAGCTTCTAAGGTGATCTTCATCCTAGCGTTCTCCTCGATGCGGCTCTCTTATCCAAATCACACTCCTCCCTTCTTCCCGCCACCGTAGATATTGAGCAACGCCTCCTGGGTAAAGAGGAAGAATAGCACCACCGGGACCAGCTGGAATAGCCCCACCGCTGCTACGGCGTTCCATTCAGTCATGACAGATTCGCTTATAAAATTTTGCAGGTAAAGGGATAGAACTGCGGATTTTCCGGCACGGCCTGCGGTAAAAGTGAGCGGGATCAAATAGGCATTCCATGCTGTGAGGAACGAAAAGATAGACAGCGCCGCGATCCCTGGCTTGATGTTCGGCATGATGATCTGCCACCAGACCTTGAAGCGGGAGGCTCCATCGATCAAGGCCGAACGTTCCATGTCCCAGGATATGTTGTCGAAGAATCCCTTCATTATCCAGATGCCGAATGGGAGTTGAAAGGCGACCATAACTAGAGCCACTCCGCCTAGCGTATTGTACCCGAAGCCACCAAGGAGTGGAACATCTCGCCCGATGAGGGGAATTTTCGCGATCCAGAGGAGCACAAAATAGATGGGAATCAAGAGGGTAACACTGGGGAAGGCGTGCAGAATCAAGGTCAAGGAAAGGAAGCCCTTTCGCCCGGGGAACTTCATCCGCGAGAGAGCATAGCCGGTCAGGGACGAGACTACCACCACGATCAGGGTCATGATCAAAGACATTACTAGCGTGTTTAGGGTTACCAGCCAGATGCTGGGATACTGGGGACCGAACGGTGATTCCCACAAGAACCGCCAATTATGAAGGGTCCATCCTAGTGACCTCAATCCCTCTATCCTTGTCGAAAAACTAGTGATCAACAACCACAGAAAACCGAGAATAATGAGAGTACTAGGCACAATTAAAACCAGATAAGCAAGAGTGGGCTTAAGCTTTGATCGTAGCATCATAGTTGATCTATCTTTGGCTCCTCCACCAACTCTCCGAACTTGAACACCCGCAGGTAGATGACCGCCATCACGATACCGATGATCACCAACACCACCGACCAGGCCGCACCATACCCCCACTGGGTGTTCCCAAAGTAGCTGGTCAGTGCACGGTGGTAAGCGGTCAAGGCCCAGACTTCGGTCTGGTAAAGGCCAGGACCGCCATCGGTGAGCAGCATGATTTGCTCAAAGGACGTCAGGAGGGAGAGGGTCTGATAGGTAGTCACGAAAAGGAGCGGCCATTTGATCATGGGGAGCTCGACGTAACGGATCGTCTGCCAGGTGGTCGCCCCGTCCACCTTAGAGGCCGTGGTGTAGTCCTTAGGGATCGCTTCGATAGCTGAGGAGAAGAGGATCATCCCAAAGGAAGCACCGATGAACCCGTTGACCAGAAAGATGAAGACCCAAGGGTGAGTGTTTAGCAGGTATTCCCCCCCGCCGATACCCAACGGACCGAGGAAGTACTTGTTTAGAACGCCCATGGGAGCCGGCCCGGCCAGTGCCCTCCACATCATGGTGTACACCACAACCGGGGTGATCCGCGGCAGAAACCATAGCACCCGAAAAGCAAAACCGGTTCGTCGCTTGATGTGTGTCGTTATCAAGGCAATGACCAAGGCCATCCCTACGTTGAACAGGGCCAGCGTCAGAGCAACGTACATGATTGTATTGCCGAGGATCCTTGAGAAGAACCTGTTGGTGAAGATCTTTACATAGTTGTCCAAATTCCAATTCACTGGTCTCCACCACTCAAGAATTCCGAAGTTCGTCATATCCAAGGAAGTGAAGCTCAAGATGAATACCATTATAAGCGGGATAAAGAAGAATAAAGTCACTAAAACAAGCGTAGGAGAAAGAAATACATACGGGGCTAGTTGGCCCCGCATCCGGGAGAACCTGCCGGTTCTTGCCTCTAATGAACTGGGGAGGGGGGGGCGTCCCCCCTCCCCAGTTGGTTCCGTTCTTCGTTTCACCGGATGATTACGTTGTCACCCAGCTCGCGCTTCAGTCCATCTACCACGAAGTCCACCGCCTCATGCGGGGTGAAATCGCCCCCTACCGTCGCTGCCAGGGCCTCGTAGACAAGGCTGGAATACGAGCCCCAGTACGGGTTGTTGGGCAGGAAGGTGGTGTAAGCCAGCATATAGAGTGCTTCGCTCAGCAGGCGGGAGACCTTATAGAACTTGTACTCCGTTTGTCCTTTAAGGATACCCAGGTGAGTGCTGGCGATCGCATGACGGGTGTTCGGTCCGTAGTCGGTGACCTTGTCGATCAGGGCCAGCGCCAGGTCCGGATGTTCGCACTGAGAACTGATGAGGAAGGCCAGCGGGTGTGTGAGGGAATTCGGCTGGCCGCCCTGCTCTGCGGCTGGGATCAACGCAAAGCCGAAGGTCTCCCACATATAGTCCTCTCCGCCGAGATCCTTGAGATAGGCCTCCGCCCACTCGGCCCACTGCCATGTCCCACCGATCCAGAATAGGACCTTGCTCCCAGATACGCCAGGATGCCATGCGTCGCCCCAACCCAAGCCGAGGCAGCCCATGGACCCGTAAGCCTGTGCAGCGTCGTAGAAGAACTGGTAGTACTTGAGGCCGGCCGCCTCATCGAAGACGAGTTTTCCGGTTGCGGCATCGATCGTATCTCCACCGAAGGCGTAGTAGAATGCGGTGAAGTCGGGCCCATTCTTCGGGCGCGTCCAGAAACCGTTGCCATCAGCGACCACGCCTTTGTCCACCGCTTCCTTGGCCACCGCCAGCATGTCGTAGAGGGTGAATTCGCCCCACTCGATCTTCCCCGGCAGGGCCGCGATCTTGTTCGCGGACCAGCCGAGCTCCTTCAACAGGGCCTTGTTGAAGTAGAGAGGGCGGGCCTCAGCGTCCTGGGGGACCCCCCAGATCTCGCCCTTGTACATGGTGGAATCCCACAGGCTGTCGATGACGTTGTTTAACCCGGGGAACTCCTTCATCAGTTCGTCCAGGGGAATGATCCGGCCCGCCTCGGCCTGAACTCCGATGTACTCGTGCCCGGTGAGCCAGATGTCGGGCTCCTCACCCGCGCCGTAGCTCAACACGAACTCCGTCACATAATCGCCCCAGTCGATGTTGTCCTGATTGATCACGACTTCTACGCGTCTAGGGTCACCTGCGGCCTCCAGGTCGGCGTTGAGTTCCTCGGCAGCGAGAATGAAGTTGTTGCCTCGCCAGTCCTCCATCGGCGGCTTGGCCCGACAACGAACAGTGAGTGTAATAGTCTCTGTATCCTGCGCCAGGGTCAGGAGCCCCCCGGCTACCACAAAGCACCCAATCAACATCAGCAGAAATAAACGCTTCATCTTGCCTCCTCCTTGTCTTAGTCTTACGGTCTGTGGTACACGTTCTTCCTACAGCGTATTTTCTCGCGGACCACCTCCTGTAATAGGGATAACATCTGCATTGCATGCGGTATCCAAAGGAAGCAGTCGATGGTTCACAGCTCTAGATTCTTTAGCGGGATGCAAAGGAACCGGGGGAATACGCCTCAAAGTCGAATCAGGAATCGCGACAGGGGACCCGTAGCAACCGTACCAACCATCAAGCTCGACATTTGATTCCTGATAAACCTCTATCTGCCACACAGACTTTAAGGCTTCACGTCTGTTTTCTCGGAAGCAGACTGACCTGTCGTGGTATACTACGGTCTTCATAGTTAAATCATGCAAACGATAGCACCAAAGCGAGCTTATGTCAATAGGAAGACGGTTGACCGGGATCTCAAGAGCGGCCAAACCATTTGAAAGACGCGTTCACCTCGCGTGCGAGATCTATAAGCTTTTCAGAAATGTCTCCACGCTCGCAGCGGTCCCCGTGAATGGGCCCGGAACCTCCATCTTGAGGGAGGTGACCGCGGCGGCATAGCGGCTGGCCTGTTTGGCGTCTGTGGAGAGCCTCTTTGCCACGTAGGTGGCAAAGCAGGTGTCCCCTCGCCCGGTCCTCCCGTGTATCTCCCGGGGGCGAAACGGGGCCTCGTAAAATTGGCCCTCGACATAGACAAGGACCCCACCCTTGTGCGTGAGTACAATCTCACGAGGGCCGTAGGAGGCAAGGATAGATGCCGCTTCACGAGGATCGCCTACCCCTGTGAGAACCTCGGCTTCGGTGTCGTCCACTTTTAGGGTATCGACCAAGGAGAGTCCTTCCTCCTTCTCCGGCCAATCTTTGAAGACGACCTCCTCACCTTCAGCAAAGCGGACGAATCCCTGCGCGTCCAACGCGATCCGTGCCCTCTCGGAGAGCTTCCTGAGCAAGGACAGCCCGACCTCCCCGGCCTGGATAGGGACTACAAGGAAGGTCTTTGCCTCGACATCGGGGATCTCGTCCTCAGCGAACGCCCCGGCGAATCCCAGCGGCTTGCAGACCCTCTTATCCCGATCTTTAGTGAAGTAGATGTTCTCCATCCCTGAGGTCTCCACCGCCTCCTTGGCGAAGACCTCGATCCCTGCTTCCCGCAATTCATCGAGAAGGGGGAAGTCTTCCTCCCGCAGTTTCGTGATCACCGCCACCTTATATCCAAGATGAGCCAGGGGAACCGATCCGTAGTAGACGGCCCCTCCCGAGGCAACCCGGGATGTGCCCCCAAATACAATCCTGTCCTTAGCAAAGTGGCCGATCATCGCGATGTCGAATGGCTCGGTTCTCATATGTAAACCTCCCTCTCGTAAGGCCTGTTGCGAGCGCTTCCAGGTAGGCTGCCAGATCTTCTACGACATGATCCGCCTCGTCTAGTATCTCTTCCGGTGCAGTAGCCATAGCCACGCCGGTCCCGGCTTGACTGGATATCCCGCGGTCCTCCGATAAACCTGATCTGCTTGTGGCCAAGCTTTACCAGGTGCTCCACCGCGAGTCTCGCTCCTTCCCGGTCGGCGGTCACCAGAAAGGGAGCGTCTATACTGTGGCAAGAAACGAGGATAAAGGGCGTCTTGGTCTGCGCCAGATTTCCCAGGTCTGGGTCCTCCATTGTTACCGAGGTGAGGATCAGTCCATCGACACGCTTGTGTCGCGGCAGGCGAATGTAGCTTGATTCTCGTTCAGCTTCGTCTGCTGTGTTGCATAAGATGACCCCGTAAATAGAGCGGTGAGCCACCTCCGCTACTCCGTGGGCAATATTGGCAAAGAAAGAATTGGTGATATTCGCAACGAGTAAACCCACCGCCCCCGACGAGCCCTTTACCAAGCCTCGCGCAAGCTCGTTTCTCTCGTAGCCTAGCTTCTGAGCGATCTTTCTAACTCTTCGCTTCGTCTTTTCGCTTATGAGAGGGCTATCACTCAGGGCTCGGGACACGGTGGAAGGAGAGACGCCCACCTCGCGCGCGATGTCTTTGATGGTTACCATCTTTCGTTCTGTTTCTCCTTGAAGGAGGATTTTGGAAATGTCCTCACGGTGCATCGCAGATCGGCCTGTTCTATCACCCCTTTTCAATTTTTAACAGGATTCTTAAGTATACTTCATCCATTCTGGAGGAGTCGCTCTTGGAGTTCAAGTGCTTAAGAGCCTTCGTCGAGGAGGTGTAAGTCTTCTGTCCTCATCGGCATTACTATGCGCCCTATTGTCGCAGTCTGAAAAGATCCTTTGAAGAGACATGGTGGGACTTCTCCTCTCTGCGAGTTCAGGGATAAAGGCGGTTAAGCTGCCTGGCGAACGGGATCGTCTCGCGGATATGGGGCACCCCGCAGATCCAGGCGATGGTTCGAGCCATTCCCAGGCCGAACCCGGAATGAGGGACCGAGCCGTAGCGTCGTAGGTCGAGGTACCACTCGTAGGGTTCGCTCGGAAGGTGGCGCTCCTTTAACTGTGCACTCAGTTCTTCGAGGGTGTCCACGCGCTGGCTTCCTCCGATCAGCTCACCGTAGCCTTCGGGTGCGATCAGATCAGCAGCGAGGACGCGCGATTGTTCACTTGGATCGCGCTTCATGTAGAACGGCTTCATCGAGACGGGAAAACGCTCTATAAAGACTGGTTTTCGAAAGTGCTCGCCGAGTGTCACCTCATGTGGAGCACCGAAGTCATCCCCGAATGAAACCTCATGTCCGGCTTCCTGCAGGAGCTTAATCGCATCGGCGTAGTCCACGCGTGGGAAGGGAAGGGAGACCTCCTCGAGAAGCTTCTCGGTATCGCGCTTTAGAAGATCGAGTTCCTGCTTGCGCTCGGCGACCGCCGCCCCGACGATATAGGCGATGAGCTCCTCTTGAAGGCGGTTGTTATCAGCGTAGTCATAGTAGGCCATCTCTGCCTCGGCCATCCAGAATTCAGTCAGGTGTTTGCGGGTCTTCGACTTCTCGGCGCGGAAGACTGGTCCGATCCAGTAAACCTTCCCTAGGGCCATAGCCGTCGCTTCGAGGTAGAGCTGGCCGCTCTGTGTTAGGTAGGCCTTCTCCCCAAAGTAGTCGACTTCGAATAGGGTGGTGGTTCCCTCAACCGAGGTTCCAGTGAGAATGGGGGCCTCAGTGGCGACGAAACCACGCCTGTGGAAGAAATCGCGGACGGCGCGGAAGACGGTGTCCCGAATGCGGAGGATGGGTACCTGCCTTCCAGTGCGCATCCATAGGTGGCGATGGTCCATGAGGAAGCCGGGTGTGTGTTCCTTCAACTCGATCGGGAAGGGATCGGTGGGCTCCTGTACAACTGTTATGTCTTTGATTTGGAGTTCGCACCCACCTGGGGCGCGGTGATCCTCGTGGAGTACCCCTGTTACGATTAGAGAGGACTCGCGGTTGAGGCGATCGGCATCGGCAAACAGGGAGGGTGAAGAATCTGGTTCGGAAAGGACCCCTTGGATGACGCCGGTTCCGTCTCGGACTTGCAGGAATAGGATCTTTCCACTAGAGCGCTTGTTGTACAACCACCCGCGTACGGTGACCTCCTCTCCTACAAACCGCGGTGCCTCATCGATGGTGATCGTCCGCATCGTGTCTCCTTAGGGAAGGATTGAGTGATTCAGCGAGTGAGGAATTGAGTGACTTAAGGAGTGAACGATTGAGTGATTTGACTTCCCAATCTCTCAATCTCCCGATCATTCAATCTATCAATCATTCAATCATCCGATCTCCCGATCATTCAATCCTCCAATCTCTCTGCGGTGGTATCCACTTTTAGAAGAGATTAGAAAGTGCGGCTCACCTTTGCAAGGGGAAGGTCTCCTCTATGATCGGTTCTCTTGGAGACACATTAGCCAAGACTGGTTCGATCGGCAGCGGCGCCTCCTTGATCACGCGGTGCTTCCAGTTCCCGGAGAGGAAGAACCCAAGGGAGAGAACTGAGGTCCCAAAGTTAGAAATAAACATCGCCCACCACACTCCACCGGCCCCCATGGCAAGCGTGAACCCGAGGAAATAGACCAAGGGAATGCGCATCCCCCACAGCCTGAACAGACTGAAGAACATGGAGTAGACCGTGTGCCCCGATCCCTGGTAGGTTCCGATGATAACCTGGAGGATTCCCATGAACGGGAAGGCCATTGCTGTAATGGCGAACATCTGTGCTCCCAGAGCGATCACTTCGGGATCGGCTATGAAGCTGCGGATAAGCGAGGCCCGCAAAAAGTAGACCGCGACGCTCCCTGAAAGGAGGAAAGCAGTCGAGATCCCCATTCCGGTCCAGGCGGACCGCTCTGCCCGTCTTGTCTCCTCCGCGCCCAGGTTCTGGCCGACCATCGTTGCGGTTGCCTGACCAAGACCCATCGCCGGCATGACCATGATCGAGATGATCCTGTTTCCGATCCCGAAAGCGCTTACCACTGCGGTCCCAAAGCGAGCGAGGATTCCTGTCATGAGAGAGAACCCGAGCGCTGTTCCCGACTGGCCGAGGGAGGCAGGGATACCGATAGTGAGGATATGCTTCACCGTCTCCCAGTGAAGGCGCAGATGCCGAGGACGCACGTGAATCCCCACCTTTCCGGAGAAGAGGAGGTAAAGCCCGAAAAGAGCGATCGTTCCGCGGGAGATGATGGTCGCTACAGCTGCCCCAGCGACCCCCCAGGCGGGGAACGGCCCCCATCCAAAGATAAACAGAGGATCGAGCACGATATTAAATACGACCGAGGCACCCATCAGCTTCATTGGGGTAACTGTGTCTCCCACTCCATTCAAGAGAGCAGTGACGACGAACATCCCGAACATCGCCGGGATACCGGCATAGATAATGCGCAAATACGACGTGGCGGGATCGAGGAGGTCCGGTCCGGCTCCCATCACGGTCATCAGCGGTCGGGCGGCCATGGCTCCGCCCACGGCGAGGACGACAGCGAGAATACCGGTGAAGGTAAAGACCTGTCCTGCAGCGTGGTTTGCCTCCTCGTGGCGACGGGCGCCGGTGTACTGGGCGACGAGAGCCGTTCCGGCGATCGTAACCCCCGCCCCGAGCGAGATCACGAGAAACACAAGCGGCCACGCGATCGTCGGAGCAGCCACCGCTACCTTCCCTAATCGTCCCAGCCACAGGGTGTCGACGAGGTTGTAGACGGTCTGGAAAAGGTTGGAGAGCATGATTGGCCAGGCGAGAAGGAGGAGGGAATGGGCGATCGGTCCCTGCGTTAGCCTCTCTCGGTTTTTACGTATCCGTTCATGAGCCATGTGCGCCATTGTATCCCCTAAAAAGAGCTTCGTCTTTGTTGTTGACATTTGTCAACAATGGGATTACACTACCGCCTATGGCGAAGGTGCAATTCGGAGAGACAGTTAGGCAGGCGAGGGCTAAAGCCGGATTGAGCCTGCGCGAAGTGACTGCACAGACTGGGATCGACTTCACCCGTCTGTCGCGAATTGAGCACGGGAGTCGGCCGGCTCCGGGGCTAGCCGAGATCCGCGCCCTTGCTGAGATTCTCTCCTTGGACATGGTCGATCTGGTGGTGGCGGCGGGGACCTCGCGTGAGGTAACCGAACATCTCTTGTGGTCGGAGCGCCTACACCTTGCTGAAACCCACCCTCGCGTACAGCCGTACCGGCCGGAAGGGTCCCTACTGCTTTCCAAGAACTCCTTTCGCGTGCGGGTGCTTAAGCGCAAAGGAGCGCTGTGCCGGGTTGCTCTGGGAGAGGAGCGATTGACCGTCCTCTCCTTCTCCACGGAGGAGACCCTTTCGATCGAGATCCCGCCGGAGGCGGTCAGTGTCTATAGGCGAGATCCTCGTTCTCTATCAGCAAGTGTGGAAAACGTGTTCCCGGCCCAGGTGAAGAAGGTGCGCCGCCTTGGGCAGGTGACAAACCTGGTCCTTTCCGGAAACGGGTTTGAGCTAAACACGCTTCATACGGTGAAGCAGATCGAAGCCATGCGTTTGGAGGAAGGAGAGGAGGTCTTTGCAGCGGTGCAGGCAACGGCCGTACTCACTTTGCCGGTCGAGAGAACGCTATGAAGAAAACCTATAAAATCGGAGTGGCTGTTTCGCTTGCCCTGGTCGTTCTGGCGGGCGTGATCCTTCTCATTCTCCATCTCTGGCCGGCAGAGCGGCCCCCTAAGCAGTATGAGAAGGTGGACTTCCCACTCTTGGTTGTACGGGGCAAGCAGGTGGTGGAGGTAAACCTCGGGTCCTATTCGCAACAAGCAGGGACGGTCGCCTATCAGGGGCCGGTATTCAACGCGGATAACGAGAACTGGAAGGAGGCACACGCCTACTCCGGCGCGCTGATCCGAGATCTCTTAAGCGCGGTCGGCGGGATGGAGCCAGGGGATTTGCTGGCGGTTGTCGCTATGGATGATTACTGTAAGGAAATTTCCTATGAGGTCCTCTACGGCTCGACCCCGGCGGGTAAGGCGATCCTTACCCTCGCTAAAGATGGGGAGAGTGACTTAAAGGAAGCGCCGATCCTCGTCTTCCTTCCCGAGGACGAACGATTCTCAAACGACGACATGCAAAGCGCGTTCGGCGAGGAGCTCTCCCACTACTACGCCGGTCGACCTTCCACCACAGGCCTTCTGGTGAAGAACGTTACCTACCTGATCGTTAACTACGACGGGGGGGCGCTTCCCACGCGAACGATGATCGGGGAGGAAACCGTTCTCACGCCGGGAGGAGTCCTCACCGTGGTGGCGGGGGAAAGGAGATCGATCTACACGATCGCCGAGTTGGAGGCGCTTGATATCGTGACGGCTCCGGGGACGTTCACCAATACCCTTGGTGTAGATTATAAAGCGACCTACACCGGTGTGCCCATCACGACCCTGATCGGTAATGTCCCTTCAGATACTACTGTCCTCGTCACCGCCTCAGACGGTTATTCGATGAACTATAAAGCAGGGATGTTCCTCGACTGTACTCAAGGAAATTGGATCTTGGCGTATAAGGAGAACGGATCCTACATGCCCTACGACCCTGGTCCGCTACGCATCGTCCTTGTCGGTGAGGATAACCCGCACTTCGAGGGAGCGATCTCCGCGAAGATGGTCGAGCGAATCGAGGTGTTAGGAACCTATGAGGATTACTCCCTTAGCTTGCAAGGGGCGATCACGAGGACGCTTAACCGTGGGGAGCTTGAGGCTGGGATGGGATGCTCTTGCCATACCTCGACGGTGACCGTGACGAGCAAAGGGGAGACCCACACCTACACCGGTCTGCCTCTGTGGCGGCTCGTTGCCTACGTCGATGATGACCGCGCGCCAGGACCAGAGGAAGGGATTCACTACAACGATGAGGACTTCAATGATGAGTTGGCTGCCTCTGGGTATATGATCACCCTCGTCGCGGAGGACGGGTATTCTCAAGTCGTCTCCTCACAGCTGATCGCGCGCGATGATCGGTTCATCGTCGCCTTCAAGCGGGACGGTCTCTTCCTCGATCCGGAAAAGAGCGGGTACATGCGTTTTGTATACGATGACTCCGTCCTCCTCCCTGGGGGGACGAGCCTCAAGAGCGTAAAGTTCCTCTCTTTTATCGACCTCGATCTGCCGTAGGGAGATCCTATGTGCGCTCTAGCGAGGGCCAAGCGGCCGCTCTTGGATGTCCGCGAGATCGTTCTTGTGGCGCTCCTCGCTGCGGTCGGGGGGGTCCTCTCGACCTACGTCGGCTACATCGGGAACCTGATCAATCGTGCCTTTGGGGTTCCGTTCGGAGCCGGACAGCTGATTGCGGGGCTGCACATCCTGTGGCCGATCCTCGCCCGCCTGCTTACGGGCAAGTTCGGTTCGGGGACGCTCACTGGAGTGACTAAAGGAGTGGTCGAGTTTCTCTCCGGGGGGACGCACGGGGTGGTGATTATCGTGATTTCCCTGGTGGAGGGACTCCTCATCGACCTTGGGATGGGAATCTCCCGCCGTCCCTCGCTCTTGTTGACGATGTTCACCGCGGCTATCGCCTCGGCATCGAATGTTTTTATCTTCCAGGCGATCTACCTCTCAGGGGTCTCGCCGGCGTTCATCCTGGTGATGGCAGGGCTCTCTCTCGTCTCCGGAGCGTTCTTTGGCGGGTACCTGGGGTGGGATGTCCGCCGATTTCTGATTGCCTCGCG
>JAUWGE010000062.1 GCA_030606565.1 Candidatus Bipolaricaulota bacterium | reverse complement strand
TGCCCCCCAGAATTCGAGGATGATGACAACCCCACGGAAATCGGAAAGGGTTATCTCTCCCCCATCCGTAGTATGAGCGGTGAAGTCCGGGGCGGTCGTTCCAACGATGATCCCGACCGTAGGGCCAGCTGCGTCAACCGTAATCATAAGCTGTGCGCGCTCCTCCTGTCCCTCCCCATCAATAACGCTCAATCGGGCGAGGAAGGCTCCCCCAACCTCATATGTGTGCCGAACGATGATGTTGAAGGCATCGCTCGCTATTGTCGGCGAGCCGTCTCCAAAGTCGAGTAGGTAAGAGATCCCTGTTCCACTTCGATCTTCACAGTGGGAGAGATCGAACGCGACCTCAAGCGGTGCCGGTCCACTGATCACCGCGGCGTTCAACACGGCGATCGGGCCTTGATCGGTAAGACACCCACTCAGCATGGGAAGAAGTGCGCAGAGCGCGATGAGAGCGATTATCACCGATTTTCGCACGGGTATAACCGTCACATCGATATAAAAGTTCCCCCTTGTCCTCCTACCGGAAGCGTAGGGCTAGGTTGGCTCCCTTGCAACCGGGCAGTTGTTGCGGAAGGTGCTGCCACGGAACCTTCCGCAGGACCGGGCTGTGCGCCCGCTGCGGGTAGGTTACCGTAACCGTACCGCCTTGCACCTTGATGTCTCCTTTCCCGCAAACAAAGTCGCGATACAGCTTGGGCGCATCGCAACGCTCAAATCCACGCAGCTTCTGGGCCAACATGCTGTACAGGGTGTCGGCGATCAGCGTCAACGCCAAATCAAAGTGCACCTTCACGAGAATTGGCGAGGAGAGCGCATTGAGGTGAAAGAACTTGACGGCCTCGGCGATACCGTTCTCGATCCGCCACCGGCGGGCGTAATTCCCGACCAGGAGGTCAGCGGGAGCAGCAAAGTCATTGCTAATGAGGAATGCCGGTTTCTCATGACCGTTTCCGCGGACAATGACCTGGCGTATCAGCCCCTCGTAGCCACGCGGCGTGATGGTCGATTCATTGACCTCGGGGTTAGGGTATTTGCGCTTTTCATGAGGTATGTGAATCCGTTCCCACTCAGTAAGTTTCTCGGCTTCCGCCAACATCTTCTTGCCGCGGCGGCGCAGCGTGATGAACTTGACCCCCTGGGAGGCAAGCGCGGAGAGCTGAGGATAGCTAGTTAGACGAGAGTCAAAAACAAGCGTAGGCTTAACTCCACGATGCACTCCCTTCCAGAATGACAGGAAGGAGAGAATCTGGTCATCAGCCTCATCACGTAGGATATCTGCTGCTGTGTAGAGGATCAGCTTGGTCTCCGTATCCTGGGCGAACAGGGTGAGAGCGCCCTTCATGGTCTTGCCACGTGCACCCGCCCAGTGCTTCTCCAGCACAGACTCATCGCCGTAGTGGGGAACTGTGTGAAAGTCGAGGTTAATGATGTTACCATCGTAGAGATCGAGGCTCGACGCATGCGCGATGAACGCCTGCTGGAGACGAAAGATGTGTATTGCATCGAGGGAGTAAGAGTAGGTGGACATGGCGGTGCATTTGGGCAACACGTTGAGGCCGGCGAAGAGGCCGAGCCCGGAATCGAAGGCGTGGTCGGTCATGTGGGCATAGCGCTCCGTGCCCAATAGCTTCAGCGCAAGGAACGACAGGAGATAGTTCAGCGCGGGAATGGCTTTGCTTCCTGGGAGTGAAGCGGCGGTGACGATCTTGTCTATGCCGAGTTGGACAAGAAAAGGGGCGAACAGGAAGACGCCAGC
Source organism: Candidatus Bipolaricaulota bacterium (assembly GCA_030606565.1). Lineage (GTDB taxonomy): Bacteria > Bipolaricaulota > Bipolaricaulia > UBA7950 > UBA9294 > UBA9294. The sequence goes on along the minus strand of JAUWGE010000062.1, from coordinate 842 downwards.
CCCGGCACAGTCGAAGCGTTTTCCCGTAAGTTTTCTGATCGACACCAACTCCGAGCGCTCCGGCACCTTTGCTCCCTTGACAGTCAGGCCCATCTGCAAACGGGTACGGCGCGGTAGCTTAGGGAATCCCTCCTCTGCCAGCACCCGCTCGACGGTACGCACAGAGATCTCAACTCCTTCCTCACACAGCAATTCGGTGATCTCACCGCCAGAGAGGAGGCAAGATCGCCCCTCTCTGATCTTGCGCCGAATCTCGTTGGTAACGCGATAGCGGGCCGTCTTCCCCTCTGGAACAGGCTCGGAGAAGTCGAGCTTGCCGTGCCGGAACTGATGACGAAGCAGACGGACATATGCGCTGGAGTAACCGAAACGACTGGCAACATCCTTGGTGGACAAGCGTTCCACAAAGGAGGCACGCAGGGCTTCATAGCGCCGTTGCCATTTGTGGACAGGATTGGTGAAAAAACTCGCGTCTTTCATAGTGTTGATATTATACAATATGGCGATTAAATTGTCAAGGTTCTAAAAATTAAAACTTAACAAGCTGCATGGACGTGGATGTGGACGCTAAGCGGATAGAATCGTGGTACTGTGCTAATTTACTGGGTTTAGAGCAGCAGCCATGTGCGCAGCCCGGTACAAGGGAGAGACCGGTCGGCGTGTTTTAACAAAGGCGCGTTTTGAGAAAACTGGCACAAATGCTAATCTTCGGTGCAATGGCAGACACTGTGGCAATGCAGACAAAGTAAGTCAGCATGCGCACTTACGCGATCAAGATGGTTGGCTAGACACGCTACCCGCTGGTCAAAAACGGCCAAAAAACCGGCGCGAAAATCGGTGAT
>JAUWGE010000039.1 GCA_030606565.1 Candidatus Bipolaricaulota bacterium | reverse complement strand
AACGCATATTTATCCATCAGACGAAGCGCTTCGGCAGCATCCGCGGCAGTTTCAATCAAATATCTGTCTTCCTTGATGAACTCCGCCAGGGTAACGCGGATACTCTCTTCATCATCGACAATAAGCACGCGTGCCGTCACGTTTCCTCCTTTCTTGTGCATTTCTCTCGCCCGTTCGTTGCGCTCACTCAAGCCGCCAAGATCGCCAAGAAAGGCCTTTAGTCCTTGTTCGTTCCCCATTCTAACGCTTTCCTTTGCGATCTTGGCGGCTTTGCGAGAGAATGCTCTTGACCTCCGCGTTCACTCCAGCGTCCATCCGTTGTTGACGCGCAGGTCAAGATAGAAACGGGTGTACTCCCCGGGCTTGCTCTCCACCCTCAGTTCACCGTGATGATCCTTGATAATCCCGTAACTTACTGATAATCCAAGACCAGTCCCCGCGTCGCGTGGCTTCGTCGTGAAGAACGGGTCGAATATGCGGTCGATGGCCTCCTCCGGGATTCCCGTGCCGTGATCCTCTACGGTCGTTCGAATCCATTGGATGCCGTCCTCCTCGAACGGCTGCACCCGGATCCTGATCAGCTTGTCCTCGTGATACGCTTCATAGCGTTTGTTGAGCGCGTCCCGCGCGTTGGTGAGCAGGTTGATTATCACCTGTTCGATCTGCTGGCTGCGGCAACGCACCTGAGGAAGGTCATCGGGTATATCCTTGTAGAGCGTGATCTGATCCTTCTTCAATACCGAGCCGATAAGCAGCAGAGAGGCGTCGATAATGTCTTCTATCCGCGCCGGGCTGTGGCTCTGCTTTTCCTGACGAGCAAAGTAGAGGAGGCCCTTGACGATCTCCGCCACCCGATTCCCTTCCTTGATGATCCCTTGGGCGAATCCCTTCAACCGATCATCCTCAACCCTGTCCGCGATCAAGTCGGCATAGTTGATCATCCCGGTCAGCGGGTTGTTGATCTCGTGCGCCACGCCACTAGCCAGCGTTCCTATCGACTCCAGCTTCTGACTCTGACGGAGTTTGGATTCCAAGGCCTGTTTCTCTTTTTCCGCCCGCTTGCGCTCGGTGATGTCTACAACCATCAAACGGCTCCCCACGACTTGGCCCTGCCTATCCCGAACAGGATTTGCTGTCAGGCCGATCCATATAGGCTGTCCGTCCGCCCTCTGCATCTGTAGCTCTTCGCCGCGCACTGCCTCGCCAGACACGAATCGCTGCAGTATCTTCCTTGCCTTCTCCTTGTCCGATGGTGTGTTGGCATACAGGTCGAGTACCGGTCGACCCATCAATTCCTCGGTGGTGTATTCCAGCAGATCCTCAACCCGACGGTTAAGCATTCGAATGCGCCCGTCTACGTCAACTGAGAAGTATGCGTTGGGAGCGTTCTCGTACAGATCGCGGAAACGCTCTTCGCTCTCGCGGAAGGCGGAGGTTCGCCTGCGCACTTCTCTTCTCGATACGAGAAGCGCTACCAGGAAGAGGACAATTGCCACTCCAAAGATCCACAGCATATTCTTCGCCCAACCAGGGAGCACCCTTACAGTTTGGACTTCGGACTTTACGCCAAGGTGCTGTTCCAGCGCGCGGTAATAAACAGAGAGAGGGTCTTGCTTCAGCGCCTTGATCTGCCGATCTATCGTCTCCATGAGATGTCGAGTGAGGTCGGACTCCACCGGAAAGGCAAACTGAATATCGAGAGGTTGAAAAATGATGGCGGTTCCGCGAAGGCCAAAGGCCACACTGTGTATGGCCCCGAAGTCTTTGTTGCTGACCCCCGCATCAGCCCGCCCGCTCTTAACCAATCGAAAGACCTCGAGGTAACTATCGCCCTCGATGAAGGTACAGCTAATATCGAATCTTCTGACGAGTTCCTTTATTCCTTCTGGTCCCTCAACGTTAACACTGCCCTTCAGAACCGCGACTTTCTTCCCCCCCAAGTCGAGAATCGACTCTATACCTGTGCTTTCTTGGGTATACACCTGCGACCAGCTTGGCAGCACCACCTCGCTTGAGAAACGATACTTCTTGCTTCTTTCCTCTGAGTAGGCGACATCGGGCATGACATCGATCTCATCTTCCTGCAGCCTTTCCAGGCACTGAGTCCACGTCCCATGTACCCACTCTATCTGCCACCCTTCCTGGGAAGCAATATATTCAACTAGATCGGGCCAAAAGCCGGAAACGGCTCCGTTCTCGTCAGTGAAGATCTTCGGTGGATTCTCATACGCGCCGACCCTGACTGTAAGCGGCTCGTCGGCAAGAACGGTGACCGAAAGGCTAGCAGCGCAAAGAACGACAATGAGTGCTGTAAACACAGAATGTCTCTTCATCTTCCTGATCATCTCCGTTCGGGGGCCAGAGCTAGATCTCCCCACTACTGTGCCTGCGTTTCGCCTCATACATCTTCGCATCGGCCTCGGCGAGGATCTCTTCTACCGTTCGTGCATCTTCAGGCCGCCAGTGGGCACTCCCAATCGAGAGGGTCACCGGAAAATCGAACACGGGATTAGTCACATTCCACCGCGCGACTTCCTCCAAGATCCGTTCCTTGACCTTTTCGGTCTCGCCGTTGGTTTCGATGAGCAGGAGAAGGAATTCATCGCCGCCATATCGCACCACAACATCCGATTCCCGCACCTGCTCTTGGAGAAGCTTCGCCACTTCCTGCAGCACTTCATCGCCTACTTGATGGCCGTGGCAATCGTTGATCTCCTTGAATTTGTCGACGTCAATCATTAAGAACCCAATCGGATGATCGTACCGCTTGGAACGACCGATCTCTTGCTCGATAGCCTGATTGAAGTAACGGCGATTGTAGGCGTTGGTCAGTGGGTCGCGCATGGCTTGCTCTCTGAGTTGTTTCTGTAATCGGATTCGTTCGATCGCCTGCGTGGTGGGACCAAGGAGGAGTTCCAATAGATGTACATCCTCATCGATGAACGCGTTCTCCTCGGTGGATACGGCCTGAAACACCCCGTACTTGCCAATGGGAGCGCTGATCCCGGATTGGAATGACACATCCGTTGGTTTGGCATCGGGGACCTCATCGAGGGAACCGAAGACCGTCGTTACTCCAGCTTGAAGAGTCTTGGTGGCCAGGTTTTCCTCGCTCAAGCTGGTCTCTCGTGAGTATTCGGGCGGAAGATCAACGGAGGTTGCTTTGACGACGAGCTTTTCCCCCTGCACAATATCGAGGGAACACATGTCAAATTCCAGGATCTTCTGTGCTGCTCCTACAGTCAATCCGTACAGCTTGTCCTCATCATCACACATTTCCAGACGATTCGCGGCATCGTGTAATCGTTCCAATTTCTGCGCACTCTGTCGAATACGTTCCTCTGCCGACACTAGATCGTTGATGTCTCGCGCTATGTGGAGCGAGCCGATTAGCTTCCCCTGTTCATCGTACATCGGCGATACACTGATCAACACATTCCCCCCCAGTCGTTCCTCGAAGGCTGTTGCCGAGTGTTCTCTGTTGTCCTCGAACAGCCTGAGGTTGGGGCAGAATTCCGGGGGATGATCCATTCCGTGTACGCATTGATAGCAATGGGTATCGAGAAGATCCTCCGCCTTATAGCCGAGCTTATCGGCCATCCTCTGGTTCAGACGCTTGATGCGAAACTCTGTATCGATGACGGAGATGCAATCAGGGATGGAATTGAACGTCTTTTCCCATTCTTCCCGCGCTCGGACGATCTCCTTCTCTGCCTGAACTTGGGCGGAGATGTCGCGAACGATCGCCAGCAGGTGTGGCTCCCCGTGCAGCGTAAACTGTGCCCCGTGCACGGCGACATCGTACGGGGTTCCATCCTTGTGCACGTTTACTGAGCGGGAAAAGAAGGTTCCCGACTGTTCGATGTGACGACGGAAGTTAGCGAGCCCGTGATAGTAATCGGGATGAATGATATCGGCGCCGGAGAGGCCGACTAGCTCCCCTTGTTCGTAGCCGGACATCTTGTGTGCACTTGGGTTGGCGGCAACGATCGTCCCAGACAGGGCGAAGACAAAGATCGCGTCCGCAGCTTCGGCAAAGATTTTCCGGTAGCGACTCTCGCTTTCGCGCAGCGTCTTCTCGATCTCGACGCGATCGGAGATGTCCGTGCCAGAGCTCATCATTCCCCGTACAACCCCGTCCTTATTCCACAGGAGTGTGTTGTGCCACGCGAAGGTGCATTCCTCGCCATTCTTCGCCACAATCGTATTATCATAATCCTGGAAAGAACCGTTTCCCCTGGCAATCAGACGGGCAAAGACCGACCTTAGCTCTTCTCGTAATGCGTCGGGGATGAAGGTATCGAACCAATCCTTGCCCAGCACTTCTTCCTCTTCATACCCAAGGAGGTGCAACCCGTATTCGTTGATAAACGTCAGCCGGCCCGCAGTATCGAGTACAACAAAGAGAACACCGGCAAGGTCAAGAAACCGCCGCGCCGATTCCCCGTCGACTACACCTTCCATATTGTAACCCCTTACGTTGGCATCGCCTGCTTGCCTCTTATCCTTAAGTATGCCTACATATTGCCCTCTGTAGACCGTTTCCGGCGCTGCTTTCTCCAGCCTGTTTATCTAGGGGCACTCTTACTGCAGGAGAGGGAGCTGCTCAACCATCGGCATAAGCCACATATGAACGAATATACTGACTGCGACGATCGTTGACAAGGGCGGGCCCCGCCCCCAGGTGCGTGGTCTCTGATCTAGTCGATTGGGAATGGAGCAGCTATCGTGCAACCTTAGGACTGTGTCTGGGGGCTATGATGAGGCACCCAAAGTTGCCAGGCTTGCCATTCGGCTCTCGCTAGACGATCTGTTTGAGAAATCACCGGATAACAAGCAAGAGCTGGATGTACAGATCTACGAGGCGTACACGGAGCAGAGCTACACCTTAACCCAGATCGGCAAACACCTCAACTGGCACTGCTGAACGATCAGCAAGATCGTTACGCAACATAAGAAAGAAGAGGCCAAAAAGTCACGATCCAGAATCCGACCCCTTGTTTACACGTTCATTGACTTGACATCGGCGGGTTGGGGGATACCCTGAAAGGATCATGATGCAAGCTGTTACTGTGACCGATCTGCACGGGAACATACTCCTCTATGAACTCCTGTTTCGGGTGGCGGACCTGTGGAAACTCACCTCGATCTTCATCACCGGTGATCTTGCCCCGAATTCCCTCCAAGGCCAACTTAAAGGAGCAGAGGATCGCACAAGCGAGGATCAGGGTGTGATTCTGCAGAGGGAGTTCTTTATCGAACAGTTTATTCCCCTTTGCTCCAGTTTCTTGCTCGATCATCGGCACACCGACATATACGTGATCATGGGGAATGATGACCGCCGGGCAAATGAACTCTTGTTGGAGGGTTTCGACAAGGAGGTGCCAAACTTCCATCTGTTGAATGATCGGTTGCTCGCACTGCGGGACTCGCGTCAGAAGCAGGCCTTCTTTCCAGGCGAAGTTCCTCGGTTGTGGGTAGCAGGCTATCCCTACGTTCCTCCGGGTGGCCATTTGCTGATGGACTGGGTGAAATACGAGAATCGAGTCAAGTTGCGTCCGATGGGAATGGATTCCACCATGGATATCTACGAGATGGGAATCACTACCGATGCAAGAGGGCACCTCTCAACGATCGCAGACGACCTTGAGGATTTCGAAGCCTACCTCAGAAGAAACGCCCGCACGGACGAGGAGATATCGTATGACCCCACCCAGACGATTCACCTGTTTCATTCACCTCCCTACAACACGCCTCTCGATTGGACCACACCACGCGGACGGTACGATTACCTCCCCCTCTCTGATCATGTAGGGAGTGTGGAGATAAGGCGGTTCATCGAGCGTGTTCAACCCTACCTTGCTCTATCAGGACACTGCCACGAATCCGTTGTCATTGGGGATTACAAAGTCGATCTCGGGCGGACACGCTGTGTTAACCCGGGGAGTCAGACACACCTTGACGTGTTGAGCCTGGTGCAGTTTGATCTTTATCATCCAGAGGAGATGAAGCAGTTCTTCATCCACGCACGTTGAAAACAGACCGGGACCCCCTGACCAACAGGGGCCCCGGGACTTTAGGAGATAAACGCCACAGACAGACGGGACTTGTCTCCGATGAACAGAGGACAGCCCCGTAGCCATGGCGCATTTTTCTTTCTTCAACATCCACGAGGTGAACATCGAGGAGCCTAACTGGACCAGAGGTCAATCCAAGCAGCGACCTGTAGGACGTAACTAGTGCCAGATCCAACCGCTGTAACAAACGGCACACTTGGTCCAGTTTGTGCTCGACTACAATGATCAAATCGATGTCCGAAGCGATTCCGGCATTGCCGTTCATCGCGCTTCCGTACAGGTAGAAAGCACGGAAATCGCATCCGAGGTTGCCGAGATAAGCTCCTAACCCCTTGGCGATAGCATATCTGAAGGTGCTATGAACTTCCGGTTCACCTTCTCGTAGTGCCTGGACCACCTGGTCTGCCGATCTATGCATCCGATCGGCACAGAACATCAGTGCGCGATCGAGCAGAACTTCGGCTTCGAGTTCTGCGGCGAGTAAGCCACTCGGGGTGTTGAGGCTCATCCTCATCTCCGGTCTTTCCGATTGCGCTACAGGAAGACGCCGCGCAGGCTGATCGCTTGTGCTACGCGCTCCACGCCGAGTACGAATGCGGCCAGCCGTAAGGAGATCTGGCGTTCGGTGGACAGATCCCATACCTCAGCTATCGCACGCTGCATGATTCGACCGAGTCGCTGGTTGGTCTCCTTCTCCTCCCAAGCGAAGCATTGGATGTTCTGCACCCATTCAAAGTACGAGCAGACAACCCCTCCTGCGTTAGCAAGGATATCAGGGACGATAACAGAGCCATTCGCGGCGAGGATAAGGTCTGCCTCAGGGGTGGTGGGGCCATTCGCCCCTTCCACAATAACCTTTGCCTTGACATCCGCTGCATTCCGGGAGGTAATCTGCGCCTCCAATGCGGCAGGTATCAGCACATCGACATCTAGGGTGAGTAATTCATCGTTTGTGATCTCTTCCATCCCAGGAACGCTGTAACCGGCAAGGAGATGTCCGGGCGAGGTTTCTACGTAGCGCAGGACATCGTTGATGTCAAATCCGGTTGGGCAGTAATAACCGCCGGAGACATCGCTGATCCCTACTACCTTGGCTCCCTGATCGGTCAGGAGCTGCGCCGCGATAGATCCGACGTTACCGAATCCCTGAATTGCGATGCGCGCATTCGTGATATCGATGTCAAGCCGATGCAAGACACCGATAGTGGTGAACATCACCCCACGTCCGGTCGCCTCTCGTCGTCCAAGCGCACCTCCGAGTTCGAGCGACTTCCCCGTCACGATGCCGGGAAGCGCTTCACCCCGCAGCGCGCTGGCGGTATCGACAATCCAGTTCATGACTGAGGCGTTCGTATTGACGTCTGGCGCGGGGATGTCCTGTTTTGGCCCGATGAGGGGGAGGATACGAGCGGTGTAGCAGCGGGTGATCCGTTCGATCTCCCGTTCGGAGAAGCGCGTCGGGTCACAGGCAATTCCTCCCTTACCTCCACCATAAGGGATGTTCACCACCGCACACTTCAATGCCATCCACCCTGCCAACGCCTTCACTTCATCGAGTGTAACCCCGGCATGGTAGCGAATACCCCCTTTGCAGGGGCCACGTGCGCTGCTGTACTGAACTCGATAACCGGTTAGCACCTCTATCTCGCCATCGTCGCGCGTAATCGGTACGCTCACCTCGAGCGCACGCTCAGGGCGACGCAGGATCTCCCAGATCCCGCCGGGAATACCGGTATGCTCACGCGCCAGATCCAACTGCTGTAACAGCATATGAAAAGGGTTGACCTGGGTTCCTAAGGACCGTTCTTGCACGGTCCCTATCGTTTTGTTGAGTGCCATAAGGCGTCCACCTCCGAGCAGAAGGGTAGCAGACGACT
>JAUWGE010000018.1 GCA_030606565.1 Candidatus Bipolaricaulota bacterium | reverse complement strand
CTGAACCGAGTGAGGTTCTCGTAGTGAACGCATCCTAGTGCAAGACCGCTCAGGGAGATGTCCGTCCCCGTGTAGCAGAAACAGGTATTGGCAGTGGGCGAGGCTTTCGTTGCCTCTGACAGAGTGGCTCCCACGCCGAAGGTTGTGACCGCTTCCAGCGCCATCCCCGCGATGGTCGTCCCTTGCAAGGCAAGCTCCGCACCGAGGGTGTGCCCCGTTTGAGTTGGTATCAACAGGAACGCCCCCGATATTTTGGTGCCGTAAGCCGCAATGATGCACTCCATCCACCCGTATTGCAGGGAGGCTGTTGTAACGGAGAACGAGGTATCCGAGAGGAGGGTCCAGGTTCCGATCGGCCAGTCGATCACGATGTCGTCCTTCAAGTAGGTCGAGATGCGAAAGGTGGAAGGGGGTTTGCCTGTAATCAGCGGGAGCCCGAAGAACGCCTGCACGCCCAGCCCGGTGTCGGTAAGGCCCTTATCCGTTATGAATAGGGCGGAAAGCGTGCGGTTAGATGCATCGGCAACCTCTCCGGCAAAATAACTTGCTTTGAGCGTGGATCGTGATCCGGCGAGGGAGAGTGACCCGGCCTCGGCCGATATAACAATTGTTGTATCCCACTCGCCGAACGCCTTACTAAACGCTCCCATTCCCAGCCCTAGAATCAAGATAGACACTATTACAAACACCCTGTTTATAGTCACCAGCTGCCCTCCTTAGTACTTAAGGGATTGAGTGATTTAGCGATTGAGTGACTTAACGATTTGTTCAATCATTCAATCCTCCGATCATTCAATCAGTCAATCCACCTTCCTATTCGTAGCGCAACGCCTCCACCGGCCTGAGTTTCGCTCCGCGTCGTGCGGGGAGAACTCCGGCGATCGCTCCCAAGACAAACGAGGCTAGCAGCGCGCCGATGATCAACCACGGGCTGTACGAGGCGGCGAACGATACGCTGATGCCACCGCTGCCAGGACCCACTGCGAGTGCCCCACTCAGCACCCCTCCCGCGAGACTGCTGATGGCAACCCCAGCCAGGACACCGATCGCCCCACCGATGATCCCCAACAATCCCGATTCGATCATGAAGAGGCTTAGCACGTGCCGATCCTTCGCCCCAATGGCCTTCATGATCCCTATCTCGCGAGTCCGTTCCAGAACCGAGGTAAACATGGTGTTCATCACACCGATTGCCCCGACCAGAAGCGAGATCGCAGCGATTGCCGTCAGGGTCATCTGGATGCTTGCCATGACAGACTTCATCTGCTCGCTCATCTCCTCGGCGGTTATCGTTTGAACCGGTGTTTCAAACTGAGAGAAGAGGTTTTTTATCGCCTGAGATGCCTCTACTACATCGGTCTGGTCGGTTACTTCGACAAGTGCTTGGGAGATCTTCCCTTCTCCGCCGTAGAGCGTTTCTAGCGATTCGATCGGGACGAACAGACCGGTATCCATACCACGGAAGGTCATCGCTCCCCCTGTTCCCTTCCCTTCGGTCGCGGTTGATTCCAGGATGCCGATCACTTCAAAATCGGTCGTCTCGATCTGAACTTGGTCACCAACGGCCACACCCAGGTCGGTCGCTACCTGAGCCCCGAGAACGATCACAGACCGGTCCGATTGATCGAAGTTCCGCCCTTGCGCGATGGGGAACCCGTTGAAGTAGGCATTGAAGTAATCAGTCATCCCATAGGTGAGCCCGGTGATCCGTAGGAACGCCTGGCCATCTAGGTTCTCCGAGGCGATCATCCCTGTTTCGATGCGCTGGGCTCCGAAGCTTACAACCTGGGGGAGTCGGTCGAGAACCGACAGATCCACAACGGCGGGTTTGCCACCGCCGAACATTGCCTTCAACACCCCCATTCTTCCCTCTGGCCCGCTTGCCTGCTCCGTAGACCCTCCTGGGGAGAGTATGATTGTGTTGTATCCGATCGATTCAAACTGCTCCTCGATTGAATTCTGCATCCCCTCACCGATCGAGATCAGGGCAACGACGGCAGCGACCCCGACAACGATGCCGAGAATCGTCAACCACGAACGAACCTGGCGGTGCCGAATGTTGTGAAAAGCCAACCTGATATTATCGCGAAACATCGCTTATTCCTCCTCTCAATCGGCCGCATCGCCGATCCGTCCGTCAAAGATATGGATCGTTCGCTGCGCATAACCGGCGATCGTTGCATCGTGGGTCACGAGGATGACGGTCATCCCCTTCTCTTCGTTCAGCTGCGTGAGGAGCTGCATGATCTGCTTGCCAGACTTTGAATCCAGGTTTCCCGTCGGCTCATCTGCAAGCAGGACCTCGGGATCGTTGGCCAACGCGCGCGCTGTCGCCACCCGCTGCTGCTCGCCGCCAGAGAGCTCTGTCGGTCGATGATTGAGACGATCACCGAGCCCCACCTGTTCGAGCAGGTGCTGAGCACGTTCGCGCCTCACTTTCCGCTCAACCCCCTGATACATCATCGGGAGCTCCACGTTGTCGAGCGCGGTGAGGGTGGGGATGAGGCTGAACGTCTGAAAGACGAACCCGACCCTCTTTCCGCGAAGCTCGGCAAGAAAGTCGCGGCTCTGCTTAGATATATCCTGATCTCCGAAGACCACGGAACCTTCATCGGGCTGATCGAGACCGCCCAAGAGGTGCATCAACGTGCTCTTCCCCGATCCGGAGGGTCCCATGATCGCGACCAGTTCTCCGTCGTGGATCTCAAGGTCCACGCCCCTCAATGCCTGAACCGTCGTCTTCCCCATCTGGTAGGTCCTGACGACGTGGTCGAGTTTAATCATCTCTTCTCCCTAATATGTGTGTACGAATTCGATCAGTTCAACCCGGTACTGCACCTCACCGTCCACTTCCTTGATGAGCAGGGGCGGAAACGCAAGCAAAGCGTTTGTATCTGGATCGGCCAAGGCAACCTGAACGCGTTGATTTGGAAAGCTTGGATGAAGGAAGATCGCCATGATCACGTCGATCCCCGCGATCTGATCCCATCCCTCGGTGACCAGCCTCGCTCCATCGGGGAGGTAGTAGTTCTGGTTCGGCTCGATCTCGACGTTCCGTTCTGCCAGTGTCTGAAGAGGAGAAAGGTCAATGGTCGCTGCCTTCTCCTCATCATATTTTGCGCCAACGGCGCCTGCCGCACCTGACCGGCCACCACCAGTACTGATTTCCTCCGCCGACTGGCCGGGACTCTCAATCGTTTCGGTCACATCATAAAGGTCCCCGTTCGGCACGATCTCCACCGTGTGATAGTGCACAGCCGCATCCTCACCTCCCCGTTGGAGCTTGAAGACCGCCTTCAATGTTCCGCCGGGATACTCTCCCAAGCCGAAGAAGTCCGTGAGTTGCGGAGCCGTCTGCGATAACGCTGTACCACTGACCAATGCCAGGCCGAGAAACCCCAGTATGATTACCGTTATGAGTCGTCTATCCACTCTGATCGCCATGTTGATCCTCCTATATCTGTTTGTTGGAGTCTTCACTCATCATCGGGGATGTGCTTTCCCCACCCATCTGCTCGATCGCCTGTTGCAGGATCATCTCTCGCCGCAGTTCATCGAGGATCTTCTGGAACTCCTCCGCCTGCTCTGGCGTGAGGATCTCCTGAATCTCTTCATTCAGCTTCTCTTGCTGTCCTTGCTGCTTCTGCATCATTCCTATCATCTGCTCGCGGTTCTCGTCGGTCATCTCCGGGCGAGACCCTCTCGGTCGCCCCTCTGCGTTCTGTCCCGCAAACTGGGCGCGCCGTGCCTCCATCTGCTCTTCCATGGTCAGCAAGTATTCCTGCATGACAACCCGGATCTGCGTTTCCTGGTCTTCGCTCAGATCCAGGCGCTCGCTCACCTTAGCCATTAGATCATCGAGCCGTGCCTCTGTTGCCTCTTCCGCTTGTTCTGATGCATCCGGTTCAGTCGACTGATCCGTCACCGTGTTAGCCTCCGGCTCGAATGAGGTATCTCCCGATTTCCGTCCACACCCGGAAAGGATAAGAAGAGCCACAAGAAAGAAGACCAGAACGAGCCAGGGAATATTTACCATCAAACCTGACTCCCACCCTCTCTCGTTAGTACGTCTTCCCACACCAGCCTCCTCTTACGTGTTTTCGTCCATCTTAGAAGAATTGATCGACTTCAGCGAGCCACATGGTAAAGCCAAGATGTGGAGGAGCGTGGTCAAAGTTGTGGCAGGAATGTGAAGAAGGTGCGTAAACGATGTGGAGGAAACTCGAATTCTCGATCCGCTGCCCACAAACGCTTAGGGCTTGACCGACGACACTAGTGACCAGCAATAACCTCGCTCAGCTTCCACTCTGATCATTCCGTCCATTCAGAGTATCCAATGGCATCCCTCTTCTACTCAGAGAAGCGACTTGCCTTCAAACACCTCCACAGGCTAGGATGTGAACAGTAGGAGGGGACCGAGAAAACGGTCACGGGAACAGCTTTTACAATGGACGCCAAACCGTCGAGAGGAAGAGCATCAGCTTCTCTCTCTTGTTCAGGGTCGGGCGAGTGCGTAACGTGTCGAAACCGCTCTTTTCAATCTTTTGAAGGATAGCCAACCCTCCACGAGAGAAGAGGGCAATATCGACCTTAAGATGCCCTCGAACCCGGTCGATCAGCGGCAGGCCGGCCTTGAAGTATTCCCGTGTCCGTTCCACCTGAAACCGAAGGAGCTCTTTGAACGACGCGTCGGCCCGATCGCCGGCAAGATCGACCTCCTCCACTCCGTAGCGCACCATTTCATCTGACGGGAGGTAGATCCGGCCCATCTCGTAGTCGCGTTTTACGTCCTGCCAGAAGTTTACAAGCTGAAGCGCGGTGCAGGTTACGTCAGAAAAGGTGAACAGGTCTTCATCATGATAGCCAAATAGCATGAGGAAGAGCCTTCCCACCGGGTTGGCCGAGTAATCACAGTAATGGAGAAGCTCTGCGAAGTTCTCGTAGCGGGGTCTTCGCTGATCGATCCGGTTCGCCTCGATCAGCTTTAAGAATGGCTCTTGTGGGAGGTTAAATCGGTCGATTGTCCTTTTAAGGGCGACGAGCACGGGGTGGCGGGGGGGTCCACTGTAGGCTGCGTGGAGCTCTTCTTCAAAGCGACCGAGGAGGGCGTCCCGATCCCCTGGCGCTTCGTCTCCGACGTCGTCGACCGTGCGACAGAAGGCATAGAGCGCGACCAGATGAGGCCGCATCCTCCACGGAACAAGCCAAGAGATAAGGGTAAAGTTCTCATAGTGGGTACGGGCAAGGCGGACACACAGCGCATAGGATTCGGAGAAAGGAGGCGCGACTTCAGGAAGCTCGATCAGCGTAGCGAGGTGTTCCTCTACCATCCCTGCACTTGCACGATGATCTCACGCTCACGCGGCCGATCGAGTTCGACCAAGAAGATCCGCTGCCACTTGCCCAAGAGGAGTCGACCCTCGATCACGGGGATCGTTTCACTCGTCCTCAACATCAGGTGTTGGCAATGGGCGTGGCCGTTTGGGCACTCGTCCTGCGTCATATTCGCCGTGCGGATGACGAAGTCGTTGTGCTTATAATCGGCCTCTCTCGGAGCGATTCTCTCCAGGAAGTATGTCATATCGCGAAGAAGGAGGGGTTCATCCTCGTTGATCTCGATCGCTGCCGTGGTATGGCGTGAGAAGACCAACACGGATCCTTCGCGAATACGGGAGCGAGCCAGGATCTCCTCCACCTCTTCTGTGATGTCGATAAACTCAGGGGCTATGCTGGCCGTCCTTCGAATGATCTCGCTGTGGGTTCTCACTCTGGAGCCTTCTTCGGTACGCACATGCATTTCCATAGTTGTTAGGAGATTCCAGCAATCTCCGTTCCCTCCTTTGTCGTTCGTTCTCCTTCATAGGTTCTTAATCGCAGCACGACCTCCGCGATCACATCATCCGGGGTGGAGGCCCCGGCAGTCACCCCAAACCGGTTAACCCCGGCAAGCCATGCCTCTTCGATCTCGGCCGCTGATTCGATGTGATAAGTCGGGATTCCTGTTTCACGACAGATCTCAGCAAGCTTACGCGTATTTGCCGATGAGCGGCTCCCCACCACAATGAGAGATTCCACCTGTTGCGCCAGCTCTCTGGCAGCCTGATACCTCCGGCCAGTCTCCGGACAGGTGGTGTCAATGATGCGAATCTCTGGGACTTTACTAATCTGTTCCTTGGTGATCTGTTGCGCAAACTCAGCGAACAGCTTCGGATTCTTCGTGGTTTGAGCGATGATCGCGATTCCCTTGACACCTGGCGGAACATCGATTTTGGATGTTTGAGTGGCCACCCCTTGTCCGCGGGTCCAGGAAAGGATCCCTTTTACTTCAGGGTGTTCCGCCTCCCCATAAAGAACAACGAAGAAACCGTCACCTACCAAAGCAGCGGCTGTCTGCTGAGCGCGGCGAACGATCGAGCATGTAGTATCGATCAGGCGCAGGCCACGCCTACGTATATCTTCGTACACCTCCTCTCCTGTCCCGTGCGCAGTGATCGCCACCGCCCCACCTGGGGGGACCTCATCCAGGCTCCCCACCAACTTAGCTCCTTTGCTCGCCAGAGCCTCGACGACATGGGTATTGTGGACAATCGCTCCCAAGGTACATAGGGAGGCGTTCTTATCGAGCTCGGTCTCGATCATCTGTACTGCTCGCCGGACCCCAAAACAGAAGCCGAAGACCTTTGCCTTCACGATCTCCACGGTTCCTCCATACGTAATTGATTGAGCGATTTAGTGATTGGGTGATTGAGTGATTTAACACCGCGATCTCCCGATCTATCAATCATCCGATCATTCAATCCCTCAAGCCCCCAATCATCCAGTCTTCCAGTCATCCGATCTCCCGATCTATCAATCACCCGATCATTCAATTTGCAACGCCCGACGGTAACGCCCAAGGGCCATCAACGGGAAGACGTCCCGATAGAGGTGATAGTTAATCATGAAATCCATCGGAAAGCCGGTGCCGGTAAAGTACTGTTCATCCCAGCCGCCGTCTTCCTGCTGTGTCCTGATCAGATAATCGATTCCCCGACGGGTGACCGGCTGCTCTACCGCGCCAGCAGCGATCAATCCCAGAAGCGCCCATGCGGTCTGTGAGGCGGTGGATGGTCCTCTGCCTCGCCACTTGGGGTCAGCGTAACCCTCGATTCGCTCCCCCCAGCCGCTGTCCTCATTCTGATGGGCGATCAACCAGTCGACCGCACGGCGGACGTAAGGAGCATCCATCTCCTCACCGACCGCGGCGAGTGCCGGGAGGACACAGCCGATACCGTAGGTGAGGTTAACCCCCCAACGGCCAAACCAGGCGCCATCTTCTTCCTGCTCTCCTTTTAGGTAGCACAGTGCACGGTCGAGTGGCCGAAATCCCTTACGATAACCGAGCTTTCCCAACAGTTCAACGATATGGGCCGTCACATCGACCGAGGGCGGATCGATCATCTCCCCGAAGTCAGCAAACGGAATCTTGCGCAACAGTGTCCGGGTGCTGTTCCGATCAAAAGCCCCCCAACCGCCGCCCCGACTCTGCATCGCCAACAGCCACTCAAGGCCACGGTCGAAGGCCTGCTCTTTCCTTCTTGCAGGAAGTTTCGCTCCCATTAGGGCTATCATCACCACCGCTGAGTCATCGGTGTCGGGATAGATGTCATTGGCAAACTCAAAAGCCCATCCGCCTGGTCGGCCCTTACAGCGCACCTGCCAATCGCCATCAGTAAAAATCTGTTCATCAAGCAACCACTCGCCAGCCTTTACAAGAGCCGGGTGGTCCGCGGGAAGCCCGGCGTCCTCTAGCGCAAGCATCGCAAGCGCGGCGTCCCAAACCGGGGAGAGACACGATTGCAGCCGAAAGGTTCCCTCATCTTCGATAGCAAACCCCTTCTCCCCATAGAATCCGGCTAATCCCTTCTGCAACACCGGATGATCCATCTTGTAGCCGATGGCATGAAGTGCAATCAGAGAATAGACCCATGGTGGCTGGATCCCGCCCCAAGAGCCATCTTCCTCCTGGCGCTCCAGGATCCAACGCTCCGCTGCCTGGATCGCCCGCTTCCGGAACGGCTTTAATGGAAGCCGATCGTAGACCTTAAGCATCCTATCAGCGAAGGCGAACGCTTTTGCCCAACGGGAAGCTTTCTTGGGAAGCGACCGATTAGCTCGCTTAACTCCGCTAATAAATAATTCGTCAATATGAGCCCAACGGGGAAGGGGGAAGACCGGCCTAAGTGATTGGATAACCGTCATCGGAACAACGGTCCCCCGTGCCCAACAGCCAAACGAGTAGATATTTACAGGAAACCAGCGCGGAAGAAGGATCAACTCAGGTGGCATCATCGGGGTTTTGTGCCAATCCCATTCCCCAAGAAGAGCCAACCAGATCTTGGTGAAGACGCGCGCTTTCTCCACCCCGCCTTGGGCGAGGATGAACGCACGCGCCCTAGTCATCTCAGGCTCGTCAGGGGAGACCCCAGCCATCTTCAGCGCGAGATAGGCTTCGATCGTCGTGGAGAGGTCCCCGTTCCCGTTGTACCAGATCGCCCACGTTCCATCCTCGCGCTGTCTCTCACGTAAGTAAGCTGCAATCTTTGTCCACTCTTGCTTGTCGGCTACGCCAAGGATGTGAGTCAAAAACAGGTGCTCAGAAGTGATCGTCACATTCGATTCGAGCTCCCCCCACCAGTACCCCTCATCGTATTGGAGCGCCAGGAGGTGAGATACCGCCTGCTCGATCACCCGATCAAGATCGCTTCTCACTACTGAAGGAGCAATTAGTGGATGACTGACCGCAGATTCACTCACCTTAACTCCTCTTCTCCTTCAGGTATCCCCGCACAACGCGGACGGCCTCTTTTGCAAGCCTCTCCTCAGGGACAGCGTGGTATGTCGCTTCTCCAGCAACGTAGATCGTCCCGTTTCCCCGGCCACCAACAAGGCCGATATCCGCATCCCGCGCTTCACCAAGGCCATTCACCACACACCCCATAAGAGCGACAGTCAACGGTTCCATCACATCCGTGAGTTCCTGTTGCACCGATTGCGCGATTGTGAGAAGGTCGATCTCCGTGCGACCACAGGTCGGACAGACCCGGTAGGTGATCCCTCTTTCTCTCAAACCGAGCGAGCGAAGGATCTCGTAGGCCACGCGCACCTCCTCCACGGGATCCCCAGTGAGAGAGACGCGAAGGGTGTCTCCCAGTCCCTCAGCGAGAAGAATCCCCAGACCGACCGCGGAACGGATAGCTCCCCCCCAAGGAGTCCCCGCCTCGGTGATCCCCACGTGGAGAGGATAGTCGACCTCGCGAGCGATCTGTCGATACGCCGCAACCGTCATCGGCACATCAGTTCCTTTGAGCGATATTACGATCTCGGTAAAGTTAAGATCTTCGAGAAGGCGGACCTCCTTTAGAGCGCTTTCTACCATTCCCTCCGCGCTCGCATGGCCATCGGAATCCAGAAACTCCTTAGCTAGTGAGCCAGAGTTAACCCCAACACGGATGGGAATCCCCGCCTCCTTTGCTGCTTGTACTACCTGCGTGATCTTCTTCGGGTCGGTGATATTCCCCGGGTTTAAACGCAGCTTGTCGACCCCAGCGTCGATCGCTGCCAGGGCAAGGCGGTGGTCAAAGTGTATGTCCGCAACTAGCGGAATCGTAATCTGCTCCTTGATCCGAGGAAGCATTTCCGCTGCCTTATAATCCGGAACAGCAACACGGACTATCTCACAGCCGGCTTGTTGCAAGTGCTCAATCTGAGAGACGGTCGCTTCCACTTGGCGAGTGTCGGTGTTTGTCATCGACTGGACAACGATTGGGGCCCCACCGCCGATCTTGACCCCTCCCACCATAACAGCACGTCGTGTCACACTAGCCTCCTACCGAGGTTGTTTGCCACCGCGGGAACCGCTTGCCCAATCGCCCTGCCCGCGATCAAGGAGAGGCGAAGAAGTCGCAGGGTAACAACCGGGTGACCAAGGATAGGAAGGGGGAATACCCGGCTTAAAGCAAACGGCAGAGCACAATCGGCCGGATCTAGTACGGCCCGCAGCGACAGGAAATCAATCTTCTTTGAGTGTGCCCATCGGGCGAGCGCTCCGCTCTCCATGTCCACCGCAATTGCTCCTTCTTCGCGCAGGCGTCGCTTCTCCTGCACGCTTTGCACAATCCGAGATGAGGTTTTTACCACCCCTGTTACAAAGCAAATCTTTGCCCTTGCTAACGCTTCCACAGCTTTGTCAAGTAGTGAACGATTAACCGCAATCATCTCCCCATGGTGATGGATGGTCTCAGCAAGGACGAGGTCACCCGGTCCCAGACGTGGGTCGAGCCCACCGCAGAAACCGGTGGAGAGAATTAATTCCGTGGATTTAAGGTCAAGCATTTCCTCCTCCAGGGATCCCACTGCCGCTTCCCCCATCCCTGTGCGTACTACGTGCAGACCAGGAAGAGACGGGACCCAAGCGATTTCGGTTCTGAAACAGGCGCATACCACGATCACCCTCTCCGTTCCTCCAAAGCCACAGTGAGTAAGTCACGCGGGTGGGAAAACGCCTTTAAGATGCTTGCTCCCTCGAATGAAGAGTGCATCATACAGTTTGTGCAGCGGCGATCCTTCCCCGGTCCATACCGTTCCCATAGCTTAGGGTCAAACAGCTCTTCCACATCGTCGGTATGCTCATCGGCGAGGATGTAACAAGGCTTCCTCCACCCGAGCACTGTGTAGGTAGGCGTCGTCCAGGCAGCGCAGTCGTACTGCCTCTCACCGCGAAGGAAGTCAAGGTAGAGCGGGTTGTTATAGAAAGGAAAAGCTCTGCTAGGATCAAGCACTTTACGGAATACGGCGATCGATTCCTGACGCTTTAAGAACAGCTCCTTACCTGAGACATCCTCGTAGGCGTAGCCAGGGGAGACCATCAGACCTTCTATCCCCATCTCGGTAAGAGTGGAAAAGAGCGCGTGGAGATCCTTTACATCCGAGCCGTGAAACAGAGTGCTGTTCGTATTAACGCGGAACCCGCGCTTAAGCGCCTCACGGATTCCCGCAATTGCCTCCTCGTAGGTCCCTTCACGCTGGGTTACATAGTCATGGATCTTCTTCGTTCCATCGAGGTGAACAACAAAGGAGAGGTAAGGGCTCGGCTTAAAGAGATCGAGTTTCTCCCGCAACAGAAGGCCGTTTGTGCACAGATAGATGAACCTCTTCTCAGCGATGATCGCGCGGACAATCTCACCGATTTGCTCATGAAGAAGGGGTTCTCCACCCGAGACAGAGACGATCGGGGCCCCTGAGGCGTTAACCGCAGCAAGCGACTGTTCGACCGAGAGCCTCTCATGAATGGCGTCCTTATACTCGATGACTCGGCCGCAGCCGATGCAGTGTAGGTTGCAGGCTTCAAGAGGCTCGATCATAGTGACAAAGGGGAAGTGTTTCCTCCGTTTCATCTTCTGGGCCATCAGATACCGGGCCATCTTGAGGTCAAGCTTTACCGGGCGTCTCATTTCTCCCTTATTGCCAAATAATCGATCAATTCTTGCAGATCTTCTCTTCCTTGCTCGGAGAACGGAAGTTCGGCAAGCTGGTGGGTGGCACACTTGAGGTAGTGAGATACCTGTTCCTCACCGGTCTTGCGAACATCCAGATGCTCCATTACAGTGATAACACGCTTCACGTCATTATCAGCGATCTCCTCTTTGGCGTATACCTCCCGTAACAAAGCCTGCTCTTCTCCGCTGGCGCGCGCTAGGGCGATCGCCACCGGAAGCGATTTCTTCTTACGGCGGATGTCAGTTCCCTGCGGTTTTCCAGTGATCGCTTTATCACCCCATATTCCTAAAAGGTCATCGCGGATCTGAAAGGCCCTACCAAGTTCTTTTCCCATTTTGCCTAAGTCCTTTACCACACCGCTTGGGACACAAGCGATGAGTCCCCCCATGCGGAAGGCGCAGCGAATCAGGGCACCGGTCTTCTTGTCGACCATTGCCAGGTACGAGTTCACCCCCACCACTTTACCCTCAAAGTCAAGGTCGAACCCCTGACCTTCGATCATCTCGACTGTCGCCTCCACAAGGACTGACATAGCTTCTTTCCCCACGGTGAGCGCCTGAGTGACGGCAAGCGCCTGCATCAGGTCACCGACGTTGATCGCTTGCGCAACCCCGTACCGCTTCCACACCGTTGGTTGCCCTCGCCGCGTTTCATCGTAATCCTGAATATCGTCGTGGATCAAAGAGAAGTTGTGGATTAGTTCTAACGCCACCGCACCGGGGAGGGCTTCCTCGATCTCTCCTCCCAGTTCCTCGGCGGTGAACAGGACCAGACTTGGTCTCAATAGCTTCCCCATATTCTTGGCGGGCGTACCGCGCTCATCCTCAAGTCCCACGTGGTAGCGCAGGATCGCATAAAGGAGAGATTTCCCTTTAAGGGACTTTAAAAGGCCCTCTTCAATCTGGGCACGGTAGTGCGTAAGAATTCTGGGAAGCGTCATCCTTCCCTCCCTGGAGGTTGAAGCCACACCAGTCCCATCTCCTCCGCTGCTTGGACTAGTTCCGCTGCGCTGTGGACGCCGAGCTTTCTCATCAGACGAGCACGGTGGTTCCGCACTGTATGAAGGCTTCGCGATATAATCTGCGCAATCTCACTGTTTCTCTTTCCTTCTGCGATCAGTTGCAGGATCTCCCTCTCTCGTGGAGTGAGTCGTTCCTCGCTCACTGTAGCTGAATCTACATCACTCCCCGTCGGGAAGTAGTGCTCTCCCCTTGCCACCGCCTCGATCGCCCTGATCAGGCGTTCAGGAGCTTCCCCCTTCAGCACATATCCCCAGGCCCCGGCTTGGCGAGCATGAGCGATGTATCCTTTATCGTAGAACATCGAGAGAATGATCACCCGCGTCTGCGGCGAGCCCTTTACGATCTGGCGCGTCGCCTCAAGTCCATTTAGAAGCGGCATCGAGATATCAACCAACGCCACATCAGGGAGGAGCTTTCTCACCTGCCTTACCAACTCGTAGCCATCCTCCGCCTCACCTTCTACACAGATAGAGGTAGAGGGAAGGAGGGCCTTCAACCCTTGACGGACAAGGGTATGATCATCTCCCAGCACCACCCGTAGCGGCCTCATCTTTAAGCTATTCTACCCTAGAAGGTTAAATACAGGAATGGGGAAGATGTATCAATCGGCCCATTGAAGGCCGGTTCGTTTCGCGTAAGCAATGAGGCCAGCCCGGGTGTGGATATCGAGCTTATCCATCAGTCGTTGACAGTGGTGCTCGACCGTCTTGGGACGAATAAAGAGGGTGGAAGCGATCTCATCGTTGTTCTTTCCTACCGCGATTAAAGAGAGAACCTCCCTCTCTCGCTGGGAGAGCGGCTTTCCCGTAGGGAGAGTATCCCCGCGTGCCGCAGTTCGAATAGCGGCGTACAACTCCTCAGCCGAGGCTGCCTTGGAGACAAGGCCACGTGCTCCCTGCCTCACCACGGCATGGGTGTACTCTGGCTCATCATACATGGAGAGAACCAGGACGTGCGTATTTGAAGAAGCCTCCATAATGCGGGAAATAGCGGTAATCCCATCGAGACGCGGCATAGCAATATCCAGCAGGATAACATCTGGCATTACCTTTCGCGCCAGCTTCACAGCGGCAATCCCATCCTCTGCTGTTCCTACAACTTCGATCCCTGCGTCGGAGGAAAGGAGACGGACGAGCCCCTCCCGGACGAGGGCATGGTCGTCAGCGATTGCAACCCTAATCGGCTTCATACGGAACCTCCGCTGAAACAAGCGCGCCGCACCCCGGGGAAGAGGCGATCTCCATCCTCCCGCCAGTTACCTCAACCCGTTCCTTGATCCCACGCAGGCCAAGCCCCTGGGGATCCTGTGGCCGAAACCCGATCCCATCGTCCTTGACCGCCAGGATGACCTTTCCCGACTCCCGGTGGAGGGTTACGACGACGTGCTTTGCCTGAGCGTGTTTCTGCACGTTTCTGATCGCTTCCTGGGCGACGTGAAAGAGGAGGCTCTCCACTGGCCTGGGCAGGCGCTCACCCTCCTCCAGATTCAATTGCATCTCAAGCCCGCTCGCCGCCTTCACCATCTCGCCGAGCCGGCGGAGCGCGGGGAGGAGACCAAGATCATCGAGGAGCGGCGGACGAAGGGAATAGGCAAGGGAGCGCGTATCATCGATCGCTCGGTCGACAATCTCCAAAATCTCCCTTCGCTGCCCCTCTGGGAGGCCCTCGCCTAGGGTGGCAAGATGGAGCTTGACCGCAGCAAGGGATTGGCCAAGCTCATCGTGCAATTCACGGGCGATTCGTCGCCGTTCCTCCTCCTGGGCGAAGAGGAGCCGCTTCGACAATTGAGCGAGCTCGTTCTCCCGCTTGGCAAGAGCGCGGTTCTTGCGGGCGTAGATATTGGTGAACGAACGGACGGTATAGGCTAGCACGCTGTAGATTCCCACTGCGCCGGCGAGGATCGTGGTCAGGTTGTAGGAAAGACTGCGGTAAGGGGCGTCGTGGATGGGGAAGAGGAACTGGTGGGGGATAACTCCGGCGTACTCGAGCAGGACAAGAAGCGAGTAGAGGAGGATGACGAGCGCTGTGACGAGATACCCCTGCAGCTTCGGGAGGAAGAAGTTGGCGTAGATCACGGTGAAAAGATAAAACACGATCCCGATCCACTCGCTTCCCCCCATCAAATGAACAAACAGTGTGATAAGAACGATCTCCACAATGAAGAACCCGGCGTGTACCCAGTGAAGCGATCGTTCACTTCGCTGTCGATTGACCAGGTATTGAAAGGGGAAAGTAATGAGAAACCAGGCGAGTGGCGCGTAGAAGAGTGGATTTAAGTAGCTGATCCGGCTTGTTAGGATCACCACAAGGGCCACCGCGGCGAAGACCCCAAGGGTGATCCGCCGGGCGAGGATCGTCCTTAAGACGGTTCCTTTCAGTTCAGCAAAGGGTTGTTCTCCCATCGTCCTGTTCAGAAAGGCGGCCTTTTCGCCGCGGTTTGCTACTCCAGTTTGGGAGGAAGGACAATCTTACCGAAGTTCTTCTCGTAGCGCTGAATATTCTCACCTACCGCCTGGTAGAGGCGTTTCATGTGTCCAGGATTGAGAACCACCCGAGAAGTGAGAAGCGCTTGGTCGGCCTTCGGTGTCTGGGTCTGAGGGTCAACGAATAAAAAGTCGATGACAAACTCCTCCTTACGGTGAGAGATCAAAGCCAGATTGGAGTAGGTTCCTCGCCTCGTATCGTTGTCCGCTGTGATGCGCATCTGCCGATCTGTCATCCCTTATCCACCTCCGCATTTATAAAGAGATGATAGCTCCGTGAATATCTATCGGCAACTCAAGGGCGCAGGAACCGCGTGAAGAAGCGCTCGATCGTCTCCTTATGATCTCCTGGCAGGAGGATGTGATGATTCCCCAGTGGAGCGGTAAGAAGTTGATCGACCGGTTCGGTCACCGAGAGGGTGACTTGGGTGCGGCAGAGATCCTCCCGCTGCGAGGCGCTCTCGATCGTCCCTTGCCGCACGAATAGATTCTCAAAGCGCTTTCCGCCAAGACGGAATAGAGTACACGGCCCTTGCGAGACCTCCGCGGCGATCGAGACACCGATCCCGGATTCAAAGTGGCTACGAATCGCATAGCTTGTCGCAAGCGATAATGGACAGGTGCAGTGGGCAACGATGACCTGTCTTGTGGATGTATCAACCGAGACGATGTTCCCCATAAATGCGGCCTTTCTTGCTAGAAGGGACCCTAGGTAGAGGGAGAAGAGCGCTTGCAGGTCTCCCTCGCAGCCAGCGGGGATCTTCTCGTCGTTCAGGCGGGAGAGGGCGTAGCACCCGGTATTTTGAACACGCTCAACAAGATCGAAACAGCGGACAGTGCAAGCGGCGAGACGATGCTCCTCGATCATGGCGCGCAACGCGGTGTAAATGGCGACGGCCCTTTCCAGTTCCTCCTTGCTGGGCTCTGCTACAAGCTGAGCTCCATTGCTGAAACGCGAGATCTCCTTCCTAGAAGGCTCAGCCAACCCGATCCTCTTGATCAGTTCGTCGATCCCGATCTCCACCAGTTCGATCCCCAGCCGTCCTTTGAGGAAAGCACGATCGACATCGCTTGCCACCAACCAGTCGGAGGGTTCACCGATAAGCCCGATTCGACTAAACCGGAGATCCTCCCACGATGAGACCACCTGCAGCTCACGCCCCAAATCGGCAGCGATCGCCTGCGGCGAGCCGAACAGGATTCGTCCCTCACCGCCGTCTCGACGAATGCGAGCGAGGATCTCCAGACAGGCTGCAAGCGAGTTATGCCCAGGATGGGCGATCAAAAACGTCGGGGAGGGAAGCTGGGAAACAAGTTTCAACACCTCCCTCTCCACCCCTCCAGTCAGGACAAGAACGGCGATGAGCCCCTCACCGGAGGGGACCGCCACCTCCTGCACGGTGAACCCCCCGGCTGTCCCAATCTCGGAGAGTAGATTCCTCTTAAGTCGCGTGACCTCCCGCTCCTCATGCAAGGGCGAGGCGCACACGATAACTTCGACTCTATCCACACTCAGATCCTATGTGAGGTATGGTCCGCTTTAAGAGGAAGGGTCGACCTTACAGCTGGACACGCGTCACCTGTAAAAGCCCGGTTTGGAAAGGAGGTATCTCACCGCGTTCCTAGAGTAAAGAACCCCACAGCAAGCTAAAGGAGCATTGAAAGGCAAGGAACGTCGCACACCTGTCTGCCTTGTGGATGCGACAGGCAGGCAAGGTACGACGCTACAAAAACGGAGGTAGCATCGGAGTTTATCTCCGACGTTGGGCGGAGCACCTCTCCAACGTTGAGGGGGTTATTTCCAAGAGAACTCATGCAGCCAGTACGAACAACAGGCTAATTTGCCTGCGGCGAATCTTCGCTTTCCTCCCAGAAGCAAGCTTAAGGGTATAAAGCAGAGGATTTTTGTGAAAGTCCTGTTCGCGCGTCAAGCTTCAAGCACGAGACTTCTAGTTCCAGCTCATCTTGCATACGAGGGGAGGAGTTTGGTACGCTAAGAGCGAAAAAGAAGGGGAAAATAGATGGGAGATGGGTGGCTGAACTATCCGGTTTTGGGAAACGCGGTCTGGCGCTACGGCGCTCTCTTCCTCCTCCTTGTCGGGGCATTCATCTTTTACTACTTCTCCCGTCTCTTCCTGGCGCGTCTCTCGCCGCCGGGGCGCGAAGAGATGGGTCGCCGGACGATGCTCACCTTCCTCCAACGTCTCCTACGGGGGCTCATCCCGCTCCTGGCAGTATGGGTATCACTGCGGATATTCGTCCTACCATCCGCCGTGCAAGCGGTCACCGACAGGCTGTTCTTGGCAGTGCTGACGGTCTTTATCCTCTACTTAGTCACAAAGCTCGTCGACCTGATGGCGGCAATCCTCAAAGAGCGGGCGGCACGGACGAAATCAATCCTGGACGACCAGTTGGTCCCGCTTTTGCGCAAGAGCCTCAAGTGGTTCATCTGGGGAATCGGCCTTCTGCTCTTTTTGCAGAACGTCCTCCACTACAATATCTCAAGTCTCCTTGCCGGCCTGGGAATCGGCGGGTTGGCGGTGGCCTTCGCCGCACAGGATACACTATCAAACGTCTTTGGGGCAGTGATGATCTTTATCGACCGGCCGTTCAAGGTAGGGGACGCAGTCAGCCTAGAAGGGTTCGAGGGGTCGATCGAGGCAATTGGGCTGCGCTCAACGCGACTACGTACCTGGGATGGAACCCTGGTGACGATCCCTAACCGCACAGTGGCCTCCGCCAATATCAACAACCTCGCCGCCCGGCCGATGCGGCGGACCAACTTCACCCTTGGCCTCGTCTATGACACCCCCACTGCCAAACTGGAGGAGGCCCTCGCCATCGTTCGGGATATTCTGAAAGATCATCCGTCGACTGGGCAGTATCGTGCTTACTTTAACAAATTCGGTGATTTTTCATTGGACATCCTCATACAGTACTGGTGCAACTTCATGGACTACGAAAAATATCTGCGGTCACTTGAGGAGATCAACCTGGAGATTAAGCGTCGCTTTGAGGCGGCCGAAATCGAATTCGCCTTCCCCACCCAGACTCTCCACCTCAAGGCGGAGCAAATCTCGCTTAACAAGCCTTCTTCATAGGACAAAAAACGCGACCACCAGGTTGACCAAAGCAGCAATGGCAACTGGAAGGGCCATCTTCTTGAGGAAGGCGGGCATCGAAGTGGAGAAATACTCGACAGAGACGGAGATACAGGGGTGAATCGGAGTGAGAATATAGCCAAGAAAGACGGCGAAGAAGGTCACGGCGAAGGCAGCGGCGGACATCACCCCGTAGGTGGAGATGAAGATGGGAATGATGATCGAGGTCGGCGTCTGAATCCGGCCGGTGATCAGTCCGAGGAGAAAGCCGATCATCACGCACAGAATGACCGGGGGAAGCGAGAGTGAGGCGATATTTTCCGGGGTCCCTGAGGCCCTGAACACATTTAAAAAGACGAACATGGCAAGGATGATCAGCGAGAACTTCCACGGCCGCATTTCCTGCATAACCTGTTTGATATCGGCCCGGCCGAGCCGACCGATCACTATCGCCGCGATGAAGCTCACCATAACACCGACTGCCGTTCCGATCTCGGGATAGGGAAGCAAAAACGACCGTTTCACGACGAGGTCGAGGACCGGCGCTGCCAGAATGATAGCGAGGGGGACGAGTAGGCCAGCGGGCGAGAAACGCCCCGAGTGCTCTACCCGTCCGTCGACCCGCCGCAGGAGGAAGACATAACCGAGCAGGAGGTTAAGGAGGAGGGCCGGGGCGAGGAAGGGAATGACCCGGTAGACATCTAGTGAGGCGATCTTGGCCGATGCGATCAGGGCTGGACCCAGCGGGTAGACGAGATAAAGGGCGTGACGGAACCAAACGTTTGCTGCCGCTTTGACATCCGCTGGGGTCTCTGTTGCCCCCCGTTCGACGAGTGGAGCTGAGAGAAGAGCACCGCCAGGCATGGGAAGCATTCCTAGAAGCGCGGGAGACAGAGCGAGGAATGGCCGACGCCCGATCCGCATGTTGGCCACGAGTCGCTCCATCTCGCCGGAGACTTCGAGCGCCCCGCCGATCATCGGAATCAGGCCGACGACAAAGGCAAGGAGGAGAATCGACGGGTCGGCGAACGTCGTTACGAGGGCATCTCCCATCTGGGATGGAGAGAGGGTGAAGAGAGCGAGGACCACTGCGGCTGCGGCCATCCCCAACGCCAAGCTCCGCCTGGAGATGACGAGGAGGAGAAGAATGGCGAGGCTAAATCCGATCCAGATGAGCATACAATCCTTTCACACTGTGGCGTTATGCCAAAAATGGTACCCGATCTCGATCATCTCTCCAACGGCAGCGTATGGTATCCTATGACAGTGCGTTTAGCACTTAGCAATTAGAGAGGAGGAAGTACGGATGGAGGAACTGGAAGGTGCAATCCGTGAAGCGTTGCTCGAGGATAAGCTTCCGTGCGCACGGGCGTTTGCCGTTTCGGAGGAACACGGCGTCTTACCTCAATTGGTCGGACGTGAGGCAACACGCCTTAGGATCAGGATCTCACGCTGCCAACTCGGCCTGTTCGGCTATGACGATCTTGGGAACAAGCGGATCGTGCATCCGGCGGAGGAGGTCTCCGCGGAGCTTAAGGCTGCAATCGTCTCTCGACTTGTGGCAAAAAAGCTTTCCTGTAAGGCCGCCTGGGAGATCGCCTCTGAGTTTAAGCTCTCCAGGCTTGAGGTATCAAGTGCTGTAGAGGCGCTTAAGATCCGCTTTTCTGACTGTCAACTTGGGTGTTTTAAGTAATTTTAGACCGGATTTAAGGGCGCTTCTCCAGCAAGGACTGCAAGGACGTTGTCCACAGCGATCCTCACCATGGCGTGGCGGGTCTCCACAGTGGCGCTTCCAATGTGGGGGACAAGTACGACATGCTCCTGCAACTTCAAAAGCCCCGGGTGGATCTCAGGTTCTTCTTCGTAGACGTCGATCCCCGCGCCAGCGATCTGGCCTGTTTCAACTGCCCACACCAGAGCCTCCTCGTCGACAACCGGCCCGCGGGCGACGTTAACAAGGATCGCCGTCTTCTTCATCCGCAGGAAAGCCTGGCGGTCAAATAGATGCCGGGTCTGTGCCGTCAGCGGGGTATGGATAGAGACGAAGTCGCTCTCTGAAAGGAGTGTCTCGAAGGAGACGTACTTTGCTTTAAGCTCTGCCTCGGCCGGTTTGTTTTGATGGGGATCATGATAGAGGATGTCCATTCCAAAGCCGAGCCGCCCACGGCGCGCGACCGCAGTCCCAATTCGTCCCATTCCTACTACCCCGAGCGTTTTTCCGTACACCTCAAGCCCCAAATGCGGCTGCAAGAGCTCCCACCCGTAAAACGCCCCGGAGCGGGCGAACGCGTCCGCTTCCACAATACGACGTGCCGCGGCCAGGAGGAGGGCAAAGGTGAGGTCGGCCGTAGTCTCGGTGAGGACCCCTGGGGTGTTGGTAACAACAATCCCGGCAGCCTGCGCTGTAGCTAGATCGATGTTCTCATAGCCAACAGCGAGGTTAGCGACGATGCGTAATTTTCCAGCTTCTGCAATCACTTCGACGTCGATGCGGTCAGAAAGAAGGCAGATGAGCGCCTCGGCCTCACTGACCTTCTCCAGTAACTTCTCCCGCGAGATCAGGCCAGGGGCATCCCGCATCTCGACCGTGTGTCCGGCCGCGCGCAGTCGTTCAAGCTCTTCGGGGAAAACTCTACAGGTCACGTAGACCTTAGCCACTCTTCTTCCTCCTCCGATTGGGGATCGCCTGGCGGGCCAGTTCATCGCAGCGTTCGTTCTCCGGGTGACCGGCGTGCCCCTCCACCCAGTGGAAGGTCACACGGTGACGATTGACCAGCCGGTCAAGCTCACGCCACAAGTCCTCATTCTTCACCGGGAGAAAGCGCTTTCCGCTGCGACGCCTCCAGCCGTTTTTCTTCCAGGTGGCGATCCACTTGCTCATTCCCTTCTTCACGTAGGTAGAGTCGGTGTGAAGATCGACCTGTGAAGGCTCGCGGAGCGCTTTAAGCGCCTCGATCGCCGCTTTTAACTCCATGCGGTTGTTCGTCGTCTTGACATCGCCGCCGGAGATTTCCTTGCGATGATGACCGCTTATAAGGACCGCTCCCCAGCCGCCCGGGCCGGGATTCCCACTGCACGCCCCATCGGTGTAGATCGTCACTTTGTTCACAATTAGGTAGGTATAGCCGATCGGCGCGTGCTTGTCGAGCGTGGCCGTCCTTCATTAGCCGGGAGATTGTAAGCCGCGATAGCCGTGATATGAGCGGTCTGGGTGAATAGACACGGGATAATAACGCTTGACACTATTAGCGTATCGCGTTATTATTGATTGATGATCAGGAGTTTCCAAGACAAAGAAACAGAGAGGCTCTTCTCACGTCGGTTCTCAGGGCGATTTCCCCCTGCTTTACACCGCACCGCCTGGCGAAAACTCGCGATGCTTGACGCCGCAGAAGGATTAGATGATCTTCGCGTTCCTCCGGGTAGCAGGCTTAAGAAGCTGTCGGGGGATCGGGTGGGCCAGTACAGCATTCGGATCAACGATCAGTGGCGAATATGCTTTCGATGGAGCGAAGGAGATGCCTACGAGGTGGAGATCGCGGATTATCACTAGGAGGTAGATATAAATGACGGAAGGGAAGTTTGCCCCGGTTCATCCTGGGGAGATTTTGCTCGAAGAATTCTTGAAGCCAATGGATATCAGTCAGTATCGGTTGGCGAAGGACATCAGCGTGCACCCGCGTCGCATCAATGAGATTGTTCACGGCAAGCGTTCGATCACAGCGGACACGGCGCTTCGGTTAGCTCGGTATTTTGGTATGTCGGAGCGTTTTTGGTTGAACCTCCAGGCCCGATATGATCTGGAAGTAGAAAAGGATCGCCTGGAGGGACGGCTAGAGCGAGAGGTAAAGGTTTTGGCAACCGGTTCGGCAGCATAGGTTCGCGGCTAACCAGTCGCTCAAGCTGACGCCCACTTTAGTGCATCGCGTAGCGAGGATCATCGGATTGCGGTATCTGTCCCGGAAATCTACTGTTCATGCTCTTCCAGAGTACGCATGTCAATATTTAAACCCGTAAGCATGTCAAAGGCAACAGGAGCGGAGTTGTCACACCGCGATGAGCGTCGTACGATGTTGCAGCGTT
This sequence comes from Candidatus Bipolaricaulota bacterium, assembly GCA_030606565.1. Lineage (GTDB taxonomy): Bacteria > Bipolaricaulota > Bipolaricaulia > UBA7950 > UBA9294 > UBA9294. The sequence goes on along the minus strand of JAUWGE010000018.1, from coordinate 13,352 downwards.
GCGGATTAATCATCGCTAGACGTCAGCGAAGCATGTTTTCAAAGGTGCGATGGTGAGAACGTGCATTTTGAGGGAAGGATGGCAATACGGGTTCGGTTGCAGGACATCATTGAGGGAATGGAGTGGCAGTCCGATGAGATGACCTCGTACTTGAACACCAGGACGGGGGAGGTGGTGACTGTCGCTGCGGAGCACCTCGCCGCCGCCGAGGCAGGGGAAGCGGATATGGAGCAAGCCGACTGGGAACGCGACGCGATGGTCGTGGCGCGGGCGGTAGTTGAAAGTACTGACTATGTACGGTTCCCGGACCGGTTTGAGATTGACGAGTACCATATGATGGAGCGATTCGCCGACTCATGTGTCGAGGAAGAGGCAAGGATACAGTTAGACCGGGCGCTACGGGGTTCTGGCGCGTTTCGGCGCTTCAAGGATACCGTGAACCAGCTGGGGTTGGCCGAACGGTGGTATGCATTTCGGGACCGTGGTTATGAGGAAGTGGCGATTGAGTGGTGCCAGGCGCACGGGATCGACTTCGAGCAAACGGCAGATCGTGGCGGAGCTGACGCCTAACAAGCGCTTGCTGCTGACAAGCGTGCCTCTTTCGGGTCAGCAGTCCTCATGCAGATGAAGCCCGAGGTGACAATGCACCCGTGAGCTGTCTGATCAGGGTTGCCAGATCGACGTAGCGAACGTCTATACCCTTGTGATGCCGCCTGTATGCTTGGTCTACTTCCGTAGCCACCAACCACTGAAAACATACGGTGGTCGATTAGCACATGGTGCTACCAAATGCAAAAGCTGTGGCATTTGGCCTTGACCGCCGTGCTCGGCGAAAGGGAGGTCACCGTCACCCCGATCGTCACCGAACTGAACCCCGACAAAAGCCCCGTCGTGCCCGAAGTGATCAGGGGTAGTACAACAGCCATCCCATTGAGCATAACTCCCGTGTTCATCGAGTGAGTGGCGATTCCTGCTGGACATTTGGCAAGATTGCCGGGGAACAGAGTGTAGCCTCAGTACCCTCGGCTCAAAGTAAAGGATTCAGGAATAGGTATTGTCTCCCCCGATTTACCAATACCATCATGGACGGCACAGCAGCAGCGAAAGCTAGCATCGAGAAACTGAGAAGCCTTGGAATCTGTATCCCGGACACGGCAGGCCATTCTTGGTGGAGAAGATTCTAATGGGCGGCGACAATGCAATATGGTAGTATGGTGTTCACAGACCAATTCGGAGGTGCAAGATGAATATCGGCATCATCGTCTATTCTCAGACCGGGAACACGCTTTCCGTCGCCAAGAAGCTGGAGGAGAAACTCTCCGCGGCGGGGCATTCGGCGACCGTGAAACAGGTGAAGGTTGTCGGTGAGCGCAAGCAGGGAGACAGAGACTTCCGGCTCGAGACGCTGCCCGATGCCGGGCCATACGATGCGCTCGTGTTCGGCTCTGCAGTGGAGGCCTTTTCCCTGTCCCCGGTACTGACTGCCTATCTGAAGCAGATTGAGTCCTTACAAGGCAAGAAGGTGGCCTGTTTGGTCACCCAGTTCTTTCCCTATCCGTGGATGGGCGGAAACCGCGCCATCCGCCAGATGCGAAAGCTCTGCGAATCCAAGGGTGCGACCGTCTGCGGATCAGGGGTCGTCAACTGGGCGAAGTGGCGCTGCGAGAAGACCACCGCCGCGGCGGTTGATCGATTGAGCAGGCTGTTCTAGTCCTGGGATTCGGGATCAGGAAATCGGGGGCCGCTGGCTGCGCAAGAGTAGTTTGGGAGTTGGTACCTTCAGCCGGGAATCTAGGAACTGGCGGCCATCTTCTCTAGCTGCGAGAATGAACCTATCGCCTTCACTTCTTCGTTTAACATCCACTAGCCGGTTGTCAGTACGTGTGTCAGCTTCTCCAGTGCTTTGCGGTACTTGTCTGGCGACATCTTGCGAATGTTCAGGAGCTTCCATTGAAGGGCAGGAAGCTGTTCGAGGTGCTCGATCCCCAAGCGATTCCACTCCGGTACCCCGCGCTTCATCGAAAGCAGAAACGCTCTCTCATCGTCGTTCAGAGCCCGCACGAGAACCTCGGCAAGGCCGCGCTGGATCTCACAGAGGTCGTCCAACGTCACGTTGATCTGTGCCATGCCCACAAAGTGGTCTTCATAGACGTCTTTGATAGCTTTGATTCGAGGTGAGAGCAGTTCGTTCATCGGCCGGTTGCATCCCGCGAGGTAGACAACGAAGGCCTTTCGGATCTCCGGTGTGATCCCTTCATCGTCGAGCAATAGCCTCACATCGAACAGATCGCGAGGGTGTTGCCGATCGAGCGCGGCGCAGAGCTTGCTACCGTAGAGGTCGGCTGCGGAGAGGGATTGAACGCGAACAAACACCTCGAAACGGCGCTGTGCCGCAGGAGATAGATCCCGTTCCTCTGGAGGGTAGACGCTCCCCCGAAAGACTCGATTGGGCTCAATCTTGATCACGGCATCGGACGTAGAAACGACAAGCTGGATCAGTCGTTCGTCGCTGCTCGTTTCTCGCACGGTGGCGCCTGCTACTCGCCGCCCGATCTCGCGAGCAAGGGAACGAAGCTCCGTATCGATTTCATCGAGCGCCTCGTCGCGAGGCTTGAGAGAAAGGTAAGCGAGGTCGATGTCGACGGAAATGCGAGGAAGATTCCGAAAGAAGAGGTTGATCGCTGTGCCAAGATCCACTCGAGCGGAATCGAGGCGGCCGAACCAGCCGTGCCCGGCGCCCTCGGCGCTCCACAGGAAGAACCGCTTGACCTTGATGAACGTGCAGCTCTCCAGGAGTGACTGGACGACACTCGGCCGCAACGTTGTGAGCCCTTCCATGAGTTGCAGCACGTGCTCGAAATCAGAGTTGGTCCGCACCAAGAGCATCTGTTCCATCACCGCCCGCTCAGCACTCGACATCGCGATCTCGAAGCCGCCGCAATTAAGCTGCGTGGTGACCTGATCCGGGATACGGGAGAACAGCGCCAGGGAATGATGCTCAACGTTGACGTCCCACTTATGAGTCTTAAACCACGTCGGAAGCTGCTCGGGACGATCGCTGATCAGGATGACCTTTCTTTGCTGTCCGAGCGAGAGGAAGTGAGCAAGCCCCACCAGCTCAAGTGCCGTTCGCCCACCCACGTGAACCGTCATCCCCAACTGCGTCTGAAGCGCGTAGAGCCCCCCGCGCCAATCAACGGTGTCGCCGCATCGGAAGTAGGCTCCCTTTCCGATCCGCTCGATCCATCCATTGCGAAGGTACTTTGCAACGAGCTGACGATAGACCCCTTTTTCATGAAGGAAAGGAGCTGTGACAACCGCGCCTCTGGGCCAAGCCTGGAGAAGCCGGTTTAGTTTGCTTCGTGATTGTCTACTCATGGTTTACCTTCCGCCATCGACATGAACCAACATCGCCCACTGGTTTACCTCTCAGAGTTATTGTCAACCCTTGGTTTACTTATGTCAAGAAAGAGAAACTGACGGGATTCCGTCACTCGAATGTCACCGAGAACGAAGACTCAACCTCGCTCTTTTTCGCTCTCCCGCTCAAGCACCCCAGCAGCACAACAAATCACCGATGAGCAAGCCATGGAGAGGATATGCGCAGATGGCACAGCAAAGAATGCAAAAAAAAGAAGATACGCCCCCTCGGTGTCCACCCTTTGGTGTGCGAGATCTATCCTGAGAGCGTCCCGAGCAGCTCCGCCATGTTTCGACGACCTGCTGCTGCATCCATCGCCTTACGATCCGCTAGTAGCCCGCGGCCTTGTCAGCCTTCTTGGCCTTCTTGGCAGCGCGCTTCTCTTTGATGGATTTCTGCGCTTTCTTCTTTTCACTCGTCCGTTTCTTGTCCTGTGATTTTCCCATAGCAAACCTCCTGGTCGCGCATGAGAATCATATTCGCCACAAGTAACCATGGTACACCAAGCCGCTCGATGCGTCGAATCGCCCCACTGCTGAGACTCGCAAGACAGAGTGAGATCTGTCGTTCAATTCAGGGGTCGTCAACTGGATGAGGTCGCGCCGTGACAAGACCACCGCCGCGGCGGTTGATCGGTTGAGCAGGCTGTTCTAGTTCTGGGATAATTCCGGACACGCAAATCCTATTCTCGGTGTCCGTCTCTGAAATCTACCGAAGATGCTCTGCAAGGATGCAAAAAACAAGACCAGGCCCTAAGGTTTCCGCTAAGGTTTCCGGCCCTAAAATTTCCTTGTTCGACCACAAACCTTGGCCTGTTGGTCTCCTGGAGATGCTGGAAAGGGAGTGTGAGGCTATCATAGCGTATTTGTCAGCTGTCTGACAGATATGAGCTGGGTATGATGCTTCCTACTTGCCGATGCATCTGACTTCCGCAATTGCACGCGTTGAGAACTGATTGTGATGGCTTGTCACTGATACTCGTTGCATATACAATCTATCAGGCAACATGTCAACTACGGCAGTCTTGACGAGCGGTGGCATAGATTCGACAGCATGTGTTGCGTTCTATACCGAAAATGTGAGCGAAGTACATGGGATCTACGTTGATTACGGGCAGCCTCCCGGCCATCATGAAGAAGCGGCGGCCAAGGCAATAGCTGACTTCTATCGGATTCCCCTTCGCGTAGTCAGATGCGCTGGTCTGCGCGACGACATTCCTGGTCTCACAAGGGGCAGGAATCTCCTACTGCTTACCGCTGCATTCATGGCATTTCCTGATACTTCTGGAATCATCGCGCTGGGAATCCATGCAGGAACTGCATACGCGGATTGCGGCGCTGATTTCGTGGTTCGTAGCCAAGGCCTTTTCGATCTCTACACACAAGGTACGATACTGATTGGAGCTCCGTTTTTGGAGTGGACGAAAGCTGACATCTGGGCCTTCTGCAAACTCAAGGATGTCCCCGTTCATCTTACCTATAGCTGCGAATTGGGCTTGCCTCAGCCGTGCGGAAGATGCCGATCATGCAAAGACCTGGAGATCCTTCGTGCTAGCCAGAACAACTGAGATAGTTCATCCAACCGGAAGCGTTTGCAGGCTACCGAAGCTTGTGCCGTCGTTCTCTAGCAAGGGCTTTGCCAGATCTAAGAGCCAAGAGACCGGCGCTTGGATCTCGCACTCGTCCGAGGCTCTCAGGGCGGTAGGCGGGACGATCACAGGTGCCTTCTTGCTCAGCGCATTTGATATGTTCCATGGCCTCATCGAATCTCCAGAGATCTACTATGCAGGCAAGGAGCTCGTTTTCGTCGACAGCGGGGGCTACGAGCTTACCAGCAGCATGGATAGCACCGAGCCGAACGAGGTGGATGAGCAACGTGATGAGCGATTCTCGGAAGATGACTACGACTCTGTTCTAAGCCGTTTGCCCGAAGATTTTCCGTTTGTGGTCGCCAATTACGATTACGCAGCCCGAGGTCTGAAGATGGACGCACAGATCAGAGCAGCAAGTACGTTGCTTGACGAATACCCGTCATTCCTCCACAACTTCATCGCTAAGCCTACGTCGAAAAGGTCGCGGTATATCAACATAGATGACATCATCTCTCACCTCGACGCGCTTCGTCATTTCGCCGTGCTCGGTGTGACAGAACGCGAAATCGGGAATACCGTCCGGAAAAGGCTAGTGAACATCGCGACGTTGCGACTGGTCATGGATGATCGTGGGATCAGCATGCCAATCCACGTATGGGGTGGCCTGGATCCTGTCATGACACCGATGTACTTCTGTGCAGGTGCGGAGATCTTCGACGGCGTGTCGTGGATGAGATACGGCTACTACAACGATGTGTCCATCCCCCGTGATGCGTACACTGCGCTAGAGCTAGGCGTTCAGGCGGGGCCAGGGCCGTCAGTGTACCTGAGGTATATGCACAACCTGAATTACCTCGAGACGGCGGAAACTCAAATGGAGAGGTTCGTTGCAGAGGGATGCGCGGACTTCTCGCTCTTCGGCACACATTCGGAAGCGATTGAGTCTGGCTACAGAGCCATGATATCGCGGATAGCGCGAAGTCGGAGGTAGAGCATGGGAAGCGGAAGCAGAGATGGCTATGTGCCCCCGCCAACGGACAACCTCATACAAGAGATTCAGGAGCGACGGGAAGAAGCCAGACGACAGCTACTTGATGGAGACGTCAATAGGTTCCTTCGTTCCGTGTTGGCTTCCTGCGAAAGAGATCCAGAGCAAAGCAGTGAGCACCTCGATCAACTGAAGGATGCCCTTTCGGAAGATGTGGAGATGGAACGATTCCTCTTTGGAGGGTCGGTCGCCAAGCACACGTTTGTGGATGGACTTAGCGACATCGACGCCTTGGTAGTCCTTGCCCCTGGGTTCTCTAAGGCGAAGACCCCAACGGGAATACTGCATGAGTTCTACTCGACCCTTCAGGAGCGTTTGCCAGAGGCAAGTATCAGGGAAATCCGCAAAGGAGAACTGGCAGTCACTGTTGCGTATCGGGATGGAACCGAAGTGCAGCTCCTTCCAGCGATTCAGACAAGGGGCAAGCTGGCGATAAGAAACGTGACGGGCAGAGGGTGGCTTGCCATTGAGCCCGGTAGGTTCCACAAGGCGCTGTCTCAGGCGAATCGTCAGTTGGGAGGGGTCCTCGTACCGACAATCAAGCTCGTCAAGTCGATGGTTTCACGCCTTCCCGAACAACACAGGCCGACCGGCTATCATATCGAGTCACTGTGCTTGAAGGCTGTAGAGCAGTACAAAGGGCCATGTACGCCGAAGGCACTCCTGCCACATGTCTTCAACTCAGCAGCTGAGCTAGTGAGGAAACCGATGCGCGACATCACCGGGCAATCTCGTTCAGTCGATGCAAACCTTGGCCCCGCTGATAGCGGAGCGCGAAAGGCTGCTTCTAGAGCTTTCGCAGCAATCGCCAAGCGGCTGAACCAGGCTAGAAGCCTGGCTCAGTGGATGGATACTGTCGGAGGGGCGAATACGTGAAGGGGCAAGTCTCCAACGCCGAATTGCAGCGGCAGTATAGAGTGCTGCAACAGACCCTATCTATGCACACCATGCTTCGAGACAGATATACATCGTTGGCTCTGGGGCTCGACATAGCACTTCTGCTGGGGTCGCTTGTCCTTTGCGGGGCTGCGTTTGTCGGCGACGATCTTCTTCGAGGCATTGGCCTGACGGAGTCGGTCACGAAAGGAGTCATGGGTGGAGCCTCGCTTCTCGTCTTCTTTGCCGCCTTGATAGGGCTCAGAGTGGGTTGGAAGGGCAAGGCTGAGCGTCATCGTCATGCTGCAGACAAGCTAACGGAAGGATTGTCGAACTTCAGAGAGGCTCGATCCGAAGACGACACTTGGCAAGAGGATTGCACCGCAGATCTAAACCAGCTGTACTGGAGTATCATGCGCAACGTGACACCGGTACCATCCAACCAGTTCAATCGACTTAAAGCTCGGCATCTGCGCAAGGTCAGAATCAGTAAGATGCTGGATACTTCTCCGGGATGCCCTGTCTGTTTCGTGCGACTCGTTGTTCTTTGGGAGGGCCTTGGCGCAGCCTGGAGACATCGGTGGGGACAATGAGTATCCCAGTAGCTACTTCGAGCCTGGTTGACAGATACTTGCTTGCCAAACAAGCCCTCATCCGACAAGGCTACGCGCAAGAGATCTCATGGCAAGAAAACGTCAACCTCAGCAGTTTGACCGAGCAAGGCTTTCTTCGTGAAGCAGCATGGGTTGTTCTTAGTGCAGGTATGAGAGAGAGTGTGATCAGGGGGCTTTTCGACCGTGTATCAGCGGCCTTTCTTTGCTGGGAAAGCGCTTGCAGGATACTCAGAGAGAAGGAGACCTGCAGAGCTGTTGCTCTAACCTACTTTCGAAATCAGCGCAAGATTGACGCCATCATTGGGATTGCTGAAATCGTTGATTCCGAAGGGTTTGAGCATCTGAAAGCTCGCATCTCTGAGTACGGAACAGAAGTGCTGCAGGATCTTCCATATATCGGGCCCACAACATCATACCACTTGGCCAAGAACATTGGTCTCGATGTCGCAAAACCGGATCGCCACCTCCAGAGAGTTGCTGCAGCAACCGGGTTTGACACGCCTAGCGCTCTATGCGCTGAACTTGCAGAAGCCGTGGGTGACAGGAAGGCCGTTGTTGACATCGTTATCTGGCGTTTCGCGACCATCTATAGCGAGTACCTCTCCTTCTTCAGTGAGGAATGCCATGAGATTGAATCCAGCGCTGCTCCCTAGCAGCGCCATCCGGATCGGCCAGGTAACGGGGTCAGCTACGCCACCGCCAGTCGGCGGATTCGCAGGCAGGAACTACCCAGTAAATTGGACCGCCACCTCACCTTTCTGGACAACTCTCTTTCTTTACTCTATCATGATTGAGGGTGCCTCCTTTCTGCACCTTTGTGGTGCGTTTCGGTTTTCCATAAGTGTAGCGGAAAGGAGATCCCCTAGCTAGTTTTCTAATCGCCAGTGTGTCGCTGGCGCATTATTGGGGATAATATTAGTGGTTAGGGGTGTGTCCATACATGGTAGATTTGCTGGATGTACCAGAGCCAAAAGGATTAAGGAAAGAGGCTCAGAGCTTGAGGGAAAAGGAAGGTGGCAACTGGGACGCAGATTCTTTAAGAGTGTGGTTTAGGAATGCACTTCCTAGTTATCTCTGGAACCATGGATGGAAGGAAAAAGCCCAGGAAGAGGGTTGCTCATGGCCACAATTTCTAAGGATCGTTTCCCTTAACAAGCGTGACATAATCCTCTGGCTTCGGGGTTCAAAGGAATGGGGGGAACTACTTCAAGCGATTGAGGATACTTTCCTTGAATTCCATGTTTCAACACCATGAACAAAGGTGGGAAGTCGAACATGTCAGTAGTGAGCGTAAGGGTCTGGTCTTGCATTCCAACATCAAAGCTCGATCTGTTCTGCTGATTCCAACCGGGGTAATTCCGGTGACGCAAACCCTATTTTCCTGTCGAGTTATGGCATCTGTTCCCGGAATCGCGATGCTTTATGTATTGGAGGCATCTAGCTTGACATTGGAGGCCATTTGCCCACAATTGAGGGCGATATGCCTACAAGGAAGCTTGTGGGTTCGTAAGGGTCTGGACTTCCAATCCAACATCAGGATCTAGCCTTTTCTGCCAGTCCGTACTCCCGAAGTTACCGCTGGCTGTTGCGTAATGCACACCGAGGTAGTTGACACTCTCTGCGGTGAGAAGAAACTCTTCACACCCTCTCCCTAAAGAGCTATCATGAGGAGGATCATCCTGGAGGTGGGGAGAATGGAAAGAAGAATCACATGCCTTTTGGTCTTGTGCCTTACCATGGCGTTTCTGTTAGGGCCAGCAGCGCTTGCTTCCGAGCAGAACCTTCTAGCGACAGAGTTTCGGTCAAATGGCAACCCGATCAGTGGTTGGTACTGGCTGCGGGATGACGCGATTCAACAGTTCGCGGAGTGGACCTTTGAGGACATCCCCGCAGGATCTTTTGAACTGAGGCTTGAGATCACGGCCCTGGCGACCAACCGTGCGGGCGGTGGGAGGGGCTTCCCCGCGCAGTTTCGGCTGATCTACGGATTTCCTGGAAGCGGGATGATGGGAGGCGCCTTTGAGACGCAGATGGTCACTCTTCCCAATGTCTCTCCCTCGGATGATCAACTCGGCTACACGTGTCGGGGCGTGGTGACCATCTCCAGATCAGCGTTTCCAGCGGCTTCCACCCTCGTATTTAAGGTAGAGCGAACCTCGCCCGATGCTTACCACGTCGCGTTCAACAAGGGAAGTCTCGTGATCCTCGCTCCTACCGCGGAGGCAGAGGCTCTTAGGCTTAAGGTGGCAAGCCCGTCTGACTTTGCGTCAACAGGGGATTGTATCCTGGGGACTGTCTGGTGCAGAAGACTGGGGCAGAACCTCGAATGGACGTGGGGACCGCTCAGTGAGGGTGGATCGATCCTCGAGGCGGCGGTGAACCTCAACCTGTTGGTGACGAATACGTTCGACGGAGGAAGCGGCTTTGACGCCGTTTCGCCGGTGACCGTGCTTGACCTTGCGGGTGAGGTGGTCGAGCTCGGTACGGTGCAACTTATAAATACCTTCAAACCTCGATTTAGCGGCGATAGCGGTGGAATCGGGTACGCGGTAAGCGGGGCCTACGAACTGAAAGATCCCGAGATCATCCTGGATGGCTTCAAACTTAGGCTTGCCTGGCCCGCTATCGCCCCACTGGAGGAGGAAACTGAGCCGACCGGCACCACGCGCCACTTCGGAGGAAGCGAAAAGAGCGCCCTTTTGGCCTACGTCGCCGTTTCGTCGGGGGAAGGAACAGAAGCGCCGCTTCAGACCACTGTTTACGACATCCTTAATGATCCTCTAGCCTACGCGGGAAAGACGGTACGCCTGGAGGCCCAGTTCTATGGGTGGGCCGGAAAGCTTGTCGATTGTCCTCCCCCTGCAAGCCGAAGCGACTGGATCATCGGTGCTGATGGGTGGTACATCTACGTGACCGGCCCCGCTCCGGAGGGTTTGTCACCTTGGAACACTGAGGACTACTGGAAGCCCCTTTTGTTGGAGGGAACAGTACGAACCAAGTTAGAGCCACCAGCACGTGTATGCCCGTACCTTGAACTGCAGACCGTCGAGGTCATCGAAGATCAAGAGAAGTAAAAGGGAGGCACCCGGGTTTCGTCCTTCGCTCAAGGGACGAAGGGAATTGATAGAAAGCGTTTGCTACAAAGGAAGGAGGTGCGCAAATGAAACGCATACTATTGATCGGTACGGTGATTCTAGCCTTCGCAATAACCGTTGTGGGTGCAGCAGTACCGGAGGTATACGTCGAGGAGGTTAGCGTAGGAGATGCAGCGGGTCTATTCATTCTTAATGTACCCGACGCGAGTCAACCCCCGAGTAACACCTTCCATTTTCACTCGGTGGATAACTGGTGCGCTCCGCTCGCGGCGGCCAATTCGATCGTGTTTCTGGATTTGGTAGTGGGCCTTGATTGGGCACGTGGAGTTACTGGAGGCCTTGAGCCGTTGGAACTCAGCGAATACCTGGGATACTTCATGGCGACCAACGGAGAGGGGAGTCCCGATAGGGAGAACGCACAACAGGGTGTTCCAGGAACCCTATCAGAGGACATCGGGCCTGGAATTCTCGACTTTGCAGTATGGGACGGGCACGAGCCTCCTGATGTGCCTCCTCTGGAGAAGGAGCAGGTTAAGTGGCAAGCAGTGCATCTCGACCAACAGGTGGATGACGAGCTACTCTTTACATTACTCGAGGAGTTTATTTACCAAACAGGCGTCCCGCCGATCCTGAGCTTCACCTACTGGAACCCAAAGATTGTCGAGAAGGAAGAGATAGGAGAAGAAAAGGTGCTCACTTATTTTGCCACGTGGGGAGAACCTATCGCTTCCACCCAAGAGCTTCGCCCGGAGAAACCAGAGGAGGAGAAGTCGGAAGTACCGGTCGAATACTGGAAGGCCAGTGTGGGGCATGCCGTCACCACCGTGGGGTTCCTTAAGGGAGACCCGGATGGAGAGAGAGGGTCGCTACCGAATACATTTTGGGTCATCGTACACGATAACTGGGCAAACACCCCAGAGAACATCGCTATCCCCTGGAAGAACATAAACGGGGTCGTGTTCTTCGGCGGTGAACCGCTCTTCGAGCTTCTGGAGGATATTCAGCACATGGCTGATCGTTAGTGAGGCAAGGTGCTTGAGTTCCGTAGCACTTTGTCAGTAGAGCATTCAGGAGTAGAGGGAGCCTAAGAGACGTTCCGGGAGAGAACGTAGGAGGTGGAAAAAATGGGAAGAAAAACCGTATGGTTTCTCGTCTTGTGTCTTGCCATGGTGTTGCTATTAGGTACATCTGTGTTCGCTTCCGAACAAAACGATGCCGGCAGCGGCAACGATGCGGGCGATGATAGGCAAGGGGCTTTGTCCTTAGGGACTGGCACCTTCACCGGCTTTTTGGGGGACGATGATGAGGAGGACTGGTACAAGATCGAGCTTGAGCGTGGGGCGATCGTCTCCGTCAATCTTGCAGTGCCAGAGACGGCGAACTTTGACCTCCACCTTAACCCTAGCGGTCCACACAACATCGCTCGAAGCACCTACGACGCGGCGGGGCAAGACGAGGCTATTTACCAGTATGCAGTCGGGCAGGCTGGGACCTGCTACATCAGGGTGGTATTGCGCGATGGTGAAGGGGAGTACCAGCTCACACTCGGGGTGAGAAATCAAAACGATGCCGGTAGTGGGCAGGATGCAAGCAATGAGAGAGAGGGAGCCTATCTTTTAACCCCTGGCGCCTTCACCGGCTTTTTAGGGGACGATGATAAGGAGGACTGGTACAAGATCGAAGACCTTGGGCAGGGGCAGATCCTCTCCATCGGTTTCACAGTACCAGAGACAGCAATGTTTAGTCTCGATCTTTACAGAGGCACTAGCTACGGTACCTCTTTGCGGCATGTCGTAGGGCAAACCAACACCATCCAGTATGTAGTCGGGCAGAGTGGAACCTGGTACATCGAGGTCAAGAGGTCCTCGGGAGAAGGGCCGTACGATCTCACGATCGAGGTCCAAAATCAAAATGATGCCGATAGTGGGCGGGATGCAAGCGATGAGAGAGAAGGGGCCTACCTCTTAACGGCTGGCACCTTCACCGGCTTCTTGGGGGACGATGATGATGAGGACTGGTACAAGATAGAAGACCTTGGGCAGGGGCAGATCCTCTCCATCAATCTTACAGTACCAGAGGCGGCGAACTTTGATCTCTTTCCTCTCCTTCCTCCCTATATGCCCGAGCACCGTGGCACAGGGCAAAAGGAGGCTATCCAGTATGTTCCCCAACAAAGTGGGCCCCAGTACATTCGTGTAGATAGGAATTCTGGCAAAGGGGAGTACCAGCTCACAATCGAGATCCAAAATCAGAACGATGCCGGTAGTGGGCAGGATGCAAGCGATGAGAGAGAAGGAGCCTATCCTTTAACGCCCGGCACCTTCACCGGCTTTTTGATGTCTCGTGACAAGGTAGACTGGTACAAAGTAACCGGCCTTGCGTGGAGGCAGCTTCTCGATGTCGATCTCACGGTACCAGAGACAGCAACGCTTAAACTCACGTATCATAAAGGCTTGACGGGGCAACAAAGGCCCGGTGGTCTGTTGTTCGGCCCCGGCACGCACGATAATGCTATCCATCATATAGGGAGTGGGGACTACTACATCAGGGTGGAGCTACTCGATGGTTATGGGGAGTACACACTCACAGTCAGAAGCCAGGCCTATGAAGGCGATCCTCTGAGGCCACGACTTCCTACGCCCGACGGTGTGAGTATCCCCTTTCTAAAAAAGGATCCCTCCGTTGCCAGTGGTTCAAGCTGCCGCGG
>JAUWGE010000013.1 GCA_030606565.1 Candidatus Bipolaricaulota bacterium | reverse complement strand
CCAGCCCGGCCACGCGGTCGCCGCGGAGGGCATCGGCACCGAGCTGGGTCACCAGGATATCGGGGTTATAGGCGTCGAGAAGGGGACAGATCACCTCGTCCAACACTTGTTGATATGCATCGTCGCCCGCCCCGGGCAGGAGGGGGACGTTCACCGCGTAGCCGCGGCCGGCCTCCTGACCGATCTCATCGACAAACCCGCTCCCTGGAAAGATTGTGTGTCCACTCTGGTGGATCGAGATCGTCAATACGCGATCTGTAGTGTAGAAAGCGTGCTGGACTCCGTCTCCGTGATGGGCATCGATATCCACATACGCAATCCGCTTTTCGTCCGCGAGGAGAGCGTTGATGGCAAGGACAACGTCGTTTACGTGACAGAAGCCCGAGGCGCGGGAGGGCATGGCGTGGTGCAGCCCCCCTGACATGTTAAACGCTATCTTCGCCCGGTCGGCAAGGATCTCCTTGGCACAGTCGATCGACGCTCCGGCGACGAGCATCCCCCACTCGTATACCCCGGGGAAGACTGGGTTGTCACCGGTTCCCAACCCATGCGAGAAAAGGTTGGGAACCCACATTCCACCGTCGGCGAGGCGGAGGACCTCGAGATACCCTTCTGTGTGGAAGCTCTGCGCCTCCTCTTGCGTCGCTTCCCGCGGTTCGAGGGTGTAGACTGAGGTGGCGCTCGTGAGTCCGTAGGCCTCCATCAGGTTGTAGGCCAAACCGAGGCGGTAGGTCTTGAATGGATGAAGTGGGCCGAAGTCGAAGCGAATTAACTTGCGCGGATCGATTAGACAGTTCATCGGGGAACTAACTCCTCCTTTCGGATCGATAATACCTTCCCTGAATGTGGTTTAACAACTGCTTGTATGAGTTGCCTTTGCTTTGCACCTCCCGTTTACAAAGAGGGCGACGTTTGCGGGGGAGAAAGACCGTTTCCCACCGAGAGCGTCCGCATGCAGTTCAGAGGTTCCATATCCTCTTAAAATCGGATTCACTGAGCCCCCAAGGATCACAGCCGAGCGGGATGTAGCCGCTTTGGTCAGGATTAGCCGCCGTCTCTGCCAGGGCATAGAGTTGACCACCGATCTTTAAAAAGCCTTGCGACATCCCGGTGGAACAGGTGACAGAGTCCGGGTAGGATGAAGAAACAGGGATTAGTGCCAGGACGTGATCCGGCATGTTGTCGTCGTCAGTGTCCACAAATGCCATTGCGGTGCCGTATCCCATGGCTCTTACGAGGCTCACGTACAGGATGGTCGTGTCTTCGCAGTCGCCAATCCCATCGACCAGGGTCTCCAGTGGGTAAAGCGGGTACTCAAACCCCTCCGGATCCGGCGTATACTGGGTGGTCCCCTGCACGAAAGAAAGAGTGCACTTCACAAATGATTCGTAATCTCCTTCTACTCTGTTTAACAACGCTTGGGCCAGATCTTCAAGCGTTGGTTCATCTAATGGGTCCAAGACGTAGTCGTCATAGTTGTAGTTGTCGACAAAGGGCTGCCGTTGCCGATCGTGGTAATACTGATAGAGAGTTGTGGGTAGCAAGACATCCCAGTACTGAGGATCTTTTTGGTACTCCCACTCGTAGTGGCGAAGAAGGTACCCTTGTGGGACCTCTAAGGCGAGGATTTCAGCGGTTGAAGAGTCCTTTTCGCCACGATTGTCGAGGATACGCAATTCAACTGTGTAAGTGCCTGGTTCAGCGTAGGTGTGAGAGATGGTTGAGCCGGTTCCTATTTTGCCGTCTCCGAAGTCCCAAATGATGGAGACGATGCGTCCATCCGGGTCATAGGAGTCGCTGGCGTCGAACAGGACAGTAATAGGAGCGTATCGCTGATGGAGTGTAACGGAGAAACGTGCGACCGGAGGTTCATTTGGCTCCGGCTGAAAGCAGCCACTCAAAAGGAAGATAGCACCCAAGAGAAGAGCAGCTGGTAGAGACCACCTTAGCCTTCTCACCATTATCGAATGTCCCTCCGCGATTGTGTTATCTTGCAGATTACATTCTAAACAGGTGGAGTGGCATCATCAACGGCTGGACAAAACGCCGTTAACATCGGCCTTGAAGCGACTACCCCCGTTGACCCTTAATCTTATCTGTGCTACCATAGCTCCTGTTTGGGAGGGATGGGTATGTATATGATCATCGTGGGGGCAGGGAGCATCGGGACCAGCCTGATCGACATCGCCGTGAGGGAGAAGAACAACGTGGTGGTGATCGACGCAAGCCCGGATCGCGCTCGAGAGATCAGCAATAAATATGACATCACCGTTTTGAACGGAGATGCAACCTCGGCAGAGACTCTGCGCGAGGCAGGATCGGAGCGGGCCGACGCCCTGATCGCAACGACGAGCGATGACGCCGTCAACCTGATGGTCGTCTCCATCGCCGAGGGTTTGAGGATCCCGTCCATAGTTTCCGTAGTCAATGACAAGGAACACGCCGAGTTCTTCCGCAAGCTGGGAGCGAACGTGATGGAGAACCCGGAGGACGTGGTAGCAAACCACTTGTACAACGCGGTGAAGCGTCCCAAGGTGAAGGACTTCACCGTCCTCTCGCACGGGGATCAGATCTTCCGCCTCACGATAAATGAGGGATCGCCGCTGGTGGGAAGATCCCTTGCTGAGAGTACCAAACGGGGAAGCCTTCCGCGTTCCATCCTCGTCATCACGCTCGAGCGTGATGAGAAGAGAGAAATCCCCACCGGGGAGACGGTGATTGAGGTCGGGGACATTCTCACCCTCTTCTCTCTGGAGCGGGCCAGTGATGAGCTGGTCGAGAAACTCTCCGGATGAGACTTCCAGCCTTCCGTGTAAACGAGGACCTGCACATCATATTGCGTGACCTTGGGCTACTCCTCCCCGTGGTAGGAGTCATGGCCCTCCTGTCGCTTGTCGTCCCGTTGGTCTTCCACGAGCCCTACGCCTTTCTTCCTTTTGGTATCACCGCTTTTGTCTCTTTCGTGCTGGGGGCCTGCCTGTATTTCCCGTTCCGCCACGCCGGCGAGACCAAGCTGCGCCACGGGATGATCATCGCCTCGTTCGGCTGGCTGCTGGTCGCCCTGTTGGGGGCGATCCCCTTCGTGCTGACCGCGCTGTTCGCGCAGCGTAGCGGGATCGGCTCGGAGACCCTCTACTATTTTAAGGACCCGGCGAGCGCCTTCTTCGAGGCGGTCTCCGGATACACCGGGACTGGGCTGACCATGGCTGCCCGTGCCGACCTGTTGCCACGGACACTTCAGTGGTGGCGGAGTTTCATGGAATGGGTGGGTGGGATGGGAGTTATCGTGCTCATGCTCGCGATCCTCGCCGGGCCACGCCCGGGCGCCGGAACCTACAGCCTCTACTACGCCGAGGCGCGGGGGGAGAAGATCCATCCAAGCATCCTCTCCACGCTGCGCACCATGTGGTGGATCTTCCTGCTTTATACCTTCATAAGTGTTGTCGCCCTGTGGGGGGCGGGGATGCCGATCTGGGAGGCGCTCAATCACGCCATGACTGGGATCTCCACCGGCGGATTCAGCGTCACCGCCAGCAGTATGGCCTCCTACAACAGCATCGCCATCGAGCTTGTCCTCTTACCGATCATGCTCTTCGGCGCGATAAGCTTCGCCGTGCACTACGAACTGATGCGGGGGAGGGGGATAACCCTGTGGCATGATTTCCAGACCCGCTGGCTCATCATCATCCTGACGGTGGGAGTCCTCTTCCTCGCACTGGAGAACGGTTTGGCCTTAGGCCCCTTGCGCTCGCTGCGCCACTCGGCGTTTCAGTTCGTCTCGGCGATGACCTGCACCGGTTTCCAGACGGCGAACATCGGCTCCTGGAGTGCAACGGCGAAGCTTCTCCTTGCCGGTGGGATGTTCTTCGGCGGGGCGGCCGGATCGACCGCCGGCGGAATCAAGGTGATCCGCATGCTAATTCTGATGAAGGGAGTGCAGTGGCGGTTCCGCAAGATCGTCTCCCCCCGGGGAGCGATCGTCCCGTTCCGGATCGGACCAACCGCGGTCGATGAGACCGACGTCGGACACCGGTTGGAGGACGCCTCCCTCATCACCTTCCTATGGATGGTTTTCCTCGGGGTAGGGGTGATCATCCTCCTGCACACATCCCCGCCGCACTTCACCCTCTCCGATGTCATCTTCGAGGTGGCGAGCGCCCAGGGAAATGTCGGCCTCTCGGTCGGAATCACTGGGCCGATGATGCCTACAGTGAGCAAGCTTGCGCTGTGCTTCAACATGTGGATTGGGAGACTCGAGATCATCCCTGTATTGATGCTTGTTCGCTTTCTGTTTTTCGGCGTTCAATAGGGTTACCGCCACTTGAGAATTGAGAGCCCTTGATCTCTTAGGGTTGAACCTGAATCAGACGTTCTGTCATCGCCTTGAGCCCATTGGAATCGGTCACAGTTAGCCTCACCCGCTACACACCCGGCTAGGCAAGAACGACTTCCACTCTCCGGCCCGATGTTTATGATCTTCCCTTCCCTGGGAAGGGAAGAATCGGAAACCTCCTTGCCGGAGGAGCGGAGCGACGTGCCGAGACTAATCACTGGCGTGAAGCCGAGAGAAATGCCGACGCCCAGGTGCTCTCCTTCGAGTTCCTCTCTCTAACTCTGTACAGACACATCTCGGGCGAGGCGTCGAAGCTAACAAACGGAGTCTTCCCAGCGACCTGCAATCCGGCAAGTTGAACCGAAGGAGTATACGCTACAGGATTTCCATCCCTACGGGATCAATGTTGTAGAGATCGTGACCCTTGATCTCCGTTGTTGTGTTGCCTTATCTACTCCTTAGGTGTAGCGGGTGATCTTGCGAGTCTCTGCTTGACCTCGTCTAACTTTTTTAAAAAGACGGTGGCTGCATCGGGATCTACGCCTTTTAAAGAGAGTTTTTTCCTTCCCAATTTAGCGATCAAATCGGTCCCATGGAGGGAAAGGTTAATTTGGTCAAGAGCTTGCTCACGGGCGACGCCGAAAGTGTTAAGAGATTTGTCGATCACCTTTTGGGTAAAACCAGCGATTGCACGCTGCAAAAGCGCCGCAAAGGTGCCCTCTTCTTTTGAGGTTTTTAACTCTTCCAGAGCGCCCTTGATCTCATCTTGAAGCTCCTTGGCCAGTTCTACCACTATGGTCCCACGCTCGGTTAGCACGAGGGTCAGGTGATTCTCCGCATCGGAGAGGCGGCAGCATTCTGCCATCCACGCTACCTCGTAGATGCGTTCAGGCCCAAGCCCTTTGAGTTCGCGCTCACCCATAGAGAGGTAATGCAGCCCCTCCGCAAGGGTTGTCGAGTCCTTGACTTTTTCCGTGACGAGGATTTGGCCGCCTTTGGCCAGGCTGGAGATTCGCTGGGAGAGGTTAACGGAGTGACCGATCAGGTCGATCTCGGTCATAATCGGCGTTCCGCTCGCTAGGCCGATTCCAACGTCGATCGGCTCCTTTGGAGACCTCTTGTTGCGGGAGCGGATCTCCTGTTGGATTTTAACTGCCGCCTTTATCCCCTCTGAGGGTCTGGTGAAGGCGGCCATGATCCCATCCCCCATCGTCTTGACGATGATCCCTTCCCGCTCCTCGATCTTCTCCTTGAGCAGGGTCTCGTGAAGCTGGGAGAGGCGATAGGCCGCGTGATCGCCCTTGCGCGCCGTATAGGAGGTGAAACCGCGGATATCACTGAACATCACGGCGATCTCCTCGCCGGCCTCCATCTGAGCGCAGATCTGCTGACGGTTTTCAAGCGGCATACTGCACGACATTTCGCTTCCTCCCTGAAATTGGAAAAAGGATCCTTCGTATTATATCATGCGGAATACATGCAAGTAACTTGCCAAAGGGGGAAGACATGGATGAGAAGAAGGCTCTTGAACTCCTTAGGGAGGCTCCACTATTCTCGCGCTTAAGTGAACGAGGGCTCAAAGCGGTCCAGAAGACGGCGTCTTTAAAGGAGTTCAAAGCAGGGGCCAAGATCGTCGCGGAGGGTGCTGCCGGGGTGGGGTTTTACCTGATCCTTGAGGGAAGCGCCGAGGTCTCGCGGAGCGGGGCGAAGCTCGCCAAGCTCGGGTCGGGTGCCTTCTTCGGGGAGATGTCTCTCCTCGATGGTGCGCCGCGCTCTGCCGATGTGATTGCCCTTGAGGACACACGGTGCCTTGTTCTGACGCCATGGGCGATGAAGAGCATTGTTTCTGCCAACCCGGATGTGGCACTAGGGATGCTGGAGGAACTCGCGCGGCGCCTGCGTGATACCGACCGCGCGCTTAGCTGACAAGATGGAGAGAATCGCCGTCACCTGCCTTGGGTCGGGGGCGGCACTGGGAAGAGATCGGATGTGGAGCTCGCTACTCCTCGACGGGAGGATCCTGCTCAGCCTTCCTCCAACTGTTGTCCCTCAGCTTTACCGGCTGGGGAAGGATCCCACAACGATCGATCACATCTTCATAAGCCACTGTCATGCCGATCATTACTTTGGACTACCCTTCTTCCTCCTCTTATACCACTACCTCTACGAGAGAACCCCCCCGCTCTACATAATCGGGCCCGGCGGAATCAAGGAGGCGACGGCGAGGCTGTGCGACTTGGCTTGGCCCGAGTTGAGGAAGTGCGGAATTGCTCCACAGGTGCCGATCTTGTTCGTAGAGATCGAAGAGGAAGGATGCTTTCAGGCGGGGGACATCGCGTTTCAAGCTGTAAAGTTGGAACACTTTGGGCTGGAAGCCTACGGCTATCGCTTCGCTTATAAAGGAAGGGAGATTGTTTTCACCGGCGATACAGGCGAGTGCTCACAACTCGACCGCCTCCTCGACGGGGCTCAGGTGGTGATCCTCGAGTTTACCCACCCCGACGACGCCGAAGACGCCGGCCACCTCAATGCCGCAACCGTCTCCCGACTTACCGAGAGGCTGCGTGAACAAGGCGCCACCGTTCTGGCGACCCACCTGAGTGGGGAGCCGCAGTCGATCGAGGGGCTCATCATCTGCCACGATGGCGAGACGTACTTAGTGTGAATGGAGAACCCCGCAGCAAGCTGTAAGGTTCTTCGCTGTTATCCTCTTTCGTAGCAGTCCCGGCAGCGGGCCTCATAGGAGCCTGACCCACCTACCTTGATCACAGGGTCGTTCGCTGGGGCTGGCTTCCCGTCGATCAGGCGCTGGGAACGGGTGGCTATCCCTCCACATCTAACGCAGACTGCCTGTAGCTTGTCCACCTGGTCGGCAAGGGCCATCAGGGTCGGCATAGGGCCAAACGGTTCACCGGCGAAGGTGAGGTCAAGCCCGGCGACGATCACCCGTTTGCCTTGCCCTATCAGCTGTTTACAGAGCTCTGGAAGTCTCTCCGAGAAGAAGTTCCCCTCGTCAAAGGCGACTACGGAGCACTTGTGAAGTGCCTCCTCACTGGCTGCCTCAACCAGCGCGTCGGGTGACTCAACACCTGGCTTGAGGGGAAGGGCCTCAAACTCGCGTCCATAGTGGGTGGTCACAGACCGCTGGCTGTAGCGATCGTCGATCGTTGGTTTGAACAGCATGGCGCTCCCACGGGCGATCCTCACCCGCTCTAGCCGACGGATCAACTCCTCGGTCTTCCCGGAGAACATGCAGCCGGTGATCACCTCTAACCTCCCCATCTTCCCCTGTTTCATCCTGCCTCCTTGGTTAATGTTTTTTAAAGGAATTCGTCGGTATAGAGTTCCTCGAGCGGGAATAGCTTATCAATCAATCCATTTTGGAAGAGGTAGCCTTGCATTTTCTCCCACTTCTGTGGTGCATCGTGCCTTGCCCTTTCCGCATAAAGGGGAAGGGTCGCTGCGTATGCGCGGCGGTTTAGCTCATCATCGAGATCTGGACGGGCACGAAGGAAGACCTCGAACGCCTCCTGTGGGTGTTCCATGGTGTACGCGATCCCCTGTGCCAGGCCGGCGATGAACGCGCGAAGTTCCCCGGAGCGCTCTTCGATCAGTTTTTGGTTCACTGCTAGGAGGATCTCGTAGGTCTCAGGTACACCGTAGTCTTCCTGAGGAAAGTAGACCGGCTCGTGACCGAGTAACTCGACCTGGGGAAGCTCGAAGTTGCGAAAGGCGCCGATCGCGTCCACATTGTGCGAGAGGAGGGAAAGAACGGTGTTAAACCCTACATTTATAAGCTCGATCTCATCTGAGTCAACGTCGACCGAGGCGAGCATTGTGCGCCACAGGATTGGCTCAAGCGGAGCCAGCGAGTAGCCGATTCGCTTTCCCCGCAGGTCGGAGAGCTCTTCAATCTCGTATTCCTTGAGACTGAGCAGCCCACCGAGCGAGGTCTCGATCAGGGCACCGATCGCGATCAACGGGAGATCCGCTGCCTTGGCAATGAGAAAGTTGATCTGAGGGGTCAGCGCCACATCGACTGTCCGTACCGCCGCGAGCTTAACCGGGTCACTCGGGTTGGCTGGGATGAGGATCTCTACCTCAATTCCCTCTGCAGCGAAGAATCCCTTTTCCACAGCTACGTAAATTGGAACATGATTGGGATTGGCGAAAAAATCGAGGATCACACTGATCTTCGAGATGGCGGGTGCACTCAGCCAGAGGAGTAAAGAAATAGCGATCGCCGCGCAGAGCAGAGAAATAGCGATCGATATGGCAAAGATTTTTTTCACTGTTTGACCCTCAAGGTCTTGTTCACTTCAACCCGAGTACGCCATCGTAGCACATGCTGCTCGATGATACGGAGTGCTCCGAAAAGAAACAAACCGAGGAGGGAAAGTGTGAGAATCGACGCAAAGACCAAGTCAATTCTTAGAAGGGCGTTTGACTGGATCATTAGATACCCTAGCCCCTTCTTTGCGCCGATCCACTCCCCGATTGTCGCTCCGACGACACTCAAAGTAATCCCGATCTTCAACCCAGAGAAAAAGGAAGGAAGGCTAGCTGGCAGGCGCACCACCCGAAAGATCTGCCACTCGCTTGCGTGAAGTGAGCGCAATAGATCGATTGTCTCCCCACTCACTGAACGGAGCCCATCGACTGCGTTGACGACGATTGGGAAGAAGACTATCAGTGCGGCCACGGTCGCCTTTGACCAGAGGCCGTAGCCAAACCAGACCACTAACAAAGGGGCAATGGCAAAGATCGGGATCATCTGTGAGGCGATAATGAGTGGATAGACTGCTCGCTCCAAGGACGGGGAGTAGAAAATGATAAGAGCAAGCACGATCCCTCCAGCTCCCCCGATGAGCATGCCCATCGCGACCTCGAGGATTGTCATCGACGCGTGAGAAAGAAGAAGTGGGAGATTTGAGAAGAAGACAAGGAGGATACGACTCGGGGTGGGGAGGATGTAGAACGGGACGTTGAATAGCCTCACCCCAACCTCCCACAGGAGAAGAAAGAGGACTAAGAGGAGGAAAGTTCCACTGTATTCCTTGAGCAACTTAAGCATTAAACGCCTCCCCGTGAATGAGATCGAGGATCTCCCCTTTGAGTTTCACGAGGGGCTCGGCGGTGCGAGAGCGGGGTCGGGGAAACTCGACGGTGAATTCCTTCCGCACGTGGGCTGGTCGTGCGGAAAGAAGGTGGATTCGATCGGAGAGGAGAATCGCCTCTTCTACATTGTGGGTGACGAGAAGGATCGTCTTACCGAGTTCCTCCCAGACCGATAGCAGCCAGTCCTGCAGTGTTGCTCTCGTCAGCGCGTCGAGTGAGCCGAGTGGTTCGTCGAGTAGGAGAACCTCGCGGTGGGCAAGAAAGGTTCGGATGAGAGCGAGGCGCTGTCGCATCCCTCCGGAGAGTTCAGCCGGATAGAGGGCCTCAAATCCGGCGAGGCCGAAACGGGCAAAGAGCCTTTTCGCCTTCGCTCTTGCCTCCTCCCGCGGGCGGCCATCAATCTCCGAAGCGAGGATGGCGTTGTCAAGTGCTGTCCTCCAAGGAAGCAGGGTGTCTGACTGTGGCATGTAGGCGATCTGTTCTCGTGGGTCCCCCTCCCCGACATCGGTCAGGATTCTTCCGGAGTCCGGTTGCAAGAGCCCGGCCATGATCTTTAAGAAAGTTGTCTTCCCACACCCCGATGGCCCGATGATCGTCGCCCAGCTTCCACTCCTGATGTCGATTGACACCCGATCAAGGACAGGAATCCTTCCTCCGGTGACGGGAAAGAACTTGCCGATTGCCTCCGCCGCGATGGCGATTGGTATTACGGATATCCCTCTGGCCATGGATCTCTCCTAACAGGTGCAGTGAGCCTCTTGTGGAAGGCGCTCATCCCATCACTCCTTGATGTGCCTCGTACTCTGCCCTATTCTAGCGTTGCGGGAGGGGTGATCCTAGTTCAAGCGGATCGATAAAGGAGTGGTGTTGTGAACCACGACAGCCAGTTCTCCTCCAATGGTTGCGCATTCGATACCTTTATCGAGGCTGGAATTGACGCACGGCCCCACTACGTGAGAGAATTGGTCAATGTCACGGGATGCTTGAACGAAAGAACGTGAGAAGAGAGTTTGAGCAGAACACTCGAATTGCTAGACTAGATCGTGATCGGGGAGGGATGAGATGAACAGGATAAAGGGGTGCATTAGAAAAAGAACGCCGGTCCTTCTCGTCGGGCTTTTCTTGAGTATGGTCCTTGCGGCTTTAGCCCTCGGTCAGGAGATTGAATCCCCGTGGGTTTGGGGGCCGAACCTGGGGGCGATCGGAGAGGACTTTGTTGCCATCTCGTGGAACACCTTGCGGGCGGTGGAGGTTGATCTTCATTACTCTACGGCAGCGGTCTACGACGCCACTGAGGTTTGGGAGGAGACCCTTACCTTTGAGCCGCACAAAGGGGTTGCGGAGATACGGCTCGGGAATCTGAAACCGGGGACGACCTACCGATATCGAATAGTGATCTACGATGGGGATGCCGTCTACCCGAGTCCGATAGGGCACTTCACCACTTCGAGTCGAGAGACACGATCGTTTTGCTTCCTCGTATATGGGGACACGCGTACCTTCCCCGATCGCCACAAACTTGTCGCCGACAGGATGGCCGAGGATGAGCCAAATGCCGTATTGATTGTTAATACTGGTGACCTGGTGGAGTCCCCCACTATCGGTCGGTTTGAGAACTTCTTCTGGGCGGTTGGGGATCTGGCCCGGGCACACCCCTATCTTGCCGTACTTGGGAACCACGAGAAAAGGGGTGCACTTTACTATGAGTTTCTCTCCCTCCCCTCCGGTGGAGGCGAATCAGGCGAGGAGTGGTGGTCGTTTGACTACGGGGACGTCCACTTCCTGGGGCTCGATGTAAATGCTCTCACCGGTGGGGATGTAATGACTCTCATGCAAGAACAGGTCGAGTGGGCGAGGGCCGACCTTGCCGACTCCAACGCCCTGTTTAAGGTCGTCTTCTTCCATTACCCGATTTACAGTTCTACGTGGGAGGGCGGGGTGAACGAGTCCCTGCGGGAACTGTGGGAGCCGATCTTTCTTGAAAATGGGGTCGATGTTGTGTTCAACGGGCACATGCACTGCTATGAGCACTTCTACGTAAAAGGAATCCACTATATCGTTACCGGCGGCGGTGGAGCACCACTGCAGGACTCGATTGATGAGGCAGCAGCAGGGACGATCTCCCGCCGCTACGGAATGCTTCACTATATGCGGGTAACGGTTGCCGAAGACACGATGCAAGTGGAGGTCGTTCCCGTAGCGAGCGTCTACAACGACGAGGTGCATCCCCTCGGCGGACAATCCCCTGACTCGTTCGCCATTACCAAGACACCGTAGGATTAAGGGGATCGGTCTAATGTTCAACGAGAGGGCTATTTGAGGCCTCGGATCGAGATCGTCGACTACAATCCGGTGTGGCCGGCCCGTTTTGCGGAAGAGAAGGCATCGATCCTTGAGGCGATCGGACACTGGGTTATAGTGATCGAACACATCGGGAGCACCGCGGTGCCAGGACTGGGGGCAAAACCGATCATTGATATCATGGTGGGCGTACGCCAACTTGCTGATGCGAGGTATTGTATTGCTCCACTTGCCGCGATTGGCTACGAGTACGTTCCGCAGTTTGAGGATGAGATGCCCGAACGTCGTTACTTTCGGAAAGGTCCGCAAACACGGCACTTTCATCTCCACATGGTCGAGCTTGGGAGCGAGTTTTGGCAGCGACACCTGGCTTTTCGTGACTACTTGTGTACCCATCCCGAGGCAGTCCGCGAGTACGAGGCACTGAAGCGCCGCCTGGCTTCACAGTACGGGACGGATCGTGAGGGCTACACCGAGGCGAAGACTAAATTCATCCGTTTGATCGAAGAGATCACGATGCGCCCGACTCATCGAAGCAAGGATGGATGACTGCGCTAAAGACATCAGACGTAGAGGTCGACACCACACCATGCACCTTGTGGGCAACGTTTCCCTTTAGCAGTATTGGTCGGGACGCCCGGATTTGAACCGGGGACCTCTTGCGCCCCATGCAAGCACGCTACCAGGCTGCGCCACGTCCCGGAATACACTCTATAATAGCACTGATCGGCCCGGTTGACAAATGCTTAAGTGCGGATCATTATTAAGTTGGTTGCGGTTCACGCATAAGCGGGATACGCTGGTGATAACGAGGCAAGTAGGATTTGAATAACGGCGATAGAAGGGGGAGTGTAATGCGGATTACTTTCTGTGGTGCGGCGGAGACGGTGACCGGCTCGTGTCACCTAGTGGAGACGGATGGCCTACGCATCCTGCTTGACTGTGGCCTGTTTCAAGGGCACCGCGATGTGGAGAGCCGCAACCGCGAATCGTTTCCCTTCAAGCCAGCGGAGATCGACTTTCTCCTCCTCTCCCACGCGCACCTCGACCACGTGGGGCTCATTCCGCGCCTGGTGAAGGAGGGATTCCACGGTGAGGTGGTGACCACACCGCCGACCGCAGAGATCGCTAAGGTGATCCTTACAGACTCGGCTCACATCCAGGTGGAGGAGGCAGCATACCGGGCGCGCAAGGCCCGCCGCCGTGGAGAAAGAGCCCCCTCGCCGCTTTACGATGTGGGCGACGTCCTCGACTCCCTCGATGCGTTCCGCCGTCGTATTCCCTACGACAAGCCGGCTACGTTGAAGGAAGGAGTGGAGGTGGTCTTCCACGATGCTGGGCACATCCTCGGCTCGGCGACGATCGAGTTACGTGCGGAAGGAAAGGCACTCCTTTATAGCGGCGATCTTGGAAACCGACATCGGCCGATCGTCCGTGACCCGAGTGATCCTCCCCACGCCGACATTGTCCTCATCGAGTCGACCTACGGGGATCGGCGACACCGCACCCTCGACGACTCGGTCGCCGAGCTGAGGGAGGCAATCAAGACGGTGATTGGCCGTGGTGGGAACCTCCTCATTCCCTCCTTTGCCCTCGAGCGGACACAGGAAGTGCTGTACGAACTCTTCCTCATGTGGCAGATGAAAGAGCTTCCCAAGTGCAAGATCTTTCTTGATAGTCCTCTTGCCATCGCCACCACGCGTATCTTCGCCCGCCATCCCGGGTACTTCGATGCGGAGGGAAAGGATGTCTTCTCCCAATCCCCCAATCCATTCGATTTTCCGCCGCTTCACTTCACCCAGACCACCGATGAGTCCAAGTCGATCAACGCTATCCCTGAGGGGAACATCATCATTGCCGGAAGCGGGATGTGCACCGGCGGTCGCATCATCCATCACCTTCGCCACAACCTGTGGCGGGAGGAGGCCGGGGTGATCTTCGTTGGGTACCAGGCAAGGGGTACTCTGGGACGGACAGTCATCGAAGGAGCGGACCGCGTGAGCATCTTTGGGGAGGAGACGGCCGTGCGGGCGCAGATCTGGACGGTGAACGGTTTCTCCGCTCACGCCGATCAACCGATCCTCCTGAGCTGGCTTAAGAAGGCAAGCCCTGATCATGTCTTCTTGGTGCATGGCGAAGAGGAGTCACTTCAAGGCTTTAAGCAGGCGATCGATCAAAAGCTCACGGTGGACGCGCAGATCCCCGCATGGAAGGAGACGGTGGAGGTATAGAACCCTGGAGAGCATGTCGGGGATCGCGTTTGGGACAACCGGAGAAGGAAGAGATTTCGTTCTGCGCACCTAAGGAGAGTAACGAAGTGTTGGCTTTGATGGGGGGATGTCGCCCAAGATGAGGGTGAAGCGCAAAGTGCAATAGGGTTCATTCGCAATCAAACTGGAGAGACTATCCGCGTGAGCTATGTGTGCGTTTCCGATCCCAAGATCTATTAGGGTGAACCCGACCGTACCACCCGGAAACACCGTGCACATGATAACCACCCTCAACAACGGCATGGTTCTTGGATCCATTGGTTCTCAAGATACACTGCCATTTGGCCTTGTATTCAATGGTGTATACCCGTGGAACACCGATGCGGTGAAAGATATCCATGATAAAGAGAGACTTTACAAACTGGTTCTTAAAAAATTAAGAGGCACGTGATGGCCTCTGTGATCCTAAGAGGACTGGCGTTTGCGGAGACACTCGGTCCTTGCAAGGTGTCATCGCTGCTCGGTATAGTCGGGTAAAGGATGACGATGAACTATCGGATTGATACCGACAAGATTTTTATCTACCACCCGTTCGTTAAGGTGGTCCTCGATCGCCTAACGGCCGCTGGCCATGAGGCGGTTCTGATCGGCGGGGTGGTGCGCGACGGCGTCCTTGCCCTCCTCGATCCAAAGGGTGAGTTTTCTCCGGAGGAGGTCGACATTGCGACCTCGGCCCTTCCGGATGAGATTCGCCGACTCTTCTCCGACCGCCAAATCGTCGGGGTGGGGGAGGAGTTTGGGGTGTTGATGGTCGTTGCCCCTGACGGTCACGAGATCGAGGTGGCGACCTTCCGCGTCGAGGAGGAGTACGACGGCCGCTGGCCAGGAAAGGTCGAACTTGTACGTGACCTTGAGGGCGATGTCAAACGACGTGACCTGACGATCAACGGCCTTGCCGCCACGAGCGACGGCACTGTGATCGATTTAGTAGGTGGGATTGAGGACCTAAAAGCCCGTCGCATCCGGGCGATTGGCGACCCACAGGTCCGCTTCACTGAGGATTACCTACGGATGCTGCGGGCGGTCCGCTTTGCTTGTCAGATTCACGGGGAGGTTGACTCAAAGACGGCCGAAGCGATCCAAGAGAATGCGGGGAAAATCCGGTCCATCTCCTGGGAACGAATCCGCGAAGAGCTATTCCGCACCCTGAGGACCGACGAGGCAGCGCGCGGGATCACCCTCCTTGATGAATACGGTCTCCTGGAACGCATCCTCCCCGAGGTCGTTGCCATGAAGGGCGTCCCTCAACCAGAGGAGTATCACCCAGAGGGTGACGTGTATATCCATACGATCGGAGCGGTGAGGGTTGCCGACGGGTTTGTGCGTGACCCGCTGGTGAAGTTTGCCGTTCTCTTGCACGACGTTGGAAAACCTTATGCCCTTAAGCGAAGCGGGGGAGCGAACATGGCAGGCCACTGCGCTGTTGGGGGACGGATGGCGAGGACCATCGGCCGGAGGCTTCGCCTCAGTCGCCAGGAGATCTCGCGCCTCTTCTTCCTTATCAAGAATCACATGCGGATTGCTGTCTTTCCAGAGATGGGTCGGGGAAAACAGGTCCGCTTCTTGAGCGAGGGGGAGGTCCCACTGGCTCGCACACTTAGGAAGCGTTACCCGCTGTTCTTCGACCTGTTGCAGGTTCTCATCGCTGACTGCGAGGCGAGCGTTCATCGTTCCTCCGCCTGGGCCCCAATCCTTCGAGAAACCCTGCGTGTTGTTGAGCACATCGATCGCGTCTGCGGCCTGAAGCGCGCGCGCGAGCTGATAGACGGACACACCCTCCTGAAAATGGGACTTGAGCCAGGACCACTGCTCGGTGAGATCCTCGAGGCGATCCACGATCGGATCCTCGCTGGTGAGATCACCACCCGTGAGGAGGCCCTCGCCGCGGCACGCGCGCTCCTCTCGCAGCAAGATCCGGCGAGGGATCAGGAGGGGAACTAGGGCATCGATCGATGGGACAAGCGCCCTGGGAAGCTCTAGTACCTTCCGATAGCCTCGTTTGGTCAATCACTGTTATGGAAGGAGATGGCAAGAGGGGCGATTGCCGTGTCACGATAGGACAGCGCGCCGGTTAGAGTACCGTGTGCTTCGGGGCGTCCATTCTTGCACGTGATGCTTGATGGGTCTTCACGATAATGGGAACCCCACTTAATATCAGCAACGACCTGGCACTCGATCTGGAACAGATCATCGGCCAGTGCATCGCCATTCTCGGGATCCGCGGCTCGGGGAAGTCGAACACCGCCGGAGTCATCTTTGAGGAACTCCTAAAACATAACTATCCGCTCTCCATTGTCGATATCGACGGTGAGTACTTCGGCTTGAAGGAGCGCTACGAGGTCCTCGTGGTCGGACAGGGTAAAGGGGTGGAGATCGAGGTCGACGTTGACTGCGCTGAGGAGATCGCGCAGGTCAGTATAGAGAAGAACGTTCCTGTTGTCCTCGACCTAAGCGGCTTCCTCTCCGAGGAGCGCTCTGAGTTTCTCAAGGTGTACCTGACCGCGCTGTGGAATCTGGCTGGCAAGCTCCGCCGCCCGTACATCATTGGGATAGAGGAAGCCCATGAGTTCATCCCTCAGGGAATTCGGACTAAATTGAAGGAGCTGATCAGCCGTATTGCTCTACGCGGTCGCAAGCGTGGCCTGGGGGCGATCATCATTTCGCAGCGTAGCGCCAAGGTGGAGAAGGATGTCCTCAGCCAAGCCGGAATGCTCTTTCTTCATCGGGTCGTGCATGAAGCGGATATGCGCGTCTATGGAGAGCTCCTCCCTTGGCGGAAGAGCGAGGTGAAGGAAATCATCACCGCCCTTGAAACAGGGGACTGCGTATACATAAATGGGGAAACGGTCCTCCCCATCTATATGCGGGAACGGGAGACCTTCCACGCCGGTTTCACTCCTTCACTTGAAGTGGTCGTTACCCCCGAGCTGAGACAGGTGAACCAGTCGATTATCGAGGCGATCGAGCGGGCCAAAGTGGGGAAGGGGAAGAAGTCCCGCATTGAAGAGTTGCGAGGGCGGCTTGAGCAGTTGGAGGCCGTCCTTGCGGAGAAGGATAAGACGATCGCCGAGTTGGAGGAGGCCGCCCGTACGCTTGGCTACATCAAGGTGGAGATCCCTTCTCCTTCCCTCTCCAACGTGCAGGATGTCTCCAAGGCGATCGTCCATTCGGTCGAGGGAGGAAAGGTCGCCGCGAGAGCAGGCCGGTCGATGAGTTCGGTCTCTGATTCAGTGGCAACGCGTGAGCCAGTGGCTCCTGACCCAGTGACAGAGGCTCCCTTTGATGAGGGAGAGGTGATCGACATTGATGAGCTAGACTCTACGAATTCGCTTCCCCAGGCGGTGAGGCGGCATATCGACCGGCTTGTCTCCCGTGCAGCCAAGAAAGGTATTCTCGATAGACGTATCCTTGCCTTTGCCGTAGCCCATGCCCCAACTTCTTATTCGGTCCGACAGATCGCTGCCTGGACAGGCTGCGCGCAAGGGGTGATCGAGGACGATCCACCCCGAGATTTTCTCGACATGGGCCTGATTGTCCGTGAGCGGCGTAGCGATGGTCTTCACTATCGTAGTAATCTGAAGGCATTTGTCACGTGTGAGTTTGGAATCTATAAACCGGATATTGGAGCGCAGGAGCTTCATCTGATCGCTCAATGCCTCCGTACCCGCCTTGCTGTCTTGGGAAACGTAGTGATAAGATAAATGACAGCTACAATAATTTCAAGCTATGTAATTTGCCGTACCCATTGACCGATCCCCCCTCTTTTGCTACAATTCGATCGGGGAAGGAGGGGGCATGAAGGTAAAAATCGTTGAGCGGCATGCCGCACCGAGTGAAGCGCTGCGGGGCTATGTGCTGGAGAAGACCGAGGCCCTGAAGCGCTATTTTGATCGTATCATCAGTGTCGATGTCGTTTTGTCAGTGGAGAAGGAGCGGCAGATTGCCGATTTCCACGCCCACTTAACCAACCGGAAGATCATCAAAGCGCACGAGGAATCACCCGATATGTATGCCTCGATCGACAAAGCGATCAACCGATTGAAGCGCCAGCTTGTGAAATACAAGGATCAGCTCAACGATACCAGGGCCCGAGGGATGGGGGCGTCTTTCGCAGAAGCTTCCTCCATAGTGGGAAAGGTTGACCACAAAGAGATTCTGCGTACGGATATTTACTTCCACAAACCAATGACGCCCGAGGAGGCTGCCCTGCAGTTGGAGGCGATCGATAAGGGATTCTTGGTCTTCATCAACGCTGAGACCAATCGGATGAGCATCATCTACCATCGGCGTGATGGGCACTATGCCCTGATTGAATCGAGGCGGTAGACCAATGCGAACGATCGGGGAAGAAACGTGGTAAAGGCACTTTCATTGTTCTCCGGAAGCTTAGCTAGCCAGGTTGTAACCCGCTTGGTTGAGCATACACCGGGGGTGGATGAAGTCTTACTCCTTCACTTCCGTTCCCCGTTTTTCGAAGAGTACGAGGCCGTTCGTGAATTGGTGAAAAGCGAATGGCCGGGAGTGAGCTTTCGGACACAGTCATTAAAGAAGGACTACCGTCGCTTAGCCAATATACCACCTGGTAGCTGCTTCACACTCAAGCGCAGTTGTCTGAGCTGTCGAACCCTTATGCTGTCGCGAGCCATTCGCTATATGGAAAGGATCCAGGCTGATTTCATCGTTACCGGAGAGATCGTTGGTCACAATGGGCTCTACGAGGAGGAGATGGAGCGAATTACCGAAGACCTTGGGATTAGTGGCCTTGTTCTGCGTCCCCTTTCAGCGCGTCTCCTCGCTCCGAGTCGCCCTGAGCTCGAGGGGTGGTTCGATCGTGAGGATCTCGGCGACCTGAGGGTGGGGGACGATGACCGCTTGATCGGGTTAGCCGCGAGGCTCGGCCTGTCCACTGACGACTCGATGTGTTCTCATCGGCGTTGCAAGCTTACTTGTGCCGAGTTTGGGGAGAGGTTGGAGAACCTGTTCGTCGAGGAGGGATTCACCTTAAATGCTCTTAAACTCCTCGATTTCACGCTCTACTATAAGCACCCGCCCGACGTGAAGATTGTTCTGGCAATGGATGAGGAGGAAAAGCGCGCCTTACAGAATTACTTCCTCCCCCAAGATCTGCGGGTTTATCTTCCTACACACCGCGGGCCGATGACCCTTGTGCGTACCAACTGGCAGCGCAAGTCGCCTTCCCAGGTACGCGCGATCATCAAACTGGCGGGTCGGATCACCGTCACCCACAGCGAGGCGGCTCACCTCTCGAGTGTACCGATTAATTACCGCTTCGAAAACGACGATGAAACCTCGCAGTTAAGTGTTCTCCCTTTTAGCTCGGTTGCTGAGATTGCCGATCATTGTCTCGTCTCCACTTCCCCCCACACGGTTGTTTCCAGGAAGGTTTCCCCGCCTTGAAAAACTGCCCATACAGGCTATACTGTTTATAAGACCCTATTAAAGTAAAGGGCTTTGTTGGTGAAAGGACAGGATAAAAAAGATCCTGCTCCTTAATGAGTGTGAAGTTGTGATAATCCCCGAGGAGGGGAAAAGGGGGTGGTATGCCTTTTTATCGCTATAGGTGCAAACAATGCGGCTCCATATTCAAGCTGTTGCAAGAAAACGGCAACGGCTCTCCCGCTGTGTGTCCTAATTGTGGGAGCCAGGCGACAAGGCGTCTCCTCCCCCGTATCGGAGTGATTTACAAGGGGAGTGGTTATTACACGACCGACTATCGAAGTAAGAGCAAGGAAAAGACAACCCCCACCTCCAAGGCTGAGGAGTGAGTGATTGCAGGTCCACATTTTTTGCTATCAGAGTGTAATGGGCATGGCGTTGTTACTTGGCCCCGTGGAGCGCGGGGCTTTTTCGTGAAGGGCGATCGGACTATCGGTTGGCGGCGAAGATCTTCTAATGAGGGGTGAGCCTATTGATTTCCGGCGATGATATCGCGCGGGTGAAGCTTCAGCTTGCGTCTCCGTCTGTGATAGTTAGTTGGTCGCACGGGGAAGTTACCGAGTCAGAGACGATCAACTATCGGACCCACCGGGCTGAACGGGGCGGTCTATACGCGGAGGAGATCTTCGGACCGGAGAATGACTACGAGTGCGCTTGCGGAAAGTACAAAGGGAAGAAGTACGAGGGGATCACCTGCGAGAAGTGTCACGTCTTGGTGACCGACTCCTCGGTACGGCGTGTGAATATGGGACACATCGCTCTTGCCAGCCCCGTGATCCACTTCTGGTACTTGAAAGGGGTCTCCAGCCTCTTGAGTCGTCTTCTCGGGATGAAGAAGAAGGAGTTACAGCGGATTGCCTACTATGAAACTGAGCCGATCGAACAAGCGCTATACGTGGTTACCACTTCGGATTGCAAGGAGGTGCGGCCGGGGGAGACCCTTTACACCTCGGAATACGAGATCCTGGCGAGCGTATTTCCTTTCTCCGTGGAATCGGCGTACTACGTGGCCAGTACTCCACAGATCCTCACTGATGAGGGAGGACGGGTTACGGTAGAGGAACGCCACCTTACCAACGGAGAGCGGGTACGCGCGGTAGTAATTGGTTCTCAGGAGTACCCACTCATAGGGGACGTTGAACTCCTTGTTGAGGACGGGGACGAGGTTAAGGCAGAGACGTTAATTGCCGAGAGGCCGGTCGCTGATATCTGCTCTAAGACAGCCTTTGAGATGCTCGCTGACCGGTACGGTCCGGCGATTAAAGGGAAAGCACTCGATCGTGAGATCCTGGACAGTCTGATTTTCCTTGTCACGCGCGTGAAGGACCCGGAGGTTCCCCTCAAGGCTGGGGATCGCTTGACCTATTTGGAGAAGCGAGCCTACGAGCGGATCTATCCGGGCGGTTTCGTGGCAATGACTGGTGCGATAGGGATCAAAGGACTGTTAGAGGTCATTGGCCTCGATGAACTCCATCGGGACTTGACCGTGGAGTTACATCACGAGACGACGGTTGGGGCCCAACGGAGATTGATCAAGCGACTGGAGGTGGTCGATCAGTTGCGAGCTTCAGGGAACAATCCGCAGGATATGGTTCTCGATGTGATTCCGGTCCTCCCACCGGCGCTACGGCCGATGATCCAGCTTGAGGGAGGCAAGTTCGCCACCACTGATTTAAACGATCTTTATCGTCGGATCATCAACCGGAACAATCGCTTGAAGAAACTGATGGACATGGGGGCGCCAGAGGTAATCCTGCGCAACGAGCGGCGTATGCTGCAGGAGGCGGTGGATGCCCTGATTCACAATGAGAAGAAGGAGAGCCCGATCCGCGGGCGCGACAATCGGCCGCTTAAGTCACTCTCGGAGCGAATTCACGGGAAGCACGGTCGACTCCGGAGGAACCTTCTCGGCCGCCGCGTCGATTATTCGGGACGCGCGGTGATCGTGGTTGACCCGAAGCTCAAGTTGAGCCAGTGTGGGCTTCCCAAGAAAATGGCTCTCGAGCTGTTCAAACCGTTCATTCTTCACCGCCTCGAGTCAACCACCTTCTCCGACTTCGATGAGATCAAGAACAAGGCTCTCCGCGGTGAGATGCCTGAGGTATGGGATATCTTAGAAAAGCTGATCAAAGATCATCCCGTGCTTCTCAACCGTGCCCCGACCCTACACCGCCTCTCAATGCAGGCCTTCGAGCCGCTCCTCGTTGACGGAGAGGCAATTCACATTCACCCTTTGGTCTGCCCACCATACAATGCCGATTTTGATGGGGATCAGATGGCGGTTCACCTTCCCCTTTCCCCGACGGCAATCGCCGAAGCAAGAGAGCTCATGGCGGCTCCGCGTAATATCCTCTCCCCGGCGAACGGAGAGCCGCTGAGCCTTCCAACCCAGGACCCAATCTTCGCTTATTACTATTTGACCCTCGTCGATCCTGAGGGGAAGGGAACTGGGAAGTACTTTCGGGATATCCTTGAGGCGAGACGGGCACATGAGGAGGGATTCCTCGACCTTCATAGCTCGGTGAAGATCAGGATTGGTGGGAAACTTGTGGAGACGACCCTCGGTCGGGCCGAGCTGAACCTTGCTCTTCCGCCCGAGGTTCGTGATTACAGCCGGGTAATGGACCGCCGGGCGATCAAGCGCCTGATCATGGAGTGCTACCACCGCCTTGGTTGGGAGGGAGCGGCGGAGGTTCTCGATAGCCTGAAGGATCTTGGCTTCAAGTATGCCACTCGAGCTGGACTGACGATTTCGATTAGAGACTGCCTCATCCCACCGGAGAAGGAGGAGATCATCAAGCGCTCCTACGCGGTGGTTAGGCGGATCAACAAGATGTACGAGCTCGGGTTAGCCACTGAAGAGGAACGTACACAAGCGGTGATCCGCGTTTGGCGAAGGACGGTTGATGAAGTGGAAGAGGCGACGATGGAGAATCTTCGTCGCAATAAGTTCAATCCTGTGTATGGGATTGTCACCTCGGGCGCGCGCGGTGGGCCGGATCAGGTAAAGCAGTTGTGTGGGATGCGTGGGCCGATGGCCGGGCCGTCGGGGGAGATTATTGAGATGCCGGTCATCTCCAACTTTCGCGAGGGGTTGGATATGATAGAGTACTTCATCTCCACTCATGGCGGCCGCAAGGGGGCGGCCGATACCGCATTAAAGACGGCGGACTCCGGCTACCTCACCCGTCGATTGGTCGATGCCTCCTCGGATACGATCATCCAGGAGATTGATTGTGGAACCGCGCAAGGGGTAGAGGTCGATCCTCTTCGCTTCAGCAAGACCGAAGTGATGGAACCAATTGAAGAACGGATCTACGGTCGCGTTGCCACCCGCCCGATCGTCGACCCGAGCACCAGCGAGGTACTAGTAGAAGCGAATCAGTGGATCACTCACGAGATGGCAGCGCATATCGGCAGGCTTGAGGCCGATCTCCCCATAGGTAGCAAGCTGGAACAGGAGCGACTTGTAGGGACCAAAAGCGTTGAAGATATTCGGGATCGGGCTAGTGGGCGGGTTCTCCTCCAGGCAGACGAGTTGCTCACTCCTCGCTTGATCGACGCCCTGCGTTCCGCTGGGGTCACCCGGATTAGGGTGAGGCCCCAGATCATGATCCGCTCACCGATGACCTGTGAGACGAGAAATGGGATCTGTCAGTATTGTTATGGGTACGACATGAGTAACCACCGGCCGGTACAGTTGGGTACGGCCGTTGGAGTGATTGCAGCACAATCGATCGGTGAGCCGGGGACGCAGCTGACGATGCGTACCTTTCATACCGGCGGTGTGGCTGGGGAGGATATCACTCAGGGGCTTCCCCGCGCTGAGGAGTTGTTTGAAGCGCGCAAAACGATGAAGAGCGCGCAGGCTTGGATCTCGCCCCTCGACGGGCACGTGACCGCAATAACGCCTACAGAGAGCGGTGCCGATCGGATCGAAATCGCTGGCGAACCAAGGACGGTTCAGATCCCTTCCGCGACTGCATGCGTCAAGAAAGGAGAAGAGGTTGACGTAGATGGTCTCATCGATTCCGGGAGCCCATGTGCCGGCGAGGTCTACCTGATGAGTGATGGTAAGCGTAAGGAGATGCTCGTAATCGATACTGAGTCCGGCGACCGTTCTTACCCTCTTCCTCCCGGCGTGGTTCCGCTAGTAAAAGATGGAGACGTTGTCTCTGCCGGAGAAGCGCTCACCGAGCGGTTCAATATTCCATCAATCGTGTCTGACAGGAAAGGGACGGTCCGTTTTCCCGAGGGGAAGGAGCGGACTTTCGAGGTACTGGGAGATGATGGGAGTCTCTGGAAGTATGAGATCCCTTATGGAGCACGCATGATGGTCGAGCCTGGGGCTACGGTGAAGGAGGGGGAGCAGCTCACTTCGAAGTCGAAGCCGATCTTCATCGCGGCGGAGGCCGAGGGAACCGTCCTTTTGCTCTCAGATAGGATCATCGTTTATAACCCGTCGGGCCGCGCGATGCGCTTCCCTCTCACCGCTGACCTTTCTCCCTTGAAAGGAAATGGAGAACAGGTACGCGAAGGGGAGAGATTGCTTAAGTTGGAGATTCCCTACAGTGGGCTCCTGAAAGTGGAGGCGGTCAGGAAAAAGGACGGGGTTACGACGATTCGCTTTCAACCCAAGAGTGTAGTGGAGATCGATCAAGTGGCGACGGTACGGGTTGGCGACAAAGTGAAAGAGGGTGACCTTTTAACCAAAGGTGTTGTGCCCCCCCATACTCTCTTGGAGACAGCCGGCGTGCAGAAGGTGAGAGGGTATTTGCTAACTGAGATCCATAAGGTTTACAAGACCCAGGGGGTGGATATCAACGATAAGCACCTCGAGGTGATCATCCGCCATATCTTAAACAACGTCCGCATTGTGGATCGAGGCGACTCGCGCTTCCTGCTGGGTGACTTGGTTGCACTGGAGGCGTTCCGCCAGGAGGTACAGGCGCTAGTCCGCTGGAACTCTGAGGCGGAGCGGGGCCGCAAGGAGACGATTGGCGAGAAGATCGCCGAGGACGTGGTTGCAGGCGGGCGGTTGATTGCCTCAAGTGGTCAGTGTTTGACCGAGGAGACCCTGAAGGCAGCACACTGTGCAGGCCTCAACTTTATCCGCATCCAGCGAGGGGAAGAACTCTTCGAGATCCCATTGAAGGACAAGCGCCTTCCCATTGGTGAGCGCGAGCTTCTGCGTATCTCCAAGGCGGCGCTGCAGACGAAAGGATGGCTCTCTGCTGCCTCCTTCCAGCGGACAACCAAGGTCCTTGCCGAGGCAGCCTTGCGGGGAGAGGTGGATAAACTGGAAGGGCTGAAGCCCAACATCATTGTTGGAAAAAAGATCCCGGCTGGGACTGGGTTCCCCGCAGCACCGAAGATCCTGGAGGACGGGCTAGTGGAGGCTGGGGAATCGCCTTCCAACGGCGACTTGACAGAATCTATGAGCTAATCTATAATCTGCTACAATTTGGAGTGTGAAGATGCCGACGATCAATCAACTTATTCGACTAGGCCGTAAACCGAAGGTAAGAAAGAGTAAGGCTCCGGCACTCGGTTCCTGCCCACAGCGGCGAGGCGTCTGCACGCGTGTCTACACCCGCACCCCTAAAAAGCCGAATTCGGCACTGCGCAAGGTTGCTCGTGTCCGCTTGAGTAATGGGAAGGAAGTCACCGCTTACATCGGCGGTGAGGGGCACAACCTTCAAGAGCACTCGATGGTCATAGTACGGGGCGGCCGAGTGAAGGACCTTCCAGGAGTACGTTACCACATCGTTCGTGGCCCCCTCGACGCGGAAGGAGTAGAGGGACGTCGACAGGGGCGCTCGAAGTACGGAGCTAAGAAGGGGAGCTAGGTGGAAAGAATGCAGATACCAGGCCGGGGTGTCGAACCTGATATCAAGTATAACAGCAGGCTCCTCGCGAAGCTGATTAATTATGTCATGCTGGACGGCAAGAAGTCGATCGCGGAGCGGATCGTTTATAAAGCCTTGGAACAGGTCGATGATCGAAGTAGTGATTCTCCTGTCCTTGAGGTTTTCAACGCCGCGGTCGCCAACTGCTCTCCCCGCTTGGAAGTACGCACCCGTCGTGTCGGTGGAGCCAATTACCAGGTTCCCTACGAGGTGCCCCGGGATCGGCAGACTGCCCTTGCCCTTCGTTGGATCGTTCGGGCCGCTCGTGAGCGCGGCGAGCATACAATGAGTGGGCGCCTTGCCGCGGAGATTATTGATGCGGCGCGCAAGGAAGGGAAAGCTTACAACAAGCGGCTCGATGTCCACCGCATGGCTGAAGCCAACCGTGCTTTTGCCCACTACCGCTGGTAGTCGGGTTCAATTCCTTGTTTTCTAGGTGGTAGAAAGAGGGCTTCTATGTCCACCGACGTTTCTGTGGGGATAAAACGGGTCCGTAATATTGGCATCATGGCTCATATAGATGCTGGGAAGACCACCACCACGGAACGGATTCTTTACTACACTGGACGGACCCATAAGATGGGCGAAGTACACGAGGGGGATACTGAGATGGACTGGATGACCCAGGAGCGAGAACGGGGAATCACTATCACGTCTGCGGCGACAACCTGCTCCTGGCGCGACCACTGGATCAACATCATCGATACCCCGGGGCATGTGGACTTCACTGCTGAGGTGGAGCGGTCACTACGCGTACTCGACGGGGGAATTGTTATCTTCTCCGGAGTGGAGATGGTGGAATCGCAGTCCGAAGCCGTGTGGCGACAAGCGGATCGTTACCGTATTCCACGCTTGGCGTTTGTCAACAAGCTTGATCGCGTTGAGTCGAGTTATACCCAAACCCTGGCGATGATCGAGGATCGGTTGGGTGTGATCGTCGTTCCACTTCAACTTCCCTATCGTGACGAGAATCGCCGCTTGGTGGGAATGATTGACCTCCTCGCACGGCGCCTGATCGTCTGGGATCCTAAGAGCAAGGGAGAGCGTTATGAGTATCTCTCCGTTCCTGACTCGAAATGGGAGGAGCTAGAGCGCTATCGTGAGATGGCTGTTGAGAGAGTCGCCGAGTATGACGACCGGGTGATGGAGGCGTATATTGCGGGTGCAGAAATTGACGCGGCAGCGTTCCATGAGGGACTTCGCCGTGGGTGTATCCACCACAGCGTTGTACCGGTATTGGGGGGTTCGGCCTTCCAAAACCAGGGCGTACAGCCGCTTCTCGACGCCGTTGTTCGTTACCTTCCCTCGCCGGTGGATATCCCTCCAGTGCGTGGAGTAGGTAGTGACGAAGAGCGTACAGCGGAGGTTGATCAACCATTCTCTGCGTTGGCGTTCAAGGTCGTCACCGATCGCTATGCCGGTCGATTGGTGTTTATTAGGGTTTATTCAGGAAAAGTGAAAGCAGGTAACCATCTGTTCAATGCGTCAACAGGTAAGGGCCTTCGACTTATGAAGATTTTCCGGATGCACGCCAATCAACGCACTCCCTTGGATAAAACGCAGGCGGGGGAGATCGTAGCGGTCGTGGGTTCTCGCGAGATCTCGACTGGAGATACGCTCTGCGATAAGTCTTCCCCGATCCTCCTGGAGAAAATAAAATTTCCGGAACCGGTCGTCTTTATTGCTATCGAACCGCGTACCGAGGCCGAGCAGGGGGTCCTCTCCGAGGGGTTGGCGAAGCTTGCTCAAGAGGATCCGACCTTCCGTGTGGATGTCAATAAGACGACGAATCAAACGATTATCTCAGGGATGGGGGAGCTGCATTTGGAGGTCCTAGTGCGCCGGCTTCGCGAGGAGTACGGCATCTCTGCTCTTGTGGGGCAGCCCCAGGTTGCCTATCGCGAGACGCTCAGCGAGCCGATTGACGTGGAGGGAAAATTTGTCAAGCAGACCGGAGGACGAGGGCAATACGGCCATGTTATCGTCCACTTCGAGCCCCTCCCGCGCGGAAGCGGTTTTCAATTCACAGATACAGTCAAGAGAGACGAGATCCCGCGGGAGTATAGAGCGGCGATTGAGAAGGGGCTGAAGGAGACGTTGACAAACGGTCCCCTCGCCGGTTATCCTTTGGTGGATATTGGGGCTACCTTGATTGGGGGATCTTTTCACCCAGTCGATTCGTCCGAGCTAGCCTTCCGGGCGGCTGCAGTCACCGCGCTTCATAAGGCATATAGGAGGGGAAGTTTTGACCTTCTTGAGCCGATTATGGAGGGGGAGGTAATCACTCCGGGCGAGTACCTGGGGGAAGTTATGGAGGACTTGGCGCGCAGGCGCGGGGAGATCCGAGAACTTCAGTCGCGGGAGACGGTGCAGATCGTCTTCGTGGCCATCCCGCTCGCGGAGACGTTCGGCTATGCTACGCGACTGCGTTCTTTGACTCAAGGTCGAGCTACCTACACACTGCGTGTGGCGCGCTACGACGTGGTCCCAGAAGGGTTTAGGAAGGAGATTATCAGGAGTCGAGGTTACTCTTAACTATGGCGAGAGAGAAGATTAGAATCAAGCTGCGGGGCTACGACCATGAACTGGTCGACAGCTCGATCAAAAAGATCGTGGACTCGGCGACAGAGACCCGCGCCAAGATTTCAGGTCCCATCCCTCTTCCGACGAAGAGGCGAATCTATACGGTCCTGCGCTCCCCGCACATTGATAAGAAGTCGATGGAGCACTTTGAGCGACGGATTCACACTCGGTTGCTTGATATCAAGGAGCCGACCTCGGAGACGATCAATGCGTTGATGGACATCGAGCTCCCCACTGGGGTTGACATCGAGATCAAGCTCTAAAGACGGAGGGTGTAACGGATGGCTCTAGGAATCTTAGCGCGAAAGATCGGGATGACACAGTTGTTCGTCGATGATCGTGCCGTCGGGGCGACGGTGATGGAAACGCAGCCGTGTACAGTGGTGCAAGTAAAGACCGTGGAGACGGACGGGTACAACGCGATTCAACTCGGTTATCAGGAGGTCGCAGAGCGAAAGGTGACGCATCCTCTTCAAGGGCACTACAAGAAGGCGGGTGTCCCGTCGCACCGGCACCTGTTCGAGGTCAGAGTGGACGACCCCTCCGCCTACAAGGTGGGAGATAAGATCGGGGTGGAGATCTTCTCTGAAGGGGCGAAGATCGATGTCACCGGGATCTCGCGCGGGCTGGGGTTCCAGGGGGTGGTGAAGCGGTGGAACTTTGCTGGCGGACCGAAGTCACACGGCTCGCACTTCCATCGTCGCCCCGGTGCAGTGGGAAGCTGTGTCGAACCCGGGCGAGTGGTTAAGGGGAAAAAGCTTCCCGGGCACACTGGTAATCACCGCGTTACGATTAAGAAAGTGAGGGTCTTGCGGGTCGATCCAGAGAGGAATCTGCTGGTGCTCAAAGGATCGACCCCTGGTCCGCGCGGTTCTGTCTTACAGTTGAGGAAAAGTGATGGTTGAAGCGAAGCTGTACACTTTTGATGGAACGAGCGAGCCCCAGGTTGTCGAACTGGAGGAAAGAATCTTTGGGGCAGAGGTCAACCCTGACCTCTTGTATCGGGCTGTCCGCATGCAGCTTCTGAATCGGCGTCAGGGGACGAGTTCGACCAAGACGCGCGGGGAGGTGCGCGGCGGTGGTCGCAAGCCCTGGCGGCAGAAGGGTACCGGCCGCGCCCGTGCAGGATCGCGCCGCTCCCCCCTGTGGGCCGGTGGTGGTATCATCTTCGGCCCAAAACCGCGCTCCTATCACGTGAAGCTGACGAAGAAGATGCGCCGGCGTGCCCTCGCCTCCGCTCTCTCCGATCGCGCTCACGAAGGGAAGGTCATCCTCCTCGATCGGATGAAATTTGAGGAGCCGAAAACTAAGCCCGCTGTTTCCTTGTTGAATCGTTTGGAGATGAGTTCTACCACTCTGGTGGTGGTTAGCGCCGGCGAGTATAATCGTCCGGCCAAGAGATCCTTCTCTAACATCCCCAAGGTGAAATGTCTAGCCTGTGCTGGATTGAATGTGTACGACGTTCTGCGTCATGAGGGATTAGTATTGACCCTAGAGGCGCTGGAAGAGCTGAAGGAGAGATTCTAGACATGGCGAAACTGGTTCATGCCGAGGATATTGTTCTTGCGCCGATTCTAACCGAGGAGACGTGGGCGAAAATGGAAGAGAACAAGTACGCATTCCGGGTCGCCCTCGGCGCGAACAAGATAGAAGTCAAGAAAGCGATCGAGGAGCTGTTCAAGGTAAAGGTGGAGAAGGTTTGGACAGCGAATATGAAGGGCAAGCCTCGCCGAGAACGACTGAACCAGTTACACGGACGGACGTCGCGGTGGCGAAAGGCCATCGTGCGGCTGGCCGCTGGTGACCGAATCGATGTGATGGGGGGATAGATATGTCTTTGAAGAGATTTAAGCCGACATCGCCGGGGCGTCGCCACGCCGATCTCCCCGATTATAGTGAACTCACGCCAGTGGCACCGGAGAAGAGTCTCCTCCAACCGATCCACAAGAAGGGGGGACGGAACTTCCAGGGGAAGACCACGGTGCGGTGGCGCGGTGGAGGGCACAAGCGTCGCTATCGGACCATCGATTTCTCTCGCGCCAAGGATGGAATCCCAGCGCGAGTCGTCTCACGTGAGTACGATCCGAACCGATCGGCGTGGATCACTCTTCTCCATTATGTGGATGGGGAGAAGCGTTACATCCCCACGCCAGTCTCCTTAGAGATCGACGCGCAGGTAGAGTCCGGAGAGACTGCAGAGGTTCGCGTTGGTAACGCCATGCCCCTGCGCCGCATTCCGCTTGGAGCGGTGATCCATAACCTAGAGCTGAGTCCTGGAAGTGGGGGGAAAGTGGCGCGCTCGGCCGGGACGTCGGCGAAGTTGATCGGCAAGGAGGGCGATCGGGCACATGTCCGCATGCCTTCTGGTGAAGTGCGGATCTTCAGTGTGGAGTGTCGGGCCACGATTGGAGAGGTCTCTAACCCCGACCACAAGAGCGTGAAGCACGGGAAGGCGGGGCGCGTTCGTCACTTGGGGCGCAAGCCTAAGGTACGCGGTGTGGCGATGAACCCTGTCGATCACCCGCATGGTGGAGGGGAGGGGCGCGCCCGTGTCGGGCGGCCGCAGGTTTCGCCGACTGGAAAGTTAGCCAAAGGTGGGCGCAC
Source organism: Candidatus Bipolaricaulota bacterium (assembly GCA_030606565.1). Lineage (GTDB taxonomy): Bacteria > Bipolaricaulota > Bipolaricaulia > UBA7950 > UBA9294 > UBA9294. Next base: position 11,456 of record JAUWGE010000013.1, on the reverse strand, counting down.
GAGGAAGAAGAGAAAGCGGTCAAGCGTCCTGATTGTGCGCCGGGCTGGCAAGGGGAGACGATAAGGAGTCACGGTATGCCGAGATCGATGAAGAAAGGACCGTACGTGCAGGAGAGCCTTCTAAAGAAGGTGTATAAGGCCAAGCGGGGAGAACTGGAGGAGATTAAAACGTGGGCGCGGGCCTCTATGGTCACCCCGGAGATGGTGGGGCTGACGATCAGGGTTCACAACGGGAAAGTGCACGTGCCGGTCTACATCGTAGAGAATATGGTCGGGCACAAACTGGGGGAGTTCGCGCCGACGCGGACCTTCCGTGCCCACGGTGGGATGAAGAAGAAACGGGCCCCGGGCCTGACCTAGGAAGAGATGATGGAAGCGCGTGCAGTAACGAGATTTATTCGTGTGTCTCCTCGCAAGGCGCGGTTGGTGATCGACTGTATTCGCGGCAAGGAGATCAACGAAGCACTACAGATCGTCTCGTTATCCAATAGAAAGGCGGCGCGACCAATCCGCAAAACGTTAGAGTCAGCGATCGCCAATGCAGAGAATAACTATGACGTCGATGTCGATCGACTGGTTGTGCTGCGCGCTACTGTCGACATGGGCCGCTCGCTGCGGCGTTTGCGGCCTCGAGCGATGGGGCGGGCTGACATCATCCGCCGACCGACGAGCCATATCACGATCGTCGTAGGCGAGAAGAGAGGGGAATGATGGGGCAGAAGGTGCATCCGATCGGATTTCGTGTTGGGGTGACCCGCAAATGGATCTCCAACTGGTATAACCCCAAACTTGCCCCGGAGTATATCGCCGAAGATAAGCGAATTCGTGACCTCATCGGCCAGCGGTATCGCCGAGCCGCAGTGGCCGAGGTGAACATCGAGCGGTCCAAAGAGGATCGTGTATCGATCGTCATCCGCTCGGCACGGCCGGGGATCATCATTGGCCGGGGAGGGAGCGAGATCGAGGGATTACAGACGGCACTGGAACGTCTCACCGGCAGGAAGGTAAAAGTGTCGATCAAGGAGGTCGAGCGACCTGACTTGGAGGCGACGCTTGTTTCACAAGATGTGGCGATGCAGATTGAGAGCCGCATTGTGCCAGCCCGCGCCATGAAAGAGGTGATCCGGCGTGTGATGGGTGCGGGGGCTGAAGGGGTGAAAATCAAGGTGAGTGGCCGACTTGGCGGTGCGGAGATCGCTCGGTCGATCACGATGATGCAGGGACGGGTCCCACTGCAGACGATCCGTGCGGACATCGATTACGGTTTCACCGAGGCGAGGACGAAGTACGGAAACATCGGGGTCAAGGCATGGGTCTTCCGTGGTGAGCGTACCCCGTTGGCGCAGCGGGATGAGGTGAGATAGAATGGCTCTTCTTTTTCCCAAAAGGACAAAGCACAGGAAATTCCATCGCGGGCGAATGAAGGGAAAGGCGACGCGGGGGAACGATATCGCGTTTGGTGAGTACGGAATCCAGGCCCTTGCCCCTGCTTGGATCACCGATCGACAGATCGAGGCCTGCCGGACGACAATCGCCCGTCAGACACACCGCGATTCTAAGATCTGGATTCGGATCTTCCCCGACAAGTCGATCACGAAGCATCCTGCGGAAGCGCGCATGGGAAAAGGGAAGGGCCCGGTGGATCACTGGGTGGCAGTTATAAAGCCAGGGCGGATCCTGTTTGAGATTGCGGGGATCGGTGAGGCGGAGGCCAAAAGGGTGCACAAGCTTGTCAGCCATAAGCTCCCTATCCCTACGCGGCTTAAACGCAAGACCGTGCTGGGAGGAGAGGTATGAAGGCCGAGAATCTGCGCGAGTTGACCGCAGAGGAACTGACACAGAAGGGGAGCGAACTTAAGAGGAAACTGTTCAATCTGCGTTTCCAGAAGGTGAGCGGAGAGTTGGATAATACAGCCGAACTGGCAAAGACCCGCAAGGATATTGCCCGGGTGATGACGGTTGCCCGCGAGAAGATGCGGGAGGCGAGAGGATGAAGAAGGTGAAGATCGGGCGGGTGGTGAGCGATCGCATGGAGAAGACCATTGTTGTAAAGGTTGAGGAACGTCGCCTCCATCCCCGCTACCCCAAGTATATCCGGAAACATTTTAAGTTTTACGCACATGATCCTGTTGGGGCGGCGGGACTAGGGGATTTAGTGAAGATTGAGGAATCCCGCCCTTACAGCCGGATCAAGCGCTGGAGACTGGTTGAAATCATTGAGAAAGCGGAGGCCTAGGCGTGATTCAAATGCAGACGATGCTTAGGGTGGCGGATAACTCCGGGGCGAAACAGGTCCGCTGCATCAACGTCCTGGGGCCGTCGCACCGGCGACGTGGCGAAATCGGGGATATCGTAGTTGGTTCGGTGCGCAAGCACCTTCCCACGAGTGACATTGAGAAGGGGCAGATCGTGAAAGGAGTCATCGTCCGTACGCGTAGTGCGTATCGCCGGAAAGATGGAACCTACATCCGATTCGATGATAACGCAATCGTTCTTATTAACAACCAGGGTGAACCGATCGGGACACGTGTGTTCGGACCGGTGGCACGCGAACTACGGGATAAGAGGATGTTGCGGATTATCTCCCTCGCTCCTGAGGTCCTGTAAAGGAGTGGATGATGAGAAAGGTGCGCAAGGGAGACCGAGTGAAGGTGATTGCCGGAAACGACCGCGGGAAGATTGGGAAGGTGCTTGTTGTCTACCCTGAGCGAAATCGTATCATCGTGGAGAATGTGCACATGATCACAAAGCACCAGCGGGCGACGCAAAGCCTACGTGAACCGGGGATCATAAAGCGTGAGGGGACGATTCACGTTTCCAATGTGCTGCCGGTCTGTCCTGAGTGTGGAATTCCGACGCGGGTCGGATTCACGGTGGTGGACGGCGAAAAGATGCGTCGCTGCAAACAGTGTGGGGAGATATTTAGATAGAGATGTTGCTAGCTGAAAAGTTTAAAACAGAGGTTGTTCCGCGGTTGATGAAGGAGCTTCGACTTAAGAACGTGATGCAAGTCCCGCGTGTGGAGAAGGTTATTATCAATATGGGGATCTCAGATACGGACAATCCAAAAGTGCTCGAGGGTGCGGTGAAGAACCTGGCGAAGATCACTGGGCAGAAGCCGATCGTGACAAAGGCGAGGTACTCAATTTCCGATTTCCACCTTACGGCCGGGGAACCGATTGGATGCAAGGTGACGTTGCGCCGTGCCCGGGCGTATGAATTCTTAAACAAATTGTTCAACGCAGTCCTTCCTGGGATCCGTGACTTCCGCGGCCTGTCGAGCTCCTCGTTTGACGGCCGGGGTAACTACTCACTTGGGTTAAGCGAGCAGTTGGCCTTTCCGGAAATTTCATACAACGAGATCACTGCAACCCAGGGAATGGATATCACGATTGTTACTACCGCGAGGAGCGATCAAGAGGGATACGCCCTGTTAAAGGGGCTTGGACTTCCTTTCAAGGATTAGGGGGAGAGTGAATGGCAAAGAAGGCGTTGATCATAAAGAGCAACAAGGAACCAAAGTATTCAGTCAGGGCATACAATCGGTGCAGCCTGTGTGGGCGCCCACACGGTTACATCCGTGATTTTGGAATCTGTCGACTTTGCTTTCGCAAGCTCGCACACAAGGGGGAGATCCCCGGCGTGAAGAAGTCAAGCTGGTAAGGAAGGACGATGATGATAGCGCACCCCATTGCCGATATGCTAACGCGCATACGAAACGCGAGCGCGAAATTTCACCCTGAGGTCTCGATGCCACACGCGAATATAAAAGAGGCGGTCGCGCGCATCCTAGAAGCGGAAGGCTACATCATGGGCTACGAGGTGCTCCCTCGCGAGCCCCAGCCTGTGCTTCGTATTGAACTTAAGTATGAGGGAGAACGGAGTCAGGCGAAACGGGCGATCACCGACATTAGGCTTGTGAGCAAGTCCTCTCGCCGTGTCTATGTTGGCAAGGAGGAGATCCCACGGCCCTTGGGTGGCATGGGGATCTGTATCCTCTCCACTTCCCAAGGTGTTCTCTTGGGGAGTGAGGCTCAGGAGCGAGGGATCGGGGGCGAGGTTCTCTGTGAGGTGTTGTAAGGTGGTAAGCGATGTCTAAGGTCGGGAAGGTCCCAGTGAAAATTCCGGATGATGTCAAGGTCGTGGTCGGACCGGTGACGATTGCGGTGGAAGGGAAATACGGTCGCCTCGTGCAGACCTATCGCCCGGATGTGGTAGAGATCACCGTTGCTGATGGGATCGCCTCAGTGAAACGTCGGCATGAGGGGAAGCAGTACCGCGCCTTTCACGGCCTTTACCGCAGCCTTCTCGCCAACATGGTGTACGGCGTCTCGCAGCGCTGGGAGAAAGCGCTGTTGATAAAGGGACTCGGGTATCGGGCGAGACTTCAGGGGAGGACTCTCATCCTTGATCTTGGTTATTCAAAGCCGGTAGAGTACGAGCTCCCCGAGTACGTGGAAGCCGAACTTCCCAATCCGGGAGAGATCATCCTCCGTGGGGCAAACAAGCAGCAGGTTGGGCAGGTTGCTGCCGAGATTCGGGCGTTGCGCAAGCCTGAGCCGTATAAAGGGAAAGGTATCAGGTACAAGGATGAACAGGTGTTACACAAGGCCGGTAAGCTTGGAGGCCAGGGCGCTGGCTTGGGAGAGTGAATGAGATGGCGATGATCAACAGGAAGGCACAGCGCATCAAGCGCCACCGTCGGCTTCGCAAGAAAGTCCACGGGACGGAGGAGCGCCCTCGTCTGTGTGTCGCCAAGAGCCTCTGCCACGTCTACGCCCAGCTAATCGACGACGAGGCGGGCGAGACTCTCGCGTCGGCGTCTACGGTTGATAAAGAGTTGCAAGGGATGGTGCACGGATGCAACATCCCCGCCGCAAAGAAGGTAGGAGAGCTTTTGGCTAAGCGGGCGCTTAAAAGCGGCATTGAAACGGTTGTCTTCGATCGGGGTGGCTACCCTTACCACGGTGTGGTTGCTGCTCTGGCTGAGGAAGCTCGTAAGGGAGGGTTAAGGTTTTGATCACCACCGACGAGTTTGAAAATGAGATCATCGAGATCAGACGGGTGAGCAAGGTTACCAAGGGTGGTCGAAATCTGAAGTTCCGAGTGCTGATAGTCGTCGGGGATCGCAAAGGTCGAGTCGGAGTTGGTTTGGGAAATACGACCGAGATCCCGCGCGCTATCCACCAGGCGATCCGCGACGCCAAAAAGAACCTGATCGAAGTTCAACTGGACGGAGGGACGGTTCCCCATGAAGTGATCGGGAAGTTCAAGGCGGGGAGGGTCCTGTTGAAGCCAGCTCACGCTGGTACAGGAGTCATCGCCGGGGTGACGGTGGGGGCGGTCTGTCGGCTGGCCGGGGTAACGGATATTCTGACTAAATCCTTGGGAACGACGAACCCTCTCACCCTGTCGCGAGCGGCGATAAACGGTTTGGTACAACTGCGTAGCCGTAGCGAAGTTAAGACGCTTCGAGGGCATGAGGACGAAGCGGGCGAGGAGGTCAAGGATGAAACTTGAGGATCTTCGCCCTACTAAAGGGAGTGTTCATAAGCGGAAGCGCGTTGGGCGTGGCTATGGATCCGGGCGCGGCGGACACGAGAGCGGTCGCGGAACCAAGGGACAAAACTCCCGCAGCGGTGGTGGGGTTCGGCTTGGTTACGAGGGTGGACAGACCCCAGTATGGATGCGTTTTCCTAAACGGGGTTTTCATAACTATACACGTGTTAAGTACGCCTGTGTGAACCTGGATGCTATCGAGAGCCGTTTCCCGGCACAGGCAGAGGTGACGCTTCAACGCTTGCGTGAAATGAACCTTGCCAAAGGAAGTGAAGCGCGGTTGAAGGTCCTAGGCAGGGGGGAGCTGAGTAAGCCTCTCACGGTGCGGGCACACCGCTTTACACATGCAGCCAGACGGAAGATCGAGCAGGCGGGTGGAAAGGTTGAGGTGGTCTGAGCATGTGGGAGAAATTCTCGCACCTGTTCAAGGTTCCGGAGCTTCGCAAGAGAATATTATTTACCCTCGGCGCGATCATTGTTTTTCGCGCGGGAACTCATATCGCTGTTCCTGGTGTCGATGCGGAAGCGCTTAAGAACTTCTTTGCCACGCAGGGTGGTGGAATCTTCGATTTTATGAACATGTTCACCGGTGGGGCGTTACAGCGGTTCTCGCTGTTTGCCCTCGGGGTCACGCCGTACATCAACGCCTCGATTATCTTCAGCTTGCTCACCGCTGTCATTCCTAAATTGAAAGAGCTGCAGCAGCAGGGCCGCGAGGGGCGGCGGCGGATCACCACCTATACCCGTTGGGCAACCCTGGGCCTGGCGACCGTGCAGGGCGCAACGATGAGCATGTTGATTGTCAACTGGGGCTTGTCAAGCGGCGGACTTTGGTTCTACCTTACCTCGGTTCTCACTTTGACCACGGGGACGATCTTCCTGATGTGGCTCGGAGAGAGGATGACTGAGAACGGAATCGGGAATGGGATCAGCATGATCATCATGATCGGGATCCTCTCCCGTTTCCCTGCGCAGTTACAATCGACCTACATCGAGATTTCCGCGGGCACGGTGAGCCCGTTCTGGGGGCTGGCGTTCTTTGCTATTTTGGTGATAGTCGTTGCTGGGGTGACCATGATTCAACAGGGGCAGCGGAAGATCGTGATCCAGTACGCCAAGCGAACTTCCGGCCGCCGCGTCTACGGCGGGCATACATCACACTTGCCGATCCGTGTGAATCAGGGTGGGGTCATCCCAATCATCTTCGCCTCGGCTCTTCTCACCATGCCGATAACCCTAACCCAGTGGGCTCCAGGGCTAGCGTGGTTGACAGCTTACGTCCAAAATGGGAGCCTTCCCTATATTCTTGCCTACGTGATTCTTATTATCTTCTTCACCTACTTCTACAGCTCGATCGTCTTTGATCCGCAGGATGTGGCAAAGAACGTGCGCGAGTCGGGGGGGTTCATACCCGGTGTGCGACCGGGGAAATCGACGGCCGACTACATCTCGGGGGTGCTGAATCGGCTGCTATTGATCGGTGCACTCTTCCTGGCTGCGGTCGCCGTGTTACCGTACATCTTCGCGGCGTTAAGCGGGATTCGAGGGATGTTCCTCATCGGGGGGACGGCGCTTCTGATTGTAGTCGGGGTTGGGATCGATACTCTGATGCAGATCGAAGCCCACCTTGTCATGCGTCACTATGAAAGCTTGACCAAGGCTGGGGGCCTTCTTGGACGGAGGAGATAATGACTCGTAAGAGGATCGCCCTCCTCGGCCCTCCTGGCGCAGGAAAAGGAACTCAGGCAAAGCTGATCGCTGATAAAACCGGTCTTTGTCATCTGTCGACCGGTGACATACTTCGCGATGAGGTGGCACACGGGACAGAGATTGGTCGGGCGGCAAAGTTGCATATGGATCGTGGTGATCTCGTCCCAGACAAGCTTATCATCGACATGATTCATGAGCGGATTGCGAAAACGGACGGGTTCATCCTCGACGGGTTCCCACGTACGGTCGCCCAGGCCGAGGCGCTTTTAAAGATCACCCCGCTCGATCTGATGGTTAACATCACCCTGTCGCGGGTGGAAGTGATAAAGCGGCTTTCGTCACGTCGCGTATGTCGCGAGTGCGGAAAGATCTATAACCTTCTCTTCAATCCGCCGAAGATCAAAACCCGCTGCGACCTCTGTGGGGGAGAACTCTTTCAGCGGGACGACGATCGACCTGAGGTGGTCGATAACCGATACGACGTGTACATGCAGGCGACAGCTCCCTTGATTGACTTTTACTGTGAGCGGGGGCTGCTGTGCGAGGTTGATGGTGCTCAGCCGACTACTGTGGTACTTAACAGAATCATGGACCTCCTCGCTGGATGATCCCTCTTAAGACCCCCTCTGAGATTGCTATCATGCGTGAGAATGGGAGAATCCTTGCTTTGACCTTACGCACGATCTGTGAAGAGGTAACCCTGGGAAAGAGCACCGTCTCCCTTGATCACTTAGCCGAGGAGCTGATCCGCAAAGCGGGGGCGGAACCGGCATTTAAGGGTTACCAGGGGTATCCAGCGACGATCTGTGCCTCGATCAACGACGAAGTGGTGCATGGGATCCCATCGGAGCGGCTGCTTAAAGCCGGAGATATTCTTTCCATCGACATCGGTCTCTTTCGCGAAGGTCTGTACGCGGATATGGCAACGACAGTTCTGGTTGGCGAGATCGATGATGATGAGGTGCATCACCTCCTGCGGGTAACCGAGGAGAGCTTGTGGCGAGGTATCAAACGAGTTACAATTGGAAATCGTTTATCAGACATCTCGCACGCGATCGGCTCCTATGTAAAGAGTAAGGGGCTGCATGTGGTGAGAGAGTATGTAGGGCATGGAATAGGGAGAGGGCTACACGAGGACCCCCAAATTCCGAACTACGGTCTGCCAGGACAGGGCCCACGGCTACAACCGGGGATGGTCTTCGCAATTGAGCCGATGGTGAAGACTGATCCTGAACCGACTCGGGTCCTTGACAACAATTGGACTGTAGTGACAGCAACTGGCGGCCTAGCAGCGCATTTTGAGCATACCGTTGCCCTGACGGAGAGGGGAGTAGATGTCTTGACGCTAGGAGGTGAATGAAGACGTAGTGGTTAAGTCGGAAAAACGCGATCAAAAAAAGGCAGATGTGATCCGACAGCGGGGCGAGGTCATCGAGAGCCTGCCGAGCTCAATGTTCCGCGTGAGGTTGACCAATGGACATATCGTTCTGTGTCATATTTCAGGTCGAATCCGCAAAAATTATATTCGCATCCTGACAGGAGACCGTGTGGTTGTAGAGTTCTCGCCATACGACCTGACCAAGGGGCGGATCGTATACCGGGAGAGTTAACCGCTGCGTTAATTTACGATGAAGGTGCGAAGTTCGGTAAAGAAAATGTGTGCTAAGTGCAAGGTGATTCGACGTAACGGTCGAGTGATGATTGTCTGCAAGAATCCCAAGCACAAGCAGCGACAGGGCTAAGGGGAGAAAGACATGGCACGGATAGCCGGGGTCAACCTGCCGAATGACAAGAGGATCGAGATTGGTCTTACCTACATCTTTGGGGTTGGCCGTTCGCACGCTGCTGAAATCATCGGGCGAACAGGGATCTCGCCGGGCGTGAGGGTAAGGGATCTGACCGAGAAGGAGATCGCAGCTCTGCGGCGGGAGGTAGAGCAATATGTGGTGGAGGGAGACCTGCGCCGTCGGATCTACGCGGGTATTCAGCGGCTGAAGGATATCAATGCCTATCGCGGGATCCGACATAAGCGAAGGCTTCCAGTTCGCGGGCAGCATACACGGTCGAACGCGCGAACCTGGAAAGGGCCACGACAGGCCAAGGCAGGAAAGAAGAGGTAGGGATGGCGAAGAACATCAAGCTTGAGCGGGCACGTGTCCATATTCACGCTACCTTCAACAACACGATCATCACTGTGACTGACCTGAACGGGGACCCGATTACCTGGAAGAGCCCAGGGGTGGTTGGGTACAAGGGATCGCGAAAGGGGACTCCTTATGCCGCCCAGATTGCGGCCGAGTCGCTGGTACGTGAAATGAAAGAATACGGGATTCGATCCGTGTGTGTGACAGTGAAGGGGACTGGATCGGGGAGACAGTCCGTGGTACAGACCATTAAGGGATCGGGTATCCGGGTTGAAGAGGTCAAGAACGTCACCCCGGTCTCTCACAGCAGCAGTAGGGTGAAACGATAATGGGGCGAGATACAGACCATAAGTGCAAAAAGTGCCGTAGGGAAGGGGAGAAGCTCTTCCTGAAGGGGAGTCGGTGCTATACGAGGAGATGTCCGATGTCTGGCCGCAGTTCTCCGCCGGGGGAGAGGCCGAAGAGGCGTCGCCCACGGAGGAGTCAATACCTTCTCCACCTGCGCGAGAAACAGAAGACGAAGCGGATTTACGGCGTGAGAGAGCGGCAGTTCCGCAACTACGTGGAGCAAGCGAAGCGGCGGAAAGGGGTCACCGGTGAGGCACTCCTCTCTCTCCTTGAGCGGCGGCTTGATAACACCCTCTATCGCGCTGGATTTGCCTCCTCGCGCGCACAGGCGCGCCAACTGATCGTGCACGGTCACTTCCAACTGAACGACAGGGCAGTCAACATCCCTTCCGTGTTGGTGCGGGAGGGGGATACCGTGTTGGTTAAGGAAGGACGACGCGACCGGGTGAAGGGAATCGTAGAGGCAAACAAAGACCGCGAGATTCCGCGTTGGCTGGAGAAGAACCTGGAAGCGATGAAGTTCCAGGTAATTGCCCCTCCTAACGTGGAAGAGATCGGGCATAGTATCGCCGTGAACCTGATCGTTGAGTTCTACTCCCGCTAGGAGGTAGGTATGGATGAACTGGTCTTCCCTCAGGGGATCAAGACTGAAGAGTTGACCCCCACCTATGGCAAGATCGTCATCGAACCGCTCGAACGTGGGTTTGCCACTACCCTTGGCAACAGCCTGCGTCGGGTTCTCCTGGCCTCGATACCGGGTGCTGCGGTGGTGCGGGTGAACTTCGCTGGTAAGCACCATGAGTACGACACTATCGAGGGGATCAAGGAGGATGTCCTTGAGATTATTCTTAATATCAAGGACCTTGCGTTGCGCCTTCATGGAGATGAGCTGAAGCGGCTCACCCTCGAGAGGAGGGGGCCGTGTGAGGTGACCGCCACCGATCTCTCTCTTCCTTCTGGAATAGAAGTGATCAATCCCGACTTGCACATCGCTACCCTGAACAAGAAGGGTTTCCTGGAGGTGGAGATGGAAGTGGAAGCGGGATTCGGCTACCGCCCAGCGGAGGAGAATAAGCTCGAGGACTCACCCTTGGCGGTTATCCCAATCGACTCAGATTTTTCCCCAGTGAGGCAGGTGAACTTCGTGGTTGAAGGGACCCGCGTCAGGGGAAAGACGGGGTATGAGCGGTTGATTCTCGATTTGACCACTGACGGGGGGATCAAGCCTGAGGAGGCACTCTCCGAGTCAGTGCGGATCCTGCAGCGGCATCTCGACCTGTTCAGCGACTTCGCCCAGCACCCGTTCGGGCTTGCTGTGGAAGAGGGGGAAGAGGAGGAAAGCGCTTTAGCGGTTTCGTTGAGCGAGTTGCAGATCGATCAGCGTGCTTGCAACCTCCTTCTGGAGGCGGAGATCACTACGTTGGGAGAGCTCCTCGCCCGGCCGCGTGAGGAACTGCTTGATATTCATGGGTTTGGCGCAAAGACCTTGAGCAAGGTGGAGGATCGGTTGAGGGAACTCGGTTACGAGCTCAAGGGTGAACAGGAGGTTCAAGATGAGGCATCGGCGGGACATCGATAAGCTCGGTATGACGAAGAGCCACCGAGAAAGCGTTCTGGCGAACGTTACCAAGGGGTTGATCCTTAACAGTAAGGTCGATACGACGCTTAAGCGGGCCAAGGCTTCTCAACGGTATA
>JAUWGE010000031.1 GCA_030606565.1 Candidatus Bipolaricaulota bacterium | reverse complement strand
CCGCAGGGAACGCGAAGAAAAGCTGAAACACAGTAATGGGTAATCAGTGAAGAGTAATGAGAAAGAGCAAGTGGAGTTGATGTTCTGAGCTAATTGCTGACGGCTGAGAGCTGATAAATCCTTGGCGATCTTAGCGTCTTGGCGAGAGAACGGGGCTTTTCACGAAAATGGGGGATTGGCGATTGTCGCACAAGAAACCGGGATTCTTCCTGCTTTCTTGCCTTCCTCAGGGGGAGAAAGGCTTGATTCACGCGAGCAGGCCAGTTCCGATGCCCAGTGGCTGATTACCCACACCTGCCCGCAGCAGGCAGGCCAAATAGAGAGGAGCCTGAAAAGCACGCTTGAACATCCCCGCGTTCTTCTCGTAAAGTCTACTAGGTGAATGATACGATGCGAGAGACCCTTGAGAAGAGGCAACCAGTCGATGAGGCTCGATCCTCCGCTACCACGGATATCCTTCGAATCTACTTTCGTGAGATCTCCCGCTTCCCCCTCCTCTCTCAAGCAGAGGAACAGGACCTTGCCCGTGCAATGTCGAGCGGTGTCGATGGGGCGCGGGAACGATTGATCACGTCCAACCTACGCCTGGTTGTGAAAATCGCACAGGACTACTCCGACGCTGGACTTCCCCTCATCGACCTCATCCAGGAGGGGAACATCGGCCTGATCGAGGCGGTTGACCGGTTCGACGTCGAACGCGGCTACAGGCTGAGTACGTACGCCTCCTGGTGGATCCGCCGGACCATCCTCGCTGCTATCACCGATTACTCACGTATGATCCGCGTCCCTGACTACTTGTTCCGTGCCGTACGGCGACTCGAACAGATGCGCAGCCTCTCCCGAAACGGACGTGTCGATGAGGAGGAGATCACCCAGGTTCTTGGTGTATCGGTCGAACGCCTACGCCAGATCGAAACACAGGTGAATGAGATCCTCTCCCTAGATCAAGTTGTCGGGGGTGATGGCGATGAGACGCGGGAGGAGTTAATCGCCGATTCCACAGCACTCTCGCCGGAGAAAGAGGCGCTCCGCCTTCTGTTCCACGACGAACTGGAGCGCGTGTTCGACCGTATTCCTGCTCGGCAAGCGTTCGCCCTACGTCTACACTACGGGATTGAGGATGGCTGCCCGTACAGCCTAGCCGAAGTCGGTCGGACCATGAACATCACTCGTGAGCGCGCGCGTCAGCTCGTTAAAGAGGGATTAAATCGCGTCACCGAAAACTGGGGACACGATGCCCTTAGCTACTACCGCGGGTTGCTCAACGAGTGAGAGATTGATGGATTGAGTGATTTAATGATTTAGCGATTGAGTGATTTGACTTACCGATCATTCAATCTTCCGATCTCTCAATTCCTCTGTGAGCGGGCGCGCAGCTGGCCGCAGCCGGCTTGTATCTTCGTTCCTCTTCGTACTCGTACCGTTACAGGAATGCCCATCTTCTCTAGAACATTTGCGAACGCCTCCGTTCGCTCACGGGAACTGGGGCGGAAGGAAGAATCGGGGATCGGATTAAGAGGGATCAGGTTAACGTGACACAGGAGCCCAGAGAGGAGCACGGCGATCTCACGTGCCTGCTTGGACGAGTCGTTCACCCCATCTATCAAAGCAACCTCAAAGGTAATCCGTCGATGCGTTCGCTCTATATAAGAGCGGCAAGCATGGATGAGCTTCGCAAGGGGGTAGGAATGGTTGGAAGGAACCAGTTTGTTTCGCAGTTCGTCACTGCCTGCGTGCAGGGAGACCGCCAGGTTCACCTGCAGGTCCTCTTCCATGAACCGTTTGATCCCTTGAATGATACCCACTGTTGAGACGGTGAACCCTCGCGCCGCAAGCGAGAACCCTTCATGATCGTTCAGGATCCGGATCGACTTCATCATTGCCTCGTAGTTTAAAAACGGCTCGCCCATGCCCATGTAGACGACGTTGGTCAAGCGCTCATCCTTCTCACGCAACCAACGCGCAAAGTGAAGCGTCTGTCCCACAATCTCTCCTGCGGTCAAATTGCGCACAAACCCGCTCTTCCCCGTGGCGCAGAAGGCGCAAGTGATAGGGCAGCCCACCTGGGTGGAGACACAAACAGTCCTTCGTCGCTCGTAGGACATGAGAACCGCCTCAATTGCCTCGTCATCAACGAGGCGAAAAAGAACCTTGCGCGTAAGCCCATCCGCGCTGACTATACGATCGATCGGTTGCAGTGGATCAAAGGGAAGATCTCGCGTGAGCGCCTCACGTAGGACACGTGGGAGGGTGGTGATCTTTGTATAGGAGGCTAACAGATCGCGGTAGACCGAACGCCAGATCTGTTCAGTCCGAAAATCTGGCTCACCGCGTTTAGCCAGGTATTCTGCCAGTTCTTGACGATCAAGATCAAGGAGAGTTGGCCTAAGCATCGGCTTTAAGCAAAGCCAAGAACTCCGCCTCGGTGAGGGTTACAACCCCCAACTTGCGTGCCTTGTCGGCTTTTGACCCTGGGTTTTCACCAACGACAACGTAGTCAGTCCTTAAGCTGACTGATGAGGAGACCGTACCCCCCAGCCGCTTGATCCGCTCCCCCGCCTCCCCTCGGGGCATAGACCCAAGCCTGCCTGTGAGCACGAACCGCTTGCCTTCCAGAGTACGCGCCGAAGCTTTCTTTGAAACCTCAGCGATCTTCACCCCAGCGTCGAGGAGCTCGGAGACCATCTTTTTGTTAGGCTGATTGGCGAAAAAGTCAACGATTGCCGCGGCGGTGCGCGGGCCGATCTCCGGAAGGGCGCACAGTGCCTCTTCTGTCGCCTCCATAAGTTCCTGCAATCCCTCAAATGCCTCGGCAAGGAGCCCGGCCGTGTGCTCTCCCACTTCAGGAATCCCCAGGGCGAAAAGAATCTTGGGCGGTGCGATCAACTTGCTCTTTTCAAGCGCAGAAAGGAGGTTACTCGCCGACTTTTCCCCCATCCGCTCTAACCCGATCAACGTGTCGCGATCAAGATGAAATATATCACTGACCCGCTTGACGATCCCCTTGTCGACCAGTTGATCAACGAGTTTGGCCCCAAACCCATCAACGTCGAACCCGCCCTTGGAGACAAAGTGAAGGATCGACTCCTTAATCCGCGCCGGGCAGGAGAGATTCAAACAACGGTGGGCAACCTCTCCCTCGTAACGGATGACCCGGCTTCCGCATACCGGGCAGGTATCGGGCATTACAAACAACCGTTCCTCGCCAGTGCGCCGCTCAACCAGTGACCTCACAACCTGAGGAATAACGTCCCCTGCGCGCTGCACTACCACGGTGTCACCGATGCGAATATCTTTTCGTCTTATCTCATCCTCGTTGTGCAGAGTGGCATGCGAAATGGTCACCCCCCGTACGCGCACCGGCTCAAGCACCGCCACCGGGGTCAGGGTTCCGGTACGGCCGACCTGAACGATGATATCCTTCAATTTAGTGATCCCCTGCTCGGCGGGAAACTTCCCGGCAATCGCCCAGCGTGGACTGCGCGAGACCTCGCCCAAGATCCGCCTTGAGGCAAACTCGTTGACCTTAACCACTACACCATCGGCTTCATAGGGAAGCCCTTCCCGCGCCTCTTGAACCTGCCCGTAGAAAGCGATCGCCTCATCGATCCCTTTGCAGAGCCGATAAAGCGGATTAACACGGACTCCAAGCTCAACGAGCACCTCCAGAAGCTCCTCTTGCGTCTCGATCCTTATCCCCTCTGCCCGGCCGATGTTGTAGCAGAAGATCTTCAAGGGGCGTGAGGCTGGGACTCGCGGGTCGAGTTGGCGCAACGACCCTGCGGCCAGGTTTCGCGGGTTGGCAAAGAAAGCGAGGCCTTCCTTCTCGCGTTGACGGTTAAGGCTGGTAAGATCATCTTTATCGATGTAGACCTCGCCACGTACCTCAAGGAGCGAGGGGACCCTCCTGCCAAGATCTTGTAGGCGCAGTGGGATACTGCGAATCGTGCGCAGATTGGCGGTGACGTCCTCCCCGTTCACTCCGTCACCACGCGTCGAGCCTTGCACGAACAAGCCATCCTGATAGACGAGTTCTACCGACAGACCGTCAAGCTTCGGCTCGGCTAGATACGTAACCGCGGCCGCATCGAGCAGCTTGCGCACGCGGCGATCGAAGTCCTTCAACTCATCCACGTTAAAGGCATTCCCCAAGCTGAGCATAGGGACGGCGTGAGTCGCTGTGGCGAACCCTTGAGCCGGAGGGGCACCGACCCGTTGAGTCGGCGAGTCTGGAGTAATGAGATCCGGATGGGCCTCCTCCAACTCTTGCAGCCGGCGAAAGAGCGCGTCGTATTTAGCGTCGCTTACCTTCGGCTTATCGAGAACGTAGTAGAGGTAATTATGTCGCCGGATCGTCTCCCGCAGTTCTTCGATCTCACTTCGTACATCCTGTTCCATGACAACTAAAGGGTCGCGAGGAGTGGTGAGATTGTCAAGCCTGGTGTTGGCTTCCCTGGCACAATGAAATAGCGCAGGTTCTTAAAGAGAAGCCCCCTGCCCGAAGGGCGAAGCATTCGCGTTCTACCTGTAGAAAGACCAGAAGACTAGACCTGGTCTACTGCAAAGTGGTACCTTGGCATGACCGCCGCTAACCCTCTTGTGCACGATCCAGGCCCCTTGGCCGACATCGATGACTGGCATAGCTTCCTTGTCAGTGACCCTTAAGGACATTCGAGATGCTTCGCCAACACACCAGGACAGGGCGACCTTGTGGCGATGGGGCGTTCCTCGCAATTGCCGAAGGAATCATCGGCCGTCCGTTGAAGAAACGAGCCCCAGGGAGGAAGGCAAAGAAGAAATAGGTATTGTGTCCCCGGAGGTTGCTTGGACGATGGAGTGCAGAGTGATATGATGAATGTGGGGAAAGGAGGTGATAGCATGGCTTTCAAAGCAGCGTCTGTCGTCATGGCGCCTGATGGCGATCCCAATAAGCATAGGGCTTCCATCAAAACATCCAAGCTTGAACTGACCACCGTGATCGTTGAGTTGATGAACTTCGACCAAGCAGTCAGTGTGTGCAAAGACTTGGTTCAGAACGAGGGGGTTCAGTCCCTGAGCCTCTGTCCTGGTTTTTCACACGACGCGGTAGCGAGGATCCAGAGCGCTGTCGGTGAAGGGATTGCGGTAAATGTAGCCAGGGGCGACGTGCCAAGCACAAGGGTTATATTTGAAATCCTGGCAAAAGAGGGCTGGATCCCGGAGGGTCACTAAAGACGAGCTAGAAACGTCAAAAGTAAAGCTCTGACCCCAATTTGTCGGTCAAACAATCGTCCTCAAGTCTTGTTTCTCATTGCCTGCGCAAAATCGTTCTCCTTGTGGACGGCAGGAATGGAGATCAGGCTTCATGCTGCTATTAAGTGTCAAGTGTAGGGCTGACCCTGGCCCTGCCCCTACACTACACGCTCAGAGAGGTAGGGGACTACGTGAGGCTGTTGTACTCAACGATCAGCATGATCGCGAAGCGCGTTGGCGAGACGATGAAATCCTAAGGATGAAGGTTTGACCCCGAAACTACCCGAAACTGCCCGCAACTTGATGTTCCATCGCCGAATTGCTGGGACATCTCTGAAAGCGCGCGGTTTGTCAAGGTGAGTTCCTCAAGGCGCCTCTTCTGAAGGCAATGAACCGCCCCGGCTTTTCCGGAGGCTGTGTTACGTGAGTCCGACCACCATGACCGGAACCTCCTGACTTTGGTAGTATACCTCCTCACACTCGGCGGGTGGGATGTTACCGATCGGCTCAAGCAGCCGCCGGTTGTTGAACCAATCTACCCAGTTGAGGGTCTCGAACTCGACGCGGTCAACGTTGCGCCAAGGTCCCAGCTGGTGGATCACCCCGGTTTTGTACAAGCCGATGATCGTTTCTGCAAGGGCGTTGTCGTATGAGTCTCCAACACTTCCCACCGACGGCTCGATGCCTGCTTCAGTTAGGCGTTCCGTGTAGCGGATGGACAGGTACTGAACACCCCGGTCGCTGTGGTGCACGAGATGCTCGCTGTCGGGACGAGCATAGAGAGCCTGCTCCAGTGCATCGAGAGCAAGATCGCTGCGCAGTGATCGCGACACACGCCAGCCTACAATCATCCGCGAAAACACGTCGATGATGAACGCGACGTACACGAAGCCTGCCCAGGTTGCCACGTAGGTCAGATCTGCCACCCACAGCTGGTTCGGTCGAGTAGCCGTGAAGTCACGTTGCACCAGGTCCGCCGGACGCGTTGCCACCTCGTCGGGGATCGTGGTGCGAGGCTTCCGTCCCCGTACGGCTCCAGCAAGCCCTAACCGACGCATCAAACGCTCTACCGTGCAGCGAGCTACCTCGATGCCCTCTCGTTGCAGCTGACGCCATACCTTGCGGGCTCCGTAGACCCGGCGGTTCTCACGCCAGACTCGCTCGATCTCCTCACACAGGACAGCGTCACGGCGGGCACGCTCTGGCAACCTGGAAGGATCAGCCTGGCGAGCCTTCTAGGTCGACGGGGCAATCGGCAGCACCGCACAGATCGGCTCGACTCCGTAGACCTCTCGATGCTCATCGACGAATGACGTCATCTCTTCGGTCTCCGGTCGAGCTCCGCCTGGGCGAAAAAAGCCGCTGCCTTGCGGAGGATCTCGTTTGCCCTCCGAAGCTCGCGGTTCTCCCGCTCAAGCTCCTTCATCCGCGCCCGCTCATCGCTCGTCAGTCCTCCGCGCCGACCCGTGTCGACCTCGGTCTGGCGCACCCACTTCCGAAGCGTCTCCGGGGAGCAGCCAATCTTGCTTGCGATCGAGACGATCGCCGACCACTGAGAGTCGTGCTCACGCTCGTTCTCCAGCACCATCCGAACTGCCCGCTCCCGGACTTCTGGGGAATACCTGTTTGATCTTGTCATGACTCCATCCTCTCAAGAATTGAAGTCTCCGGCAATCCCGGGGCGGTTCATTGCACGGCAAGATGTCGAGATGTGAGCCTCTGGGTCCGACACTCAATTCGTTGCCCCCTCGACGATGCGAATCTCCTTGTCGGAATCTCGGGGCCAAATCTTTCATTGCCACGTTTTCGAGTGGCTCAAACGCACACGATCATTACGGTCTATCCAGGAGCCATCTCTGAAAGCGCGCCGGGTTGCTAGGTCTTCCTCACAGCAGTATCCTTGCCTGTACCTTTGTTAAGACCGCATCTTCGGATCGAAAAGTCTAAGGAGGAGCGATCATGCGCATAGCCGTTCACCGCTTACCGGGCCTCGTGCTCACCGACCACGAGTTCACCGTTCCATTGGATCATGCTCAACCCGATGGTGATACGATCACCGTCTTTTGCCGCGAGGTCGTAAAGGCAGACAAAGAGAACGCGCAGTTGCCCTGGCTCGTCTTCTTCCAAGGCGGTCCCGGAGGGGCGTCGCCACGGCCTAAAAAAAGAAGTGGGTGGCTAAAAAAGGCGCTTAAGGAGTACCGCGTGCTGCTCCTCGACCAGCGCGGCACCGGTCGCAGCAGTCCGGTAACCCACCAGACGCTCGCCTGTTTCGACACGCCACAGGCCCAGGCTGAGTACTTAAGGCACTTCCGCGCTGATGCCATCGTGAAGGATGCGGAATCGATCCGAAAAGAGCTTGTGGGACCGGATGAACCGTGGAGCGGCCTGGGCCAAAGCTACGGCGGCTTTTGTCTCGCGACTTATTTGTCGTTTGCCCCCCAGGGTTTGAGAGAAGCGATCTTCACCGGAGGGCTGCCGCCGCTTAAGCGGCCGACCGACGATGTGTACCGCGCCACCTATCGACGGGTGATCGAGAAGAACAACCGATATTATGAGCGCTATCCCGATGATACCGAGCGCGTCCGCGAGATCGTTGACTATCTGGAAGGCCACGACACGCGGCTGCCCAATGGCGACCGTCTCTCGCCGCAGCGGTTTCAACAACTGGGGATTGCGTTTGGCGCCGATGACGGCTTTGAGAAGGTGCATTACCTGATCGAGGATGCCTTTATACAGGGTGCAACAGGCCGTGAGGCAAGCTATGTTTTCCTGCGCGGCTTTGAAGATGCCTTGCACTTTGACACCGCTCCGATTTACGCGATCCTGCATGAGGCGGCCTACTGCCAAGGGGAGGCATCGAACTGGTCGGCGCAGCGCTTGCGCGCTGAGTATCCCGAGTTCGACCTCGCGCCGGGAAAACCGGTCTTCTTCACCGGAGAGATGATCTATCCGTGGATGTTCGACGAGTACAAGGTGCTGCAACCGCTTAAAGAAGCAGCGGAGATCCTGGCCGCCTACGATGGCTGGCCGCGGCTGTACGATCCGGATGCGTTGAGGAAGAACACCGTGCCCTGTGCAGCGGCAATCTACTACAACGATATGTACGTCGAGCGAGCCTTCTCCGAGGAGATCGCCCAATCCATCCAAGGGATCAAGACCTGGGTGACCAGCCAGTACGAGCACAACGGGCTGCGGTCCGACGGAGAGGTGGTCCTCGGCCGACTGCTCGACATGCTACACGGAGAGGCATAACTCTGCGGAATCTTCCATTTCCGCAGGCGATCTCAGGTCCAAAGGAGAAAGAACCCTAATGACAAAAAAGATCCTCTTCAACCCGTTGCATAAAGCCTCTTCGTAGTTGATTCCAGGTGCACCCCTGGCCCAACTACTCTACCGCTGAGGGCCTGTCTGCCATACTGGCACAGGCAGGCGCAAAGACCGCTGAGATCGAATATTGAGAAAGGTATAGTACCCTCTGCGTGCTCAGCGAGCTCTGCGGTAAAGTTTTTGCAACAGCCTCTCTTGGTATCGCAATTACCTATAGGGATAACGACCCATTCAGCAAGAATCAGGCGCTGATGGAGAAGGCCGCCGCGTTAGGCAGGAAGCTATCCTTGAACGGATAGCCACAGATCTGTCTTTTTTGCCTCAATCTTTAAGGTAGATGTCCAAAATGTCGCGCAGCATGGTCGCTGCAGACGGAAGCGGGGTGGGCTCATCGATAATCGCGGTGATCGTTCCGTAGATGTCGGTGTAATAGACGACACCAAGCTCGTGGGAGCCGAGGTGGCCGAGCGGATGATTCGTGGGAAGTGCCTTCGGTCCTACATGAAGGGTGTAGCGACCGTCTTTTGTTCGTTCGGCGACGGCGAGAAGCCGGATTACCTGGCCTCGAGCAGCTTCGCTGCGGATCTTCTCCGGTGAGATTCCGCTGATTCCTTCCTGCTTAACGTCCTCCAACTTTGCGGGGAAGCCCAGAACTGCATTTGCGAGAATGACGAGTTTCGCTGCGGCGTCCCAGCCATCCACGTCCCAGCTCGGATCGGCCTCGAGGTGTCCACTCTCCTGAGCGCGCGCGAGGGCGTCCTCCCACCGGGTGCCCTCGGCGAGCAGATCGAGGATGTAGCCGGTGACGACGTTCGGCACCGCCTCGATACGTTCGATCGTCGCACCGCGCAGATCGCGCATGCCGAGGTAGAGGGCGGGAAGCCCCCCAGCGACCGTGCCGTCGAATCGAAGCTTAACCCCGTGTGCTGAAGCGGTGTCAACCAGTTCTTGGTAGGCGAGCACCATGGGGCCCTTGTTGGGAGTAACCACATGCATCCCTCGGGAAAGTGCTGTTCGGATGCATGATAGCCCCGGTTTTCCCCTTTCCTTAAGGTGCACAGGAGAGGCCTCGCAGAGCAGATCCGCCTTTACCTCGCGCACGAGCTCGGTGGCCGTAACGCTCATTCGACCTGCGTTGGGATATTCACCGACCGAGCGTTCCTCACTCTTGATGCGGACAACGATTTCCGGATCGAGTCCTGCTGGATCATGGGCCACGCCGCGGGAGTCCGCGACCCCAATCAGGCGAAATGCAATGCCATAACGGGTCTTTAGATAGGCCGCCTTATCGGCAAGAAGCTGGGTGAACCGCCGACCCAGGTTTCCCACTCCCACCAACACGATGTCTACGGAGCGTTCGTCCATATCAACCTCCTGGTGTGCGATAGCCCTGTTTGTACTGCGGCGCAGCCATCTCGTCAACGTGAGGCAAAGGTGCGGACACTACGATGGATGGTGCCTGACTGGAAATGAAAATGGAAAAGGCGGGGCCGTGCCGTGTTCTTTGCCTTCTCTCCTCCCCATATAAACGACTCGGCTGACCATTGAATAAGGCGGGTAAATAGGTTCTACCGCTTTAGGTGTAGCCATGGCACGCGGGCCTCTTATAGGTCTTCTCATTAGCCCTCCTTGCCCGTTTAAACTATCATTTATCACCATGCACATCGGCTACGTACAGATGGAACCCATTTTCGGTGAGGTAGAGCGCAACCTCCACTACGCAGAGGTACTCATGGGTAAAGGGAAAGCGGACCTGTGGGTCTTGCCAGAGCTTTTCGCAACCGGGTATCAGTTCACCGCGCAAGAAGAAGTCGCGGCGCTCGCCGAACCTATCCCTAAGGGATCCACAACCCAAGCACTGATTTCCTTTGCGAGGAAACAGCTTTGCCACATCGTGGCTGGGCTCGCGGAGAGCCACGAGAGTAATGTATATAACAGTGCGGTTCTGGTCGGCCCTTCCGGCTTTCTCGCTCGCTACCGCAAGGTCCACCTCTTCTCCGAAGAGAAGCGATGGTTTTCACCCGGAGACACTCCCTTCCCTGTGGTCGACGTAGGTGAAGCCAAAGTGGGGATAATGATCTGCTTCGACCACTTCTTCCCTGAGGCAGCGCGGACACTGACCCTGCGAGGTGCAGAGATCATCGTCCATCCAGCGAACCTGGTCATGCCTGTATACGCTCAACTGACAATGCGGGCACGGGCGATAGAAAATGGCGTGTTCACCGTCACTGCGAACCGCGTTGGCAGTGAGGCGCGTACTGACAAAACACTTCACTTCACTGGAGAAAGCCAGATCGTCTCCCCCAGCGGGGATGTTCTTGTACGATCCTCAAAAGATAAAGAAGAGGCGACGGTGGTAGAGATCGATCCCGCTGCGGCACGCGACAAGTCTCTCAATCCTTATAACGACCGCCTCGCCGATCGCCGAGTGGACTTCTACGACATCTAGCCTCTTGAGCCGCCCAACCAGGCCGAATATCATGCGGAACACGCATCACAGAAGGGGATACACGAGTGATCAAACCAGGATTGACCAACGAAAAGACATGGCTGGTAGAAAGTAAGCATCTAGCGAGCGCCTTTGGCAGCGGTTTAGTTGACGTGCTGGCAACTCCCGTCCTTGTCGGATTCTGCGAGGAGTGTGCCCGGCTGATGGTGGAACCGCTGCTGGCAGAGGGCCAAAAGACGGTGGGGATCTCTATCAACTTACACCATCTTGCCGCCACCCCACCCGGGATGCACGTAACCGTGCGGGCCAAACTGGCCGAAGTGGACAAACGGCGATTGCTCTTCCAGATCAAGGCGTGGGATGAGCAAGAGTGCGTTGGCGAAGCCGAGCACGAACGCTTCATCATCGATGCCGACCGCTTCGAACAGCGCATCGAAGAAAAGGCCCGAAAAATCAGGCCAAATATTAACCCTGACTCCTGAACTGGACTATGAAACCCACCTCGTTAACCACGGAACCATCATCTGTTCTGCCGTCTCCAACTGGTAGTTAATTCCTTCCGACTTCACCTGCAAGAGTGCCGATCCTCGTCCCCACCCAAATTCCGCACCGTCTTTAAAAAGAACACATATTCTTAAGGACTCCTCCTGTTTTATCCTCCCCCAACTGGCGGGAGAAGGGTAAGGTGGTCCCCGTCATGAAGGACCGTGAGAAAGCCCTTTTTAAAGGCGACATTCCCGCCGTTGATCAGGGCGTTGATGTGGCGATGAGCCTCCCCGCTTCCAGTGAACAGTCGTGGCTTGAGATGTGGGTATCGATGAACAAACTCCCGGAGAGCCGAGAGGACATCCGCACCTTCCGGTAGTTCAAGCTCAAGTCCAGAAGCATCTACCTCATGCTTGAACGAGAAGGAAATCTCAAGGGCTACCCTCATCGCCCCTCGATCAGCCGGCAGGAGATCTCGTTATGTCGCGGAATAAGGTCGTAGAGGGATTCATCGACCAGCCGCCCGTTGCGCACGCGCATCTCGCCGTTCACCATAGAAAGATCCACGCGATCGGCCCCGCAGTGGACAATCGCCGCCAATGGATCGGCGTGCGCTCCGGCAAACTCAATTCGGGAAAGGTCAAAGGCGATTAGGTCAGCGGCCTTTCCCGCCTCGATCGAGCCGATCTCATGTTCGCGGTGGAGAACCTGTGCCCCGCCCATCGTCGCCATATAGAGCGCCTCCCTCGCAGAGAGTGCATCAGCTCCGTAACGAACCCGTTGAAGGAGCATCGCCTGACGCACTTCACGGACCATGTTCGAGGTGTCATTGCTCGCCGAGCCATCGACCCCCAGGCTCACCTTTATCTCAGTATCCTTCAACGAAGCGACCGGCGCGATCCCCGAGCCGAGGGTCATGTTCGAACTAGGGCAGTGGGACATCCCCACCCGCGCCGTGGACAGCTTGTCGATATCTGCCGGGCTTAGGTGAACAAGGTGGGCAAACCAGACATCGTCGCGCAGCCAGCCCAGTTCTTCCATGTAGTCAACGGGTCGTATCCCGAACTTTTCGAGGCAGAACGCCTCCTCGTCAGCCGTCTCGGCGAGGTGGGTGTGCAACAATACCCGGTATTCGTCAGCAAGTTTCACCGACTCCCGCATCAAGTCTGGTGTCACCGAAAACGGCGAGCAAGGGGCAAGTGCGACTTGGAGCATGGAGAAGGGCTGCGAGTCGTGATAGCGCTCGATCACCCGTTGGCAGTCGGTAAGGATCTCCTCTTCGGTCTGCACAACGCTATCCGGTGGAAGGCCGCCATCCTTCTTCGAGAGCGACATCGAGCCGCGGCAAGGATGGAAGCGGATCCCAGTTAACTGCGCCCCTTCCACCTCTGCGTCAAAGATCGTACCCCGTCCGTGGGGGAAGAGATAGAAGTGGTCAGAGGTGGTAGTTGCTCCGGAGAGAAGAAGCTCGCAGCAACCGATCGCTGCGCTTGTGCGCACTGCCTCCTCATCGATTCGTGCCCACCGTTTGTACAGGAAGACGAGCCAATCGAAGAGCTTACGATCGGCCGCACCAGGTACGTTGCGAAAGAGCGTCTGATACAGGTGATGGTGCGTGTTGACAAAGCCAGGGAGGAGGACCTTGCCCCCCCCATGGATCACCTCATCAGCAACAATCCCACGGGGATCTTCCCCTACATCAACGATCCGATTCCCCTCGACGAGGACGTACCCACCATGGATCTCGCGCCACTTAGCGTCCATCGTGGCAATGCTGTCGAAGCCTTCAAAGAGCGTTCTGTGCATCTTAAATTACAACGTGAGATCTACTTGATCCGCCGTTTCGAGGAACGCTACCAGTAAGTCGATCGCCGCTTTGAGGTCAGCGGTATGCGCCATCTCTACCACCGAGTGAACATAGCGAGTGGGAAGTGATAGAGTGATCACCGCCGCTCCCTCCTGGGCCATCTGCAGTGCACCGGCATCAGTTCCTCCCCGAGGGAGAACCTCCATCTGGTAGGGGATCCCCCTATCTTCGGCAAGGTTGCGCATCGCCTTAACCAATCCTGGATGAGAGATTGAGGCAGAATCAGTCAGCTTGATCGCCACGCCGCTGCCAAGCTTTGTTACCTGTTGCGCGTCGGGGACACCTGGCATATCGGCGGCGATCGTCACG
This sequence comes from Candidatus Bipolaricaulota bacterium, assembly GCA_030606565.1. Taxonomy (GTDB): domain Bacteria; phylum Bipolaricaulota; class Bipolaricaulia; order UBA7950; family UBA9294; genus UBA9294. The sequence continues at coordinate 2,191 of JAUWGE010000031.1, read as the reverse complement.
TCGAGGGCGATCCCTATCTGTGGTTTGACTGTAAATCCAGCTACTCGCGCCCCGCGCAGCCCCACTTCCTCCTGTGTCGTGCCAACAAAATAGAGATCGCAGGCTATCTTACCCGCCCGCTTGATCGCTTCGATTCCGATGTACACCCCAATGCGGTCGTCGAGTGCTTTTCCCGAAACGACGTTCTCGTAGGCGAGGAAGTCCTGGAGAAGAGTAACCGGATCACCAATCGTCACGCGCTCTCTCACGGTCTCCTCGGGGAGTCCAAGGTCGACGAATAGGTCCTTCAACTCAAGTGGCTTCTTGCGCTCCTCCTCCGTTAAGATGTGGATCGGCTTGCTTCCAATGCAGCCAACCAGGTCCTTCTTCTCCGTGTGCACGACCACCCTCTGCGATATCAGCGTCTTAGGGTCAAAACCTCCGAGCGGCTGGATGCGAAGAAAACCTGTCTTATCCTCGATGAAGCTTACGATAAACCCGATCTCATCCATGTGGGCAGCGATTGCCACCACTGGTCCCTCTCCTTTCCGACGGGCGATCAAGTTTCCTAGATGGTCGGTCCGGAGCGTGTCCATATAGTCACTTAGTGCCTCCGTGATGATTGCACGGATCTCTGCTTCATGCCCGGGGACACCAGCAGCCTCACTCAATCGCTTCAACAGTTCCATAAACCCCCCCTTAGTTGTCAGTAACTGTCAATTGTATCGATACCGGCCATAGGATCAATCGTTTGCAGTACTAGTAAACCACGGTATAAAATTGATCTATGATACCATTACGGGATTATCAACGAAGCAGAACATTCCCAGTGGTAACCGTCGCCCTGATCATTCTGAACCTGCTGGTCTTCCTCTATCAAGGCTTCTTGGGCACGCAAGGAACCGTGCTAAACGACGGGATTCCCTGGCAAGAGCGTCAGCTTATCCCGCCTGCATTCGATCCTGTAAGCTATAATACCCATCGTCTGGCAGGGGGCTCTTCCAGACTCTATCCGGTTTCCCGTGATGACTATTTCGTCACACAGTACGCGCTCGTCCCCGCCGAATTCTTAAACAGGATCGACCTACCGCCGACGATCCCGATTCCAATCTGGCTCACCTTGTTCACTTCGATGTTCCTTCACGGCGGGCTGATGCACCTTCTTGGTAACATGCTCTACCTTTGGATCTTCGGGGACAATGTGGAGGATTCCATGGGCCACGGGAAGTTCCTCTTATTTTATCTGGTATGCGGGGCCATAGCCGCCTTCGCTCAAATGGCGATCAATCCGAACAGTGGGGTTCCACAGATCGGCGCCTCTGGTGCGATCGCTGGGGTTCTCGCCGCCTACTTCATGCTCTTTCCCAACTCTCGTGTCCTCACGCTGATCCCTATCTTCTTCTTCATCCGGCTCGTCGCCGTACCTGCGGTCTTCCTCCTCGGATTCTGGTTCATCCTTCAAGTCATAAGTGGTGCTGGCTCGCTCGGAGCGGCCAGCGGAGTCGCCTTTTTTGCCCACATCGGCGGCTTCATCGCCGGAGGAATCCTGGTCTTCCTATTTAAGCGCCGCGGCGTCCCCGTCATCCTATGGCAGATGTTGCGAAAGGGACACCGATAGTTTTACCTCCTCACCTGTGCTCATCTACTTGTGGAGCACGGATCCCATCTCATTGATAGTGTTGATGTAATCGACCCTTTCGTGCCGTTTAAGTCCACTGAGGTGACTCCATCCGGCATCGACCACTTCGGCGTTGGAATCGTGGTGAGCTGGTAGGATTTTAGCTAGCAGCGGTCAGCCGTCAGCTCTCAGCCTTTAGCGATTAGCTTCAATCCACAAGCCCTTTGAACGTCGGGGATAAACCCCTTAACGTCGGGGACAAGCCCCGACGCTACGACAAGACGGATCTTCTCTAGCGTTGCACCTTGCCTGCCTGTCGCGTCCACCTGTCTGCGTGCGAACACGCACAGGCAGGCAGGGCAGACAAGTGTGCGATGTCTCTACATGCCCGTGACAAACACAAGCCGCCTTGTTGTATCCCCTCATGCTCATTTTCTATGAGACAAGTCTGTCCAGTCTTTTCTCATTGAAAGATGAGCATGAGCGCGTGAGTCATTAGGTTAATATACCCGGTTTGGAGAAAGAGCGAAAGAGATCAGCCTTCTTCTGCTGCATAAGCTTAGCATACTCTGTGTCACTGTAGCTACGTGCAAT
>JAUWGE010000019.1 GCA_030606565.1 Candidatus Bipolaricaulota bacterium | reverse complement strand
GTCCCAAGGGTCCGGCTGTTCGCCGGTTAAAAGGGTACGCGAGCTGGGTTCAGACCGTCGTGAGACAGGTCGGTCTCTATCCACCGTGGGCGTGGGAGACTTGAGAGGGACTATCTCTAGTACGAGAGGACCGAGATAGCTGAACCGATGGTGTACCAGTTGTCCCGCCAGGGGCATCGCTGGGTAGCTAAGTTCAGTAAAGGATAAGCGCTGAAGGCATCTAAGCACGAAGCCGTCCTCAAGACGAGGTCTCCATATTAGGCCCCTCCGAGACTAGGAGGTTGATAGGCCGCAGGTGTAAGCGCAGTAATGCGTTCAGCCGAGCGGTACTAATAGGCCGAATGCTTGTATGGTACACACCCTGTTCACTTGTCTTAAGGACGGAAAGTTATTTTAAGATTCCAGGTGGCACATAGCGGAGGGGATATACCCGTTCCCATCCCGAACACGGCAGTTAAGCCCTCCAGCGCCGATGGTACTAACTTCGCAAGGAGTTGGGAGAGTAGGTCGTCGCCTGGTTTTTTTTGTTTCATTGCTCTTCTAGTAGTGCCTGCCATAGAATTAACCTCATGGACTGGCTCTTTCCTAAGACCAACACCCCTTCAGATTCTGGAGTTCGTGTTACGCTTGTCGGTATTGTCATCAACGTTCTCCTGCTTGCGGCGAAGCTGATCGCCGGTTTCCTGACCGGCTCAGTTGCCCTTGTCGCCGATGGAATCCATTCGGGGTCGGATATGGCGACCGATCTGGTAGTTCTGGGCGCAATCCGGCTGGGAGCCCGCAAGCCAGACGCGAGCCACCCCTATGGGCACGGCCGCTATGAGACTCTCGCCGGTGGGTTACTGGCAGTTACCCTGATCGTGGTAGGCCTATTCATCGCCTGGAAAGCTGGCCGAGCCCTCTATGCCCATCAACGCAGTTTTCCAGGCTTGGCTGTTCTCGTTGTTGCCGCATGTTCAATCCTGACAAAAGAGTGGATCTACCGCAAAACGGCTCGCGTCGCCCGCCGCGTCAGAAGCACCGCCCTGCAGGCAAACGCCTGGCACCATCGCTCCGATGCCCTTTCCTCTGTTGCCGTACTTCTCGGTGGAGTTGTCGGGCTGTGTGGGTGGGGACTCGCGGATCAGGTTGCCGGACTCCTTGTCGGATTGATGGTGGTCTCATCCGGTGGAAAGACCTTGTTCAACGTCCTTCATGAACTGACCGAGGGGGCTCTTTCACCCGCACAGCTACACACGATCAACGCCGCCATTAAGCAGGTAGACCAGGTCCGCGGATGGCACCAACTTCGCACCCGACAGGTAGGAAGGGAGATCTTCCTCGACCTTCACGTCCTTGTCGATCCGGATCTTACCCTCTTGGAAGGGCATCGCATCTCGATGCAGGTCGAAGAAGTATTGCAGGCTGCGTGCAAGAGGCCGGTGAACGTGATGGTACACATCGAGCCCGATACCCCAGAACTCGCCGCGCACCACAAGGATTGCTAGAGATCGAGGCTACCCTGTTCCAGGGCGAGGAGTCGCTCCTTAAGAGGGAGTCCGCCACCGTAGCCGACAAGGGAGCCATCCTTCCCGATCACTCGATGACAGGGAATGACTATAGGAATAGGATTTGCGCCAACTGCTCCACCGACCGCCCTGGTAGCATGTGGGCGGCCGATCGCCACGGCGATCTCCCCGTAGGACATAGTCTTGCCATAGGGAATCTGTGATAACGTGTTCCACACCGACATCTGAAATGGGGTCCCTTGGAAGTCGAGAGTACAGGAGAACGATTCTCGTTGCCCCGCCAAGTACTCGTGAAGTTCCTGCAAGATATGGGCATTGCGGCGATCGTCCGGGATAACTCTGACCCTCAGACGACTGCTTAGCTCAGCAAGGAGGGTACCGTGAAGATCGATACGACAGACGCCCACCGCCGAAGAAAGGACAGCGAACTGCCACCCTTCCCAACAGATCACACTCCCGTACAATCGTCTCGCCAAAGGCCTGCCCTCCCTCTCTCTCGGTAGTTACAGCGTAATGAGTTGAGGTAGGAAGGTCAATGTGGAGACTCTCCTTCCGCGAAGTGAAAAACGTGATAGATTTTGATTTGCGGAAGCGGATTCCTCTTCCAGCAATCAGCGGCTGCTCCCTGCTTTGTACACAGATGAGAGAGAAACTCCGCTGGGTTGGGATAGGCTTCCCACATATGGGGTAGATAGGTTGACAGAGCAGCCTCCGTGGTGAGGATCACTCCACCCACTCCTGGGTGGAGTTTCTCGAGCAGATCGCCAGGGTCCTCAAACTCGAGCACTTGTGGAACATCAAGCACGCTGATCTCGATGTGGATGGCATCGAGTTCCTCTATCGTAACCGGTGAGAAGCGTTCATCACCGGTGGCAGCGAGCACAGCGTTTCGCAGCACATTCCGGTAGAGGGACTCGTGAGGGTAAAAAGCGTCGATCATACACCCGCGCACGATCCCGTCTTCATACAGTGTGACAAAGCAGGCCGCCTCTCGCCGCAGGTTTACAGAGACCGCAGCCGCGTCAACCACGATCCCAGGTTCACCGGCGAGAACCGCCTCCAGTTGCTGCCGGGCGAGTTGAAGGAGGTACACTTGCTCCGATTCGAAGAGGGATAACGGCTTGAGTGTATCCGTCCCCGCCGCAGGAGCCTTTTCCTGGTTGAGCAGCAGACCGCAAGTAAGGAGAACTGCAGCGAGTCCGATCACCATTGCGCCCAGTAACAACTCCCTCATCCTTCACCGCCTTCCTATGAGACAATAGATCGCCGCCCCGGCGTCGTCAACCTTGGAGTCATACCGCTGTTCACCTATACTTGCGACAGACCTTGCCATTACAAAGGACGGTAACAAAAGGAGGAGCATGAGCGAGCGATTGATTGAAGTGTTCTGCGATATGGTGCGGATCAACAGCGAGTCGGGCGAGGAGGCGCGGTTCATCGACTATCTGAAGGATCTCTTAGAAAAGGAGCTTGAAGCACGCTGTGAACTCGACGCCTACGGGAACCTGATCGCCCACGTCCCTGCAAAAGGATCGGAGAAGACCGAACCGATTCTCCTCGGTGCTCATGCTGACACAGTGAAGCCGGGGAAAGGGATCAAGCCGGTGATCGAGGACGGGGTGATCCGCTCCGCCGGGGAGACGATCCTTGGTGCCGATGATAAGGCCGGTATCGCCGCGATTCTCGAGGCAGTGAGAACAGCGGAGAGACGGCCGCCAGTGGAGATCGTGATTACCCGCGGCGAGGAGGTTGGGCTTCTCGGTTCCAAGAACCTCGATCTTACAATGATCCAATCCAAGAGAGGATTCGTCGTCGATGGCGACGAGCTGGATACGGTGATCATCGGAGGACCCTCGCACGTCTCACTCGACATCAACATTAAAGGGAAAGCGGCACATGCTGGAATGGAACCGGAGAAGGGAATCTCAGCGATTCGAGTTGCCGCTAAGGCCATTGCCACGATGCCCGAGGGACGCATCGATGAGGAGACGACCGCCAATGTGGGAACGATCCATGGTGGGATGATTCGAAACGGTGTGCCGGAGAAGGTGACGATTCAAGCCGAGTGTCGCAGCCTCAGCCATGACAAGTGCATGCGCCAGGCCGAGGTGATGCGCCGTGCCTTCGAAGAGGCAGCAAAGGAGATGGGAGCGCAGGTCGAGGTAAAGGTCGATCTAGAGTATAAGGCGTCGCAGGTCTCTGAGGACGCACTAGTTGTGCAACTGGCTAAACAGGCGATCGCTGCTGCCGGCCTTGAGCCAAAGCCGCAGGTTATCACAGGGGGAACGGACGCTCTTATCCTGAATGGGAGAGGGATCGACGCGGTAGTTCTCGGCTTCGGCGGGAAGGCGGCACACGCAACGGAAGAGCACATTGCCGTTACCGATCTTAAACAGGCATCAAAGGTCATCCGCCAGCTCTTGTACGCTGCGGCTTAAGAAAGTTGACGAAGGCTTAACAGGCCGATAGAATAGAGACGCATTCCTCGGTAGCTCAATTGGTAGAGCGCTCGGCTGTTAACCGAATGGTTGGAGGTTCGAGTCCTCCCCGAGGAGCATGCACCTGAAAGTAGCTATACAACAGCATTTCCTGCCTCATCCTTTGCTTTTTTGTGCTCCGTGTCGTTCGTACTGAGCTCCCACCGGCGTTTGGGGTGTTGCCATGAGGGCTGAAACAAACTATTCGAGGACCTCTGCTATCGGAATCGTCTAGCGCCTTCGCAAGAAGAGCAATCTTCTGTCGCATGGAGTAGAGAAGTTCAAGTTATCTCGGGTGTACCAGATGCATAATTATCAGTGTTTTCACTAGATGCCCGGCTCATCCTGCTCGTTCATCACGGGACAGGCCTTCGTAATCGATGGCGCCCTCTGTGCCAATATGAGTGAGACACCTACCCACCATAGAATTACTGTAGAGGGTGGAAGGGAGAGAAGAGGATGACCACCAACACGAGCACGGGAGTTTCAGTGATGAAAGCTAAGCAGAGGACCATCCTTCAGCAAGGAGGAAGGGTTGGACTCGACCCAGAGGTTCCAGAGAAGCCTGCACGACGTCATTTCACGGCAGAGTACAAGCTGCGTATCCTGCGCCTGGCCGACGCCTGTACCGAGCCAGGTGGTGTAGGAGCGTTGCTGCGTCGATTGTCTTCTGCTCTTAGGTGACAATACTCACTAGTCAACGGAAAGGTCTTTGCTTTCTTGATCCTGAACGTATTGCAACAGAGCTTCTCGAATCAAGAAACTCACTGACCTTTTGCGCTTCTTACCGATCTCACGTAACCGTTCCAAGACGCGATTCTCACGCATCTCTTTATCGACACGTAAGTGGAACCTTTCAGTGGACATGAAGCGATGGTATGTAGGAGGAGAACTATCATCAAGACGCCTAGTGGACACCTTATATTACCCTACTTGACACCCATAAGGTGTTTCATGTACACCTCTTCATGAGGTGATATAGATGAAACGTGTAGCGTTGCTGTGTCTATTGTTGGTTACAGTGTTTAGCTTTACCGTTCTGCCAAACAGTGCGTGTTGTTGCGTAGAAGCTTTTTTCGTCTCGCCTAGCGTTGATGGAGTGATCGAGAGTGAGATCATCAAAGCCCTAGATGAAGCTGAGAAAAGCATCTATATTGCGATGTACTCATTCACAGACGATCAATTAGCAGATGCTGTGATACGAGCTCACGACCGTGGAGTCACAACAGTGCGCATCCTTCTTGATGATGGCCAGGATAGTGATGAAGGAAACCGGCAATTTCCAAAACTCATCCATGCTGGTATTGAAGTCAGGGTTGAACATGTAACGGGCCTTCTCCATCACAAGTTTGCCGTGATTGATGAAAGACTCGTGATAACTGGTTCTTACAACTGGTCCGATAATGCGGATGACAATAACTTCGAGAACGTTGTGTTCATCAGCTGCAAAGAGATAGCTGAAGTGTACGTGAAAGAGTTTAATGAGATCTGGAATATGTTAGAGTAAGGAAATCCGCTCTTGGGTATATATACGTGGTACCTCTAGTGGGATTAGCGCTCCAGAGGAGCCGGATGTATGTGTCTCCAAGCTACGCACAGATCAGATCGGCAGGGACTATGAGGCCGTGAGGAGTTTGAAAGTAGTCCTCGACGGGGAGCATGTACCTGAAAGTAGCTATACAACAGCGTTTCCTGCGTCGAACCCTGCAAGAACTGTAGAAGATGGGTTTGAGTGGAAGAAAGCGGAGGTCCATCCCGTGCCGCTCAGAAAATCTTACGCGGATTTATCCAAGTAAGGACTAGTCCCTCACTTGAACAGTTTATGAATTTACACAAGTCACGAGAGGCTTACTGATTCACCAAAAAGCTGGTTCAGATCCTAGGGGTTAAGGATAAATGCCTTCTCGAACGCCTCGATTCCGTTGAGCGCTCCACTCACGGTGAAACGCCCGTCGGGCAAACCGGAGAGATCCAATTGGTAGAGACGCCAGTCTCGACTACTCACGATGTCGTCCACACTTTTAACGACGTTCCCCTCAGGATCGATCCACGAGAGGTCAAAGGAATCATCACTTCGGATACGGGTGAAGTGAACGATTAGGTAAGCCTCACCATCAGAGCGCTCGAAGCGGGTGGTCTCGTCTTCACCCACATAGCCGTTTCTCTTTGGCTTTACCGATCTGTAGAGTCCGTAGCGAAGCTCCCGAGTGTAGGTCAAAGTGAGGAGAGAGGCCATGTCTGAGGCGATGTCGTCGGCCGCCTGAGCGATCAGCGTCTCATAGCCGCCGAAGGTATTCCCCTGCTTGACAGTGATGCTTTCTCCCCTCTCAACATCGAGTGCTTGCTCAATTTGGCCAGTCTGCGCGCTCACAACTTGGATTTGTCCCAGAAGTCGCACTGTGTGGCGGATCGCCGGTACGGATTGGACACACTCCCCATCTTTCCATTCCTCGCAGACCGTCGTTTCTTCCGAGCGCGACTCGATCCCGTAGACCGTTCCGGTCAACAACTTGCTGACCCCGGTCAGAGAGCCGATACAGGCCGCGGTGGCTGGGTCGATTAATCCCACCTCACCGAGCATCTGCTCGGTGAGCAGTTCGTCCAAGCGCGATCGAGAAAAGACCGTGATTCCGGAAGCGTTGACAAGCTCCGTCTCAATCCGGGCACGAAGCGTCTCTCCTACCCCAGGCCATGACGAACTGTTTTCGAACGTCAGTACAGCGACATCGAGCCGCTCAGTCGCGATCACCGCCCGCTGCGCCGGCTCAGGGATAACCAACATAAATAATGCTACCACAAGCGCTAGAGCAAGCCCAATGGCAATTACTATACCTAAAGCATCATCCATCTCGCCCTCCCCCTTGAGACCGTTCACCCTGCAAACGGGATACCCTCTTCTCCAGGCAAACTTGGAACCCCCGATGCATCGTGGTCAGCTAGTGTCGCACCCTTCCAGGCAAAAATCAAGCGCAGAGTACCAAACAGCCAGTGCACGGTCTTCCTGTCAAGCCTGCTTGGGTGAGAATAGAAGGGCTTTTAAGGATATTTATGTTATTTATGAGTGTATAATGAGGTGCGGAGAAGGGGTTTTCATCCTAGCTGTTTTTCTCCCTTTCTCACCTCTAAGGAACCGAACATGAAAAGGTCACCGCGTTCATTAAGGAACAGTTTGCCGGGTGCAGATGAGCGCAAGTTTCCTCGTGACCGCTACGCAAAAGTGGATGGCTTCCGACTCCGCTATTGGGTAAGGGGACATGGGGAGAACGTGCTTCTGCTTCCTGGTCTCGGAGGCTCAGTCGAGGATTGGCTCGGGGCTTTTGAACGGCTTGATGATCACTTCCGGCTCTGGGCGCTGGAACTTCCCGGACTCGGTCGATCCGACAAGCCCTTCCGTGGCTATTCGGTGGATTTTTTCGTCCATGTGGCACTAGGCTTCATGAGCCTCCAAGAGATTGAGTGGGCACACATTGTTGGCCTGTCCATGGGCGGTGGTATTGGAATCGCCCTGACCCTTCAAATGCCAGTGCGAGTACAACGCCTCGTGTTGGTGAGCTCCGCCCTCCTCGGCCGGCGGCTGCATCCCTTTTTACACCTGTGCACCCTACCTCTGCTTGGCGAGCTTCTTCTTTGCCCCACGCCAAAGGGCGTTAAGCGCTACATCAGTCGGTGTTTTGCGGACCCCAGCAGAGCGCCAGCGGAATGGGTTTCTGCCCACGTGGAACTGGCCACTCTTCCCGGTGCCCAGCAGGCCTTCCTGGCGATATTGCGGTCTGAAAACGGACTTCTAGGAACCTCAAGGCAAGAGCTTCGGCCGATTCTCTCAGCCCTACCACGCATATCTGCAAAGACCCTGATCATCTGCGGGGAGCGGGACAATTTCATCCCTACGTGCTATGCGCGGCAGGCAGCGGCCTTAATCCCAAACGCGCAGTATATCTCTTTTCCCAATTGTGGACACGCGGTCCCGATTGAACGCCCAGACCTCTTCTACCCGCTCGTCTCCTCCTTCCTGAAAGAAGGGGCTACCGGACTCCCACAGGGGCAGTTGGGTGACGACTTTTGTTAGGCGACCAACGTCCTGCGCGCACAAGGCGAATCAACGCAGCGAGGCTAGTGCACCAGGCACCGTCCCCACAGGATTCGTCAGCCGTTCTTCCCTTTCAGGTAGCGGTTGAACCAACGGAGGATATGTTCCAGCCGTGCGACACGGCGATCGGTACGCCCTTCACGCGACAGACCGTGTGGCTCATCCGGAAAGCGCACCATTTCCGTTCCCACCCCCAAGCGCTTCAAGGCGACAAACACCTGCTCGCCCTGTTCAATGGCACAGCGCAGATCCTGTTCGCTGTGGATGATGAGAGTTGGTGTCTTCGCACTTCCGATGTGCTTCATAGGCGACTGCTCCCAGTAGTTGTGAAGATCCTCCCACGGGGGGGCGTCTCCGAACTCCTGTTGGAGGGCCCAGTTGAAGTCGCTTGACCCGTACATGCTTACGAGGTTACTCACGCAACGCTGCGTCACCGCCGCCGTGAAGCGATCGGTATGACCGATGATCCAAGCGGTCATGTGGCCACCGTAACTGCCTCCAGTGACACCCATGCGGGCTTCATCGATGTAAGGTTTCCCCGCCACGAAATCGGTCCACGCCATCAGATCATCATAATCGACCGTTCCCCAGTTGTTGTGGATGGCTTTGGAGTGCGCTTCACCGTAACCCTGTCCGCCCCGTGGATTGCAGAAATAAACGACATAGCCCTGGGCAGCTAGAAAGTAGAACTCGTGCATAAAGAAGTTCCCGTACTGCACCCGAGGCCCGCCGTGGATTTCCAGTATTGAGGGATACTTCCTCGATGGGTCAAAAGCGGGCGGCTTCAGGATCCACCCCTGCAGATCATTGCCGGCAGCACCTTTGAACCACACCTGCTCCATCTCTCCCAGATCTATTTCCCTTAACAGCTTCTCATTGACCCCCGCCAGCACGCGGGAGCGACCAGAGGCCATCTCGCGAAGCCAGACCTGACCGGGGTCGCGCATATTCCCGTGGAAGTAGAGCAACTTTTCCTGCTCGCGATCGAAACTGAACGCACCCACAACTCCATCCTCATCGATCACTTCGCACAGGGCAAGGGAACTCCCATCCATCGTCAGCGACTTTAGGATGGTGTTCCCGTGGTGGGCCACCTGAAAAAAGATCGTCTTTCCGTCCTTCGACCACGTCGGGGGGACCTGGGGCAGGCTCCCCATGTCGTTGATCGTCCAGGAAGAGACGTTGAAATCGTAGTCTTTCGTGAGATTGCGCGGCTGGCCCTCGCCGGTTGCCGGGACGATCCATAGCCGTGTCTGCTTCCAGTCCTGCCCTTTGCCCTCGTGGCCATAGTAGGCGAGCCAACTCCTGTCGGGGGAGAAGGTCGGACTCCCTTTCGGCCCCAGCGGGGTCTCAATCTTGCGGATTGTCTTATCCTTAATCGCGAGCACATAGAGGTCGATCGCGTCGGGATCGAGATCTGGGTCCTTGCTGCGATTGGAGCAGAAGGCAATCTTGGTTCCATCGGGTGACCAGGCAGGTTCCCGCTCATCGAAGATCCCACCCCCTGTAAGCTGGGTCGTCTTCCCAGTGGCGACATCGACCGTTAATAGATGCCACCGCTCATTCGGTAAGAACCCGACTCCATCCTCTTTGAAGAAGACGCGTGTGATGTGCCGGTAGACGATCCCCAGTTTCTTTTTCTCCTCATCCTTCTCCCTTTCGATCTCCTTTTCGTCCTTTTCACGAAACTGCAGAAGAAGCTTTTCCCCATTGGGTGACCATTCGAAGGACTCGATCGTACCCTTAAGGTCGGTGAGCTTGTGCGCCTCACCTCCATAAACGGGCATGAGGTAGATTTGAGGTTGTTTCTCCTCATCACGGTTGGAGAGAAAGGCGATCTTCGTGCCATCGGGTGAGAAACGGGGTCGGGTGTCCGATTGATCTCCATAAGTAAACTGGCTGGCCTCGCCACCGGTGGTGAGCACAATCCATAGGTTGGCGTACTTCTTCTCTTTTTCTTTATCCACCCGGTGCACGCAGTAGATGGAGATCTTGCCGTCCGGTGAAATTTGCGGATCGGAGATCAGTTGGAACCGGTAGAGATCGTCTGGTGTCATGCTACGTATCTTGCGATCTGACATGATCCCTCCATTTCTGATTTTTGAGTTGCGGTAGACTCTGCCCTGCAAGTCCAACAAGGCCGATATTCATTGCCCGAACATGGCCAGCCTTCATACACCACTTACGGTGTCCAGGTGGTTACGAATTCGACCTCCTTTAAGGCAACAGCAGGACCACCAGGGTAAAGGGACATAAAGAACCGGATTCCATCGGACTCTACAGTGACTGCCCCCACGTACTCCAACACGAACGCGGCCGTGCCTTCACCGACCACGTCCACACGGAACGGGGTGTAATCAAAGCCGGGCAGGGGAACCCCCTCAGAGAGAACCTCCACCCCAAACCACACCGGTAAGCCCATGCCCCCGTCATAAGAGTAGGAAAAGCGGACCGCAGCTTGATTCCCGGCTTTTGCAATGCCATAGGAGGAAGATCCCTCCCCGAATGGGGGCACTGTAAAGATGACCGGTGGCGGGCCCAGAACCGGAAGAATTTTCAGCCTTGCCACAAAGTTGCCACCCTCAGCTGTAAACCAGACGTTCCCCACCTCGTCGATCACCATGTACAAGGGATGCGTATTAGGAGGCAGCGGATACAGAGTGATCTCATCTATCACCGGACTCAGGTAGCCGAGGGCGTCAGCTTCCCGGTCGGTGAACCAGACGTTGCCCACGTTATCTAATGCGAGGTCGAACGGCTGTATCCCACTGGGAATACTCCAAAGGTAGACGTTGCCGGTGGTGGGGTCGAGTCGTCCGATAGCCGGACGCGAGATGTCGGTGAACCACACGTCCCCTGTCACGTCCACAGCTACCCCTAGGGCATCTGTCCCAGTGGGAACCCGTAAGCAAGAAGGGTATCGGTATCGGGGTCGAGCTCAGACAAGGGGGTCATCCCTTGGGTGAACCACACCCGCCCGTTGGGTGCCACTGCTACACGTTCCACGTAGGCAGTTGATCCTCCTTCTTTCTTGACTTGGAACTCCCCCACGGTCACTTCCCTATACAGGGCAGTCCACTCAGTGAACGGGCCAGTGGTCACCCCCGGTACGTAGGCAATCGGCGGGGGCAGCATCGGGTTCCCCGGATAAGCCGACGGGGAGACCGGAAACGTGATCGGCTCAATCTGCCAGATGTTCGGGCTGACGATGACAGGCGGGGTAATGATCAAGGGCAAGGTAACGGTAATCTGAGTAGGAGCGAACCGGGTCACCTTCCCGGCGAGGCGCTCGTTGAACCACAGGTTCACCTGCCCTGGTCCCGAGGGAGCCTCAACCAGCTTCCCTGGCCAGCACCCTGGTGTAGGAACTGGCCATGTATGGCCCCCGCCGATGAATACGAGTAGCTCCAGGGCGTTGCCCAGGGCCAGCGTATAGTAGACAGATTCATTGTCGGCCACGACAAGCCCACTAGGGCCGTCACCCACATCTCGCTCACGGATCTCGTTGGTAATAGGGTCCAAGAGTCCAATTTTGTCTACGTTGAATTCGGCGAAGAAGACCTTGCCGTTCGGGGTAACCCCGATCCCTCTTGGGAGACTATTCGGACTGGGGAGCTGCCAAGTCGTCACCTCAGCCGTCTGTGCCATGCCGACAGTTGCTATCAGGGCTACACAACCACCAAAGTTAGAATGAAACCACTGCATTTTCTTACGAACATAGCTACCGCCCCATTTCTTATAAGGTTCATCCATTCTAATCTGTGCCAGCGTCCGTGCCAATCGACTAGGGCGAACACGCAGTCGCGAAATGACGACACACCAATCGGTTAAGTGGACAAGTAAGGACGCGTAATAGCTTACATAATGGACAAGATGAGTTTGTAGACACCGAATGCGACAAGCCCAGATGTCGTGGGTGTGCCAATCCACCCAACAACGATTCCAACGACCCTCTGCCCCTTGATCGCCCGCATGCCCTTCACAAGTCCTACCCCCACCACCGCTCCAACAATCGCTTGCGAGGTTGAGACAGGGATTCCAAGGATAGAGAAGAAGTGGACAGCTACGGCAGCTGAGGCCTGGGCGGAAACGGCGCTCAGTGGATCAAGACGTACGATGCCCCCCCCGACGGTCTCGGTCACCCTCCTGCCGAAGGTCAATGCCCCTACTGCCAGTGAAATACCGCCTAAGAGAAGCAGCCATGTGGGACTAAAACCGAGGTTGGCGATCGGACCCATAGAGTTTCCGACATCGTTTGCACCAAGAGAGAAAGAGACATAACAAGCGCTGAGGATAAGAAGGACTTCAAGGGCGTGATCCCAAAGTCTGGGCCTTCTTAGCCGACGCACGAGAAAGGCAAGCCCATGGTAAAACACAAAAGCAAGAATACCTGTTAGAAAAGGGCAGATGACCCACACTTCCGCGATGGTCACAAGCTTCGATAAGTTCACATCAGCGCCAGCAGCCAGCCCAACTCCAACGACCCCTCCCACGATGGCTTGCGAGGTGGAGACGGGAAGCTTAAAGAAAGTGGCCAGCGTAACAAACAACCCTGCCGAGAACATCGCAGCGAAGATGGCTGATGCGGGAAGCTGGACCGTTACAATGCCTTTGCCCACCGTCTCCATGACGGTTTCGCCCTGTAGTAGCGCCCCAACGACCACAAAAAGGCCCACAAGGACGATGGCGCTCCTGTAAGAGAGAAGACCGGAACCAACAGATGTGCCAATACAGTTACCGGCATCATTGGCACCGATGTTCCAGCCTACGTAAGCACCCGCTACGAACAAGACAATTATCTGCCACATAGACGTTTTATAGTGTTTTCCCCTTTCAAGCGCAAGAATCGAGCTTCAGTGGACCGGGAACTATCAATTGACTCCATACATTCCCGAATCCGCGATGTCGCGTTTTAGGCAATGGCGACCCCCTTTAGTCCTAATCCTCAGTCTCAAGCCTTGTTTCCCATTGACGGAACCCTGTCGGGTCTGCTAGAGTAGACGGTGATCCCTATCCCGCGACGAAACGTTGACAGGAGGAACAAAGATGCAGCGAGCTTGTAGAGGCTTTCTAGCGGCATGTTGGAAAACTTCGCTTATTTTGGTACTGGTGACAATCGGTATATTCATCGGCTGTTGCGCACCAACCTATGCCAGATACCTGCACCCCGGTGATTCGATCGCTGAGGCAATCGCTACAGCCATCCCTGGCGAGGTGATCACCCTTTTCCCGGGTATCTACGAGGGGGCGATGTTCATTAACAAGAGCGTGACATTGCGTGGCGTGGGCGTTGACCCAGGCGCGGTTATCATACGTGACATGAACCCCGGACCCTATCCGCTCGTGCAGATCGAAAGCTACCCGGAGATCGACGTCGAGTTTGCCAACCTCACGCTGCGGCAACCGCATGGCCCAGCGATTCAGGTGGAAGGAAACACCAGGCTCCTGCTCGATCACGTTGTCATCTCCCGGTGCGGAGGTGACGGCTTCATGGCCCGTGGCCAAGCGCAGGTCACGATCATCCGCTCAACTATCACCGGGTGTGGCAGGGTCGGCATCCAGGCATGGGATTCGCCCCACATCACACTCACAGATTCCACCGTATCCGGCAATGGCGGGTGCGGTATCCATCTTTGGGACAATGCACAACTGACACTTGAGGGCGCAACGGTCTCTGGCAACGGTGAGCATGGCCTGCTTGTAACGTGCAACGCGCACGTCACCATTAAAGACAGCGTGATCGCCGACAACGCATTAGACGGGATGCGCCTCAACCACCAGGGCAAAGTAGAAATCCTTAACAGCCGTTTCTTAAGGAATAAGGCCTTCGGCATCCGGATCCCGCAGTCCGGGTGTGTTGAGGAGCCCGATCCATACCAATCCGTCATCGGAGAGGTGATCGGCAGCGGCAACCTCATCCCCGGCCCGGGAGAGCCCGACGGTAACCTCGAAGGTGACGTGTGCCCGGATTGGCTTAAGTCGCTTGAGGAACCAGCGAAGGAAGAGACAGAGTAGACCGCCAACACCTTTATGGCAGTATCCTTGAGTCCAGGTCAGCGTGCTCGTGCTGTGTAAGGTTGGAACGCTGCACCGGTAACTTTCAAGCCGCACACTGCGAACTATCCCCTATATACCACGTAAGAAGGTGCGCCGATTATAAGTGCCCTTCTTGCTTTAAAGAGATGTAACCGCGCTTGGTGACGATGATGTGGTCGAGAACCTTGATTCCCAAGAGGTCCCCCGCCTTCACGAGCCGCTTCGTGAGGGCGAGATCCTCAGGGCTTGGTTCCAACGTGCCGGAGGGATGGTTGTGGGCAAGGATGACAGAGGCGGCACGGTCGGCGATCGGGTCGGCGAAGACCTCCCGCGGATGAACCTGATTGCAGTCCAACAGTCCCACCGTGACCACGCGGGACTCGATTACCTCGCTCGCCCCGTTTAGAGAAAGGCAGACGAAGTACTCCTGACGCTTCTCGGCGATGTGCCGGATGTAGGGGAGCACGTCCTTCGCCTCGCGAATCACAATCCTTTCTTTGAGCAGATAGCGCCGCGAAAGCTCAAACGCCGCGGCAATCTGGCAGGCCTTAGCCAGCCCGATCCCTTCAATCTCCCGCAAGGCCTTCACATCCAATTGATCCAGGCGTCGCCCAATCTTCCGCAAAACGCTAGAGGCCACCTCAAGGACATCCTTCCCCTTAACCCCGCTGCCGATCAGCGCCGCTAGAAGCTCCATGTCCGACAGTGCTTCGGCACCCTTCGCCTCTAGCTTCTCCCGTGGACGATCAAGTTTTGGCAGCTCTTTTATTTTCTTCTTCGTCATGAGTACACCCTGGCTAATACGTACAATAGACCTAAATGAATAGAAGGTCAAGAAAATCCTCGGCACAAGCATGATGAGTTGAGTGCAATCATCAGCAAGCCGCGATAAAGTACCGCGACGAAGGACTGTTCCAATCTCGAGCCGGCTCTGGGCTTACCCACCTCCAATAGGAGGGAACAGGGCCACCCGATCGCCATCGGCCAGCGCCTGATCGAGCGGCCGCACCAGGCCGTTTATAAATATCAGATGAACCGCCTTTTTAGGGATCTTAAGGATTCCCAGAAGCTGGGCCACGGTGGTTTTTTCAGCGAGCTCAACGGGCAGCGGCTCTCCCGCCTTCAAAGGTGGGTGATAGCGTTCCAGGGAGGCGTAGCGTCTTACCTCAACGTGTACCATCGTGCGCCTTATCCCCAGCCTTGTGGAAGTACCACTTGTAAAGAAGCTGCATATCGTCAGGGAAGACTCCCAACCGGTCTCCTGATCTCACTTGTCGCATGAGCGAGGAGTACTCCCCGTTTAGGAAGATGTTCGTTCCCAGATCCTCCTGCGGGATGACGATCTTTTGCAGGATGTCCTTGATCGTCTCTCCCTTGGCCGCAGAAACGTAAACGATCGAGTCAGCAGCGGGATCACGATCGGCAGCGAAACGGCGCAGCTTGCCGTAGAGGTGTACCTCAACGAGGCGCGCCTCAACCACGACACCCCTCCTCTTTTAAGAAGCGACCCATCGTCCACATGTCCTGGGGGACAGCGAGCCCTCAGGATAGACTAGCCTAGAACTTCATCCAGTCTCTCGTCGGGAATATCCCACACCGTGTTGTGCGGTGGGAGCGGCTCACGGGTCATGAACTCCGGCAGGCGATCATCGGCCTTTGTGAACCCGGCTGTCCGGTTGAACGAGCGCTCCATATCGATGATCTCCTTGCCGATCCTTCCTACATCATCCCCGTTCCAATCGGTACCTAAAACGCCGTTACACTCCTCTACCATCCCCTCAAACCCGCTGGCGATATCCAGGATGGCAAACGCGATGAACAGACAATGACCAGAGGAATCGATGAACGCAGTGGCGTACTGGAAGTTTCGTACCAGCTCCACCTTGTCCACGTCGAACTGGTCAACCTTGCCACTCACTCCCAGTATCTCCGGGGCGATGGTGTAGCCGGAGGTGTGGTCGGCGCCCATGGTGGAGATGGCATAGGTCATGCCGATCCCCTTGATCGCGCGGGGCTCGTAGGCAGGCATGTTCTGCCCCTTGACCGCAGGGACACGGGAAACCCCGAACGCCTTACCGGTCACTACTGCGCCGCTTCCCAAGATACGCCCCACAGGCGTACCTCGTCCGATCTCTTGCACCAGCTCGATCGCCCGCTTCCCGTCGCCGAATGCAGCCAACCCGCCCTCCATCGCTACGGCGATGGCACCGCCTACCTCGATCGTGTCCAGGCCGTAGTCGTTACACAGTTGGTTTAACTCGGCGATCGTATCCAGGTCATCGATGCCGCAGTTCGCGCCGAACGCCCAATCGGTCTCGTACTCGACGCACGAGGTATGTTCACTCCCATCGGGGCGATGCCAGGTATTGGAACAGCGGATGATGCAGCCGGGTGAGCAAGCGTGGTTGTACAGCTCCTTGCCGGTGCGCTTCTTGTTCCCCTCGAAGATCGCCTCCCCTGCGATCTTAGTCGCTCCCTCAAACCGTCCCTCACGGAAGTTACGCGTGGGTAGGGCGCCTGCCTCGTTGATGATGTTCACCAAGACAGCTGTGCCATAGGTGTTGAGCGCTCCCTTGGGCTTGGTGATATCGTGGCTTGTAAGCGCGTCGGCGAGCTTCTTTCGCCCCTGGTCGAACAGGGGCTGATCAGCGATCTCCACTCCGGGTGCATCGGTATCATCGACGATGATGAATTTGAGTCCCTTGCTCCCGAGGATAGCTCCCATACCACCGCGTCCAGCGTAGCGACTCGGGCGGCCCTCAATATCGTTGAAACAGATCCCGGCGGTGACCATCAGGTTCTCCCCAGCGACGCCGATCCCCATGATGTCAACCTTTTCCACCCCTCCATACTCCTGGTAGAGGACAGGGAAGACCTTGTACAGCCCCTTTCCGGTTGTCGAACCGGCTGGCTCGAGCCTCGCTCCGTCCTGGTTGATGTAAAGGCGCCAGAACTCCCCGGCCTGTGCGGGCTGTCCCTCGACAATGATCGCCTTTATACCCAGCCTGGCGAGCCTCTGACTGAACGATGCACCGGCGTTTGATTCCTTGATCGTGCCGGTGAGCGGTGACTTTCCACCCACGGAGATGCGAGCGGAGGTGGGGGCAGCTGTCCCGGTGACGATGCCGGGAGCGATGACCACCTTGTTATTCGGCCCAAGAGGGTGGCACGTAGCGGGCACCTCATCACAGACGATGCTCGATGTCAACCAGCGACCGCCCCGATGAACGTACTTCTCGGGGACCTCCTCGTAGGTCGCCGTTCGCTCGGTCATGTTAACACGTAGAATCTTTATCACTTTGGCTTCCCTCCCTTCCTGAAGTCCTGCTCGATCATGGAGCAGTCCACTCCACTCTATCACTAACACGCTGCTAAACACAAGAAATCCGCCACTCTAAAGACTTCGCTAGAGGCGGCACGCCTTGATGTCGATAGCATGCCACAAACCACAATTGATTCCCCCCCACTCGCCCTCGCCACACGCTACTAGCCACCTCCTGCCACACATACCACATTCACGCTTGTCCCCAGGCTTCGATAACGTTAGGATCTCTTGGGTAAGTTCAAATCATAGAGCGGGGAGGAAGGGGGGAGACTGTGAGGTTATCGGCACAAGAGGTCTTCTCAGAAGAGGAAAGTCAAAAGACAAGATCAGACCCCGGTATTTTCATGTACAAGAACCTCCAAGCCGCCAAGACCGACCACGAGAAATCCTTGATCCAGCGCCAGATCGACGCGACCGACAAGCGGATCGATCAACTCGTCTATGAACTCTATGGCCTGACGGATAAGGAGATCAAGATCGTCGAGGAGGCAACAGCTGAGTAAGAAACTTAACGTCTATAACCTGAGATTCGAGTGGCCCGATGAGCCAATGAAGATCGGGAACTATACGTTTGTCCCTGCGGAGGACTACTGCGAGAGGTACCGTCAGCTGCAGCACCTGGTGGCGGTGGGCGGAGGGCACTGTGGTAGTACCGAGACAACTACAGGGGAACACCAGACAACCGGGACCGTGCTAGTCCCTGATCAGGCACAGTCGGCCGCCCTTGGCTGGGGACACGAGAAAGCAACTGAACTCGACGACATCCTGCTTCTGCTATCCATCTTCACTGGCCGCAAGGTCTTCGTCCTCGACCCCGACGAAGAGGATGGACCGATTATTGCTGACCCACGGGAGTTCCAATACGGAGGCTCAGTCGGCCTCAGTTTGGGAAAGGCAACTCGCAAGGATGAGTGGGGGTATGACGACTACTCCCTTAACCTATCGGCAGGCACCACCGCAGTGATCCTGCACATCCGTAGTAGCACTTGGCAGTCTATCTACGGGGATGGTCGGTTCTTGTTCCTCTTTGGTTCGGCGTGCCACAGGCAGATCCTCGAGACTTCCTTCCTTCTTTGCTGGACGGCGTGGGAGCATTTATTCACCCTGCACAACGCGCCAGCTATGTCGAAGAAACAACTCAACAAGATCGATGCAAAGGACAAGATCGGAGACATCATCCAGCGCTATGGTATCAAGAAGGTCGTACCCCTTCCCCATCGGAAGAAACTGGGTGAACTCGTCAAGATCAGGAACTCCCTCGTGCATAATGGCATGTTCCCGTCCGTCTATGCGCAGGAAGTAGCGCACATCTTCGTGCACCTAACGGAGGTTGTGATCGCCAAGATCCTCGGCCTGCCCCCGTCTGACGTATTCAGTGCGGAGGAACGCTTTGGCCGCTTCCTAAACAACCGGCAGTTGATCTAGTGGGGAATTCCGGGGACGCATACCACAATTCCTCAAGGAGCAGCCTGAGGTAAGGTCTATGTCCCTTGAAGTCCACGATCGATCCTGGCCCCCTTCAGATCCCCTGCCAAAAGCGGCCCTCTGGGGTGTTTTGTTGGCCGGTGACTGCCCCCTTCTCCTCACGCTTCAAGCATTGCAGAGAAGTTCGAGTCTTAGCCGATCCTCCTAATATCGCCCGGAGTCACCAGTGACCCCTTTGCGATCCCAAGCTTGCCAAGGAGCCCCTCTTTAGCGGCTAGTACCCATTGGTGCTTCTCGGTTACGGAAATTGACGTGGTATTCGTGCCGACTTTTTTGACCGCAACGACGCTTCCTGATTCATCAATGACAGCAAGCTCAAGGGGAGCACGGATACCAGTCATATCATACCTGACACGGGAAGTCTGAAGCTTCGGATGTGCGTAAAGAAGCACCGTTGTGTCAAGGGCCTTAGCGCCTACATTGCTCAGGCCCGCTTTCCTTGCCGCAGAGGTCTCTGCAATCTTCACCAAGAGAGTAACTGCGTTTCCGTTGGTATCCGTTGCGGGGAGAATCCCGCTGGGCATGTCCAGCACTGCCGTAGAGATAACCCCCCCTGGAGCCCTAACGCCGCTTGGTCCAACGAAAAACGCCCCGATCACGTAGGCCACCCCGATCGCCACGATAACCGCCAGGACTATAGCGATTGACCTTTTCCAATTTCTCGGCTGCCGATTCTCTTGCATTTCTTCCTCCTTACCTAATCTTACAGTTTGCTATTTAGGCCCTTGGCTGCTTTTCTCTTTGGCGATTCTCTGGCCGGACACGTGCCTGATTGATGCGTTACTGCTTCTTCTCCTCGCGCTTCAGATACTCCGGGATTGCTTCCACAACCAGGCAGTTAATCGAACGGCCCTTCTTCTCACCCAGTTTCATTAACCGCTTAACGGGCTTCTCGGCCATCTTTAGGCTGTGGAATATAGATGGAGAGCTTGTCTAGGATTTCCTTCCGCTGCGGCATTTGATTCACCCCCCATCAAATCTTGTTGAACTGCCTCACCATTCCGACTCCGATAAGAAGGCACCCATAGTATCATGAACTTGACAAGCAATCAAGATAAGAGTTGTCTCATACAAGATGAGCATGAAGCGAGGGGGTGTTTCTCGTGCGAGATGAGCATGAGATGACACTGGTAACGCACGCGCGTGTGTCGAATCATAGGAGGCATGATTTTGATGATGACAGACGCACGTGCAATGAGTATCGACGAACTGAAGGCATTTCTCGTTTCGAGTGATGTATTCACGTTCAAAGGGAACTCTCGGGAAGAGACATACGCTTGGATCGAGCGCACATTGCGTTCTTACCGCTACTGCTCTCGGCCCCGTTCAGAAAAAGGATTGATCAGATCGTACATGCAAAAGATAACAGGGATCTCTGGTTCACAATTGACGCGACTCATTGGCCAGTTTCGTCGCACGAGGCATGTCCGTGTTCGCACCTACAATCGGCATTGCTTTCCCACCAAGTACACACGCGAGGACCAGCTCCTGTTGGCTGAGCTGGACAACAATAATGAGCGGTTGTCAGGTAAGGCTACCGTGGCCATCTTCAAGCGAGAGTTCACCCTGTTTGGGAAGAATGAGTTCCAGCGGCTCAGCGAGATCTCCGTTGCTCACCTGTATCGCCTGCGGCAAAGCTCCTTCTACCGTAATCACGCCCTGACCATCGAGAAGACTAAGCCATCCTCCTGCCGGTATGGAGAAAGGCGTCGTCCTGACCCACAAGGCAGGCCAGGGTACATACGGGTGGACACGGTTCATCAAGGAGATCTCAACGGGGTGAAAGGAGTGTACCACATCAATACCATCGATGAGGTTACACAATGGGAAGTGATTGGCTGTACGGAGAAGATCAGCGAGCACTACCTCGTTCCCGTTCTCAAGGACCTCCTTTCCCAGTATCCATTTCGCATCCTTGGGTTTCATTCAGATAATGGGAGCGAGTATGTCAACAAGGTAGTGGTGAAGCTGCTCAACAAGCTACTGATCGAGTTCACCAAGAGCAGAGCACGGCATACCAATGATCAAGCGCTGGTAGAAGGGAAGAATGGGAGCATCATTCGCAAGGAGATGGGATACTGGCACATTCCGCAGTCGGAGGCAACAAAGATCCAGTCATTCTACAAGGAGACGTTCAACACCTACCTGAACTTCCATCGTCCATGTGGGTTCGCCACGGAGACGGTGGATGCGAAGGGGAAGATTAAGAAGAAGTACGAAACCTACCTGACGCCATTTGAGAAGTTCCAGAGCCTGCTCAACCATGAGCAGTTCCTCAAGAAAGGCGTAACGATGGACTACCTGAGGGAAGTAGAGCGGGAACACAGTGACACGGAGTATGCCAAGCTTGTGCAGGAGAAGAAGGCCGAGCTCTTTCGCTCCTTCTCCAAACCGGGTATATTGACTTAACGACTCACGCGCTCATGCTCATCTTTCGATGAGAAAAGACTGATACCTTCCTAGCGATGTCGCAAATTAGGACATCTGAGCCACACCGATACCCCCTCAGCCTAAGCGGCTAGTTCATACTCCCAGGACGAGAGGCCTCTTGAGTTTCGCGTTTCGCCCTGTCTTTTCTTGCATTCTTAGGTTCAGTCTAAAACAACCACGTCCTTTGCCTGAAGTCCTCTCTGTGTTTTCACGACCATGAATTTCACGCGTTGGCCTTCCTTCAACATGTCACGCCGCTCACCGCGAATGCCGGTAAAGTGCACGAACACATCCCCTCCGCTGTCACGCGCAATAGAGCCACCCTTTACTGGCGTTGAACCACTTAACTGTGCCGGTTTCTCGTTCCGCCATGCTTCTTCACCCCCCTTACGTCTAAACAAAGCGCGCAGCCTACAGATCTTTTCCCATGACTTGCACGCGCAATGCCTTCTTTGGAGTACCGAAAAGAATGTCTCGAGCATTAGCTAGCTTGAGATTGCGGGCAGAGGTCAGGACAACAAGATCCGGCAGATAACAGACCTTGCCAATCCGATGCAGTTTCATGCCTAACTGGACGTCCTCCCAATCCGAGTAGATCTGTCCATCTTTAGAAGAACGGAATCCACCGGCTTTGAGGAAAGCTTCGCGACGGACAGCGGAATTGGCCGCAGAGAAATACGGATGCCCAAACTTCCAACTCATCCGCTGCCCAAACATAAGCGCTCTCGATAAATGGGGGATGAGTGCGCTAGCTAGACCGCTACGGGGAAAGAACGGTTTGTACCAATACGGGCCAAATACAGCCACGACATTTGGGTCTTCAACGAAGGTTCTGTGGATACGCTGCAGCCAGTTTTGCGGAACCTCTGTGTCGGCATCAGTAGACACGATGATGTCAGACCTCGCTGCTTGGAAGCCTGTCTCTCTCGCGTAGGAGACACCCTGTCTGGGTTCGTGGACGACCAAAGCTCCAAAGGTGCGTGCGATCGAAACAGTAGCATCTTTGGAGCCATTGTCCACTACAATGACCACAAAGTCCCCAAAGATCTGACGGGCAAGGCTCGCAAGGCACTGCCCGATCTCTTGCTCCTCATCTAGTGCGGGGATCACCACACTAACTTTCAGGTGTGAGGTCAAACGGATATTTTCCACGCTTCCAACATCTTATGAGGATGATGTGCGTTTGGCCAATAGCTACCTGCTCTTGGCCGTTGTAACGAGTAGCAACACTCTCGCATCAACAACCAGGCGAGTTCGAATCTTCTAGACTCCGAGGGAGTTGACCTTCCACCCTAGGAACGGTCGGGTGCAATGCTTGAACTTGACCATTCCCTGTAGTCTTGCTACAGGGCCAGTCTGGCGAGGGGTCGGCGAGGGGTCGGATCTTCGAAAGCGCCGTCAAAAGCCGGAGGTGTGTAGTTGGTGAAAGTCCGATACAGGGAAGGATTAGCGATCCACCCTGACCCCGAGTCATGCGCCGGGTCCGTAAGGGCACGGGCGAAGCGTTGACAGGGGCAGATGTGCGCCCTGTCTGCCGTGCCGGCACAGGCAGGCGGGTATCGAGCCGTGAAATTGGCCCTAATACTTCAGGGTGCCTCCGTTATGAAGATAGACGAGGGGCAACATCGAGTGTACCGCTAAATCGCGAGGTACATTCGGACCCTGCGCGGTCTGAGACCCCCGTGCGCGCATCTAAGCACACCTCACGGAAGACCTGTCTGCCGTACCGGCACAGGCCAGGCGGGAGATCCCATGGTTGACCATGGTGGATGGCACTGTGGTCCGCACCATGAATCCTAAGGGAACACGATGGTGATGAACGGCTATGGGAAGTCGGACGACTCCACGGTACCGATGAAGCTTCCGAACAAGGGCGGTGGTGCGCCATCATCTGCGGAGGGAGCAGAGGGAAGGGAGTCAGCCAAGGGGAATCTGGTTCAGCAAAACAGGGTCCGCACTCAGTGGTGGGATACTCTGCAACGTGCGCTGGAACGGATACGGCAGGCAGCAAAGAGGGACAGGAAGACGCGGTTTACCGCACTTTGGCACCACGTGTACAGAGTCGATTGCCTACGCAACGCATTTCTCAGCTTGAAGCGAGAGATCGCAGCAGGGGGCGGGTCTTGCAATCCAACACCTAACTTGACTTCTGTCCGCCCAACTGTACACTTACAAGGTCAGTTAAAGGAGGGATTGAAGGTGGTCAAGAAATCCATCCCCATTACACAGGCTCGTTCCGAACTCAGTCGTCTCCCGGAGGAGTTTACATCTGATGACATGCGCGACGCAGTCGCGATCACGCGCCGCGGGAAACCGGTCTTGGCCGTCTTGCCCTGGGACCTTTACGACGGATTGGTGGAAACACTTGAAATCCTGGGCGATGAGGATCTCATGGCTTGCCTGCGGCAAAGCATCAAAGAAATGGAACGTGAGGACCTTCTCCCGTGGGATGAGGTGAAGGGCGAGCTTTAACCAATGGCCTTTTCCTATCAAGTCTTCCTCACTCCGCAAGCACGTTCTATGCTCCACGCTATCGCCGATAGGCGAATTAGCAACACTATTGCACGCCGCATCGATGGACTCACCGAAGACCCTAAGAAGCAAGGTAAGGCGTTAGTGGAAGAGCTGGCCGGTTTTCGCAGTCTACGCGTTGCGCGGCACCGCGTGATCTACAAGGTAAAGAAGGATCGGATAATCATCGTCGCGGTGGGTATCCGCAAGCAGGATGATACAAAGGATATCTACTCCCGCGCAAAGAAACTCCTTAGGCTGAAGTTGATTGAACTTCCTGACGATAAGAAGCGCATCTAGGGCGCGTAAAAAACGCTACATTCCCCCCAAAAATCAGGAGCCGGATGCGGTACAGGGCTACTGGGGTCGCGTCTTGCAACCCAACATTAGTTGCCCTAGAACGCGGCCACTGTACAGGATCTCCTGCCCGCAAGGTTCACGGAGTAGTGCCCGGTCCCTTCTCATCAAGGAACGCCTTCAGCTCGTCTAGGGTCGGAAGCGATGGCTGCGCCCCCTTTCGGGTGGTGGCAAGCGCGGCGGCGGCATTGGCCCAACGGATAGCCTCACCGATCGGACAGGTCTTAAGCGCCCACGCGAGGGCTCCATTGAACGCGTCCCCAGCCGCGGTGGTGTCGATCGGCGTAACCAACAGGGCAGGGAAGGAAGAAGCTCCCTCTGGTGAGATCCAGTAGGCGCCTTCTTCACCGGCGGTGCAGATTACGTTACCTATGCCGCGTGAAAGGAGTTGGTGTGCTCCTTGCTCGATGTCATCACATCCTGTGATGGCCTCAAGTTCCCCCTTGTTCGGCGTGAGGATGTCGATCCGCTTCAGCGGCAAAGACGAGAGGTCGGAAGCTGGCGCGGGATCGAGGATCACGAGAGGCCTCTCCTTCGGTAGACGGTGAAGCAGGTGCCTGATCGCCTCAAGCGGGATCTCAAGCTGCAAAAGGAGCACGTCGGCGTTGGCAACGTGATCGAGGATGCGATCCACGTATGCCCCATCGACGAGCGCGTTCGCGCCCGGCGCGAGAGCGATCGCGTTCTCACCGTCGTCGCTGACCCAGATGGTGGCAAGACCCGATGCGACATCATCCTCGAATTTGACCGCACTTACGTCGACCCCATTCTCCTCCAGGCTCCGGAGGAGCTCATCCCCGAACATGTCGCGTCCGAGCTTTCCGAAGAGCGCCGTCTCTACCCCAAGACGCGCGGCAGCGACCGCTTGATTGGCTCCTTTCCCACCGGGATAGCGAGAAACCCTACGGCCAAGGATGGTCTCCCCGGGACGCGGGATCCGAGGGACCTCGACGACAAGATCCATGTTGATGCTCCCGACGACGGCGATCACTCGAAAGTCACCTCACAGCTGCGTCACATGCGGACACGCTCAACTTTGCACCGCGTCATAGAGCACTCTGAGGAACCGCTCGCGCGAGGCTTCGAGCACCACTTCCGCATTCGGCTCTTGCCCCGTGATCCCCAGGTGATCGACGACAGTCGCACCACGTGTGAGCTCGCTCCTCGTTTCGACCGCCACATGGAGCCGCTTTGTCACCGTGGCGACCTCGGGATCTAGGGCGACGGCCATGGCGATCGGGTCAGGGAGATCGAATCCCACCAGTTTCAGCTCGTTCATTCCAAACTCCCTCAGGCACCGTTGGATGTCGACGCAGAACTGACCAAGCGGCGAGACACTCCGGATCTTCTCCGCCTCTTCATCGTTGAACGTTGCGAACCTCTGCGAGACGTCCCAGCCGACCATCACGATTGGCAGATCGGACTCAAACACGATCTTCGCCGCTTCGGGATCGACCCAGACATTGTACTCTGCCGCTGGGACGACGTTCCCGTGCCCGAAGCCAATTCCCCCCATGATCACACATTTCTCGACTTTGGAGGCGGTCGAGGGATCCCGAAGCAACGCAACAGCCACGTTGGTCAACGGACCGAGGGTCACGAGTGTGATCTCGCCGGCGAAGCGGCGGATGGTGTCAATAATCACCTCCACACCGTCCCCATCGGCCGGCCTGCGACCAGAGAGGGGAAGGCCGATGTCGCCCATGCCATCCTGACCATGCACGTACTGTGCAGTCTCAAGTGGCCGGAGCAGTGGCTTTTCGAGGCCCTCGTACACAGGCACCTGTTTGCCGCACCGCTCGACCGTGTAGAGCGCGTTCTGCACGCCCTGCTTTAACGGAACGTTACCTGCGACGACCGTGATCGCCTCGATCCGCACGTCGGGATGGTTCAACGCCATGACCAGCGCGACCGCGTCGTCGGAAGCCGTGTCCGTATCGATCAAAAAACGTCTCAAAGCCTAACCTCCTTGGTCCCTTCCCCCCTGTTTGCGTCTCCAAAACGCCATTCTTCGTTGCGAAACGATCTTTGGTCACGATCGTTCTCCGCGCTGTAATTGGTCTATAGGCTGTGACCAATGCCTTCGCAGACTCCCTGCTAATTGTGTGGACCGACACTGTACGTTTCTTTATAGTAGTCAAGAAACCTGCCTAGTTCTAGAAACGTCATCAGAGGCCACCAGTGATTGACACACACAAACTGCTTTCTTAGGATGGGAGCACAGTGTGGTGGATGGGGCGAGGAAGCTCGGTGTATCTTGCCCCTGTGCTCTCAAGATCGAGGAGGTGTGTTTCGATGGAGAAGTCGCGGGTTCGCGTGTACGGCTACCGTTGGATAATGCTTGTGGCGTTCATGTTGGTGATTGCGGCTAACCAACTTCTGTGGATCACCTTCGCCCCGATCACTGGCGATGCGGCGCGATTCTACGGCGTCTCCGACCTCGCGATCGGCCTTCTGTCGATGATTTTCATGATCGTGTTCATCATCGCCTCGATCCCGGCGTCGTGGGTAATCGATACCTACGGGATTCGTATCGGTGTGGGGATAGGAGCTGCCCTGACCGGTCTGTTCGGGCTGCTCCGCGGGCTCTTTGCCGCAGATTACACCGGGGTTCTCATCGCTCAGGCCGGTATCGCTGTTGGACAGCCGTTCGTGTTGAACGCGATCGCGAAAATAGCTGGCCGCTGGTTCCCGTTAAATGAGCGGGCGACAGCGGCAGGGATGGGAACGCTGGCGATCTACCTTGGAATCTTTGTCGGCCTGGCCCTCACACCGTTCTTGGTCCTTCGGTCGAGCATCGCAACGACGCTTATGGTCTACGGAGCATTCTCGGCCGCGATCGCTATCCTCTTTTTCGTCTTGGCAAGGGAGCGCCCGCCGACGCCGGTCGGTGAGGAGGCTCGCTCACTCGTCTTCGACGGATTCAAGCGCCTCTTTCATCAGCGAGAGTTCATCCTTCTTCTCATCCTGTTCTTCATCGGTCTCGGTGTGTTCAATGCCGTAACGACGTGGATCGAGGAGATCGTGCGCCCCCGCGGATTCTCGATCGACCAGGCCGGGCTCGTTGGCGGACTGATGGTACTGGGCGGGGTCGTCGGAGCGATCGTCATCCCGCCGCTCTCCGACCGGATGCGCCGCCGGGTCCCATTCATCATCCTCGCCCTTGCCGGGGCGATCCCCGGACTGATCGGGATCACCTTCGCCACGAGCTACTCTCTTCTTCTCGCCTCGGCGTTCGTCCTTGGTGCCTTCCTGCTCAGCTCCGGCCCACTCGGCTTCCAATACGCGGCTGAGGTGACGTACCCTGCGCCGGAGGGAACATCGAATGGCCTGCTCCTTCTTGCCGGACAGGTGTCGGGGATTGTGTTTATCATCGGGATGGATGCCCTCAAATCACCGGCGACCGGATCGATGGCGACATCGCTCCTGATTCTCACCGGGCTGATGGTCGCTTGCCTCGCTCTCGCCACGCGGTTGCGGGAATCTGCCCTGATCTCTGGGGACGAGGGCGGTTAACCCGCAATCACGACAGGATTACGCACGATGCGTTAGGCTTCATACGTACCCAAGGAGGACGCATGAACGAGCAGAGCTACGTGCTCGAGCTTGATCCGAGTCTGCACCCCTTACCGGTGCTTCCAGCCCTCATTTGGGCGGAAGTGATCAAACCACCGGCTCCTACTACCACGCCACCGGCATTCCTGGAGGAAATCCTGGCGCAGGTCGAGGCAGGGGGTGAAGGGTTCATGCCGGCCGAGCTGCGGACCCGCGTGCGCAAGATGCTCCGCTATGGACGCTATCACCCAAGCGGACGGGGAAAACCTGCAAGCGAGTTCCTGCTACGCGCGGCGCTTAACGGTTCCTTCCCGCTCGTTAACGGACCGGTCGATGTCAACAACGCGGTGAGCCTCGCCTCTAGCTTTCCAGGGTCGATCTTCGATGCCGATCTTTCAGGAACGCAACTCTTGCTGCGTCGCGGCAAGCCAGGGGAGTCCTACGTCTTCAACCCAAAAGGACAAACCATCGACCTTGAGGATCTGCTCCTTGTTTGCCAACGGACGGAAGAGGGGTGGGAACCCTGCGGGAACCCGATCAAGGACTCCATGACGACCAAGATCCGGCCAAAGACTAAAAACGTCGTGGCGATCCTCTACGCCCCTGCTGACGAGCCTTCGACCTCTGTCAAACGTTGGGCCACGCGTTACGCCGAGCTACTTTCAGCACACTGCCAGGCAGAGGTAACGGATTTTAAGGTCGTCGTCCCGTGAGCCACGAAGCTTGACCAGGGATGCTGCGCTCAGATCCCCTTGGATTAAGGACAGCTTCATGCTTTGCCAGGTATTGTATTGGCAGCCCCGGTTGCACGCTGGCGAATCTCGGAGGCGAGCCTCGCTCGCCTAGTGCGATCCGCCGCGAAACACGATGATGAAATTGCGTGTATATATGTAAAGAATTCGTACGGGGGCGATATCGATGAGGAGCCTTACCTACAGAAGTCTGTTTGTTCTGTTCGCAGTTGCGCTTGTTGGCTTTGTCTCGTTTGGTACGTTCGCCGACGGGGTAATCATACCGGATCACCCAGAGCACGGCTGGTTGACGATCGTCTACCACCGCGTGCATGTCGAGATCCGCAACGGTGTGGTCACCACCCACGTGGATCAACTGTTCCGCAACGATACGCATCGGGATAGCGAGGGGCGGTACGTGTTCCCGCTTCCACCAGGAGCGGTTGTCTCAAGCTTCTCTATGTGGGTCGACGGCAAGGCTTTGGAAGGGCGCATCCTAACCGCGACTGAGGCACGCGAAATCTACGAGGACTACGTGCGTCGAGCGATCGACCCGGCGCTTCTCGAGTACATCGGGCGCGACACGCTCGCGGCGCGGATCTATCCCATCCCCGCCGGTGGGGAGCGGCGCATCGAGATTGCCTACACCGAGCTTCTCCAGGCCGATCAGGGGGTGTACCGCTACCGGTATCCGCTGGACACTGAGCGGTTCTCGGCCCAGCCACTCGAGCACGTGAAGATCACCGTTGACCTTGAGACCAGCAGCCCACTTCGCGCTGTCTACTCACCGACTCACGGCCTGACGGTCAACCGGGTGGACGAGCACTCAGCGACAGCGGTCCATGAGGACAACTACATCCTCCCGAGCATCGATTTCCTGCTCTATTACTCGGTGTACCCCGACCAGATGGGGATGACGCTTCTCACCTACCGCGCAGGGGATGATGACGGCTACTTCCTGCTTATCCTCACACCGCAAGTCAAGATCGATACAAAAGCGGTGATTCCCAAGGATCTCGTGTTGGTGCTTGACCAGTCGGGGAGCATGAGTGGCGAGAAGATCGAGCAGGCCAAGCAGGCCCTGATTTTTATCCTCGGTAATCTCAACCCGGAGGATCGCTTCGTGGTGATCTCGTTCAGCGACATCGCGGAAGCATTGCACGGAACACTCATGCCTGTGACGGCCGAATCGATGGGAAGCGCTATCGCTTGGGTCGAGCGAATCGAGGCGGGCGGTGGGACGAACATTGATCAGGCTCTCACACTGGGGTTATCCATGTTTGAGGAAAGCGAGCGAGCGCGGTTCCTGGTGTTCTTGACCGACGGAGAGGCTACAGTCGGTGAGATGGACACGCTGACGATCGTCGAGCACGCCACGGCGGCAAACGACACATCTGCAAGGCTGTTTACCTTTGGCGTGGGCTACAACGTCAATACCGTGTTGCTCGATCGGCTAGCGCAGGAGAACCGCGGCACAACTGCCTACGTGCAGCCAGGTGAGAATTTGGAAGTGATCCTCTCAAGCTTCTACAGCAAAATCGCCTCGCCGGTGCTCTCCGACCCGCAGATCGACATCCCAGCAATCGAGGCGTACGATAGCTACCCGCGCGTGTTGCCCGACGTGTTCCGTGGGAGCCAGCTTCTACTTGTGGGGCGGTACCACAGCTCCGGAGGGACAACGATCGAATTGACAGGGGACGTCGAAGGGGAGAGCCTGGCGTACACCTATCAAAGGAGCTTCCCCGAGGTGTCACTTGATGCCTCGTTCCTGCCCAGGCTGTGGGCCGGAAGGAAGATCGCCTCCCTTCTCGATCAGATCCGCTTCTACGGCGAGAGCGACGAACTTATCGATGAGGTCATCCGCCTAAGCAAGCTCTACGGGATCATCACCCCATATACGTCGTTCCTCGTCGATGAATCCAAGGACTACTCCGCAGAGGAAATGGCCGATGCCCTGGGTGCAGCGGCCGCACCGGCAGTAGGAGCACAGGCAGTAAAAGGCTCGGCGTCGCTCAGGACCTTGGCTGAAGGCGAGACCGTCCAGCCTGTTTGGGAAAGCGTGCGCGTCGTTGATGACCGGACGTACTTCATGCAGGACGGGGTCTGGACAGACAGCACCTACACCGATCAGAAAACGATCGACATCGCTGCCTATAGCGGTGCCCACTTCGAGATCATCTCATTGGTCCCATGGATCGCTCCGCACCTGGCGTTGGGAGATGAGGTGATCATCAGGGTCGGTAAGGTGTACGTGCGGATCGGCGAGACCGGTCTGGAACAGCTAACAGAAGATGTCATCGCGCAGCTTGAGTAAATAGAGGAGCGATAGGCAAGCCACCCTTCCCTTCGATGCCAGCATCTACTCGCATCGCGGGAGGGGTTGCTTCTTGCTTGCCCTTCGACCGCCATCTTCAGGCTGAGCCAGCGCTGTTACCGATCCCATTTGAATTCCTTACATGGCGTAAGGCGTGGGAAGTTTTATAAAAGACCTCCGTTGGATACCTCCCAGCTTGCTACGTGGTTCTTTACTCCGCCACGATGACCGCCCGACAGCTTGCCGACTCCTCTCGGACTTAACCGCGCTCCTAAGGCGCATTAAAGACACCGGCGCCTTTATCCACGGTTAGCTTGTAGACATGCACCTCCATCGGAGCGTAGTGATCGGCGAATCCATCCGCGGTCGGTGGTATAGCACGATCCTCGAACAGCACCTCGATTTGGCGCACCTCCTCGGCGAACGGCAGGTTGAAGGCGGCAGTGTAGCCCTGATTCTCGGACCCGTTGGCGGTGATGAGGTAGTAGCAGTCCTCGTACCACTTGAGCGTATAGTGAATCGGCGCATACCCGTAGATATTCGGTGTAGCCAGCGTAGAGGTGCTCACGGTCATCGTGCTTAAGATGGGCAGTGACAAGAAGACCTTCCCCAGAGATTGAAGCTCCTGATTTAGCTTGCCGACGTACTCCCACATCAAGGGGAAGTCATGGATCCCTGGACCAGGGCCGTAATGCTGTCCATCGCGCGTGGACCCGCCGTAACAGAAGTACCAGATCCCTTTTGCCCCGTGGATGCTGGAGAGATAAACCATCAGTTTGAGCTGCTCGGGGGGCGGCATCCTCCAGCCACCGAATTGAAAGGTCTCAAGGACCATGTGCACGGTCGCATCTTCCCCTTCGAGTCTGATCGCTTCATAGGCGTCGTCCACCCACTTTGCCAGCGCGGTCAGCGGGGCGTCAGCGGGATTGGGTCCGGGAGGAGGCTTGAGCGGGTAGCAGTCGACCCCGACGACGTCGAAGAAGGCGTAGGTGCGGAAGTGATCCAGCCGGGATGAGCTTTCAGGATCCTCGAACCAAGCGTCGTAGAGGCAGGTCATGTCCGGGTGGTTCGGGTCGACCAGAGGCAGGTTGATGTAGTCGTGCATCGCCCGCATGTTGCTGTAGTAGGGTTCCGGGGGATTGTGCCACGGTTCGTCCTCCACATACCACATCGCAAAGGCCGGATGGTGCTTCGGGGAGGTGTGATGATCTGGATAGTCCA
The DNA here is from genome assembly GCA_030606565.1 of Candidatus Bipolaricaulota bacterium. Lineage (GTDB taxonomy): Bacteria > Bipolaricaulota > Bipolaricaulia > UBA7950 > UBA9294 > UBA9294. Next base: position 1,511 of record JAUWGE010000019.1, on the reverse strand, counting down.
TGAAAAAGGCCCAGTTCTGCCCCTCGCGCATCTCCTCCCAGTCGCCGTTCCACCAATCTCCCGAGAACAGGGGGATTCTTACCCACAGATCGTTCTCCTTGGCGGTATCAAGGAACGTACGGTCAAGGTAGTCGGTAAGGGGTTGTATCTCATCGACGATGTTGAACCCGTGAGCTCTGACATCGGCCATCTCCCAGTAGGGTATCTGATAGAGCCCGATGGGAAAGAAGAGCTCGCCATTGATCCTCATCGCACCTGTCTCATCGATGGTGACGACCGCCTCGGTACTACCCGGTGTCGGGGCGGCTAACAGCACCGTACCGGTCGCCATCACAATCAGAAAAATAAAGGCTGGAATACTCACTACCACAAATCGCCTTGTCATATGATCCTCCTTCTTTTCTCATCTCACCTCACATAGCTATGACGCTGGGACAAAAACCGCGATCCCTCAGCCGGACGCCGCTATAAAGCCTTGCTCCTTGCCTTTGTTCCGTTCTTGTTTGAGGAGCTCTACTTTCGCTTTCCCACCGCCGCGAGGTAGATGACAAACTGCTCGCCCCCGTCGAGTCCGAGGAGTTCGTTCATCGCATCATCTGAAAAGGCTCCGATAGCGCAGGCGCCCGCCTCGATCGCCTCGGCAGCGAGGTATAGGTTCTGGCATACGTGCCCGGCATCGAGGTGCATATACCGGTAGCCTCGCTCTCCGTAGCGCCATGTCATGCGGTATGGAACCGCAGTCCAGATGAAGGTGACCGCACTTGCTGCTACAAACTCCTGACCCAAACAGGCCTTGACCATCTGCTTGGCGATATCGGGCTCCGTAGCGAGTTTGACCAACCGGTGATCGCAGGCTAGAAACCGATAGAGACCGCTCTTCAACCCCTCGACCCGATTGACAAGCACGAAGGTTTCAAGGGGATGGCGGGCACCGGCCGAGGGAATCGTCCTGTACGTTGCCCTACCTGGCACGACCTTCTTGACCCCTTGCGTGCACCACAACAGATACGAGAGCTCCTCCACGGTGAGTGATTGTGAGGAATAAGTGCGCAGGCTCTGGCGGGTCTCGATCACATCTCTTAACGGGACCTCTCCCAACTTAAGGCTCGCCGGGGCGGGGAGGTCGATGGTTTCCCCAGCATCCATTGGAGGCTCAAGCTCTAGCGGCGGTTGTGACAGACCCTTCTCTTGATCCGAGGCTTTAAGATATTCGTACTTCGTCTTCTCCATGAACTCTTGCCCGATTCCGCTATTCATCGCCCCTCCTCCCTTCACTGATTACCCATTACTGTGTTTCAGCTTTTCTTCGCGTTCTCTGCGGCTCTGCGAGAGGCATAAGCTTTTTCTCTCGTCCGTTCGTTTCACTCACTCAAGACGCTAAGATCGCCAAGGATTTATCAGCTCTCAGCCGTCAGCAATTAGCTCAGAACATCAACTCCACTTGCTCTTTCTCATTACTCTTCACTGATTACCCATTACTGTGTTTCAGCTTTTCTTCGCGTTCCCTGCGG
>JAUWGE010000007.1 GCA_030606565.1 Candidatus Bipolaricaulota bacterium | reverse complement strand
CCGCCGATCCGCATTCCCTGACGATCCGCGATGACTTCTGCACCCTCCTCGACCTCGACACGCTCCCCGACCTCTGGGTTGCGTTTCGTCTGTAATTGGAGCCGGGGACGGCGGTCGGGCCGGCGGTCGCGGAGGTCCTTTACGATCGGGTGATCGTCTTTCGTCCGAAGGAGTAGGGAACGCTGCGCGAACGTTCGACCAAGACGCGTGACTGCGTTTGCGTTTGGCATTCGAAGGGATGTACAATCTAGGGTATCCGGAAAGGAGGGACGATCGTGGCAGAACACAAGGTTCATGAGGGAAGCCTGGCTGCCTTTCTCTGGTTCGGCGGATGGCTGTTCACCATCGCGTTCGCGAAGCTCCTGTGGTGGCAGTGCATCGTTGGCCTCGTGATTTGGCCCTACTACCTCGGGGTGATGATGCGGTAGGTACGACCGCGCGGTGTCGCTTGCAGGGGCAGCCGTTGTGTAACGCGAAGAAAGCGGCGTTGTGACTACGAACGCTTCTCGGCTGTGAGGACGAGCTCTGGGGGATCCTCGAGATGTCGCTTCACCGTGTACTGCTCCGCCCACCCAGCTCCACGACATTCATCCACTCTTGCGGTCCCCGCCCCGCCAGCTCAATCAGTACTTCCACAGCCACCCTGTTTGTCCGGTTCATCAGCATTACGAACACAAACCTTGATACATTGATCAACATATCATCGTTTACAGAGGTCCCTGAAGCCAAGAATCTACCCCTCAGGAATCGCTGGGAAGAGTTCTTCAATACAAGCTTTGCGACCTCCTTCTAACGAAGCTTACCACGCGGCGGCCAGCACTTGAGTTCTACAATCAGTCTCCCAGGCTCCACAGAACCCACTCTGGAAAAGCGTTCTCTGCAACGGTCGGTTAATGTTCTGGTCTTGCAATCCAACATTTGAATTGACCAGACTGGCGCAGCAGAAGACCCAAGCCTTGCCGTTTGAGATTCTAGATGATCTGAGATCAGCGTCTTGACACGTATGTAGACATCCCTTTGCAGGATTCAATCCCACCATCTAGAATGATCTGACCATCGTTCCTGGTTGAGGTGCGTATGCTCACACCGATCACGTTTCACGACGGCGCAATTGAATTGATAGACCAAACCCGCCTTCCGCAGGAGGTCGTGACGTTGACGATCCGTGACTACCGCGAGTTGGCGGACGCGATCCGCGAGATGCGGATCCGGGGCGCACCGGCGATCGGGATTGCTGCGGCCTATGGGGTCGTTTTGGGTATTCAGGCTCTCACGGATGGAGCGGTGCTTGATGAGCACTTCAAGAAAGTCATTGAAGAATTGGCAGGCACTCGGCCGACGGCGAGAAACCTGTTCTGGGCGCTTGAGCGAATGACGCAGGTGTTCCGCGAAAATCGCGACACGGGATTGGAATTCCTTAAGGAAAGACTTCTGGACGAAGCAAAGCGGATTCACGAGGAAGATATCGAGGCGAACAAACGAATTGGAAGTCACGGTGCTAAACTGATTCCAGACGGAGCGACGATCCTCACTCATTGCAACGCCGGTGCATTGGCAACGGGCGGGTATGGCACCGCGCTCGGCATCGTTCGTGCGGCGTGGGAGGTGGGAAAGCTCAAGAAAGTGCTGGTCGATGAGACGCGGCCGCGGTTGCAAGGCGCACGGCTCACCGCGTGGGAACTGAAGCAGGACGGAATCCCATTCGAGTTGATCACTGATTCAATGGCCGGTTCGTTCATGGCTTGCGGCGAGGTGGATGCTGTAGTGGTCGGTGCTGACCGGATCGCACGAAACGGCGACACGGCGAACAAGATCGGGACATATCCTCTTGCAGTGCTCGCCCATCACCATCAAGTTCCTTTTTACGTCGCCGCGCCAACATCCACGGTTGATCCCACGATCAAGAATGGAAGCCAGATCCCGATCGAAGAACGAGACCCCAGTGAGGTTACACAGATAAGAAATGTTCGAATTGCACCCGAAGGTGTCAATGTTCGTAATCCAGCATTCGATGTGACGCCTGCCGGCCTGATTACGGCGATCATCACCGAGCGGAGTGTATTGGAACCTCCCTACACTGAGGCGATCGAGAATGTGTTGCACGGCTAAAGATCTTATCATCGCTGCACGGCGGATGGCTGAGCTAGGACTGGTCATCGGTAGCTTCGGCAACGCGAGCTGTCGCCAGGACGATCGCATCCTGATTACGCCGACGTGCCTGGATTACTCCCGGATGGAGCCAGCGGACCTCGTGACGCTTGAACTGGCCGGAAAGAAATTGGCCGGCGGGCGGGAGCCGTCGTCCGAGTTTCGGCTCCACGTGACGATCTACGGTGCCCGGCCCGATGCCCAGGCGATCGTACACACCCACAGCACGAACGCAGTTACCCTTAGTATGTTGACAAACGAACTTCCGATGCTCACTGAGGAGATAGAGGCCGTCATCAAAGGGCCTGTCCCTGTGGCGCCCTTTGTTCCTGCTGGAACGCAGGAGTTGGCCGATCAGGCCGCCGACATCTTGCAGGGGATCCCGAGCAAGGCGCTGATCCTCGCCCGCCATGGAGTGGTCGGCTTCGGGCAAAGCCTCAATGAAGCCCTGCTCATCTGCCAGCTGGTCGAGCGGAATGCCAAGATATATCTTCTAACCCAACCTCGATAACCTTTCGAGGGTTCTGGATAGGAGACTTCAATGGCCCCTCGACACCCCCTAGATCGCGCTAACTTCTGGGTGGGAGTTCTATCTTGGGCGCTTTCGTTTGTGACATACATCACGTTCAGTTTCATACGATTTGTGTGATGTACGTTACCTTCGCATGGATAAGGGGTCCTGTAACGCGCCAGGAGAGCTCTATCCCGAAGTAGAAAAAGTCGCCTTTTTGAACTCCTGCGTGGCTCAGGCCGATGGACAACGACGACGAAGGAAGCGGCTCCCGACTCTTAACGACAATCTTACTCCTGCTTGGTCTTTGACCTCTCCTTCTACAAGCGAAATCCGGCTTTCTTGATGTTCGCGATAAGCTTCTCACTTTCTCCTTTGATGAACTCCGGTGTGTAGTGACCGAGGGTGATCGCCTGCGCGTAGTTGTGGATGCCCTTCTCGCTGAGCTTGTGTTTCTTCGTCTCGCTCACCTCGTCCCATTCCCGGTCCTTATCGCGATAGAAGGAACGGATCTCATCGTCGGTCGGCATGTGGTAGTCGTTTCGATGCACCACCGCTTCAAGCGGCAGGCGTGGCCGCAACTGCGGCGATTCGTCCGGGTAGCCGAGGAAGACCAACCCGGCAGGGGCCACGTACTCCGGCGCTCCGAGAAGCTCCTGTACGTCGGTGGAGAGGATCATCCCAACATATACGGTCCCAAGGCCGAGGCTCTCCGCAGCGATGACGATGTTCTGCAGCGCGATCACCGCATCCCAGTACGAGATAAAGAGATTAATCGCCTGATCGTTGTAGAACGGCGCATCGTTTAGTTCAAACCAGCGCTTGAGGCGGTACTGATCGACCAGGGCGATGATCGCCGCGGGTGCCTTGACTTCCATCTTCTCTAATCGTTTCGGGTCGTCGATGACGACAAGTGCGTAGGATTGAAGGTTACCTGCACTGGCAGCGCGCGTTCCCGCGCGAAGGATCAGCCCGAGCGTCTCGGGTTCGATAGGGTCGGGTTTGAACGTGCGGATCGATCGATGGTTCATCAAGCAGTCAATCACCGGGTTTGGCATTGAAATTCCCCCTTTATGGCCTTTAGTATCGGTCGTTAGCGTAAACAGCAACCTGTTCGTTCGCAACGAGTACCTACGTGATAGGCAAGCCGTAGGGGCTGCGGTAGCACTAGGTGTGGGCGTTCGTCCAGTCCTTAGGGTTCACTATTGGTGGGGAACATGTTCCCTTCCCGGTGGTAACCAGGGCCTCCACCAGGTAGAGTGGGATCGGATATCAAGCCTTGGGCAGCAGGTAGAAGAGGACGGCAAAGTAGTGGCAGATGCTTCCTCCCATGACAAACAGGTGCCAGATAGCGTGATTGTAGGGAAGCTTCTTCCACGCATAGAAGATGATACCAAGCGTGTACACGACCCCCCCGGCGACCAACAAGATCAATCCACCGAAGGGAATCCTTGCCAACATCTCCTTGAAGGCGATCACACACAGCCATCCCATCAGAACGTAGGTCAAAACGGAGAGCTTCCTAAAACGGCCGATGAAGAGGGACTTCATGACGATGCCTACAACAGCCAATCCCCAAATAACGCCAAGCAACGCCCATCCCCACACTCCCCGCAGGCTGATCAGGAGAAAAGGTGTATACGTGCCGGCAATCAGTAGGTAAATCGAGCCGTAGTCAATAATTTTGAAGACAAGTTTAACACGGGGAAGTTGAAAGCTGTGATAGAGCGTCGATGCCAGGTGTAAAAGGACAAGGGTGGTGCCATAAATACTGAAACTAACAATGTGCCAGACATCGCCGCTGCGCACGGTGGCCAAAGTGACCAGCAGTGTTAAGCCGGCCACACTAAGTCCGGCCCCGATACCGTGGGTAATGGCATTGGCGATCTCTTCTCCCGGGGTGTAGAGCCTATGGAGCTGGGGTGTGACCGTGTGTTTTTCCTGTGGCATCCTCATATCACCTTGCTTGTGCTGTTGTGTGTCAACGTCTGCCCGTTGTTCATGGGAACTTAAAAACCGTCTTTCTTACATCATACACGGACAAGCCTCGGAGTAAAACAGCGCATCTCTTAACCACTTTGCGATCGGAAAAGAAACCCGATAAGAAAGAGGCCTGCCTTTCTCCCTTGACTTGGGTAAAGGACACATTATCCAAGGCCTAAGCGGGAATTCCCTGGATCTACCCACACGCACTCGGAGCATGAGAACAGTTTGAGGAGGAAATCACCGGTGAGAAGATCACCTGCGAGTACCTGCGCGCCATCGAGTGGGTGATCATCGCTGCTATGGCCGGGGCCGTGTGTGTTTGCCAAAGAGATCGTTAAAAAGAAGTAACCGTAGCGTATCTTCCCTTTTGAGCATGCTGCTACTTTCAAAGCAGATTACAAGCAGCCTGCAAAAGCTCGAGTACGTGGGACAAGATGTTACTCGGTCTGGTTGCCCGCTATGGGCGTTCAACTTATCGTGAGAACTTTTCCACCCGCCGAACTAAGGTCTCATTTTAGTATAGGAATCGCGCACTGCTTAGTCTGAATGCATCGCATTTCATCAGATGTAGCTTTGTCTTTTAAGTTAGCACGACTACGTCTTGCGCTTGGGGACCTTTTTCCCCTTCGGTGACCGTGAACTCCACTTGCTGACCTTCGTTCAATGTGCGGTAGCCCTCGCCGCGAATGGCACTAAAATGTACGAAGATATCTTCGCCTTCCTCGCGCGAGATGAAGCCGAACCCTTTAGTGGCATTAAACCACTTAACAGTACCGGTTTCACGCTCTGCCATAAGTATTCGTCCTCCTTTCTATTAAGCTTTCTATTGAGACAGAGCGTTCTAAACCGAGTTGGCATAAGCCTCACTTCAAGTAGAACGACTGCCAACAACCTCTGAACTCTAGCATGGTTTCATGCTGTTGTCAAGGTAAAGGATGAGCTTGCCTGGGTCGCGAGGCTTTTTACTATTTTAGCTTAAGTACGACTACCCTGACTTCAGGCAGCTAGGGATCAAGTGAACTGGGCGGGATTAAGGTTACATCTTTTGAGTCTGCGGTGAAGCGAACTGTTCGGCTCCGCAGCCCAAACCAGGTAGTTTGCAGTACTTCACTGGCCGGTGAGGGCTATCAACAACCAACCAGCGGACACCAGGTTTTAATGATGTACCGAATTTGGCATTGACGAGAGAGGGTTAGCCGATCCCGTCCCTGAACTTCACGAGGGCTTCTCTTAGGCAGTGATCATCGCCGAGGCTACGTGAGCGGTCAACCTCTTTAGTGTTTGAAGCACCGCGGGGGACGATGGAGAAAATTGACGCGGTCTGTCACACTCCTCTATCTTATCCCTACGACAGTATGATGGAGGAAACCTAAGCTAGAATGGGACTGTTTAAGACTCCATGGCTAACTTTCTTTGCCTGGGTCGTCACTGGGGCGAGTGTGTTGGGCTCGATCATCTGGGCTTTGTGGTTCTTTAAACGAGGCCGGGGTCAATGATGAGCGAAACCGCGATCTACGCGTTCGTTCTGCTGCTCTATATGGGATTACTCGTCATCGTTGGTCTGTTTACCTCGCGGAGTCTCCGAAACGTGGAGGACTTCTACATCGGCGGGCGAAGGATCGGCCCGTGGGTTACGGCTTTGTCCTATGTCGCCGCCTACTTCTCCTCAGTCGTCATCATCGGCGGTGGGGGCTTCGGCTATCAATACGGGATGTCCACCCTCTGGATCGGAGCGGTTAACGTTCTTTTGGGGTGCACTCTCGCCTGGATCGTTCTCGGCAGACGGCTAAGGGAGTTCACCGCAAGACTTGGGACGATGACCATCCCAGGATTCCTGGCCACGCGGTTTAAGGCCAAGGAGGCCCGGATCATTTCTGCATTGGTTATCGCTGTTTTCTTGATCATCTACAACGTTAGCATCCTCAAAGGAATGGGTCACATCTTCGAGGGGTTGATGCACATTCCTTACATCGTCGGTGTTCTCCTCTCCGGCGTGATCATCGTTTTCTATGTCTCATTGGGAGGGTATCTCGCCGTGGTCTGGACTGGCTTCTTCCAGGCATGGGTGATGGGAGCAGGGCTGATCCTGCTCACCGTTGGGGCACTCAAGGCCGTGGGAGGCCTGTCGGCGGCCAACGCGGCACTCGCAGCGGTCGATCGGGGCCTAGTCGAAACACCCGGTGCCTGGGGCTGGGCTGGGTTGATCTCCTACGTCCTCATCGTCAGCTTCGGCGTCTGGGGGATGCCTCAGCTTCTGGTCAGGTTCTACTCGATCAAGAGCGTCGATGTTCTGCGAATTGGGACGGTGGTTACCTCGCTGGGCGGGAGCATGGCTTTGCTCCCTTACCTCGATGGTGCGATCGCAAGAGTCCTCCATCCCGGGCTTACCAACGCCGACCTTGCTATTCCCACGTTGGCTAAGACCGTCCTATCCCCGTGGGGCGGAGCGATCTTCCTCGCCGGGGTGATCGCTGCCGGCATGTCCACCTTCGCCTCCGTGTTGATCATCACCTCAAGCGCCATCGTCCATGATTTTGCTCAGAAAGGGCTCGGTAAACCGCTCTCGGAGAAACAGGCCTTTCGCTACAGTCGGATCACCAGCGCCGTGGTGGGTCTGGTTTCGCTTGGGATCGCGCTGCGGCCACCGGCTTTGGTGCTGGTGCTCACGGCCTTTGCTTGGGCGGTGATCGCCTCCACCTGCCTGTGGCCGATTCTCTTCGGAATCTACTGGAAGGGTGCGACGCGCTGGGGCGTCCTCTCCTCGATGGGAGGTGGCTTGGTAGTATCCCTCATCTGGATGGCACTTGGATCACCATTCGGCCTGCACGGCTTCATCCCGGGGATCGCCAGCGGCTTGATCCTGCTCCTTCTAGTAAGCCGGTTTACCCGGAAACTCTCTACGGAGCACCTGGCGTGGGTTTGGGGCGAAAATAGGCCATCGAGCACAAAGGGACGGATATATCCTTCTCTGCGGTGAAAAGCTAACGATTCAGGCGAGCTTAATCTTCACCTTGACAAAGGAGCGGACCAGTACTACACTTCGTGTGTTGTTGGTAGTCGTGCAGTCGTTTTAATTTGGAGTACAGTTTTCCTGATGTCCGCTTAGAACGTTCTGTCCCGATTAAACACCCAGCAAGAAGGAGGAGTACTGATTATGGCAGAGCGTGAAACCGGTACCGTCAAGTGGTTTAACGACTCTAAAGGCTATGGCTTCATCGAGCGCGAGGAAGGTGAAGATATCTTCGTGCACTTTCAGTCCATTCGCGGCGAGGGCTATCGCTCGTTGGATGAAGGACAGAAGGTGGAGTTCACGGTCACCGAAGGGGAGAAGGGTCCGCAAGCGCAAGACGTGGTTGCTCTATAGTAGGGAAGCTTAAAGAGGCATCAATGTAGAGTGCGGCGCACTTTGAAAGGTGTGCCGCATTTTTAAAGGCGGCCGCGACTACCCGCGTGAAGAAGTGTTGAGCCAGCGAAGATAGACAGTCCAGCTCCTCGACAGTGTTTTAAGTGTACTTGAGGCCGCTACCGGTGTTGAACAGGACGACCATCTCATCAGGCATGAGCCAACCCTTAGCAAGGAGTGTCTCCAGGGCGGCGAGGGTGGCGCCGCCTTCAGGGCAGGCGAAGATCCCCCGCGGCCTGCCTCGCTTGCTAGGCGCAGTCGGTGATCAGCCCGGAAACGAGCGTGACCTGTGCCCCGTACGCCTTGCACTCCAGCCGAAACGGAAGTGGTACGTCCTAAGGCATGAATACATGTGCCTTCATCCCCGCTTTAGCGGCATAGGCGGCCATCGCGCCAGCGGCATTTCCCGCCGAAGGGATCACCACTTCACTGACCCCCAGCTCTTTAGCACGTGAGATAGCCATACACAGCCCGCGCGCCTTGAATGAGCCGGTGGGATTTAGGCTCCCGTCCTTGATGAAGAGGTTCCTCATCTTAAGCTTCCTCCCCAGACGCTCTGCCCGCAGGAGTGGGGTGTACCCCTCCCCCAGACTGATGGCATTCTCCTCATGTCGAACAGGGAGGACCTCCTGATAGCGCCACAGCGACGCCACACGGACTGCAAGGTCTTCTCTTGACCACTCCTCCCCGACTCGTTTTAGGTTGTAGCGAGCGAGCAACGGTTTGCCACACGCGGGGCACAAGGTGTGAAGCTCATCTGCCTCATATTCCTTTTCGCAAAAGGAGCACTCCAGGTGGGTGAGGGCACTCATGGGTAGTCCTCCTTTTAGACGACGTGTGCCTGTGAGTGGTACCGCTACTGGCGCAGCACCTGCTTGATTGCAGCTATAAGCCCGCTTGTATCAAGGCCGTAGTGGGCGATGAGTGCATCGGCGCTCCCTGACTGGCCAAAGCGATCGCGCACCCCTACGCGTACCACGCGGGTGGGAAGCTCTTCTGAAAGAAGCTCGCAGACGGCACTTCCCAACCCACCGGAGACCTGGTGCTCCTCGGCAGTTACCACCGCACCGGTCTTTTTTGACGAGGCGAGGAGCGTCTCCTTATCGAGTGGCTTGATCGTGGAGACATTTACAACCTCGACGAAAATTCCTTCTTTCTCAAGCTTATCACGTGCTTGAATCGCGGTAGAGACCATCACCCCGCAGGCGAAGAGCGATACATCGGTCCCTTCGGCGAGGGTTGAGGCCTTTCCCAATTCAAAGGCGTAATCTTCTTTAAGGATGACCGGGAACTTAGCGCGCGCAAGGCGAACGTAGACTGGTCCCTCATCGTAGCCAGCAACAAAACGCGTCACGGCGCTTGCCTCTATTGCGTCGGCCGGGACGAGCACTGTCATGTTCGGCAGTACACGCATGTTGGCAATGTCTTCGAGCATCTGGTGGCTTGCCCCGTCCTCGCCGACGGTGAGGCCGGCATGGGTTGCGACAATCCGCACAGGTGTATTGGGGTAGGCGATCACCTGGCGAACCTGCTCCCACGCCTTCCCGGTGGCAAAGATGGCAAAGGTGGAGGCAAACGGCCGGTATCCACTCATGGCCAGTCCCGCAGCGACCCCCATCATGTCAGCTTCAGCAACCCCCATGTTAAAGAACCGCTTTGGATGTTCCTTGGCAAATAGGCCGGTCTTGGTCGACCCGGCAAGGTCAGCCGTGAGAACGACGATCCTCTCATCCTCGTGACCGAGCGCCGCCAGGGTTGCCCCATAGGCGTCACGCGTCCCCTCGTAGCGCTCGAAATTCATTTAGGCACTCCTTCCCAATCCTTGAGAAACCGTTTGATTCCCACATCGGTGAGCGGATGGTTGAAGAGCTTCTTCAACACGGCATATGGAACAGTGGCGATGTCAGCGCCGAGGAGGGCGGCGTTGAGCACGTGTCTAGGATGGCGCACGCTCCCCACGATCACCTCGGTCGAGTATTCGTAGGCCGTGTAAACGTCGAGGATCTGTGAGACGAGGTCCATCCCATCTCCGCCGACGTCGTCGATCCTCCCAACAAAAGGGGAGACGAAGCTCGCCCTGCACTTTGCCGCTAGAAGTGCCTGGTTTGCCGAGAAGACGAGGGTAACGTTCGTGTGGATTCCCTCTTGAGAGAGGGTCTTGACCGCTTTCATTCCTTCCTCGGTCATCGGGATCTTGATCACGACGTTCTCGTGAATAGTCGAAATTTCGCGGGCCTGGGTGATCATCCCCTCTGCATCGAGGGCGGTCGCCTCCGCACTCACCGGGCCGTCCACGATCTCGCAGATCTCGGCGATGACCTCTTTGAAGGGCCGCTTCTCCCGCGCCACTAAGGTCGGGTTTGTGGTCACCCCGTTGATGAGCCAGGCCATCTCACGAATATCAGAGACGTTTGCCGTGTCGATAAATAGTTTCATGGGCCCTCCTTATTTCCGGCGTAGTGATCGGACTAGGTCTAAGTTTATCCGGTCGGCATCCGCTTGACCATCGAACTGTTTTGGGGTTTCAAGGATGAATGGAAGGTCGTGCAACGCCTTATGGTTCACGATCAAGGAGAAACCTTCCATCCCGATCTCGCCATAGCCGATGTGCGCGTGGCGGTCGCGACGGGAGCCGAGCGGGTATTTGGAGTCGTTCAGATGGATCACTTTAAGACGCCCCAGGCCCACCTCGCGGTCGAGGGCCTCCAAGGTCTCCGCGAGCCCCTCGAAGGTACGGAGTTCATAGCCGGCAGCAAAAGCATGGCAGGTGTCGAGGCAGACCCCCACACGGCTTGCGTCTGAGAGAGCGCTGATGATCGCTCCCAGCTCGGAGAAGCTCGCTCCCATTGTTGTCCCTGTTCCTGCCGTGTTTTCGAGGAGGATTTCTACTCCTTTATATGAGGAGAATGTTTCTGAGGCGATCACGCGATCCAAAGCGGCAACGATGCGTGCGATCCCCGCCTCAATCCCGCTTCCCTTGTGTGCGCCGAGGTGGGTAATAATCCGATCGATCCCCAGGATCCCAGCTCGCTTCACCTCTTGCTCAAGTGCTGCGACCGACCGCTCGAAGAGCACCTCATCTTGACTCGCTGGATTCAGCAGGTACATCGTGTGGATCGCTACAACCTCGACCGGCGAGTTCTTAAATCGTGTTTGGAACGAGGAGGCTGCCTCCTTAGTGATCGTCTTCATCTTCCAGGAGGATGCGTTGTGGGAGAAAATCTGTAGGGCGTTTATACTAAGATTCTCCGCTGCCTCGATTGCGCCGGTGAACCCCTTTCCGATTGACAGGTGACAGCCAAGAAGCATTGTTTCCTTCCTCTGCGAACACAAAGCCGAAGATGATCCCGATTATGGGGATAGAGACAACAGAAGACAACCTGCCACCCGGAGAGGGCAGGCGAACGGATTATGTTGCACTTTGCGACCCAGGGCCAGCGACTTTTTAGGGCTTCCCCCTCTTACCGCACTTTGGCTACCGCCTGGCCGGCGTCGATCAGGCCGGCTCCAAACTGGCGGTCACATCCGCAATTGCCGAGATCTACGCTCGTCTGTTTAAGGAGATCTACCGCCTGGCTGGGCGATAGATCAGGATTACAGGATAGGATCAAGGCAAGGGTTCCACTTACGTGTGGGGCGGAGAATGACGTCCCAGAACTCGTCCCGACGGCGCCTCCCGGGAAAAGGGAGGTGATCTTCTCCCCCGGGGCGGCGACGCTGACCTCAGTGCCGTAGTTGCTGAAATCGGCGAGATGGTTATCACGATCGGTCGCAGAGACAGCCAGTACAGAGGCGTACTTTGCCGGGTAGCACACCTGCGGCTCGGAGTCATTGCCAGCGATCCCAACGACGATCACCCCGTGTTGCACCGCTCGGCGAAGAGCCTGCTCCAGGATGAGCGGCGGCTTCCCGTTGGTGTACACACTCAGGTTGATGATCCGTGCTCCGTTGTCTACCGCGTAGTCAACCGCTTTTACGAATTTCTTCCAATCGCTTCCGTAGAAACGGTTCTTCGAGTCAAGGAAACGCAGATCCATGATCCGGATGCCTGGGGCTACGCCGGCGACCTTGCCCATCCCCGGCTGGGCAGCGATGATCCCGGCGATGAACGTCCCATGCCAGTGAATCTTGGATCCGTCAAGTGAGCTTGAGTCGTTGTCGCGAAAGTCCCACCCGTGGATGTCGTCGATATAGCCGTTCCCGTCATCGTCAATCCCGTTTCCTTTTGTCTCACCGGGGTTGATCCAGATTTTTTCAGCAAGCTGCGGCAGAGTCGTGTCGATTCCACTATCGATTACCGCCACCACGATATCTTGGGAACCGGCTGTTCGTTCCCACGCTTTGGGTGCTTCGATCCGCTCGATGTTCCAAGAAAAGGCAAGATTATCTAAGTTAGCGACAGTGAATGTTCCAGAGGTTCCCGCCCCACCGGCCACATAGGACCTCTGCATCCCGTTCAGGATCAATAAAAGGAGGCAAGTTCCTAATATACTCAGAATCAGCCAACGGTCTTTGTGTTTCACCTTCGGCAGCCCGGCTACCCTTTAAGGGCCCGTGGCTTTGCGTCGCCTCCTTGCGAAGGGTTTGCCTTTATCAGATAGTAACAATCCTAATATATACCTTAACCATTTGTTTGTCTGTAATGAGCATTACATTCGCACATACGGTAGCCTTATATTACTGAAGTTGCTGTCGGGGTAGATATGTGATGGCGCATAGTATGCGCCTTTTGCTGGAACGGCACGGAGGTGTTCTTGATTTTGCAGGTTCGCTCCTGGTACCGTCTTCCCCAAAGATAAGGAGTTAGGAGCATGAAGTACGACGTTGCCATAATTGGAGCCGGGCCAGGCGGATACGTATCTGCAATCCGCATGGGACAGCTTGGACTTAACGTGGCCCTTATCGAGGAGGCAAAGCTCGGCGGGGTCTGTCTAAATAGGGGTTGCATCCCCACCAAAGCCCTATACTCTGCGACCAAGCTCTTGGAGCGGGCTAAAAGCGCCGGTGAGATGGGGATAGAATTTGCTGCCCCACGGATTGATCTAGCCCGTTTGGCGTCCTGGAAGGAGGGGGTGGTCTCCGGTTTGGTAGATGGGGTCGCCACCCTTCTCAAGTCGAACGGGGTAACGGTCTATCAGGCGCGGGGGAGACTCGATGGAACTGGACGGGTCGCTCTCTCTACTGGGGAAACGCTCGATGCTGAGCGTATCGTGCTTGCCGCAGGCTCCTCGCCGATCGAGATTCCTGGGTACAGCTTTAGTGATCCTTACGTCTGGTCATCAGACGAGGCCTTGGCTCTTACTGAGATTCCTCAAAGGCTCGTCGTGATTGGGGGCGGAGTGATCGGCTTGGAACTTGCCACGATCTACAACCGCCTGGGGAGTACGGTCACGGTAATCGAGATGATGGATGAAATCCTTCCCGGGATCGATCTCGACCGTCGCACGATCGCCACGTTGAAGCGCTCGCTCAAAGCCCAGGGGATAAACATCCACCTCAACATGGCTGCCGAGACTTATAAAGAGACGGCGCAGGGATTGGCGATAAAAACCAAGAGCAGTGAGTCATTCGAAGCCGATCGAGTTCTCCTCGCGGTCGGAAGGCGCCCGAATTCTTCTGAGATCGGTTTGGAGACTTTAGGGATCGAGCCCGATCGCCGTGGATTCATTCAGGTCGCCGGAAATCTACAGACCTCCGCTCCCGGAGTGTACGCCATCGGTGACCTCGTCCCCGGCCCGATGCTCGCTCACAAGGCCTCAGCAGAAGGGTTAAAGCTAGCTGCCACCTTTGTCGGCGATGAACTTCCTCTCGATTATGAGACGATTCCCCAGGCGATCTTCACCGACCCCGAGGTAGCCTCAGTCGGTCTCTCTGAGAAGCTAGCGAAAGAGAAAGGGATCGACACTGTGGTCGGGCGTTTCCCGTATGCTGCGCTTGGCAAGGCCCAGGGTATGAGGGAGACCGAGGGGTTCTTTCAGGTTGTCGCTGAGGCGAAATCAGGTCACCTCCTCGGTACTCAGATCGTTGGGGCAGAGGCCTCTGATCTTATCTCCGAGGCGGCACTCGCGGTGCAGAACGGCTTGCCGCTCTCAGCGATCGCTGAGGCGGTCCATCCTCATCCGACCCTCCCCGAGGGTCTGAAAGAGGCGGCGGAGAACGCTCTCGGCCGGGCGATCCATACGGTCAATCGCTAAGCATGGAAGAGGAGTAAGAAACGTCCCCTAAACTGACGCTCGGCTCCTATGGGAGGACAGAGTCAGTTGTTTGATAACACCCGGCTGTTTGCGTAGTCTTGTTTTCGGAGGGTGTGATGTTGAAGTTCCTGAAGCAATTACTGAAATTCGTGAAGGAATGGTTTCTTTGTCTTGGAGCAGTATTCTTAGGTTCAGTATGTCTTGTTATCGCAGGTGTTATTGGGGAGGCGTATTTTGGATGGGCTGTTTTCCCGGGCAGTGAGGGGCATGTTCCAATACTTAAGTTTATCTTGCTTCTCTTAGGAGTTTTGATTGCTGTTGTCACTCCTTTTGTTGGATTGGTAGCTATATGGGCTCTGTGGAAGGGACGAAAGCTTTTGATCAAGATGAAAGGCATAATTGACGAGATTTACTTCCTTATTTATTCTGATATCCCTGATGAATGCATAAAAGACACACTCCGTGGTTTTTTGCGCTCCGAAGGGCTTGGCCAAGACGAGCAGGGAGATCCCGCGCTTCAGGACAAGGACTTCTTGGGTTCTATAGCAGACATATTACAAGGCCGACCCGAGGATGATACCTCGGACCCAACATCGCGTGAGCCTTCATCAGACGCAAAGCCAGACTTCTAGGGCAGTGTAGGTTTTAGAGGCAACGGACCTTCTAGGGATTTCTGGCCAGCTAAACAACTAGGAAGGGATGCTGCATCAGTCGACTGGAACCTTCACAGGCGTGACCCTCTCGCCTGCTTCCTCCTTCGTTGTGTGATTCTCCTCCATACGGACGATCGCCGGGATGAAGAAGGCGGCGACCCTCATGAGAGATGCTCACCTCGTCGCGTACGTACCAAAACTGGATTTCTAAGAATGTCGGCGAGTGGCCCGAGCAGGATTTGCGGAATTAGGGCCACTGTCGTTGCCGTGGCGAGGACGGTCGCCGACCCGGTAGTCCTTGTAAGCCACCAGACAAGCGCGAACTGCGCTGCACGGCTGCCGACGAGCGATAGTTGCTGTCCCGTCCAGATGGTGAAGAAAGGGGCTTTCCAGCTTGATCGATTTTCTTTCATGTTTTGGATATAGCTTTCAGGTACCAGCTTTCAGTGATCAGCCCTCAGCTATCAGCTCTTAACCACAAGTGATCACACATCTCTCAGTTTTCTTGAGGGCTGATAGCTGATCGCTGAAAGCTGACAGCTGATTTCCTACACTTTCGTCTGCTTCTCCACCTTGGCGTTTGAGTGCACCTCAAGCGACTCTTCGTATTCGACTGTGCCAATGTGACAACCGGGACCGATCTGGATGTGCTTGCCGCGCACTATATCGGCGGTCGTGTCCTCGAGGTAGATCTCATCCCCTTCGATCTGGCTTGCCTGCAGTTCCGCTGCCCCACCGCCGGCAAGCGTCTTGATCAGGCCGTCCAGAATAATGCCCTTCTGCTTGAAGCCGCCCCGGCGTACTTCAATTTTCTCCCCGCCGATCTCTTTTGCCTGACAGCGTCCCCCCAAATGAACCTCGATCCGGTCGGCGGAGAGGAGCCCCTCGATGTGAAAGCCGCCGCTTGCCTTGAAGATATCCGCCTCAACGTCAGCTCCAACGTGCAGGACCCCGCTCACCTTTACGTACTCGGAAGCTATGCCACGAGCGACCTTGAAGGTTCCCGAGCACTTGAGTTCCTTTACCTCGGCCCGGCCCGTCAACGCGCGCGCTCCCGCTTACCCTCATCTCCTCAGCGACGATGGAATCAGTGAAGTTTGCGCTCCCCGAGGTGACGATCTGCGTTACCTGCGCTCGGCCTTGAATCTTTCCTACACCGGAGATCTTGAGTTCCTCGGCGATGAGGTCGCCGGTGATCTTCCCTGCTCCGGAGATGGACACCCGATCGTAGGTGCCACCGCCGATCGTCCCTGCACCAGAGATCTTTACAGAGTTTCGCTTATCGTTCATCACTCCTCCTTTGCAAGGTCAAGCTTGATCCGTTCAAGAATGGTTTCCAGATCGACGGCTTGCACCACGTCGATCTCTGGATCGAATGTCGCTTCATCGGTAGCTACTACTGCCAAGCTGATCTCAGCCGAGATACCGGCGGCGGAGAGGCGCTTGCGCAAAAGATACAAGACAAGCTTCTCCTCTCGTATTTGTTCGAATGGCTTTCTGGCAAGCGCCCTCTCAAGAGTCCTCCTGCCAAGATCCATCTCTTCATCTCTGGCTTTACCCTCCAAGTGACGCAGGACTCCAAGACAGAGCGCCTCTTTCATGGAAAGCACTCCCTCTTCGTCCCTTTCAAGGCCACAGATCTTCACCAGGTGTTCGTCCAACCATCCCAGCTGTCGCAGCTTAGAGAAGGCGACCTCTAGCTTTGCGTTCACTCGCTTGGTGATAAGCGTTGCCAGATCGTCCAAGGGATGGTCCTCCTTTAAATCCTTGATCCGCTCGATTCGCTCGAGGATCTTCTCTTGTGGGAAGAAGGTCTCCTGCCCAGTGAAGGTCGAGCGGCGGATGAACCAGCTCTCCGGGATCAATCCTTTGCGCTTCCAGCGATAGAGCTGGCCATAGGAGATCCCCATCTCCTCGAGGACCTCCTTTTTCGAGATCAGTTTTTCCTCGTCCACACGTGCCTCCTTCTCCTTAGGAAACAACACACTGTTACGATAAGGTTTCCGGGATTTTTCTCTTGCGGAAAAAATAAAAAGCGTCCAGGGCGGACGAACGGTAGTCTTTCACCTGTTCTCGTTGTCGGTGCAATTTAAATATCCTCTTCCTCCTCGCCATTCTTAGCAGTTCCTCGTGTTTCACCTTTGCTAACCTCTCGATCTCGTAGGTCGATAAGTACACGTAACTCACCTCCTGAGTATTTGCCGAGTCAGTAGTATAACATAACACTGTTATGTTGTCAAGCCCCCAAAAAGCTATTGGGATTTTCCTTTTGTGGAGCGGGTTTTGTTCGGCTAGTTACCCTGGGGGGCCGACCACGCTCACCGCATCGACAGCGATAGCGGGAGTGTTGAGCGTCCCGTGCACCCATCGTGCACTGTCACTAAGAGCGATTAGGTGGTCCTTTAGCAGGTTGTAGGTATTTCCGGCGATCATCGTGTTCTTCACGCGGCCGACGATCTTCCCGTCCTCGATCTTGAACGCCACCGCCACGTTGTTGGAGAACTCCCCGGAAGCGATGTTTCCCTGTCCCAGCCCAAGGACAGCCTCTACCAGGAGCCCCTCCTCGATCCCGGTGATGATCCGCGCCTGAGGGGTTGCCCCTTCACCAACGATCACGTTGCCCATCCCCACCCCGGGGAGGCTGCGGAATCCCCCACTCCCCCAAAGCCCCCCTTTGTACCCGTTTCCAGTCGGCTTTGCCCCGGCGAGGGCCGCGGTACGCAGGTCGTAGAGGAACCCTTGCAGGACACCCTCAGTCACTAGCGCTGTACGGAAAGTTGGGGTTCCCTCATCGTCAAACGCCCCGCTTCTCGGTCCTTTAAAGAACGTTCCGTCGTCTGCGATCGAGAGACGGGGATCGAGTACGGTATCACCGATCCGCCCCTTTAAAGGAGAGGTTCCCAGGTAGACCGACTTACCGTTAAACCCGACGATGAGCGGAAGCAGTAGAGCTATTGCGCCATTGGGGGTAAATACCACGGGGAGCTTCCGCGATGGCGCGGGCACGATCGTCTTTCCAAGGCGCAATTGCTCTTCTAAGCGGTCGACCAGTTCTCCTGGTTTTAAATCTTCCAGGTGGCGCACTTGCGCCTCGTCACTTAAGAGAAAGATGTCCCCCTCGCGTGCCTTCTCTACCTCGATTGAGAGAAAGACCGTAGTTCGCTCTTCCTCGAGCTTTAACCCGGAGGTGTTTTCAATTGCCACTTTCTCCACACTCTTCGCGATGGATAGGTTGATCTCGGCTTGTGAATCTGCGGTGCGGATCTGGGCGATCGCTTCCTCTCCGATCTCGACCAGTGCCTCTTCGGAGACGTTGGCGACCGACGCATCGTACACCTGCGGGGTTTCGTTTTCCCTCTTGCTGGGGAAGGTGAATGAGACCTCCTCGCCAAAGGCAGCAGCAGCGATCGCCGCATCGATCAACCCGGATAGGTCGTTCACATCGGTTGTAGTAGCAAAGCCGAGGCGGCCGTTGTCGATCACTCGCAGCGCTACCCCTTCGATCTGTTTATCCTTGATCGACTCAAGCTTTCCGGAGCGAAACTCGATAGGGGTGGTCCGACTACACAGGTGGAATAACTCAGCTTGGTCAACCTTTCCGTCAAGCGTTTCAAGCAGGGCGCCCATCACTTCCCTCCTATTGTTACGTTCTGGATTCGGATGTGGGGCGAGCCGTCCGTTACGGGAAGAGGAAACTGTCCACCTTTCCCGCATCCACCGGATCCCCCGAAGAGCGTTCGGTCGTCCCCGATCATGTCAATCGACCGGAGGGTTTCAAAGAGATTTCCGGTCAGCACAACATCCTTGAGCATCTCTCCCAATTTCCCATCGACGATCTCGTACCCGTAGGCTGCGGAGAAGGTGAACTGCTCGAACATCGTCTGCCCTCCATAGGCCTTGACCGCGTATACGCCGTGATCGATCTTGGCGAGCATCTTGCTAAGAGTGTGATGGCCCGCCTCGATGTAGGTGTTGGTCATGCGGACGATCGGCGCATGCTCATAGGAGATGGCGCGGGCATTTCCAGTTGGAGTGGCCCCCATCTTGTTCGCCGTCTCGCGTGAGTGAAGCAGGCTTTCAAGCACGCCGTTTTTGATCAGGTAGGTTTTTTCCCGCCCCACACCTTCGTCGTCATACGGTGTGTTTCCACGCAATCCGGGGATGTATCCCTCGTCAACCACGTTTAAGTCGGCCTTCCCGAATTGGGTTCCGCTCGTCATGATCTTCGCCAGCCGCTCGTTTTTAAACAGGAAGTCGGCCTCGCAGAAGTGGCCGAACGCCTCGTGAATGAAGACCCCAGCGAGGCCAGGGTCGAGAATGACAGTGTACTTGCCACCTTTAACTGATCGGGCATCAAGTAGGTCTACCGCCCGCTTGGCGGCATTTGCCGCGTCCTCCTCCCGATCGAGGGCAACCTCAAATCCGCTGGCCTCCCCGAACGTCTCGAACCCCTGCTGAATGTTCGTCGGACCGTCGCTTGCCACCGCTACTAGAAGCAGGGTCAGATCCGGGATCTCCTGGACGATGAACGTCCCCTCCGAGTTGGCGAAGGTGACCTCGCGGAACGAGTCGGTGTAGCGAACGTTTGTGGAGACGATCCTATTGCTTGATGAGAGGAGGATCCGGTTGTAGGACTCGATGAGGCGTTTTTTCTCTTCGAGGGAGACATTCCGAAAATCGTGCTTTAAATGTGCTTTGACCTCCTCTTGGACCACTGGGACCTCGGCAAGCGCAACCGGCTCCGCGTTGTGAAAGGCCACGAGCTGTGCTACCCGGGTTGCCTCTTTTACCTTCTCTTTTAACTGAGTGATATCGTTGAAAACCGCGATTCCCCAGCCCCCATCCTTCAGGCAGCGGACAATTCCGCCCAACTCGCTCGAGGTCTCAAGGTTCTCAAGCTTGTCTTTACGGTAAAGCACCTGGCTGCGACGTTCGCGCTCGATGCGCACCTCAGTGTAGTCGGCGTTGCTTGCCTCGATCGCTTGTTTGATCTTGCCCTCCACGAATAAACCTCCCTTTCCTTAGCGGCTTTGTTCATTCTACTTGCGAGGAGGATGCGACACCACCTGTTTTCAGGTCGCTATTGGCCAGGAAGTTTAAAGCGTTGGTATAATTCTTGGTAGGGAGGGCGAGATGAACGAGATCTTACAGGCGATACTTAAGAGGCGGAGCGTCCGCAGGTTTACAAACGAACCGGTTACACGAGAGCAGATCGAGACGATCCTTGAGGCAGGCCGCTTCGCCCCGTCGGGGAAGAACTCCCAACCATGGCGATTTATTGTGGTGGAAAGCGACGAGCGGCGAGCGGAGCTGGCAAAGCTAGTGCCACAAAAGGGGATGGTCGCGGCAGCGCCAGTAACGCTTGCTGTGCTTCTGGACCACGATGCGGGCTACGATGAGTTAAAAGACGCACAAGGGATCGGTGCGGCGATCGAGAACATACTGCTCGCGGTCCACGCCCTTGGGCTTGGGGCCTGCTGGATGGGGGTGGCGCGCGATGAGGTGGTCGAGACGCTGGTTGCAGCACGAGAAGGCGAGGAACTGATGGCGATCATCCCGATCGGCCACCCGGCGGAGTCCCCGACTGGGTCACCCCGTCGCCCATTGGCCCAGATCGTCCGGTTTATATGAGGAAGGAGAAGCTCATAAGAGGTGTTACCCGTCCGAGCTTAAAGGTGAAACCACGATGACCCTGTTCGTTTGGATCGTGCGCGTCCTGCTTTTAGCTCTCCTCCTTCCTTTCCTCCTCCCGCTTGGGCTTTTGGCTCCGATGATCTTTCTCTCTCCGCTCTCGCTTGCCCTGTTTCTGCTGGCGCTTGTACTTCTCGCCCTGGGGGTCGTCCTTGGGGTCGCGCTTGGTGTGATCGCAAACCTTCTTGATCTCTTGATCGTCCTTGGATTGATAGGCCTTGTGTGGAAGTGGCCATGGGGGATTAAGGCGAGTTTCCCGGATAAACTCAGGCTCGCCTACCGGTCGTTGAGAAACGCGGTCCGCCAACAGGCGCGCCGTTTCACTGCGGCCGACCTCGCCCTCTGTCTTGTCGTCGTGTTGATCGCGGTAGTCCTGAGCCTCTCCTGTGGGTTTCTCCACTTCCTGGCGACCGTTGTTGTTGTCCTTGCGGTAGTGGGGATCGTATGGAAGTGGCCTGCGGCTTCTACCCTTCCTTTTTTCACCAAACTACGTATTGCGCTTCGGGCGCTGCGCGATGAGCTCCGGCGGATCTTCCGCTAGGAGATGAGAGGGATCAACCGACTACACACCTGATCCTGCCCCCACCTTTAATGTGTGCGAACAGTATACGCCAAATTTCTAAAGGACCGGTGGTAAGGGCGCATATCAATCTCATCTGAGGGAACGCTCGAAGATGATGGAGCGCGGGAAGGCCCGGATGCAAGAGGCAAGACACGAACTTGCTGTATGTTTGAGACTCAACCCTGCCGATACTTCGTTTAATTAGACACGAATCGGTATACTGTTAGATATCTATAGTCTCCGGTCGTCAGCAAACGGTGTTGCCGGCGCGAGAGAAAAAGGAGAGGAAATGGCATTTCAGGAGCGAAGAATGGTCGATGTGCGACATCTCGACTTGCAATGCGCGGAGTGTGGAAAGAAGATCGAGGAGCTTCCATTTATGCCCTCATCCGATCGTCCGGTTTATTGTGCGGATTGCAACAAGAAGAGACGTCCCCCGAGACAAGGGGGACAGAGCGGAGGTCGACGCCGGTACTGAGTCCGCTATCGATTCTTTGGTGAGCAGGTCGACTCTTTCGGCCTGCTCGTTTCTTTTCTGGGTTGTCGCGGGGATTCCTGGCGACAGGGACGCCTGCGGCAAGCACCTGCTTTGTAGTGATTGCGGAAAAGTCGGGGAAGATGATGGAGCGCGGAAAGGCCGCGGATGCAAGAGGCAAGACACGATCATGCGACCACGCTCTCCCGCTGACTTCATAGTCATATTTTGCCATGCGATAATTGCCGAGCCAATATGTGGGCAGAAAAGGGCTGGAAACATCAGCAAATAAGGAGTTGACGTATAGACGACCGCGGGCTATTATGTGGCGTGTTTGCACACTAATCATTGTTGCGAGGACGCTACGCGCCCTCGCAATGGGGCTGCGGCTTACCATCCGCTGCTGGTCGGCGCGTAGCGCCTCCCAACAACGGGTGAAGCTGACGTGCGTTCTGGCACGCAAGCGTGCCTTCCGCTCGCAGGCTTATCCGCAGCCCCGTTGTGCGGCGCAAGAGACAAGAAATGGCGATGATGCAAACTATAGATGAAATGATGTCCGCGCTGAAGCATCATCCAGAAGTGCTTGGCTTAATCGAGTACGGCAGTGACCATCAGGCAGACGATTATGCGATGGGAGATTGCGACTTGTTTGTGGTACTAGACCACAAAGGCCCTACCGTAGAGAGCTTGCATTTCTATGTTGGCGGCGTTCCCGTAGACCTCAATTTGGTGACCCTTGATGAGATCCGTCACCTGGATGTTACAGATGGCTTTCATTTAGTAGCATTGCTTGACGGGAGAGTACTCCAAGATCCAACCGGTAAGGTGACACGCGCGCTTGAAGAGTTGCGCCGACGGAGACAGCAATCTCCACCCAAAGGACTTTCTGCCCATGCTATTGCCTTCACCCGACATGGGCACAAGCACGTTTTTGATAAAATCAAAGGGCGGCTGGACATAATGCCGGTCTTCTGTCGATTCTTATTGAGTACAAACGTCCACTGGCTCATTGAGACCTATTTCCACGTCAGGGGCCGCGTTTTCAAGGGCGAGAAATACGCGATTGAGTATCTACGACATCACGAGCCGGAGATTTATGAGGCAATGGTCGAATTCTACGCCACGCACGACCTGGAACGACAAGTCGAGATTGCATGTGCTATTAGTGAGCAAGTGCTAGCACCAGTTGACGGCATGTGGCAAAACGATGAGATTCTTGCTTTCGGTGATGAGAGCAGTGAAGAGCTACAAGAGCGGGGACATGAGATGTTCCGCAAGCTATTCAGTAATACATTTCAGAAGTAAAGCGCCGCACAACAAGTCGCTGCACCTGACCGGGCTGAGCTGCGCCGAATTCGAAGTTGCGGGCGCTCGTGTAGGTGTTCCTGGGCAGAAGGCTCGATTGCACAGCCGCCCGGCAGGTGAGCTTCGCCGTTGCGAGGACGCTGCGCGCCCTCACAACGAGGCTGCGGCTTACCATCCGCTTGCTGTCCGGCGCGTAGCGCCTCCCAACAACGGATGAAGCTGACGTGCGTTCTGGCACGCAAGCGTGCCTTCCGCTTGCAGCTTATCCGCAGCCTCGTTAGCAGAAAAAGAAAGACGCCATGGACACAGAGACGCTTCTGAATGACGCGACAGATTTCTATCTTAAATCCAAGGACTTCAATGGGTATCCATGCCATCATATCTTCAGGTCCTTTGGGCTAGGAGCCGAGGAACTTCGCCTGCTCCTAAAGACGCTCGTGGAAGCAAAGCGTATCGCCCTTGTATTTGGCGATCGTCATTCGAATCCTCACATTCGCGCCTTTTCTGACGAACCTGTGGAAAACCAACTCGAAAAGCTCGAGACTGTCGCACTCGATCACGTGTACCTTTACCCAACCCCGGAACACCTGCTTGAGATAGTAGACGGGAGAGATTATGAAGGTAGGCCATACACGCTTAAACTTGCCTTAGGGGAAGGAGAGTTGGAGTTCAGGGCTTTCGATTTATCGGTCTTGGAGGTCTATCGGAACGATCCAAGATACTACTACACCAACGATGACATCCGCGGTAACATCTGCATTTCAGATGAGTACTACCAGTCACCAAACGTCCTAGCGAAAGATCAAGTCATTCTGGAGACGTTTGGATTCGCCTATGACGATGATCTTAATAGAGCGGTAGCGGCATTCTGCATTTACCTCAGCAGGCTGAGCCCTGAGCACCAACAGATCTGGAAGTCCAAGGAACTTCAAGGTGACTACAAGCTGCACCCCGACTACTTCAGGAACTGCATACTCGGCGATTGGGGTGAAGGAATGTCCGTCCTCAATGCATTCATTGAAGAACTCTGCATTATCAACAAGATGTGTGACATTATGGGGAGGCCCCGCCTTTTTCGCAATGACTTTCACGACGAGCGTCCACGGGACTTTTCTTTCCTCGTCCGCGTCCGCCTCACGCTTGAGGAGCGAAAACGCGGGACCTGGTCTTGCTTTTTGAATTCTCTTTCCTCCGCTCTATGGCTTAAGCCCCCTCACTCCTTCCTGATCAGAGTCAGGATCTTTCCCAGCACTTCCTCCACTACTTTTTCTGGTGCTGTGCACAGTCGTTTTGCTTTCCGCACTCGCCAATCCAAGCTCTTGACTTGATCGGAAAGGATGGCACCTGAAGCCGCCAGACTTGAGGGGAGAAAGACTTCGAAAGGATACCCCTTGACCTGTGAGGTCACTGGGCAGAAGAGGGCCAGCCCGACCTTGCGGTTGTACTCTTTCGGCGAGACCACCAGAGCGGGCCGCCGCCCCGCCTCCTCATGGCCAGCTTGCGGATTTAACTGCAGCCAGACGATGTCCCCCTGGGCAGGGATGTAGCGGCTCGTCACTACCAGGCCTCCCGTCCTCTCGGCTCTCCGGTGGAGATCTCCGCGTGCAGGTTCTCCTCTGTTACCTTCGACAGAAGTGCGCACAGCTCGAACCTCTTTGAACGCACCGGGCTGACGACGAGCTGGCCGTCTGCTACGGAAAGATCGACCGTGCAGCCCGCCTTCACCTCCGTTTCTTCAGCAAAGGACTTCGGGATTCGTAAAGCCAGACTGTTTCCCCATTTCTGGATCTTCGTCCGCATAGCTACCTCCCAATCGTCGATGTATCTACATTGAGTATACAGACGGGATCGTTCACTGTCAAACGCGGGTGATTTGCCTATTTCATCCGGTGTCGAGCAGGTCGAATGCGATAAAGCTCACGGTCTTCTCTGACAACGCTCGCCTCCTTCTGAGCTATGGCCTTTTCAAAGACCAGCTTTACGTCAGAGAATAGATCGCTGCTTTCCGCCTTCAGATAGCGTGCTGCCATCTGGCAATACTCTGGATCGATTTCAACACCAATGCTGTTACGGTTGTTCTTAAGGGCAGCGACCATCGTAGTTCCGGAACCGCAGAAAGGATCGAGAACAGTGTCGCCAACGAACGAGAACATGCGCACTAAGCGCGTTGCCAGTTCCAGGGGGAAGGGTGCTGGATGTTTCTTGGTGGATGCTCCGGGAATATTCCATATCTGTTGAAACCAACGATTGAAGTCCTTTTTGTCGATCATGCTTTGACGTCTTTGTTCATCCGTTGGCTTTCGGTACCCACCCGGTTTCCTCTGCATCAGAATGAACTCCATGTCGTTCTTGATGATGGCGTTTGGCTCGTAGGGTTTTCCAAGGAACTTCGAGCCATTCTGTACTTCGTATGATGCGTTTGCTATTTTGTGCCATATTATGGGGTTCAGGTTGTCGAACCCGATGCGCCGACACATCACAGCGATATCCGCATGGAGAGGAAAGACCAAGTGCCTGCCAAAGCGGTGACGTGACACGCACACGTCACCAACAACGCACACTAATCGCCCTCCAGGAACCAAGACCCTGAACACGTGCTCCCAGACCTTCTTGAGTTCAGCCAAGAAGGTCTCATAGTCGTCGATGTGGCCCATCTGGTCCGGGTTTTCATTGTACCGTTTCAAGTTCCAGTATGGGGGAGATGTAAGAACTAAGTGGACCGACTCATCTGCGATAAAAGAGAGGTCCCTTGCATCTCCATTGACAAGCCTGTGGTACATCGTCGGCATAGAGATCACCCAAAGCTCGAAACGTGGGCAACTAGTGCCCTTGCGAATTCCTGCAGCGACAGATCCTCTGCGGGAGTTCTGTACTCTCCATTTTCGCCTCGAATTCTGCCGGATGTGACGAACGCTGCAGAGGTATAGTGACGTTCCAAGATGAGCTTTCTGCAGAAAAGCTCGTACCGCCTCATGTAAGACGCCCCCACAAACTCAGGGAACACCTCGACCGCTTTCTTTCTGCTTGCGTTGCTGCGCCGATTGAGTGATCCAGTAATGGGCCACGGCCTGCCTAGTGCGTTGATCGATTTCAGCGAGAACAACGTTCTCTTTCGTTAGATCGAGACTATCAAATTTGGGGTCCGGGGTCAAATCCGGCGCCAGGATTTGATCTTCTCTTACTGCTTCATAAAGAGCCTCCGCTGGATACCTTGAAGCTTGCTGGGGGGAGGAAAGCGGAGATTCGCCGAAGGCGAATTTGGTTGTTGTTCGTACTGACTACATGGGTTCTCACAAGGGCACGCTCCTCGCCGGCGGGGACGAACTCCGGGACGTCGGGCATGAAGCCCGACGCTAGTGCGCCCGACAGGGTGTGTGGTCAGAGAGGTGAAAGTCCTCTTCAGGCATACGCTCTCCGGCCTGTAACCGACTGTAACTGCGTCGCTGTGAGGCGGGGTGGGGAGCAACAGGAGGTGACTGACCAGTCCGTAGGAGACGAACGTGATTCGGCTGTGTCGTTTGGCGAGCCTGCTAGCGATTGGCGAAGCCTCGACCTGTGAGTACGGGCGACCTGTCGAGCTGAGGGGTAGCGTGGCAAAGCTCAGGCGGGGAGCGACAGGGTGGCTGGCGATGGAATGGTCAGAAAGGCCGTGCACCTGGACCGGGGAGGCCTGCCCGAGAGCCATGGCGGTGTTCATGCCTGAGAGCCGAAGAGCCGTCCGGGTAGGAATCAGAGGCTCCATAGTAGCTAAGAAGCGCCGTAATGGGCGTGGAGCGAAGGGAGCTAGGGAGGTGGATGTGTGAGTCCAGAGCAAGAAGAAGGCAGACCGGTGCTAGTGCCCGTTGGGGCTAAACAAGCCGGAGACATCCAAGGGCGATGGTCCTGGGTGGAACCGACTGTGTGGACAGAGCGCATGTTGACGGCCCTTGAGAAAGGGGTGAAAGGAGGATGTTGGTTCAGCCTGATTGACAAGGTGGCCTCTGTGAAGGCGCTACGGGCTGCGTTCATGCGAGTGAAGCGGAACCGGGTGCCGCGGGGGTCGACCATGTGACAGTCGAGATGTTCGAAGCTCGCCTGGAAGAGAACCTCAACCGGCTGTCGGAGTTACTGCTTGAGGGAAAGTACCGTCCTCAGGCGATTCGGCGGCAATGGATTCCCAAGCTTGGAAGTCATGAGAAGCGGCCTCTGGGAATCCCGACGGTTCGCGACCGGGTGGTACAGAGTGCGCTGAGGAATGTTCTCGAACCGATCTTTGAGCGGGACTTTGCTGAGCACAGCTACGGGTTTCGTCCGGGACGGGGATGCCGCGATGCCTTGCGTCGGGTAGTAGAGCTGCTCGATGTCGGCTACACCTGGGTGGTGGATGCGGATCTTAAGGACTTCTTCGGTACAATTCCCCACGAACCGTTAATGGAACGGGTCCGCCTGGAGGTCGCTGACGGCAAGGTGTTGACGTTGGTTGAAGCGTTCTTGCGGCAAGAGGTGATGGAGGGCATGGAGGGCTGGACGCCTGATGAGGGCACGCCGCAGGGAGCGGTGATCAGGTCCGTTACTGTCGAACATCTACCTTGATCCGTCGGACCATTGGATGGCCGAGGAAGGCTTTCAGATGGTGCGGTACGCGGATGATTTTGTGATTCTGTGCCGGAGCGAAGAGGAAGCCCAACAGGCGCTGTTGAAGGTGGAGGAGTGGACGGATTCTGCTGGTCTGAGCCTGCACTCGGAGAAGACGCGGGTCGTGGACGCCACCCGACATGGTGGGTTTGACTTTCTGGGGTACCACTTTGAGCGGGGCTACAAGTGGCCGCGTAAGAAGAGCGTCCAGAAGCTCAAGGAGACGATACGATGTCAGACAAAGCGCACGAACGGGCACAGCCTTGATACGATCATCTCGCAGGTCAACCGGTCACTTCAAGGGTGGTTCATGTACTTTCAGTACAGCCATCCCACCACTTACCCTCGCCTGGACGGATGGGTGCGGATGCGTCTACGAAGCATCCTCCGCAAACGTCAAGGTAAGAAGGGGAGAGGACGTGGCCGGGATCATCAGCGCTGGCCGAATGACTTCTTTACCGCTTGTGGGTTGTTCTCCATGGTGACAGCCTACGATGCGGCTGGTCGACCCTCTTTGAGGTGAACCACCGACTGGAGAGCCGGATGCGGGAGAACTGCATGTCCGGTTCGGAGGGGGGAGGGACCGGGAACTTAACTGGTCCTTCCTACCCTATCCTTGCTTTTGTAGCGTCGCACCTTGCCTGCCTGTCGCGTCACCAGGGCAGACAGGTGTGCGACGTTATCTCTGGCGCGACACAGCGCTACATCAAACTGCAACATAAGGACCAACTCCGCTTAGCCCTTTAGGTTTTTGCCTTTTAATGCCCCGCAGCAAGCTGCGGGTTCTTTACTTCTTCTCTCGCCGTGGCTAAAGCCCCCTCTCACTTCCCCGGGCACTGCGCAGCAACAGCCGGGGCGATCCCCTTGTCCCCGTACGCCTTGTCGAAATGAGCGGTAAACTCCGCTGCCAGCTTCTTTGCTCGCTCACCGTAGGCGTCCTTATCCTCCCATGTGTTTCTCGGGTTTAAGATCTCACAAGAGGGAATCCCAGGGCAGCTACGCGGGACAAGTACGTGGAAGATCGCGTTCTCATCATATTCCACCCCTTCCAGCTCCCCGGAGAGGGCGGCGTGGACCATCGCCCGTGTGAGGGTGATATCCATCCGCTTCGCCACTCCGTACGGCCCGCCACTCCAGCCGGTGTTCACAAGATAGACCGTGGTCCTGTGCCGATCCATCTTCTCCCCAAGCATCCGCGCGTAGACATCAGGATTCCTTGGCATGAACGGCTCGCCAAAGAAGCGGGAGAAGGTCGTCTTCGGGGTGATGATCCCGGTCTCGGTCCCAGCGAGCTTGCTCGTATAACCCATCAGAAACCAGAGCATTGCCTGCTCCCTGGTCAGCTTGGCGATCGGGGGAAGAACGCCGTTGGCATCGGCAGTGAGAAAAAGGATCGTCTTTGGGTGTCCTCCCCTGGATGAGGCTTTGATATTTGATAGGTAGGTTAGCGGGTAGGAGGCGCGCGAGTTTGGGGTTAAGCGATCGTCTTTAAGGTCGAAGGTTCCGTCCGGGTAGACCATCGTGTTTTCCACAATCGCCCCGTGGTGACGGTAGTCGTCCTCGTGCATGACGGCGTTGTAGATCTCCGGCTCCTTTGAAGGATCAAGGTCGATCAGCTTAGCGTAACAGCCGTTCTCGAAGTTGGCGATCCCATCATTGCTCCAGCCGTGCTCATCGTCGCCGAGGAGTGCCCGCCGCGGATCGGCGGAGAGGGTCGTCTTTCCCGTGCCGGAGAGGCCAAGCAGAAGCGCTGTATCACCGTCTGGTCCCTCGTTCGCCGAACAGTGAAGCGGGAGGATCCCCTCTGCCGGAAGGAGGTAGTTCATCACCGTGAACATCAGCTTCTTCACCGAACCGCCGTAGGCCGAGCCGTAGCACACCCCCAACCGTCGATCATAGTCCATCCCGATCACCATCGTCGAGGTCCCTCCTATTCGAGGATCGACCCGCAGCCTCTCTTGATAGCGCTTGGGGTCGAGCTTGTCATAGGGAAGGACAAACATCGTGAAAGGTCGCTCCGCAAAGACGCTCTGAGAGATGCCCTCTGAGACAGGGCGGAACATGTTGTCGGTGAATAGCGCGGTGAGGGCGCGGTCGGTGATCGTCCTTACCGGAAGTGCGTAGGCGGGATCCGCCCCGAGGACACGGTCGGTCACATAGAGCCGCGGTTTTTTCCCTAGGATTAAAAACGCGTCCTCAAGGACCATGTTAAACGTCTCCTCATCGATTGGGATGTTGTTCGGTGAATCCCAATCGATTTTCTCCTCGCTCTCCTTCCGTCTGACGATCAGGGTGTCCTTGGGGCTGCGCCCGGTCGACTCGGGAGGGGTCCAGGTGGCAAGTGCTCCGCAGGCGCTGATCATCGCCTCTTTGTACAAGACAGCGGCTTCGATCATTGACTCTCTGTTTGGGTTTTTGATCACACTTGGCTTTGAAAGAAGTGTCGAGAGATTTTCTTCTAAGTCCATCGTTACCTCGCCTTTGCGTATTTGCTCCGCACCGCTACTATCGACCGCAGCACGGGCGACGCATCATAACAGACCGAAGAGGGAAAATCACAGGGACGGTGGATATCATCTCGTAACCATGGATCCTTTGAGAGAAAGGCTGGGTAAGATCATTCACGATGCCGCCTCATTCGACGAGGCATGTCAGCTCACGGTAAAGACCCTGTCGAAGGACGTGCCTCACTTTAACCGGGTGGGGATCTACACGCGTCAAGGGAAGGATCTCATCTTAAAGGCGTGGGACGGGCCCGAAGCTACAGAGCACACCAGGATTCCAATCGGGCAAGGGATCTGCGGCCTAGCAGCCCGCAGGGGAGAGACGGTGATCGTGGATGATGTCAACGCCGATTCTCGCTACCTTGCCTGTTTCCCGCACACGCGCGCCGAGATCGTCGTCCCGATCTTTAAGGATGATGAAGTGATTGGGGAGATCGATATCGATAGCGACAAGCTGGCCGCATTCACCAATGAGGATCGCACGTTCCTTGAAGAGGTTGCCACCCTTCTCGCCGAACGGTGGGGTTGATCTCAACCCAAGAATTGCATCAACACAAGAACCACATTAAACCATACTGATACAAACACTATTAGGAAGCCAGGAGCCCAGGAACGAGACAGATCCTGACAGCGGCCTTGGTTGCTTGAACCCAAAGCCCCCATGGATTCCTGGTTTCCTTATAGATTCTAACACATTGCTTCTGACGCACCTTTTAGGAAAAGCGCAGAATCTTGGGTTCAAAGAGAAAAAAGATCGATCGCATTTTCTGTGGTCTGTTTTTCCACCTCACCTACAGGGATTCCTTTGATCTGCGCCACCATCTCTGCCATATAGTGCACGTAAGCCGGCTCGTTTCTCTTTCCTCGGTGGGGGAGCGGCGTGAGATATGGGCAGTCGGTTTCAATGAGGATCCGCTCCAACGGAATCTTCTTTACGGCCTCGCGTAGGGCCTCATTTTGCTTAAAGGTCACCGGCCCGCCGATCCCCAGGTGAAACCCGAGTGCGAGGAATTCCTCTGCCAACGCAGCATCGCCGAGGAAGGAGTGGATCACGCCGCGGTGGGAGGAGGAAAGATCATTAAGGATTCCGAGGAGATCGTCGGTTGACTCGCGGTTGTGTACAATGACCGGAAGTTTAATGCGGCGGGCGAGCGTTAGCTGTTCACGGAAGGCGCGGCGCTGCACCTTCCGGGGAGATAGGTCGCGGTAGTAGTCAAGTCCAATCTCCCCGATTGCTACTACCCACTCCTCCTTTGTCAAATCATCTAACCGGGAAAGGACGTCCTCATCGAGCGTCTTTGCGTCATGGGGGTGGACCCCTACCGCGGCCCATATCAGGCGGTGGCGCTGCGCTAGGGCAAGTGCTTCTTTGCTTGAACGAAGGTCGACACCTACTGTGATCACACCGATTGAAGCGGTGAAGGCACGGGCGATCACAGCGGCACGATCATCATTGTAGTCGGAGGAATCGAGGTGAGCGTGGGTATCGATGAGAGTTAAGCTTTCAGCCATTAGCATTGAGGTATCAGCTCCCAGTGATCAGCTATCAGCGAACGGCCATCAGTTTTGTCCTTGTTGATTGTTGAGAGCTGACTGCTAATTGCTGAAGGCTCCTCAACATCTTTCCACCTCGGCGATGACGAAAGGGAGGGCGTTGATCAGGTCGCTTGGAATGATGGAGCGTTCAGCGATATCGTGGACAAGATAGTCAGCGGTGTAGCCGTGAAGGAAAGCTCCTAGGATCGCGGCATCCGCTGGTGAGGCACCGCCAGCGATCAGCCCGGTGATGAGACCGGTTAGGACATCCCCGCTTCCTCCGGTGGCAAGACCGGTATTCCCTGTGGGGTTCAGATAGACCTGCCCTTCCGGCGTCCCGATCGCGGTCGGCCGCCCTTTCAGAACGAGGACTACCCCATGCTCGTGGGCAAAGCTACGAGCGACCTCGATGCGCTCTTCATCGATCTCGCTCGCTGGCCGGTCGATCAAGCGAGAAAGCTCTCCTGGATGTGGAGTGAGGACGGCACGGCCGGCTACTTCTTTCAAGAGTTTCAACTGCGACTTAAGTGGGAAGAGCCCGTCGGCATCGAGGACGACTGGAACCTTAACACGTTTCAGGAGCTCAACTACAACCTGTCCCACTGCTTTATGGCGTGACAGGCCCGGTCCGACTGCCAGGACGTCGGCACGCTCCAAAGCGGGGCTGACCGTCTTAAACGCCGACTCACTGAGGCGTCCCTCCTCATCGGGTAAGGGGAGGGTGATTGCCTCGGTCAGGGTGGTCTCGAGGATCGGATTGAGCGCTTTCGGGGCGGCGAGAGTGACGCGGCCCGCCCCGGTGCGCAGCGCGCCTTGGCAACAGAGGATCGCTGCCCCGCTCATTCCGATCGAGCCGGCGATCACGAGGACCCGTCCAAACGTTCCTTTATGTCCAGCAGGAGGTCGTGGAGGGAGCTTATCCCTTACCCAGTCTTTGTCAACCACGCGCGCCAGGGGGGTTACCGTCTCGGTCAACCGGCGCGGATAGCCGACCCCTACCACCTCGATCTGGCCACAGAGGCTCCGAGCGGGGTAGAGGAGGTGGGCTGGCTTGTAGGCGGCCATACATATGGTAAGGTCAGCGCGTACCGCACTGCCCAATAGGTTTCCCTTATCGGAGGGAAGGCCCGAGGGAAGGTCTATTGCCACACGCCTCACCGAAGCTTGATTGATCGCCTGTACCGCCTGCGCATACCTTCCCTTTAGGGGGCGGTCGACCCCGATCCCGACCAGCCCGTCCACTGCACAGTCTGCCCATAAAAGCGCTTCCTTGAGTTTCGTAAGTTCTCCTGGTAATGCCTTTAAGGCGTCCGGAGCGACAGCAGCAAGCAGCTCGGCCTTCTCTCGCGACACTTGGGAAAGATCCTTGAATGGGGAAAGGGTAAACGCGCGTACCTTTATTCCCGCCTCATGCAGCCTGCGTGCGGCAACCAGGGCATCCCCGCCGTTTCCCCCTTTTCCTGCCACAACTGCCACCCGGCTGACCGCCAACCGGTGCAGTATAACATCCGCCGCTGCCTGACCAGCGTTTTCCATCAGTACCTCGGTGGCTAGTCCTTCCTTGGCTGCCAGCCGATCAAGCTCCCTGATTTGCGCCCCTGTTAATACATCCATCCTCCCTCCCCTTTCCCCTTACCAGTTAAAAGGTGAAACCAGGGTACCAAGCTCATTAGGTGGGTACAAGAAAACTTCATTTAAGTCCCCTTTTGCTCAAGACGACTCACTTGCGCAACGATCTCCTCTGCCACCGCTCCCACGGGACGGGCGGTGACATCGATCCAGGTAGCCTTTTTCTCTCTGCGGAACCACGCCATCTGCCGGCGGACCAGCTCCCACGTGTTGTGCACAATCATCTCTTTTAGTTCCTCTTCCGAAATCTCCCCTTTGAGGAAGGCGAACGTCTCTCGCACCCCAATCGTCCGATAGACTTGGTTATCCTCGCAAAGCCCTTCGTGACGCAAACGCTCCACTTCAGCGATCAGACCTCTTTTAAGCATTCTATTGACCCGTGCGGCGATTGCCACGCGGTGCTCCGCCCTTTGGCGTTTAAGCCCAAAGATCACAAATAGATAAGGAAGGGGGCTTGTCTCCTGTTGCAGTACGCTGATCGGCTGGCCGGTGATCTGGTAAACCTCTAGTGCCCGTACAATTCGCAGACGGTCGTTCTGATGTATGTTTCGAGCTGCAGTTGGGTCAACCTTTGTGAGCTTTGTGTAGAGCTCATCGAGCGGGCGGCTCAGAAGTGCCTGGCGAACTTCATTATCGGCCGATGGCCCGGTAAAGATCCCCTCCAGGATCGCCCCCAGGTAGAGGGTTCCTCCTCCAGTGATGATCGGAACACGCCCACGGCTTTTGATCTCCTGGATCAAATGGTCGCTGTCCTTGCGAAAGGCCATGGCATCATAGCTTCCGTCGATGTCGACGATGTCAATCAAGTGGTGGGGGACCCCGCGTCGGGAAGTCGGGAGTGGCTTATCGGTAGCGATGTCAAGGCCGCGAAAGAAGGCGCGCGAGTCGGCGGAGATCACCTCCCCGTTTAACCGAAGTGCCACCTCGATCGCCACCGCGCTCTTTCCAACCGCAGTCGGGCCGAGGATGATCACGACCGGTCCCTTTAAGGAGGCCTCGGACGAAAGGGGTCTGCCCACTGAGGCTAGTCCTCTCCCAGTAGAAGCTCGCGGAAACGCTTCAGTTCAGCGCGGCGGGAGGGATGCTTCAACTTCTCGATTGCCTTTATCTCGATCTGCCTGACCCGCTCACGGGTGATGTTAAACTTAAGCGACACATCCTTCAGGGTGCGTGGGTGGTCATCGTCAAGGCCGTAGCGGAGTTTCAGAATTTCGCGTTCCCGCTCGTCGAGTTGGTCTAAGGCGCGATTCAACTGCTCCTTTAGGAACATGCGGAACGTCTCCTTGGTCGGTGAAGGGGAGGAGGGATCCTCGATGAAATCTCCGAGGGTGTCTTCGTCTTCATCACCGATCGGACGCTCCAGCGAGGCAGTGTACTGGGAGACGTTCTCCACCTTTTTAATCTTGTCGATCGACATTCCAGTCACCTTAGAGAGGTCCTCCAGGGTTGGGGCGGCACCGTGCGCTTGGATAAACTCGCGCTTAATCCGGTTTAACTCACGCACTGTCTCGATCATGTGCACAGGGACGCGGATCGTGCGTGATTGATCAGCAATCGCGCGGGTGATTGCCTGACGAATCCACCAGGTCGCGTAAGTGGAAAACTTGTACCCACGTGTGTAGTCGAACTTCTCCACTGCCTTCATCAGCCCCATGTTCCCCTCTTGGATCAAGTCGAGGAAGGAGAGACCGCGATTCATGTACCGCTTGGCGATGGAGACGACCAAGCGCAGGTTGGAGACAGTAAGTCGCTCGCGCGCTGCTTTCCCTTCCCCTACCAGCACCTCCAATTCTTGTCTCTGCGTCTTGGAGAGGAGGCTGATCCCGTGCTCCTCGGAGAGGTGGGCGTGGTCGAGCCGCTCGGCAGCATGTGATCCGGCTTCCATTGCTATTGCCAACTCGACTTCCTCTTCCTTGGTAAGGAGAGGGACCTTCCCAATCTCACGCAGGTACGTCTTTACCGGGTCCTCTCGCCGTGTGGAGAGGTTCCTTTCCTGGCGGCCTGTTCCCTTTTTTACCGCAGTCTCCACCTTATCGGGGGGTTCCTCCTTGGTGGGGGTCTCTTCTACTCCGGCCAGCGTTTCTGCCTCAATGAGTAGGTTGGCATCGACGACCTCCTCCATCTCGGAGGGAACCGCCTCGGGCGAGTCTACTGCGGGGACATGGTTGAATTTCGCTGCGGGATCTTCGTCAGGGCGCAC
Organism: Candidatus Bipolaricaulota bacterium; assembly: GCA_030606565.1. Classification (GTDB taxonomy): domain Bacteria; phylum Bipolaricaulota; class Bipolaricaulia; order UBA7950; family UBA9294; genus UBA9294. The sequence goes on along the minus strand of JAUWGE010000007.1, from coordinate 21,439 downwards.
CTTCTCGGAGCGTGCTGTTGGTTTGGCTTTCGGTTTGGTCTTCTTCTTACCCTTTGTCATCCCTCCCCCTCCTTGGGTGTTTCTGCGCTACCAGAGCGGTCCTTTCTGCCACCAACGCACTGTATGTTCGCTGCAACTCATCGGCTCGGTCCCGGTTCCCTTCTTGCGCACATCGCTTTGTCTCCTCACGCAGGCGCACCAACTTCCTATCGATTGCCGGTAGCTTGACAAGTTTGATGAGGGCGTCTTGTAAAGCCTTTCCTGTGTCGTTAAATCTAACCGGAGCCAGCGCGAGATAGCTTGCCTGCCGCGCCGATTCTTCATCGAGGCGCTGCATTAACAGGGAAAGGTTAAACGGGTCGTTCACCGTCGCCAACGCCTCCACAATTGGCCGGTAGTGTTGAGAGAAGTCTTCTGGCGAGGCAAGAGCCGCCACTTCTCTGAAATCCGCTTCCCCGCGTAGCAGAAGGGAGAGGATTACCTCCTCCTTACCCCAACTATGTTCCATCTCCCGCGGCTCCTCGGTTGGCCGCCAGCGCTGCTGTCGCTTGCCTAAGTCCTCCCTCACCCCCTCGAGGGGGAGATCGAGAAGTTCGGCTAAGAGGCCGACAATCTCCTCTTTAAGCGGGAGGCTTGAGATCCCCTGATAGAAGGGTCTTGCCTCCGCCAGTGCTCTCTCCTTTCCTGCGAGGGTGGAGAGGTTGTAGCGTTCCTTCAATGACTCGATGTAGGACAGGTGAAATGGGACCGCCGCTTCCAAAATCTCAAGCGTCCTCTCTGGCCCGTCGCGACGGAGCAGGCTGTCGGGATCATCCCCCTCTGGGAGGCGGGCGACCCGTACGTCTAGGCCACTGTTGCGTAGTATCCTCATCCCGCGCAAGGAGGCCGTTCCCCCTGCAGCGTCGCGGTCGTAGGCGATCACTACCTCGCTCACGAACCGGCTGAGAAGGTTGGCTTGTCCCTGCGTAAGCGCCGTTCCCATGCTTCCCACCACGTGAGTAATTCCGGCCAGATGAAGCGAGAGGACATCGGTGTATCCCTCAACGAGGATTGCCGAGTGTTTCGCGGTCAGTGCTTCGCGTGCCCAGGAGAGACCGTAGAGGTGTCTTCCCTTATCAAAGAGCACCGTCTTCGGCGAGTTTAGATACTTCGGTTCTTCTTGAAAGGCGCGCCCGCCAAAGGCGATCGGCCGGCCGGAGAGATCGAATATTGGGAAGAGCACGCGGTCGCGGAATCGGTCGTATACCCCCCTTTTCCCCTTCACCAGTAGGCCAAGGTCGGTGAGGGTCTTTAGTCCGTAGCGTTTGGAGAAACTCCTTTTCAAGTCATCCCACTCAGGGAGCGCATACCCCAAGCCGAACCGTTCCCAGGTCTCTTCACCGTAGCCGCGATGAATCAGGTACTCACGGGCCTTCTTTCCGGCTGCAGCGTTGGTCAGGTTTTCAGAGAAGTAGGCCACCACCTCGGCGCTTAACGTACGCAGCCGCTCGCGTTCTCCATCGCCACGCCGTTTGAGGGAGACGCCGGCCTCGGCCGCCAGCCGCTCTGCCGCTTCTGGAAAGGAGATCCTCTCGATCTTCATCAGAAAGGCAAATACGTCTCCACCCTCACCGCAGCCGAAGCAGTGCCATAGCCCCTTCTCGGAGCTAACCGTAAACGACGGGGTATCATCCTTGTGAAACGGACAGTGTCCCTTGTAGTTTGCTCCCGACTTTGTAAGAGAGAGGTAACGGGAGATTACAGAGACGATGTCGATTCGCTCCTTGATCGTCTGTACGTCAGCACGGTTGTCTCCCATCAATCACCTCAGGCTGAGAAAAACGGGTTTGTCTTCCTTTCCTTCTCGAGGGTGGTGATCCCACCGTGTCCCGGATAGACGCGGTAGTCCCCGGGGAGGGCGCGGATTCGCCGAAGCGACCTGCGCATCTCCTTTATCGACCCGCCGGGAAGGTCGGTCCTCCCGATCGATCCGGCGAACAGGAGGTCGCCCGAGAAGAGAACCCCGTCTCCAATAAGGGCTATACTGCCCGGCGAATGACCAGGGACATAGAGGACTCTAAGAATCCCTGCGATCTCCTCTCCCTCCTGCAGGTAACGATCGAACGGCGGGTGGTCTGGGTAGAACCGATCGACAAATTGAAGGTCCTTTTGGTGGATGAGAACCTGTGCCCCCTTTGTTTGAAGCGCCCAGTTACCGCCGATGTGGTCGAAGTGCCCGTGAGTGTTCACCACTAGGTCAATCTTTCGTTTCCCAATGAATGAGAAAAGGGGCTCGGAGGGTTCGGCTGGATCGATGAGTACGGTGACTCCGTCCACGCTTACCAGGTAACAATTAGTAGCAAGCTGTCCCAGACAGATCGATTCGACCCGCATTCCGCCTCCCTCAAGCACGCGCTACTGTCAGGACATAGACCGCCTCGTACCCACCACTCTTCAAGGTGCGAGCGCACTCCTCCACTGTCGAACCGGTGGTGTAAATATCGTCCACAAGAAGGACCCTTCCTTTCCCAGATCTTATCAGGCGAAAGGCGCCGCGCAAGTTCTCCCGGCGTTCAGACGCGGGGAGAGCGGCCTGTGGCGGTGTCTTACGTACCTTCAACAGTAGCCGACGAGCCGGGATTCCAATCCTCCTTCCGATTCCCTGCGCAAGCAGGTGTGCTTGGTTGAACCCGCGCTTCCGCCGGTCGGACCGACTCATCGGGACGTAAGTGACGACGTCGATCATTCCGAACGGCTCCTCGTCGGCGAGGTACGCGGCCAAGCGTGCACAGAGCAGACGCGCGACCGCCCGTTCGCCATCGAACTTGAGGGCACGGACGAGATCCCCCCATGCTCCTTTGTACGAGCCGAGTGATCGGGCAAGATCGAATCCCCAGGCCCGCGTCCCACATGAGTGGCAAAGGTCGAGGCGGATGTCGTTAAGAGCCTCCTGACAACGGCGACAGCGCATACCTTCAAGCGAAGGGAGCTCCGCTGCACACTGCTCACACAGGACCTTCACTCCCGTGGTTGCTGACCCACACAGAAGGCAGCGGGGCGGGAATAAAGAGGCCAGGAGGCCTCCCACCAAAAAGCGACCAAACCCGGTTTCAGAGGAGTTTAGCCACCCGTAGGAGTTGCTCTGTGTAGCCCCACTCGTTGTCATAGAAGGCCATTACCTTAAGGAGGCGCCGATCGACCACACGGGTTGAGGAAAGGTCGATAACGCTTGCCCGCGAATCGCCGATGATGTCACTCGATACAAGTGGATCGCTGCTCACCCCGAGAATCCCGGAGAGTTTACCTTCCGCATAACGGCGGAACGCTTCGTTGATCTCATCCACAGTGATCTCACGTTTCACTTCGACCGTGAAGTCACTCACCGAACCCGTGGGAACTGGGACGCGTAACGCGATGCCGTCCATCTTTCCAGCCAGAGAGGGGATGACCTTGGTGGTAGCACTGGCAGCCCCGGTTGTGGTGGGGACGATGTTCACTGCCGCGGCGCGGCCGCGTGCAAACTTGTCATGTGGGGCATCTACAAGCTTTTGGTCAGCGGTATATCCATGCACCGTTGTCAGAAATGCGTGTGCAATTCCAAATTCCTGCTCCAGAACGTACGCCACCGGTGCGAGCGAATTAGTTGTACAAGATGCGGCGGAGATGATGAGGTCCTTCTTCGGATTGTAGGCATCGTTGTTCACCATGTACACGATTTGAGGGATGTCATCGTCCTTTGGCGGAGCGGACAGGAGAACTTTCGTTGCTCCGGCCTTGAGATGAAGTGATGCCAAGTCGCGCGTGAGGAAATGTCCCGTTGATTCGATGATGACATCGATCTTCTTATCTTTCCATGGAAGCTCTTGCGGGTCTTTCTTAGAAAGAAGCGGGATGAACTTGCCATCTACTTTGATTCCGCCATCTGCTTTCACAACTTCGTATTCATAACGATGATAGACCGAGTCGTAGGTGAGCAGGTACTGCGCTTGTTCTGGGGTGATGAATGGGTCGTTGATTGCCACGATATCCAGGTCGTTTCCGCCGAAGGCGAGGCGAAAGAACGTCCGACCGATCCGCCCAAACCCGTTGATTGCGATCCTCTTCACCGTGCAACCTCCTTCTTTTCGTATTCCTTTACCATCTCCACAAAGTAGCGATGGATCCGTGTATCGCTGGTTAGCTCGGGGTGGAAGCTTGTCACAAGCACATTCCCTTGACGGGCCATCACCACCGCGCCTTCATGCTCCGCTAGCGCCGTCACCCCATTTCCCAACCGGGTGATGTAGGGAGCGCGGATAAAGACCGCCGGAACGTCATCCCCGATTCCCTTTACCGCAAGGACCGTCTCGAAGCTGTCTACCTGTCGGCCGGAGGCATTGCGAGAGACAGTGATATCGATCCCCCCGATGTTGGTCTCCTCTTGCCCCTCGACCTCGTTTGCGAGGAGGATCATCCCCGCACAGGTTCCGAAAAAAGGAAACCCTTCTCGTATGAGCCTGCGAAGTTCTTCGCGGAGCGATCCCGCTGCCAAAAGGGAGATCGCTGTTGACTCCCCACCCGGGAGGATGATCCCAGCCAGGCCTGCAAGCTCCGAGGTTCTTTTTACTACACTTCTTTCAATCCCCAAATAGGCGAGACTTCGCAGGTGCTCGCGCACCGCCCCCTGCAGGCCGAGGACTCCGAGTCTCATCTAGCGGACCTGCATCATCTCGTGGGGAGGGATCTCCTCGATCGCGATCCCGCTCATCGCCTCACCGAGCCCAGCTGATACCTCGGCGAGGACCTTGGGGTCGTTATAGTGGGTTGTCGCTTCCACGATCGCCCGCGCTCGTTTCTCCGGGTCAGCAGACTTAAAGACTCCGCTCCCGACGAAGATCCCGTCGCAACCAAGCTGCATCATCATCGCTGCGTCGGCCGGGGTGGCGATCCCTCCGGCGGCGAAGTTCACCACCGGGAGCCTCCCCTCCTCGCGGATCAAGAGCAGGATCTCATAAGGGGCTCCCATCTCTTTTGCCATCTTCATCAGTTCCTCTTCGGGAGCAGCGAGCACCTCTCGGATCTGCTCATTCATCAGGCGCATGTGTTTCACCGCCTCGATGATATTCCCAGTCCCTGGTTCGCCCTTAGTGCGGATCATAGCTGCGCCTTCCGCGATCCTGCGGCACGCCTCCCCAAGGTTACGCGCCCCACAGACAAACGGGACGGTGAACGCCCACTTGTCAATGTGGTAGAGAGGATCGGCAGGGGTGAGCACTTCCGATTCATCTATGTAATCGACCTCGAGCGCCTGCAGGATCTGTGCCTCCACGAAGTGTCCGATCCGCGCTTTGGCCATCACCGGGATGGAGACAGTGTGCAAGATCTCCTTCACTTTGGTCGGGTCGGCCATGCGAGCGACCCCGCCCTGGGCGCGGATGTCCGCAGGAACCCGTTCCAAAGCCATCACTGCTACCGCTCCCGCTGTCTCGGCGATCTTCGCCTGCTGCGCGGTGGTGACATCCATGATCACCCCACCTTTGAGCATCTCAGCCAGACCGCTCTTCACACGAAACGTCCCTTTTTTAGTCATCGTTCTCACCCCGCAACTTTATTGACGGCGAGATTATACCGCTCCGTCAAGGAAGACTAAAGGAGGAAAAGGAACGAAGGATAATGGAAGCTGCAAGTCATTGAGCCTGCGCAGCGGACTTCCTCCACTGCTTTCAAACGTGCGGATCCTCTAAGGCGGTAGGACCATGGCCGATTTCGCTGTTTTTGGCGAAGTGCTTTCGTTGGTGTGGTATCATCTCCACGGGGGGCAAGTACCTGCACCGCCCTTAGTTTCTCCCCTCCCGTTCCAGCTCGTTTCCCCAATTTAGTTTCTCCTCCAACACCCGGAAAAACGAGGGAGCATCTTTCATGCGGATGAGTTGGGTCGGGAAAGGAGCTCGCTTCACGATCACTTCTGCTCCGGGAGACAGATCTACGAGGTAGTCCCCGTCCACAAAGACGCTCACCGCGGTGCGGACTCGCACACGGAGGACCTCCTCCGCTGGGAAGATCACAGGGCGCAACCCCAACTTGTGTGTGGCAAGGGGGCTTGCCAGAATGCACGCCGCTGGCGGGACGATCACCGGTCCCCCAGCTGAGAGGGTGTAGGCAGTGGAGCCAGTTGCTGTCGCCAGGATCAGGCCGTCTCCGGGATAACTTGCTACCTCGCCATCGCTCCAGGAAAGCTCGAGTTCGCAGAAGCGGACCCGTGAGATTCCGGTGATAACAATGTCGTTTAAGACGGTTCCGCGGTTCTCCACGGAAGTATAAGCGAGTCTCATTCGCTCTTCGATCGTGAACCGATCGTGCAATACCCCTTCCAGGGCTGAGGTGAGTGATGAGGTCCCCACTTGGGTGAGGAAGCCTAGGCTTCCCAGGTTCGCGCCAAGGATAGGAAGGGCGGAGTCAGCGAAGATCGAGGCGGCACGTAGCACGGTCCCGTCTCCGCCAAGTGCGACGACCAACGCCCCTTCCACCTCGTTGAACGACGGCTCTCCCCGATCGGCAGGGATTACTTCAATCCCCTGCAGTTGGCACCAGGCCTTGAGCTCAGCCAGGGCACGCAGCGAACCCTCCTTAGTTGTGTTAGCGACGGTATAGATCCTGTAAAGTTTCATCTTATTGATCGTACTCGGCGGTGCCCTTCTTCGTCAAAGTGGTCGGCGTCTAACATACTTCCAGCGGCAGAGTACATGCTCCAGCAAATCGATTCCCACATACAGGACGAGACCGAGGATCGCCATCGCTACGATTCCGGCAAATGCCAGGTCCCGCGCGTACAACATGTGCGCCTTGATAAAGGTTCCCAGTCCGGTCCCCAAGGCAGCGCTTGTCTCAGCAATGTACAGAAAGGCAATCCCAAGACCGATACTCACCCGTACGCTTGTCAGGATCTCGGGGAGGGTTGCTGGAAGGGTGACGTGCCAGTACACCTGCCAGCGAGTCGCCCCAGCGGAGAGAACGCTTGTCAGGTGCTCTTCGTCGATGTTCTGCGCCGCACCGCGTGATGAGACCAGGATCTGGAAGAAGAGGACGAGGGCCACTATTGCCACCTTAGTTGCGCTTCCCGTGCCAAAGACAAGGAAAAGAAAGAGGATGAACGCCACCTGCGGAATCGGGTAAGTGATGTAAATCATCGGTGAGATGAACCGGTTAAGGGTGTGCTCGCGGCCGATTAAAAGACCTAATGGAACAGCCGCAGCGAGGGCGATAAGTATTGCCAGGATGAGCCGCCAGGCGCTCGCAAAGAAGTGTCGTTGCAGTTCGGCCGCATTCTTCACTACCTGCGAGAGAGCCTCATAAGGGCCGGGAAGGAGCCGAGACTGATTGATCGCGTTCACCGCGAGGCTCGCCATCTCCCACAAAAAAAGGAGGATGGCGATACTCACGATGTAGGTGATCACCTGTTTCATCGCCGGGCTTTTCACAAAGCGCGTAACGCTCTTTGAAACCAGGACAACGGTGTCCTCGACGTGGGTGATTGTGCGTTTCATCGTTCGAGTGCCTCCCGTAGGTCGTGGACCGTCCTTTGGAATGCCTCGCTCTGGCGGTAGTCGAGTGACCCCATCTTTGGGTTGACCACGGTCGCCTTGACCCGCGCCGGCTGCTTCGTGAGAACAATGATCTCCTGCCCGAGGAAGGCTGCCTCCACGATGTCGTGAGTAACGAGGATGAGTGAAAACCGGTGCTCCTGCCAGAGGGTAAGGAAGAGATCCTGGATCCTCTCGCGGGTGAGGGTGTCGAGCGAAGCGAGCGGCTCATCCATCAGCAGGACCGATGGTGCTGTCGAGAGGGCCCGCGCAATTCCCACACGGCGTTTCATCCCCTCGGAAAGCTCAGCAGGAAAACGGGACTTGACCTCCGCTAAGCCGAGGTTGTGAAGGATCACCCCGGCGTTGCGCCCTGGGTAGTCCCCAGCGAGGAGAAGGCTCAGGTTGGCGTTTTGCCAAACCGTCTTCCAAGGAAGGAGGCCAGCGTTCTGCAGGATCAGAGCGACCTCTCGACGCGGACCGGTGACTGGCTCCCCACCGATTTTAATCGTCCCGTTGCTCGGAGATAGAAGCCCAGCTAGTGCAAATAGGATTGAAGTCTTCCCACATCCGGAGGGTCCGATAAGAGCAAGACTCCTCCTCTTCTCTAAGCTAAAGTCAACCCGCTCGACTGCCTGGACAGCGCGGTCAGCGCGGCCGTAGTCGATCGTGAGGGACTCTACGTCAATCATTGCAGGAACCGGTCGGTTGTCAACTCCTCGTAGGCAAGGTACAACCGGGCATAGCGTTTGGAAATTGCCCAAGCGAGGACGCCCTCGAACTGTTCCTTACGAAGCATCCGAGGTGGTTGAAAGTAAGGGATCTCGAAGCTATCCAGAATCCCTTCAGGAACGGCCTTAGCAGTTAATCCAGGGAAAAACAGGGAGATTGCCTCGTCGATCCCCGTCTCGACCAATTTTTCCCGGCTAGAGGTGTTTATCATCTTGATTGTTTCCTGGTAAGCGGCGTAGAAGTCCTCGATCAGTTCAGGTGAGTACTCGAGCACCTCGCGGCGAAAGACGACCACGCTTGGAAGCAGGTCGATCCCCTCAAAGTCGGAGAGGCGGACCAACTCGAGCTGGCCACCTGCATATGGATATTTCGAGATGTAGGTGATATATGGCTCTGGAAAGGCCGCGGCTGGCACCAACTGTGAACCGAACCACAGGGTTAATGCTAGCATGTCTGTCCAATAGGTGTAGCGATCTTCTTTATTAATCCTGTACCCGAGGGTCTGAAGGAGCAGATCGATCTCGTATTCGAGATCGCTTCTGTAGATGGTTGCGATCTTATTGGCGCTGTTTTCGGTTGAGAGAAGTTCCTCCAGTGAATTAATATTAAAAGAGCGTGGTGAAATAATGATAAGGCTGTCGGTTTGATTTTCCTGATAGGCAGCGCTGGTAATCACAACATCGGTTCCGCCACTGACGAGGAGGATTGCTGTAGTCACATCACAGACCATCCCATCGATATCCCCAGCCATCAGTGCCGCACTGCGTTCTTGATTATCGCTTAGTCCGACAAGCTCGACCCTGAGGTTATGTTTCTCGAACAGGCCCCACCCTTGTGCGAAAGCAAGAGGGAGGGATCCCATCACCGGAGGCAGGCTCATGCGAATCTTTGGGAGCTCATCGGCTGTAGCGAAGCAAGTAAGGAGGATTAACAAGGCTAGGAACGGCAGAATCAAACGCCGGATAGGGACCATCGCGTTTCTCCTTCATATCAGTAGGCTGTATCCGTTGATTATACTAGGCCTTTCCCAGGTGACAAACGGATCGGGTTTAAGATCGGTCATTCAATGGGATAGATGACAAGGGGATGACTGCCTGATTTTATGGGCTAACTACCTCCTCATGGAATAAAGAGGCTTGTAAGCAGCGGAGGTGTCTCTTGTGGACTCAATCGTTTCGTGTAGGATCTGATTCTGTATGATTCAATTAGCGAGGTGGCTCTGGCGATACAGGGGACGGATACTGGCCGGGTTACTCGCCCTTTTGGTAGTCGACGGCGCCGGGCTTTTGGTTCCACTTGTGATCAAAGACGCGATCGATCGACTCACACGTGGCGAGGGAGGACTGGCTCGAAGTGGTTTATACATCGTCTCCCTCGCTGCCATCGTCATGGTCTTCCGTTTCCTGTGGCGATATTTCTTTATTGGGACTGCGCGGCGGATCGAACGGGACCTACGGGGGAAGCTTTACCACCATTTGTTAAGACTCTCAGCTACGTTTTACAATGAGCGCAAGACCGGAGACCTGATGGCGCATGCCACCAACGACATCGATGCGGTCAGCCGGGCCTGCGGGTTCGGAGTTCTTACCATCGCCGATCCATTGTTTATGATCCCTGTAGCTGTTGGGATCATGCTTACGATCGATCCACGGCTTACACTGTACGCAATCATTCCGCTTCCTATACTTACTCTATTCATGCTTGGTTTCGGAAAGGTGATCCACCACCGCTTCGAGGCAGTGCAAGAGACCTTCTCCGCGGTGATGGAGAAGGTACGAGAGAATGTTGCGGGAATCCGGGTGGTAAAGTCATTCGTACAGGAGGAGGGGACGAATCGGGACTTCAACCAGACGAGCCAGAGTTTGTTCGACAAGAATATGGCGCTGGTCCGGATTTGGGGCCTCTTTCATCCGCTCATCGAGCTATTGAGTGGGATGTCGCTAGCGATCCTCCTGTGGATTGGGGGACATAGGGTAATACAGGGATCGATCTCGCTCGGTGACTTTGTCGCCTTCAGCCAATATCTAATGATGCTTGCCTGGCCGATGATCTCCCTGGGGTGGGCGGTGAACCTCCTTCAACGTGGGAGCGCCTCCCTCTCGCGCATCAATCGCCTCCTCGCTGTTGTGCCGGAGATCACCGATCTTTCTAATCCGAAACCGCTTCGCGGAACGCGGCTTGAGATCAACGATCTTACCTTCTTCTATCCGAACGGGAATGGGAGTGGGGAAGTTCCAGCCCTCTCCGGGGTCAATCTCACAATTGAGGAGGGAACAATCTTGGGGGTAGTAGGGCTAACTGGAGCGGGGAAGAGTACCCTTGCCCACCTCATTCCGCGCGTCTTCGATCCACCGCTGGGGACCGTTACCATTGGAGGAACGGATGTGCGTGAACTTTCACTAAGAGAGCTCCGCGGGACCATTGGATTTGTCCCTCAAGACCCGTTCCTCTTCTCCTCAACGATCCGGGAAAACATCGCTTTTGGGCTCCCCGACGCGACTTTCGATGAGGTAGAACAGGCAGCACGACTTGCCGGCATACACGACGAGATCAGCGATTTTCCCCAGGGGTATGACACAATAGTCGGAGAACGGGGGGTCTCTCTGTCCGGGGGGCAGAAGCAGCGGGTAGCGATCGCACGGGCGCTCCTCCTCGATCCGAAGGTCCTCATCTTCGACGACCCCCTCTCAGCGGTCGACGCCGAGAGGGAGGAATTCGTGCTCGCCAACCTACGGGAGTTCTTCCGTGGGAGGACATGTATCGTCATTGCCCACCGTTTATCTGCGGTGATGCATTCAGACCGGATCGTCGTCCTCGACAAGGGACAGATTGTAGAGTCCGGCACGCACGATGAACTGATCTCTTCCGATGGAATCTATAACCGAATCTGGCGCCTGCAGCAGGCGGAAAGGCGGGTGAGTGACCGGTGAACCATGACATCCACGAGGATAAGGTCCTCGGTAAGGCCTTCGATCTTCGCCTGACGCGTCGGCTGTTGCGTTTCCTCACCCCCTACCGCGGGCTCTTCTTCGTTTGCGTTATCCTGATCCTGATCATCACCGGAATTCAGATCGGACTTCCTTATCTGAGTAAACTGGCGATCGACGCCTACCTTACCCTTCCCCAAGCGATTGTCTCCATACCCGAGGCCCCTTCCTTTGGCTCTCCGATTCCTCTCGGAGACGGACGATACCTGATCGATGTGAAGAAGATCAATCCGGAGACACGACGCGCCTGGGAGGCGATGGGCATTCTCTCGGCGAAGCGCTATCTGTTCATCCCGCAAGAGAGCAAGGCCGCAGCGGTGGCGAGGAGGAATCCGCAACGTTTCACCGCACTTAAAAGCGGCTACATGGCCGACGAAGCGGGTCTGCGTGGACTTTCCCCAGCCGATCTCATCGCTCTACGTGGGCCAGCCATCGAGGGGGTTGTTCGCCTGGCTGGTCTGTTCGCATTTGCCCTTCTTGCTCGCTTCTTGTTCGGGGTACTGCAGGTGTACCTCCTCCAGTACACCGGGCAGAGGGTCATGTACGACATGCGGCAAAAGATCTTCGACCACGTTCTGAGGCTCCCGCTTGCCTACTTTGATCACACACCAGTGGGAAGGCTCGTCACTCGAGTGACGAACGACGTTAACGCGATCAATGAGATGTTCACCTCGATGCTTGTTAACCTGTTCCGCGATGCGTTCTTAATCATCGGAGTGATGGTAATCATGTTCCAACTCGAGTGGCGCATTGCACTCGTTGTCCTTGCGCTATTCCCGTTCATCTTCATCGCCGCGCTTGAGTTTCGCAACCGCGTCCGGGCATCCTACCGCGAGGTACGCCGCCGGATCGCACAGCTGAACGCCTACCTCCAGGAGTCGATCTCTGGGATGAGGATCATCCAGGGCTTCGTCCAGGAACACAAAGCGAATGATCGCTTTATCGACATCAACCGTGGCAAGTATCGGGCCGACATGCGCCAACTTATTACCTTCGCCGTGTTCCGGCCATTGATGAGTCTCCTAAGCTCGTTCGCCATTGCCGTGGTGATCTGGTACGGTGGATTGAACGTCCTACGGGGCAGTCTAACCCTTGGAGCACTGACGGCATTCATTCAGTACGTGCGGATGCTCTTCGAGCCGGTCCTTCAGCTGTCGGAGGGATACAACGTCCTTCAGGCTGCGATGGCCTCAGCGGAGCGGATCTTTCTCCTTCTGGATGAGAACGAGGAAGACCGTGGCAAGGGGAAGATCATCAAGACCCTCCACGGCGAGGTCGAGTTTCGCAACGTCTGGTTCGCCTACAATGAGGGCGAGTGGATCCTAAAAGATGTGTCGTTTACGGCCGCTCCAGGAGAGCGAGTGGCGATCGTTGGACCGACCGGCTCTGGGAAGACGACGATCATCCGGCTGCTGCTCCGTATGTACCCCATACAGCGGGGGCAGATCCTTCTGGACGGCGTCCCTGTCGATGAGCTCGACCTTTCCTACCTGCGCTCGCGTATGGCCGTCGTCCTGCAAGACGTCTTTCTCTTCGCGGGAAATATCCTAGATAATATCCGTCTGCGTGCGAACATCCCGGAGGAGGAAGCAGTCGAGGCGGCCCGTTTCGTCAGCGCTGACTTTGTGGAAGATCTTCCCGATAGCTACCGAACAGAGGTTAAAGAGCGCGGGGTTACCCTTTCCGTTGGCGAACGTCAGCTCCTCTCTTTTGCCCGAGCGATCGCGTTCAAGCCACGGGTGTTGGTCTTGGACGAGGCCACAGCGAGCATCGACTCTCATACAGAACAACTTATTCAGAAGTCCCTGAACAAAATCATGAAAGGGCGGACTTCGATCGTTATTGCGCATCGCCTCTCCACCATCCGCGAGGCGGACAAGATCATCGTTTTGCACAAGGGAAAGGTGGTTGAGGAGGGAACACATCAAGAGCTACTCGCCCTTGATGGTCTGTACGCGGCGCTTTACACTCTCCAGTTCGCTTAAGACTGGCAGCAGCGAGTAGAGGCTGCGAGGGACAACCTTACCCGACCCGGAGGTGTCACAGGTTACGTTGCCCTGCGGTTCATCGCACAGCCTTATCTCACGATAAAGAGAATGCGTTTGTCAACCTACGAATACGCGTTTATGCTAATTGCTGGGAGAGGTGAAAATGGAAGAAGAAAACGGTCTCATGATGCGAGTTACTGGCCTTAAGAAGTACTATGGTGAAGTCCACGCTGTCGACGGTATCTCGTTTGCGATCCCAAGGGCGAGCGTTTTCACCATCCTTGGACCGAACGGAGCCGGAAAGACAACGACCCTGGAGATCCTGGAGGGGATTCGAGAGCCGGATGCCGGAGAAATTGAAGTGTTCGGAATGCAGCTTAAGAAGGTGACCCGCGCGGTAAAGGAGCGGATGGGAGTCCTCCTTCAGGATGGCAACTTTGAGCCGTACCTGAAGGTAAAGGAAGTAGTGAGGCTCTTTGCCTCCTTCTTCATGAAGGCGTTGCCCACAGAGGAGGTCCTTACCCGTGTTGCTCTTCAGGAGAAAACGAATGCCTACGTTAAGACCCTCTCCGGAGGGCAGCTGCAGCGTTTGGCGGTCGGCGTTGCCCTCGTTAATGACCCCGACCTCATCTTCCTCGATGAGCCGACGACCGGACTGGATCCCCAGGCGCGGCGGAATATGTGGTCGATCATCACTGACCTGAGGGACCAGGGCAAGACGATCATCCTCACCACCCACTATATGGAGGAGGCCGAGGCCCTCTCTGATCGCGTCTGTATTATGGACTACGGGACAATCATCGCCAAAGGGTCTCCACGTGAGCTAACCTCCCGCCTCGGCCAGGAGACGATCATCGAGTTCAATACCAGCTCTCTCTCAACAGATGATCTCGCTCAACTCGAAAGCTACGGCAAAACAGCCCGTGAAGACGGAGAGATCGTGACCGTAGAGACGGAGAACCTTGTTCACACTATGGAGCAAATGCTCGCATGGTCGAGAGAGAGAGAAATCCCTCTCACCAACATGACTGTCCGCCAACCGAACCTGGAGGATGTTTTTCTGTTGCTCACCGGGAGGAGGTTGAGGGAGTGAGGGGTATCCTCCGTATCGCTGCAGGCCATCTGTTCACAGCGTTCAGAGAGAGGGTAACGCTCTTCTGGTTTCTCATCTTTCCGGTATTCCTCCTGGCCATCTTAACGTTGATCTTCGGCAACATGGGGCAGGAGGGAGAGATCAGCTTTGCCATAAGCGTGGTGAATCTGGAGTCCAATACCGCAGGACCAGTTGATTTTGCCGCTATTGTGGAAGGTGTCTTCGAAGAGACGGGAACGGCATCCGAAGAAGGGAAGGAACCCCTATTTACTCTTACCCATCCCTCAGACGGCGAAGATTTAGAGGAGTTCCTTGCCCGTGAGAAAGAGGCACTTCGACTCGGACATCGGGCTGCGGTGATTGTCATTCCCGAGGGGTTCAACCAAGAACTTCTGGAGCGGATGATGAGAAGCAGTTCATCGCCGAGCGGAAATGGCGCGCTCACCATCTACATCAACGAGGGGAGCGCTGCCTCCGAGATGGCAACCTCGATCATCGAGCAGATACTCGCCGGGGTCGATCGCGAGATCCTTACCCACATCGGCCATTTTCAAGAGGAAGAAGCTATTCCTAGTGAGACACTGTGGGTGGGAAGCGGGGGGGAGGAATTGTCTTACGTGGACTTCCTCCTCCCTGGAGTAATCCTGATGGGTTTCTTTGTAAATGGGTTGTTCGGTGTACCCGGATCGATTTTGTTTGCTCGCGATCGACGTGTCCTGCGCCGCTATTGGGTAACACCTCTCACCGTTCCTCACTATCTTGCCGGTTTCTCCCTCGGGCATCTCACGCTTTGCCTGATTCAATTTGTCCTCATCTTGGTGCTTGGGCGGTTCGCCTTCGGGGCCACGATCAAATTTGCAGAACCGATGCCGATTCTCTTTCTGCTCCTCGGCGCAGTTACCTTCCTCGCCTTTGGCTTCTTCATCGCCTCGGTGGCCAAGACGGCCAATGCAGGGATGGCAAGCGCCAATATCTTGAACATGCCTATGATGTTTCTCGGAGGGCTCTTCTTCCCAATAGGCGGCTTGCCCACTTTTCTCAAGGTGATCGTCTATGCCAACCCCGTAACGTACCTGGCTGAAGGACTGAGGATGAGCTTGGGAGTACAAGGCGAGACTTTCTCTATCCCCCTGACGCTTGCCGTTCCAGTGGGTTGGATTGCTTTTTGCATCTTTGTCGCCTCAAGACGCCTTAGTTGGGATGTGAAATGATGAGAGCTTTCCAAGCGCTACTCCATACTGAGTACACCGTCTTTCTTCGTGACAAGGCCTCGCTCACATTCACCTTTCTCTTCCCCGTCATCTTCATTCTCATCTTTGGTTTCCTCATGAGAGGAATGGGTGACGTTGAGGATGCCCGCCTTGGTCTGTTCGTACCGGCAGGGGTCGAGAGCAAGATATTGGAAAGGACGGTATCTTCCGCGGGATCGATGAGTGTGACCCTCTATGACGATCAATCCTCGCTACAGATTGCCCTGGAGAAGAGAACAATCGACTTTGGCCTGATTTGGGACGGGACCAAGCTCCTCTTCCTTTATGATTCCAGTCGCGTGCAAGAGAATTACGCATTTGAGGAGGTTGCTACAGGGATCACCGCTGACTTTAGCCTGGCCCGTCAAGGATTGAGCCCGGTTCTTAGCGTGGAGAAGATCCATGTAGGAAGGGAGGCTGCCACTGATTGGTTCAACCTAGTAGTGCCGGGAATCCTCGCCTTTTCCATCCTATCAGCAGGGTTATTCGCCGTCTCCGGACACATCACCGCGATGAAGGAGCGAAAACTCCTCGATCGAATGATCGTCACCCCCATGCGGCCTATTGCTCTGTTGGCCGCTATTATCTGTGTTCGCCTAGCAATGGTCTACATCTCCACTCTCATTTCTCTGTTCATCGCAATGACGGTACTACACCTGGCATTTGATGTTAGTTGGTTCTACTATACGGTGTTTGTTGTCGCCTCGACCCTGGGGATGATGGGGTTCGGTACGCTGATCGCTCTTCTTGTGCGAAAGCCATCCAGTGCAAGTAACATTGCCCATATTCTCTCCATAGTGATGATGTTCCTTGCCGGGATTTATTTTCCCATCGAAATCATGCCATCCTACCTGCGAACGCTGAGCAAGGCCCTTCCTCTCACCTACATGGCAGAAGCACTGCGCTATGCCACCGGAGTTATCGATATGACGGAAACCCGCTTTTGGGGGATTACCGTTGCTATGTTTGCTCTCGCGGTTGTCCTGTTGCCGCTGCTTGCCCGCTACGTTGTGAGTCCGGATCGCCGCTAGTGAACCTTCTTCTATCGCGCTACACCCACCAGGTGAAACATGCCCAGGCTAGCAAGTAGGACAACAACCCCAGCGATCAGTACCCCCACAGCGATCAACGGGAACGCCCGCTTGGGGGGAATTCCGAACAGGAACGCCGCGATCGCGCCGGTCCACGCACCGGTGGCCGGCAGAGGAATGGCCACAAGCAAAATCAGACCGATTGAGCCGTAGCGCTCGATGAGCCGCCCTTTGCGGCGCGTTCGGGTGAATACCCAGTCAAGAGGCCGCTCCAGTGGAGTGAAACGGCGCAGTTGTCGCTCGCCCCAGCCAAGACCAAGGAGCAGGGGAAGGACCGGCAGGAGGTTTCCAATCACCGCCAGGAAAAAGGAAGTCGCTGGGTGGAAACCGTAGACCAGACCCAGGGGAAGACCACCGCGTAACTCCGACACCGGTGCAGCCGACACACCAAGAACGGAGACTATTTGTGCTATAGACATGAGAACCAGTGTAGTCGCTTGTGGCCCATCATGGTAGTCTGCCTGTGGGCTCTCTATAATCAGTGGAAAGGAGGTGGGGCGCAGTGAAACTCTATAACACCCTCGCGCGCAAGAAAGAGGCGTTTCGACCGCAAGAGGGTAAGACCGTGAGGATGTACGTCTGTGGCCCCACTGTCTATGATCATCTTCATATCGGGAACCTGCGGCCACTTATCGTCTTTGACGCCCTGCGCAAGTACATGGAAGCGTTTAAAGGCTGGGAGGTTATCTACGTTCAGAACGTCACCGATGTCGATGACAAATTGATTGAGCGTTCCGCAGAGACGGGTGACACAGTAGAGGAGATCGCTAAACGGTATACCGATACCTACTTTAGCTTGCTAAAACAGCTTGATGTTAAGGAACCGACGCACAGCCCACGTGCCACCGAGTACATCGAAGGGATGATCGAACTGATCCAGACCCTGATCGGCAAGGGCTATGCCTATGAGCGCGATGGCGACGTGTACTACCGCGTCTCGGCGTTCAAGGATTACGGGAAGCTCTCTGGCCGACGCACTGAGGAGCTTAAGGTCGGGGCGCGGATCGCGGCCTCCGAAAAGAAGGAAAACCCACTTGACTTCACGCTGTGGAAGGCGGCCAAGCCAGGAGAGCCGAAATGGGAGTCCCCCTGGGGCGAAGGGCGTCCGGGGTGGCACACCGAATGCGTGGTCCTCTCTCGCGAGTTCCTCGGCGAGATGCTCGACATCCATGCTGGCGGAAACGACCTTATCTTTCCTCACCACGAGAACGAGATCGCCCAGGCCGAAGCAGCAACAGGGAAGCTGTTTTCGCGTTTCTGGCTCCACAACGGGCTCTTAATGGTCGGCGAGGAGGAGATGCACAAGTCGCTGGGGAACTTTGCCTATGCATACGAGGTACTGCAAAAGTTCGGCCCGGAGACGGTCCGCTACTTTTACCTCGCCCGCCATTACCGCAAGCCGCTCGACTACTCTGAAGGTGGTCTTGAAGAAGCGAACAAGGCGCTCGCCCGTGTGCATACTCTAATTGACGAGGTGGAGGCAGAACTTGGTGAGACAGATGGAGGGCCGGAGACGCCCGGACCCAGTGCAGCCGGAAGAGCCTTTATTGACTCGCTTGGTCGCTTCCGTGAGCGCTACATCTCGGAGATGGAGGACGACCTGAACACCGTGGGAGCACTCGCAGCGATCCAAGAGCTTGTTGCCGAGGCCAATCGCTTCCGCAGCACGGCTGAAGGGAGTGATCGGTTGGCCCTGAAGAAGGCCTTAAACCTCATCGGTGAACTCGGGTGGCCACTTGGCCTGTTCCAGAGAAAAAAGCCCGCACCAAAGGGTTTACAGGACGAACTGATTAAACTCTTGATCGAGCTCCGTGCGGAGCTTCGAGCCAAGAAGGAGTTCGCCCTCGCTGACAGCATCCGTGACCGGCTAGCCAAACTCGGCATTACCCTAAAAGATAGACCACAAGGGACGATCTGGACGTAGAACAAAGGTATAAGGTGTAACGGTGCTTATCCCCTTAGCGCATCGGGCCAAGAGAATGCCCAATATTTATATTGAGAAAGGCTAAGGCTATTTGTAGAACTGAGACCTTGACTTTCAGCACGGTGAGGGGTAACCATTTATTCAGCTTTTTGCACTGCGTGTTTTGTAGTAAGATAAGGAAGCCTTTTCGATATGCCATCAGGATTGACCTGTTGTTTTGGGGTGATACCACGCTAGCGTCACCCCACAGGATCTGGACGTTGGGCCAACCGGGTCAACACCAACTTCATCATCTCTTTAACGGCCCTTCTGGCGCGGATTATCGGTGTGGCACTGGCGACACTCGGCCTATAAAGGTGATATCGATCACTTGACATCGACCTTTTTGTGCGTTATAGTAGGGGCAAGATCTAGTGAAGAGGCGGAACCTACAATAACAAGGAGGTGATTACACTCTTTAAAAAAACTTGGTGAGAGAGCGTGCTTCTTGTCAAGAGTGTGCGTACGTACATGTAAGGAGGTAACGATAAAAAATGAAGAAAGCTCTCGTAATGACGTTTGTGTTGGGGGCTGGTGCTGCTCGGTTGCCGTCTGCTCAAATCTAATCCGGAGAGGCTGTTGTGTTGTCTAGAGCCTTCCTGTTGCCTGCGTCGGATGTCTACAAACCTGTCAGTGTCTATGGTTCCATAGAGGCTTTTAGGCCAGTAGGCGTGAAACACGGACATTTGTCGTTCGGCGAAGACACTGACGTCATTTCTACTGATCTCATATCTATACTAACCTCAACTTCGGACTATTGCTGTTGTGGTGCTTTTGGGCCATTCGTGTGTATGTGGTAGGGCATGGAGGAAATGAGAGAGCGTCGCGTAGCTAATGGCTAATGCCAGTACGGAGGTTTTGTGTTGCTGAGGGAGATAAGGAGAGACAGTGAAAAGGTCTAAGAAGAGAAACCTTATATTGGTATTGCTTGGCCTAGAGAGTTTTGTGCTTATCTCTGTTGTTATTTTCCGGGCCCTGATCTTTCTTGGAGTTCATGCCCCCCTGGACATTTCCTTCGCCAACAATATGCTATATGCAGCGTTCTGCCTAGGTATATTGACGTACCTTGCTTTGTTGTCGGCGGCCACAATCAAGAAAGTGAGAAACCCGATTTTGCCCAACTCTATCGGAGGCTTTGTGGGTAAGATTGTCAAATTCCTGGTGAAATTGCCCTTTACGTATATCGAAATACTATTGGCCGATCCCCCTCCTCGCGCGAAATGACGTTGATTGACGTTGGTAAATTGGCCGCAGGGCTCTCGACTGCACATGTGGCGTTGGCAATACCGCTGGCTATCTGGCGCGAGCGTATTTGTTTTGTCGATTGGCCAAAGGTGTGCCCACAGGATCTCGTAAAATGCCCGGCGAAAGTTGCGCACTTTACATCAGACACTGCACACGTGCTAACCTTCCTTAGCGGGCTGTGGGCAACTATCGGCGGTGCCATTTTAGTTTGGTGGTTGTTGGTCTCAAGGTAGTACTGTCGTTGTATGGTGCATCTCTACAAAAGCCTTGATCTTAGAGCAAAACTGTGGAGTGAATAATTCTGCTCTCATCGCCATTACCCGCGGATAAGTAGCTGCTCGCCTAATGAAACCCACACCTGATCAAGAACGGGGAACTTGCAGGTGAAGTCGGGCAGTTGGGGGGTTCTGACTTCAGTGATCGATCTGGCGTGTTCTCTAAGCCGTGAGTAGAGCGGAGTCTGGCGAACGGTTGAGCTTCTGGCTGTCCGCGCGCCTTTGAGATTTGCCTTTCCTGCATAAATTGGCATTCCGTATTTCCCGCCTGAGTTCATTCGGGCCACTGGGGAGTAAAGGTCAAAGCTTCCGGTGTAGTAGAGCGTGTATATCCCCCGCTTCGGGGGAACCGTCTTCTGGCGGAAGCGAATGGCCTGGACATCGTTCGATTCCTGTGAGGAGGTTTTCCTTTAGCTTCTCCTCAGCTTCTTCTCCCAGCGGCTTGTAGATCTTCTTGTGCATACTGATCTCTGTTAGGATGATAAAATAGGCGGCACAAGTCATCAAGGCGCTTAAACTCAATTATGAACTCAAAAGCCGTTCTTGGTCGATGCCCTAAAGGGATAAACGCCGTGTAACGTCTGGATTAGCGCGCCTGTGCTTAAAAGAGCGGATGAAATGAGGCTTGAGGATCGTGGATTTTACGCTTCCTAAACGTCTTTTCCCAGCAGATTAACTGTTGACTTTCCTCTCCAATTTGTGCTATGATAAAGCGTTGATTATTACATAAATAGTACGAGAAATGGGAGGTGGTAGGTGCCTGCAATGCTTTGTTTGACTTTAGCCGGGAATCAACTGAAGAGGCAGATCTATCAAGGAGGTAGAGATGTATCGTAAGTTGTTTGTTGTCAGTTTGGCTCTGACTTTGATAATCGGTGTTTTTGCGAGCGGACTGTGGGCACAAGAGTTAGCGCAAAATCAAGTCCTACGCATCGCCTTTGACGCTGCGGACCTTAAGACCTGGGATCCCCACCGTGCAGCAACCACCCCTGACCGCGCCGTTGTCGACATGGTGTTCAACGGGCTTATCCGTTACAAAACTGGAGACATCACGGTATTTGAACCCGACCTTGCTGTGGAGATTCCTGAACCCACAGACGGCGGCCGCGTGTGGACCTTCGAGCTCAAACATGGGGTCATGGTCCACCCATGGGACGGTAACGCTGCCTACGAGTTGACTGCAGAGGATGTCGTCTATTCCTTCACCAAGGCTGCCAATCCTGCCCGTTCCTCCTACGCAGGGGAGTATGACGGGATGACCTTCGAGGCCGTAGGTG
>JAUWGE010000052.1 GCA_030606565.1 Candidatus Bipolaricaulota bacterium | reverse complement strand
GT
Organism: Candidatus Bipolaricaulota bacterium; assembly: GCA_030606565.1. Lineage (GTDB taxonomy): Bacteria > Bipolaricaulota > Bipolaricaulia > UBA7950 > UBA9294 > UBA9294. The sequence continues at coordinate 4,933 of JAUWGE010000052.1, read as the reverse complement.
TGCCTTCAAGCGAGACGGCCTCTTCCTCGATCCGGCAAAGAACGGGTACATGCGCTTCGTCTACGACGACTCCGTCCTCTTTCCAGCGGGAACGAGCCTCAGGAGCGTGAAGTTTCTCTCTTCGATCGAGGTTGAGCTCCAGTAGGGAGATGCGATGAGTGCGGAGACGAAAGAGAGACGACCACTCTTAGAGATCCGCGAGATTGTCCTTGTGGCGCTCCTCGCATCGATCGGGGGAGTCCTCTCGACCTACGTCGGCTACATCGGGAACCTGATCAATCGGCTGTTCGGGGTCCCGTTCGGGGCCGGACAGTTGATCGCGGGGCTTCACGTCCTGTGGCCGATACTTGCCCGCCTGCTCATCGGGAAGTTCGGTTCGGGGACGCTGACCGGAGTGACCAAGGGGGCGATCGAACTCCTCTCCGGGGGGACGCACGGGGTGGTGATTGTCCTTATCTCATTTGTAGAAGGACTCCTCGTTGACTTAGGAATGGGTATCTCCCGCCGTTCCTCGCTCGTATTGACGATGCTCACCGGCGCGATCGCTTCAGCCTCAAATGTCTTTTTGTTCCAGGCGATCTACTTTTCCGGGGTCTCGCCGACGTTTATCCTGGTGATGGCCGCGCTTTCCCTCGTCTCAGGGGCGTTCTTCGGCGGGTATCTGGGATGGGACATCCGCCGATTTCTTATCGCCTCACGGCTTGTCCCGCAAAGGGCGACGGCGACACCGCGCGCCTCCTCGTGGCGGGGGCACCTTCTTACCCTCACCGTGGTCCTTGCGCTACTTGCCGGCGGGATCTACTACTACACCTCGGTCTACGACCCGTTTTCCGCCCCCGACAGCGCGCGGATCGAAGGGGCCCTCTCCTCGCCGTACACCTTTTGCTACTCGGACTGGGAGGATAAAGCGGTGATAGTCACCGCCGAGCTTCGGGGAAGCTCTACATATGTCCCGCCACAGGACTACACTGGAGTCCCTCTTGTCGATCTCCTCGAACGTGCGCAACCCAAGGAGGGGGCACAGACGGTCCTGGTGATCGCGGAGGACGGGTATGAGGCGAGATTCGATCTTTCCTCACTTCTTGAAAATAAGGCAGTGATTCTCTCCCTCGATCGCGGGCGGCTGCGCCTGATTGCCACTGGTTACGAGGGGTCTTACTGGGTAAGGCGGGTGAGAAAGATTGTCGTGCGGTAGAGAGAAGGGATTGAGTGATTTAGCGAGTGAGAAATTGAGTGACTTAAGGAGTAAACGATTGAGTGATTTGACTTCCCAATCTCTCAATCATCCGATCTCTCAATCATTCAATCTCAAACGGGCTCTGGAGAAGCGATGATCAAGATCGAGGAGCTCTGCGTCCGCTATCCGGATCGCGATCGACCGGCCCTTCGTGGCGTCTCTGAAAGGATCGAGCCTGGCGAGGTTGTAGTAGTGACCGGTCCCTCCGGCTGCGGGAAGTCGACACTGTGTCGTGTCCTGGCGGGCTTTATTCCAGGGATGATTCCCGCCGAGGTTGAGGGGGAGATCTCGCTTGACGGGGTTTCCGTATGGGAAGCCGATCCCGCGCGCGTTGCTACTCACCTTGGCTTGGTTCAACAGGACCCCGACGCGCAGATCTGCACCCTCAACGTCTGGGAGGAGGTCGCGTTCGGTCCGGAAAACCTCTGCCTTTCACCCGACGAGGTTACCAGCCGGGTTGAGCAGTCTCTGGATTTTGTCGGGATTGCCCATCTTGTTGAGCGAGAGACTACGACCCTCTCCGGGGGGGAGAAACAGCGGTTGGCAATCGCCTCTATTCTAGCCATGCGGCCGGAAATCATCCTCCTTGATGAGCCGACGGCCAACCTCGACCCTGAAGGGGCAAAAAATGTGTTCGATCTCTTGGGGAACTTGCGCGAGAGCGAAGGACGAACGTTGATCGTTGTGGAGCACCGCCTGGAACCGCTCCTCGCGTTAAATCCGCGCCTCCTTATTCTAGATGAAGGTGCGATCGTCACCCGTCGGACGACCCGGCGACACATGGATTTAGATGAGCTTGGGTTGCGTGCCCACTGGGACTTGCATCCACCTTCAATTGGCGCGGGTCGAGAAAAAGTTGCGTTGATAGTGGAGGATCTGTCGTTTGGGTATAGCGATGCGTCTTTGTTCGAGCATTTCTCGCTTGGGCTTCGGCCGGGGGAGATCCTCGGAGTCATAGGCCCGAATGGGGGAGGAAAGACCACGCTTCTGCGTTTGATCGCTGGGCTGGAGCGCCCGGGCAAGGGGCGGGTCGTGCGATCGAAGGATTCTGTCCTTGGATATGTTTTCCAGCATCCCCACCAGCAGATCTTTGAGCGGACTGTGCGCGGGGAGTTTGAGATCGAAGGTGGGATTGCACAGGATAGGTTGCATCACACCTTGAGTGAAGCGAAGCTCGCTGGCCTTGAAGAGGTTCCGCCGTTGTCGTTGAGCCTGGGGGAGCAGCGGCGATTGACCCTGGCAACCGCTCTATCTCGCGATCCCGACCTCATCTTGCTGGATGAGCCGTTCATTGGGCAAGACCGGTGGAACGTTATGTGGATCGTCTCCCAGATTCTCACCGCTCGGCAACGTGGAGCCGTTACACTACTGGTCTCACACGACATTCCTCTCGTCGCCGCGCTGTGCGACCGCCTCCTTTACCTGGGGGACGAGGCGATCAAAGGCGAGCCTGATGCGGTTTTCTCACGCCTTGAAGCGATGGGAAAGGAGGCTTTCCTCCCCACCTATTGGGAAGGGATGCGCGCATGATCCCCAAGGTCTCCTATCACGCTGGAACGCTAGGCCTTCATCGGGCAACCCCAGTGGCGAACCTCCTATTGTTGTCCGGATTTCTCATCGTTGTCCTTGCGGCCCCCGGGATCCTTGTCAAGCTGGGAGCGTTTGGTCTCGTCATGATCTTGACCGCTCTTTCTGGAGAGGGGGTAGGAACGTTCTTGCGCAACATCCGGTTTGTGCTTGTCTTTGCTTTTGTCCTCTTCCTTGCTCAGGCGCTCTCCGTCAGGGACGGAACCATTCTCTTTTCCTTTGGGCTCCCGGTGACCGATCAGGGGCTCCTCGCTGGTGCACAGATGGCATTACGGTTTCTGGTTATTCTTTCTTCCAGTCTCCTGTTCGTCTTGGTGACCGATCCGGATCGGCTCGCCCATGCAATCGTGCGACTTGGCATTCCGTATCGGTATGGGTTCATCCTCGTCCTTGCCCTACGCTTTGTCCCCTTCTTCCGTCAGGAATATCGTACCGTTCGTGAAGCGCAGCGCGTCCGCGGAGTTGATACTTCGATCCGCGGTCTTACGGGGTTGCGCCGGGCGATCCGCTACACCTTCTTGCCGGTGCTGGCCTCGGGGTTGACGCGGGTGGACAGCGTTGCCATCTCCATGAAGGGGCGCTGCTTCGGTCTTTATCCCAAGCGGACGGTCACTCGCAAGGAACACTGGCATCAGATGGACTGGGCCGCCGGGGCACTCTTTGTGTTTCTCCTTGGAATCACCGTTTTGGCAAGGAGGTACGCATGGCTGTAGGCTTTGGGACCAGGCGAAGTTATTTGATCCTCTTCCTTCTTCTGCTGGTCGCGGTCGTTGTCCCTGTCCTTATCCGCTTTGTAACGCATACAAACGGACCGCAAATTGAGCTTACCTTCACGGATGGAAGGACACGTACGGTCAGCCTTGCCCAGATGAAGCGACTGCCGGCGTTGACGCGCAAGGGGACCTACCAAAACCAGTTTGGCAACTGGCGGGATGGGGGGATCTACACCGGAGTGCTCCTCACCGATTTGATCGGCTCTGCGGCACCATATGCGGCAATCCTTGTCCAAGCGGCAGACGGCTACGAGGTCGCAATCGAGCGGGATCGCGTCAAGAATGAGGACTACCCAATGATCCTCACATATGCATTCAACGGTGTTGAGGTCCCTGCCTGGGAGATGGGCTACCGCATCGCTGTCCTTCCCAAGGACGGAAATGTGAGTAATGAGGAGTACGGTGTTACCTCAGCCGGGAGCTTCTGGGTGAAGAATGTGGTGCGGGTCATCCTCCAGCTAGGATCTTGACACAACTAAAGGAACCGGATGTTGCAAAGCATTAGCTAGAGCCCTTTGCGCTCAAGCAGCTCATAGATTGCCTCGCGGGGACCGACAAGGATGATGAATACTTCTTGCTTCTCTTCGATGAGGCGATAGATAAGTCGGTACTCACCCTTAGGAGTTCCTATACGTTTGCTTCTTACCCCAGGATATCCCCGAAGTGTCTTGCCTGAGTACGGATTCTCGCAAAGCGCTTCAGCGGATTCTTGTATCCGACGGATGACGTTCTTGTTGCGGATCTTCTCGAGTTGTCTCCTAACACGAGGGTCGTAAACAAGATTCCACATTTCTCTCGGTGAGACAGCCAAGTTAGGTAAGATTCTCGAACGTCTCTTTGTGCGAGAGGGTCTTTCCCTCTCTGTAGTTGCGCTCAGACTCTTGGAGGAGATCATTGAGCGTGATCTTGCGAAGGATGAGCCTGCTGCCATCTACGGCCATTGCCAGTGGGTCGCCGGGCTGGAGACCCAGCTCTTCCCTTAGGCGCTTTGGGATGACAACCTGCCCCTTGGTGGACATCTTGGTTGCTGACAGCATGGTAACCCTCCTATTCCTTACAAGTAAGACAATCTTACTGTGGTAGGTAGGGCTTGTCAATGTCCTGGAAAGAAAGCGTGTGCGAAAACTCAGGCAGCAGAGGCGATCTTGTGTTACATCAAGCAGCGATGCTGGAGTTCCCTGCAACGTGCACCCCAGCGGAAACCTTCTAGCTGTGTTCTTGATAGGTAGGCCGTTGTTTTTGAGCTTCGTCTGTACATTCGGTATAATAAACAATGGAAGAAAAGATCTTCTTGTCTCACTGGAGACTATTCCCGCCATAGAAGACCGTCTGTTCT
>JAUWGE010000060.1 GCA_030606565.1 Candidatus Bipolaricaulota bacterium | reverse complement strand
AGCATGATCTGCGCTGGGTCTCCCGGAACCACCCGGATGGCAAGGAAGACCAACAGAGAGACCAGGATCAGGGCGACGATCAAGCCGATGAACCGCCTTCCCAGATACGCTGCCACGCCTTCCCCCTCCTTTGCTACCGATCTCGCCGATTATACCACCCACCTCTGGAAACACCCCACTCGATCCCCGGCTCGCTTCCAATTATGAGACCAATGCCACGCGGGTGTTCGTCAGGGCGGGATTCATAAAAATCCTCCGCTGGATACTCTGCTGCTTACTGCGGTAGATGAAAGCGGAGATTCGCCGCAGGCGAATCAGCTTGTTGTTCGTACTGGTTACATGAGTGCTCTCAGGAATGAATCCCTCAACGTCGGAGACAAGCTCCGACGAAAAGATGGAAGTAACGTCGCACCTTGTGTGCGACGTTACTTTCGATGCAACAAAGACCTACATGAAGTTGTAGTATGAAGACCAACTTCGGTTAGATCTTTGGCTTCTGCCTTTCAATGTCCCCCAGCTTGCTGTGGGGTTTTTAATGAACAGCGAAGAGGTTTTTTTGTAGGACCGTGCGTTGGTAACCAAAGACAGTCCTCGTTGTTCGAAAAACTGGGTTAGAGAATAAGGAGGTTAACCCTTTTTCTCCTCTCTTCTCAAATATCCAAGAATCGCCTCTACGACCATATAGTTGATCGAGCGGTCCTTCTTATTCCCCAACCGGATCAGGCGCTCAACCGGCTTTTCTTCCATCTTCTTCTGTGGAATGTAGATGGATAGCTTGTTAAGAAGCTCTTTCTTTGCCATGTGATTCACCCCCTTACCTTTTCATCCTGTCTATCGTAGCAGCTATGGCTTTGGCGGTCAAGTGTGGAAAAAGATGCCGACTGATCGCTCATCCCTGCTTACTCATTACCGCTCCTTTAATTGAGTGATTGAGCGAGTTAGTGATTGAACTTCCCAATCTCCCGATCATTCAATCCTCCGATCTCTTAATTCCTCAGCGCCCTCTGCGGTAAAATGCTTGAAACCAGGTTTCAAGGTTTAAGACGAGAAGTGTAAGCGTCATCTCTCCTCCGTAATCCTTCTCGAAAATTGCAGAACGAGCTGTTTCAAACTAGATAGTCGATCCCTCCGTCGCAACGATGTGATCGGCCCACAGGGAATCGATGTCGTAGAATTCGCGTGCTTCGCTTACGAATACGTGCACCATGAGTTCCCCGTAGTCGAGCACGATCCAGCGCCTCTCGGATAGCCCCTCGCGATTGATCGTTTTCAGCGGGAATTTTGACATCAGATTGGAGACGATTGCCTTGACGTGAATAGGGTTCTCCCCTTCGGCTATCACGAAGTAATCAGTGGGAATCGGGGAACCCTTAAGATCGATTACGACGATATTCTTCCCCTTTTTCTCAGCGATCAGGTCGATTGCCGAGCGGAGGAGCCGATCGTCATCCATTCTCCACCGTGAACCCTGCCCCGATGACCAACAGGAGGTCCGTCCCTGTCTGTGCGGCGGGGAGCTTCTCGTAGCGTGGGGCGAATTCCTCCGGGCTGACGACGGTCGCTCCGATAGGAAGAACCTGCTGCAGCACCCATGCCTTTGCTGTCTCGGTCAGAACTACGATGTATGTCTCCTCATATTCGAAGCTGTCGGCGTTGCTCGCCGGCAGGACCTTGAACCCCTTCCTCTTCAGGTACTCGCTCGTATCCGCGGCCGCACGCAAGGTTCCATTTCCGTTGTACACTGCAACGCTGATCTCATCGGGTGTAAGGAGATCGATTTCCTTGATGAGCTGCGCGACGATCTGCTCCATCTCCACTGTCTGCGGCTCCAAGTAGCTGACCTCATCGATCGTGATAGGGGTTCCAGGGATGATCGCCATTTGGATCTGGTCCAGGTTCAGTTCCTGTACAAGCTTGGCCAAGTCGTACAGATCGATCAGTGAGAGATCTGTGTGCAAGTAGGGATAGATCTCCTTCACCGTCTTGCGGGTCGAAGCGAAATCTTCGTTCTGAAGCCCTTTTGCCAGTAGGGCAGCGATAAGCTTCTGCTGGCGCGCCATTCTTGCGATATCTCCTGTCTCCCCACGGTAACGGATGTAGTCGAGGGCCGTTTTTCCGTCGAACGTCTGGCTTCCCGGTTGGATGTCGATATGAAGTGGCGGGTCGGCCCTCTCGTCGTCGTAGACCATCCTTTCCTCTACGGTGAGAGTAACCCCGTTAAATAGGTCGATCAGGTGCTCAAATCCGGTATAGTCCAGGGTGACGTAGAACGGAACCTCGATCCCGAGGAGTAAGGAGACCGTCTGGCGAGCGAGCTTCGCCCCACCGTTTGTGTACGCAGCGTTCAGCTTGTGGAATTCGCCGTTTGCAAATTTCACCCGCAGATCGCGCGGAAGTGAGATCAGCACAACGTCCTTCTCCGGGGCAAGGCTGAGAAGCATCATCGTGTCGCTTCGGTTTGTCGTTCCGGCCTTATCAAGACCGAGAAGGAGGATGTTAGTCCGCTCCCCTTGCGCGACGAGGTGCCCCACGTGACGTTGAGTGGCGAGATACCACCCGATTACAATCCCGACAACGACCACTATCAATACCGCGGCGATCAGGATCTGTTTACGCATCGTTTTCCCCCTCATAAGTGAGCCTTAAGGTCGACGCTATCACAAGAAGAGGAGAATGTCAACCGCTATGGAGGTTGACAGGGATGAGCGGGGGGGTATCCTTGCGAGTGCGAGAAGGGCCTCGCGGACAAACTTTTTTTCTATGAAACAGGTATTTTCAGTGCAAAGCGCACAGGATAATCGTATGAGGGTTGAGTGAGTGATTGAATGATTGAATGATTGACTGATTGAGTGATTGATTAAATCTTAGCTTCTAAATCTCTTAATCCACCGATGATTCAATCTATAAATTATACGATCTTCCAATCTCTCAATTCCTCAGAGGCCCGAGTGGAGGCTCTTTATGACGGTAGAAGATAAACGCATGCGCATAGGCATCCTCACCTTCGGGTGCCGGGTGAATCAGTACGAGACGCAGATGATGCGCGAACGATTGGAATCGCGGTACGATATCGTGCCCGGTGGCGCCGACCTCTACCTTGTGAATGCCTGCACGGTCACCTCCCTTGCCGAGCGCAAGGCCCGTCAGGCAATGCACCGCCTGCACCGGGAGCAACCAAGAGCGAGGATCGTTCTCGTTGGTTGTCTTGCTGATGCCGTTGCACAGGGATTGACACAGGTCGCGGAG
>JAUWGE010000022.1 GCA_030606565.1 Candidatus Bipolaricaulota bacterium | reverse complement strand
CGCAAACCCGGTCTTGGTGATCATCCAAGTGACCATCGCGTCGGTACTCGCCCGCGGGAAGTAGTGTCTTACCACCTGGTAGCCATCATCTGCTGGCAGTTCTGCCTGGGTGATCCACTCCTGGGAGAAGGTTTCGATATCGGAGTCGTAGAAGTGGAGCCGCTGATAGTCAGTCTCCTCCAGAAAATACTTGAGCGCGGTGTTCATTCCGTCGCCCTTGCCCGGGCGTCTATCTCCCAGCCTCTCTTGCAGAATCAGGCGAATCTTCTTGTTGTTCTCCTTCTCAATCTCCGGGATGGCTGCCTCTATCTCCTTGTAGCACGCGTTCTTTTCGTAGCCGACGCAGAGCACCGCACCTACCCGGGGATGGGCGACGGCCTCGCAGATGTTCTTCCGGAAGACCCCAATATCTTCTGATTTGAACGGAAAAACGACTAGACTACTCATCTTGTCCTCCTGATTTCTTTGCGATCGGTCTTTGAGGAATTCCGCCTTCCCTAATAGCTTGACAGAGGAATATCTTTCCCTCAAGGTGGAGGTAATATTTGATCATTTCCTAGCCACTTGAGTGACTATAAGCCCTCAGAATGCACCGTTAGAAACTGCGCGTAAGGTCTCTCCGGCGGGGTATGAGGGACCGCCTCCATAGTCGATCTTTCTTTAATAAGCTGTCTTTAAACGCTTAAAGGCATATTTAATTTAGTAACTTGCGTATGCCTCTTTAAATGATCGTATGATCATCTTCCCAGTTTCTTTAGGGAATAGATTTATTTTGACTGTGTCTATAAATCATCTCCTTTTAGAATCAATCGTTACTTTGACATAAAGGCTAACGATTGCTTGATCGTGTGTTCATATGCAATTGCCGAGTTAACCCTTCACCGCCCCGGCTGTGAGCCCGCGGACGAAATACCGCTCGAACAGGAAGAACACAGCAACTACAGGCACGGTAGCGATTACCGCCCCAGTCATGAGGAGCTGTTGGGAGACGTTGACGTTGTTTGCGACCGCTTGGATGCCTCGCGGTAGGGTATAAGACGAGGGCGAGTCAAGGAAAAGGAAAGCGAACAAAAACTCGTTCCAAGCGATCATAAATGTGTACAACGCCACCGATATCATAGCGGGCAGAGAGAGTGGTACAGTGATCCGCCAGATTACAGAAAAGCGCGAGCAGCCATCGATGCGCCCCGCCTCTTCTAGATCCGGCGGGAGGGTTTTAAAGTAGGAGTGGAGCATGTAGAGTGCCACGGGAAACGTCTGAGCAAGGTAGAAAAGGACCAGGCCGTTCAGGTTATTGCGCAGCCCAAGCTTGCTGAAGATCACGTAGATTGGTATCGCGACGGCGATGGCGGGGAACATGTACACGAGGAGGATGCCCCGCGAAAGGACCGTGCGGCCCCGGAAGCGCAGACGCGCTACCGCGTAGGCGCCCAACGTTGAGAACACTAGCGTAAGAGCTACCGTTACTATGGAAACGTATGCACTGTTTGCGAAAAAGCGTGAGAAGTGAAACACGTTCCAAATCTCGGGATAAGTAGTGAAGATCATCTCGCCGAGGTGAATGCCAATATCCGTGGGGTCGGCAAGGAGCCTGGCAAGCGGAGTCAAAGAGGCGATTATCATCCAGTAAAATGGGAAGGCAACTGCCACAATGAGCACGAGACCGCCCACCACGCGTAGAAACCAGATGATGCTCCACTCAATCCGCAACCGCATCTAAACCTCCACTTGCTCAGCCCTTCGCATCACCCACCGGAAGTAGATGATTAATAACAGGGTTAAGCATCCAAAGAGCGCCATGGCCGCTGCCGCCCCGGCCCCAACGTCAAACTGACCAATCAAGTAATCCACTACCAGAACCGGCAGTACCTTAGTCCCGGCTGCGCCGGAAGTGAGGAGGTACACATCGTCAAACCTGTTAAACGTCCACATGAATCGTAATAGCCCTAGGGTTGCCAGAATAAGCTTTAACTGAGGCAGGGTGACGTAGAAGAACTTCTGAAAGGGCGTTGCTCCATCTACGTCAGCCGCCTCATACAGGGTACGGGGAATGGCCTGGAGACGGGCCATGATGAACAAAAACGCGAGGGGAAAATATCGCCAGCCCTGAAACAGGACCAGCGTCATCATTGCCAACGGTCGTTGTCCAAGGAGGTGAAGCGGCTGATCGAGCCATCCTACATTTACCAACGCGGTCATGATCGGCCCTCGTGGATCTAAGAGCAGTCGCCAAGTGAAGGTAACCGCTACCACCGGGGCGATGTAGGGGATGAGGAATAGCCCTCGCATGGCACCCCGCCCACGGAATTTGGGAGACAGAAGGAGAGCTGTCCCGAGCCCCAGAAACAGTGTGATGAGTGTTCCCCCTATAGAGTAAGTCAGGGTAGCAATTAGGGAAGATGTAAAGTCCGGATCCCCGAACACCTTGAAATAGCTGTACATGGTGAAGTTCAGGCTTAAAGGAGCAGACGTTCGAAGGTCACGCAGGCTAAGCTTATGAAAACTGAGCCATAGGTTCCATACGGTTGGAAATATGATAACTAAAAAGACAATCGCAACTGGGACCAAAAGAAAAAGGTAGGCCAGCCGTTGCTCCTGGGCTTGCAGTGTCCCTCGCTCACCCCGGATACGCAACAGCTGGCCCCCTTCTCCTAAAACTCGCGCTTAACTAGAAAGCTAAGCAGATTTTACTTATCTTCGCAGCCCGACAGATATTTCACACGATCCTGCATCATCTGGGCTGCTTCCTCGGCGCTATCGATCTCGCCGTCGATGTAGCGACGTAAAACGTCGATAACGGTCCTCGTGGCGTAGATGGCGCTCACACACGCGCTACGGCCAGCCGCTATCCCCCAGCGGTCGATATTCTCGACGCCAGAGGCAATCGCGTTGATTACCTCAGCTGGGTACAGGTTAGAGATCTTACCCTTGCGGTCAACGCCGAATTCGAGTTCCTTCCATACGTTGATGTACCCCGGTCGCATGGGGAACATCCCCTCCGGAGCCATGGATAGCCACTTGGCGTAGCCGTCGCTGAGTAGGTACTCCGCGTAGGCCTGGGCCGCTTCGACATCGGCATCTACAGTGATCCCGAGGTAGAGCACGGCCCCACCCTGAGCTGGTGCGCCAGCAGGACCGGCAAAGGCACTCACGATGCCCGTTCGCTCGTACAGGGCAGGTGTGCCTTCGGGGAACTCCGCCGTAACGGGTGCGCTGTCCCGCAGGCCAGCCAGTTCATCCAGAATGTACGGCGACCAGACAGTCATCGCGGTCCTCCCGCCAAGGTAATCCAGCCGGGTGTGCATCCAGTAGATGTTCCCCGGGGGGGTGAACTGAGTGGCCAGGAGCTTGTAGAACCGGAGAGCAGCAATGAACTCCGTAGTGGTGAGGTCGATGTTACCCGCTTCGTCCACTAACCGAGCCCCGTTAGAGAGAGCGAAGTGCTCGAATACCTGCTGCATGTAGACCTGATTAGGATCAGTAGCCACCTCAATCCCATACATGTTCGGGGGATCGTGCAGCACTACAGCTGCCTGCAGTATGTCAGCCCAGTTGTCAGGTACGGCAAGGCTATACTCCTCAAATAGGTCCTTCCGATAGAGAAGCAGCTGACCCCAGCCGTCCGTGGGGAGGGCGGCGTAGCCAGTTCCAACCTTGACCGACTCCAGAGGCCCAGCACCGAAGGTGTCAGCTCCCATTTTCTCTATGAGTGCAGTCGCGGCCTCAGCGTCTAAGATCCCCTCTTCTACCCAGCCCACTACGTACTCAAGCGAGAGACGGACCAAGTCCGGAAGGGCTCCCGCAGCGTAGGCTGCCGCTATTCGTGTCGGCATCTCCGACTCGAGAATCGTAACAACCTCTACCTTGATATCCGGATGCAGGGCCATAAAGTCTGCCGCGAGTTCTTCTTGAATAACTACCCTTTTGGGCTCGACCAAGTCTGTCCAGATAGTCACAGTGGTCTCGGCCAAACCCAAGAACACCGTTCCAATAATCAGTAAAGCCAGTACTCCAGCTACTTTGCACTTCATATTCGTGCCTCCTTTTCAGCACATCATGTTCGCCTTGAAGGTACCTTCCCTCTAAAGATCTAGTCTCTGTGAATCACCCCCTGAGGCAGGCATTTGTTATGACAAATATAGCATCTTCGAAGGTCTCTGTCAAGAGAAAGCATGTATAGTTCAAGAACGAGAAGACTCACCGAAATAGGCACGAAACCTTCCAATAAGGAAAACCCGTCACAGGACAGTGCCTTGGGAGACCAGAACCTCCATGATCTCACGCGCCTTCTCCGCGGCTTCTTTGGGCTTCATCCGTTCAGAGATCGCATTTTCAATCATCAGTTGAAATTGCTCTGAGACCTTAGCATACTCTGGTATGGCTGGCCTTGCACGGGCGCTGTGCAAAAGCTTTGACACCTTATACGAAAACCAAGCCTCTTCCGGGTCCATGGCCTGGGCGACTGAAATCCTGGTTGGGCTACGTCCCGTTCTGATGCAGAACTCCCGCATAAGAGGGAGGCTCACCACCCTCTTCAGTACCTCCAGTGCAAGCTGTGCATCCCGGGATTGGCGGAAAACTACATAGACCATTCCTCCAACGGTAGCTGCGGTCTCCCCACCGGGTCCTGCCGGTATCGGGATGCAGTCTACCTTCTTGCGGAAGGCCTCGTCATCCCAGCCGGAGACCTCCTGAATTAAGGCCTTTTCATAACTGCCTCCTATAGCCAAGGCTACTTTTCCTTGAGCAAAGAGTCGTGCAGGCCGGTCCCACTCGAACGAAACAACATCGGGAGAGGCCACCTTATACTTGTGAACTAGATCAACGAGAAACCTCACTGCGCGGACGGCGCTCTCATCCAAAGCCACCTTTTCTCGAAAGAACAGATCGCCACCCGTTGACCAGACGAAGGGCAGCAACTGATAGGTGGTCGTCTCTCCAGCCTTCGCGCCACCCACGAAAGCCAGAGGAAACCGCTTGAAGTGTTTGAAGTGCTGGGAAACCTGCACCAGTTCATTCCATGTCTGGGGAGGTGTTTGTTTCTCTGCCGCGAACCAATCCTTCCGGTACCATATCACTGAGACGCTTGTTTCTAGCTGCACTCCATACAAGCTGGGAGAGGTTTTGTCAATGAAAGCAGAAAATAGATCGTTCTTGAATCTCTTTGCCCATCTTCCATTAATTTTATCTAGTGGTTTTAAGAAATCGAGGTTCGCAAACTCAGCGACCCACGCCCAGTCGATCAGGGCGAGATCCGGTGCATCCCCTCGTCCCACAGCGGAGAGGATCTTGGAATGAAGCTGAGGACGGCCAAGGATCTCCGCCTTCAGCCGAACCTTTCCCCCCTGTCGCCCTCTATTGTAGAGTCTAGTAGCCTTTTTTAGAGGTGGGACCCAGAGATCCTCGGTGACCATTACTTGTAGAAGCTTTGTTTCGGAGGGGATCTTGTGATTGACGAAGGTCCCGCTCCCTTGCTGACGATAGAGAAATCCTTCATTGACCAGATCGGCTAAGGCTTGGCGAACAGGGGCACGGCTGATTGCAAACTCATTACACAATTCATACTCGGTGGGGATGCGGTCACCGGGTTTGAATTCCCCTTGTTCAATCTTCCTCTTGATGATCTCCTTCAATTGGCGATGGAGTGGCAAAGGACTCTCTTTATCAATTTTATATATCTTCTCTTCGCTAATATTCATTTTCCATCCCCATCTGTACTCTGATCGAAGGCCACCGAGATAGCAAAATTGCGCCAGGTGAATATCATACCTGGCCCTACCATCGTAAACCCAGCAAAATCCTTTGTTACCCTCTTGGAAGACCACCTTGGCCTTTTCGTCGCTTCTAAAGTTTTAGCACACATCCTTTCCTGGGCCAAGGGCTGCTGCTAGTTTACCAAGTTTCGCATTCCATCGGTAGGGGGCCGATCGTGCCTCATAAGTTCCAGAGATTGGAGGACTCCCTGCTGATGAGGGTTACGGGCCCTTGCAGGTGAGGGGCAGACAATATGAGTGGAAAAGCTCAACGAGTCATTGGGACTTGATCCAAAGTAGCATCCTGTATGGCCGGGGTGGAACCTTTCAGTACCGAACTGTTTAAGTGCTGGAAGTAGGTTGTTCGCTCGGCAGAAGAAGTACTGGAGATATATCGTGAGTGCGTCTTCACGTATCAAGTAGTCTATAGTGGCCAAACCCTTCTCGGAGATGCGCGTAGTGACGGATACTATGAGCTGAATTAACTCAGCGATTGGAGGAACGGCCCAGCTTTGGAAGAAACCCCTTGCCGAGGAGCTACCTCTACCTAAGATGCGGTGTCTCTGAAGGCTAACCGGGGTGGATAAGATCGTTGGCGTGGCGCTGTTGAGTGTAGCAGGGGCCGTGATGCAGCCCAGATTATTTAACCAGGCACGCGACGAAGGCCACAACATTGCAGGATGGAGTTACGCAGCTACACCAAAGAACGACTAACTCACTACAATGGGTTGCCCCACGGGACTGTTACTTATATATCAGTGAGATGGAGTTTCAGTATACTCACTGGGAGGAGGAAGACATGGTTGAGGCCTTGATCTAGGGGGTGGGCAAACTGGTTTGATCTACTGGGCGATTATTTTCAAGGAGCGCCCAATTAACCGGGTTACCCATTGCCTGTTGGATCGGCTAAAAGAGAGCACAATCGCAGAAACATTTAGGAACTACAGAAAGGATAAAAGGGCGAGTTGTTGCTGGGGCCGACCGGGGCACTATCTCAGCTGGCTAGCATAGGTCATTTGGTTTAGCAGAGGTGAAACATGAAGCAGGGTATGAAAGATCTCCATTACGAGGCGGTCATCTTTGACCTTGATGGCGTTGTGACACTGACCGCTAGCGTGCACGCTGCCGCCTGGAAACAGCTTTTCGATGGGTACTTGAACAAGAGGGCAGAGCGAGACAACGAGCCATTTTCTCCCTTTGACAGTGGCAAGGACTACCTCCACTACGTTGACGGGAAACCGCGCTATGAAGGGGTGAAGAGCTTCCTCGAATCCCGCGGGATTCACCTTCCCAAAGGCACCCCATCCGATGGGCCGGACGAGGAGACACTCTGCGGGCTAGGGAACAAGAAGGATGTTTATTTCAAGCAGATTTTGGAGGAAAATGGTGTAGAGGTGGATCAGGCGACCCTGACCTTCATCCACGAGCTACAAGGTCATGGGGTAAGGGTTGGGATTGCCTCTTCAAGCAAGAACTGTTTGTCGATCCTCCGACGGGCGGGGATCGAAGGCCTCTTTGAGGCGAGGGTGGACGGTACTGTTTCGGAGTCGCTGGGGCTGAAAGGGAAACCCAATCCAGACATTTTTTTGAAGTGCGCAGAGCTTTTGGGAGTGGAGCCGGATAAGGCAATAGTGGTGGAAGATGCCGTCTCCGGTGTGCAGGCTGGGAGAAACGGACGTTTTGGTCTAGTGCTTGGAATTGACAGGGGGAACATCCGTGCTACTCTGCGGGAGAACGGGGCCGACTTAGTAGTAGAGGGTCTTGGGGAAACGACGGTGGAGAGGATTGACGCCTGGTTTTTGAACCGTGCACACAGGCGCCCATCGGCCCTTGTGCATTGGGACAGGCTCAAGCAGAGGTTCTCCGGGAAACGCGTAGCGGTCTTTCTCGATTATGACGGGACCCTCACTCCCATTGTAAGCCGCCCTGAACTGGCGGTCCTCTCCGTTGAGATGCGCGAGGTGGTGGGAGAGCTTGCCAGCGTGGGCAGCACCGCCATCATCAGTGGGCGGGGGCGTGAGGACGTGGCCGGAATGGTCAAGCTCGACAACGTGTACTACGCGGGGAGTCACGGCTTCGATATCACCGGACCGGATGGCTCGCACATCCAGTATGAAGTGGACGGAAGCCTACAACCACTGATCGATGAGGTCTCCGTAAAGCTCGCCAGACAAGTGGAGGGCATCGAGGGAGTGCTGGTTGAGAACAAGAGGTTCTCTCTCGCGGTTCATTACCGAATGGTTGCTGAGGTGTATGTGCCGAGGCTAGAGGGGATAGTAGATCAGGTAGTAAAGGAGCACCCAAGGTTGCGTAAGGCTCACGGCAAAAAGGTTTTCGAGCTGCGTCCTGACATTGATTGGGATAAGGGCAAGGCACTGCTTTGGCTGCTTGGTGCGCTCAGGCTGGATGGCCCCGAGGTCATTCCTCTCTACATAGGAGATGACACTACGGATGAGGACGCCTTCGCGGCCATTAGTGAACGGGGAGTTGGGATCCTCGTTACCGATGCGCCCCATCCGACGGCAGCGGGCTACTCGGTCCAGAACACAGGTGAGGTCGGGGAGTTTCTCAAGCTACTTACCCGATACATAAAGGAGAGGCAATGATCGATCATTGGGTTCTCGTCTACGAAGGGCTTGATCGCGACCAAGAGCGGTTACGCGAAGCTCTGTGCACGCTGGGAAACGGATACTTTGCTACCCGGGGTGCCGCCGAGGAAGTACATGCGGACGAGGTCCACTATCCAGGCACCTACATCGCTGGCGGATTCAACCGACTGGAAAGTCAGGTCGCTGGGAGGGCCATCGTCAACGAGGACTTAGTTAACTTTCCCAACTGGCTATGTCTGACTTTTCGCCCTGACGACGGTGAATGGCTTGACCTCTTGCGCATGGAAATCCTTTCGTATCGCCAGGAGCTGCACCTTCGAGACGGCCTACTAATCCGGCGGTTCCGGGTTCGGGACAAGCAGGGAAGAGAGACCTCTATTGTGAGTCGGCGCCTGGTCCACATGGGCAAGCCTCACCTTGCAGCTATCGAGTACAGTATCACGCCGGAGAACTGGTCCGGGCAGATGCGAATTCTTTCAACGATCGACGGCTCGGTGACCAATGCGGGCGTCGCTCGGTATCGACAGCTTAGTAACAGACACCTGCGCATCGTGCAGATGGGAAGCGTGGAACCGGAGGGGATCTACCTACATGTACAGACGACTCAGTCCCGCCTCGAGGTTGCCGAGGCCGCCCGGACCGAGCTCTTCTGCAACGGGCAGCAATTGACGCCCGAGGTTCGTACGGTGGAAAAAGGAGATTCCATCGGCCAGGAGTTCACTGTTAAGGTGTGCGAAGACGCACCCATGACGGTCGAGAAGATCGTTGCACTCTACACTTCTCGGGATCGCGGCATCACCGAGGTTACCCAGGATGCTCGTCTGGCCGCAACTAAATGTGGGCGCTTCGAGGAGTTGCTTCAGACGCATTCTCAGGCGTGGAAGAAGCTTTGGAGAAAGTTCGATGTATCCCTCGATGTCTCGCCAGAGGCCGACCATGACAGTTATCCAATCCAGTTAGTCCTGCGCCTTCACATCTTCCACCTGCTTCAGACCGCCTCCCCAAACACTATTGGCCTTGACGTGAGCATACCAGCTCGGGGGCTCCACGGGGAAGCGTACCGAGGGCACATCTTCTGGGATGAGGTTTACATCTTTCCCTTTTATAATTTACGTCTTCCAGAGATCACGCGCTCCCTCCTCCTCTATCGCTACCATCGACTCGACATGGCTAGATTGTATGCAAGGGAAGTGGGATTAAAGGGAGCCCTGTTTCCCTGGCAGAGCGGCAGCAACGGTCGAGAGGAGACTCAACTTGTTCACCTCAACCCGATGTCTGACCGTTGGGACCCCGATCACAGCAGGCTGCAGCGTCACGTCAATGCAGCCTGTGCCTACAATATCTGGCAGTACTACCAGACCACCGGTGACAGAGGCTTCCTTGAGCTCTATGGCGCGGAGATGATAGTAGAAATCGCTAGGTTTTGGGCAAGCCTCGCCACCTACAAGCAGCAAACTGAACGCTACGAGATTGTAGGGGTGATGGGACCTGATGAGTATCACGAGAAGTACCCCAACGTGGTGGAGGGGGGGCTGAAGAACAACGCGTACTCTAATGTGATGGCAGTGTGGTGTCTCGAACACGCGCTTGAAGTACTCGAGTTGATATCGGAAGAGAGCCGACAAGAGCTGATGAAACTTCTCGATCTGAAGGACAGGGAGTTGGAACACTGGAGAGAGATCGCCCGGAAGATGACGATCGTCTTTCATGAAGATGGTATTATTAGCCAGTTTGAGGGGTACGACGAGCTCAGGGAGTTCAACTGGGGCTCCTACCGTAACAAGTACGGCCAAATCGGGCGAGCCGACAGAATTCTCAAGGCTGAGGGCGACTCACCCGACAACTACAAACTCTCCAAGCAAGCCGACCTGTGTATGCTGTTCTACCTGCTTGGTTTAGAAGAGTTACAAAGCATATTTGAACGGCTAGGCTATTCACTCGATGATAAGGCCATCCGCAGGAACGTGGAGTACTACCTGGAGCGTACATCCCACGGCTCAACTCTAAGTTATGTTGTCTTTGCTTCTGTATTAAACAGAATAGACGGGACCAAGGCTTGGGAGTACTTCCGCACGGCCCTGCGAAGCGACATCGAAGACACCCAAGGGGGCACGACCCCCGAAGGGATCCACACGGCCGCAATGGCGGGTACCATCAATATGGTGCTGCATAACTATGCCGGGGTCGATATCACATCTGCTGGAGTCAGTGTTTCACCGCACCTTCCCGATGCTATTTCACGCGTTCGCTTCCGTGCGGCGTACCGCGGTGACTGGCTTGAAGTGGAGATCAGCCCTACTAAAGTTCGGTTAATGGCGGATAGAGGCATAGCTGCTGAGATACCGGTAGTGATCGACGGTACTCGGCATCTTATGAAGCCAGGAGAGCTCCTAGAACTCTCCATATCATAGAGTGCAGGCTTCGATTGAGGATTGTTAGATTCGAAGCTTTCGAGCTTGCAGGCTCATTCGAGAAGTGGATATGCACAGGACCTCCTCAAGCGGTCGTCCTATGGCTTATTCTTACCTTGGGCCTCCTGAGCGAGTGCTATCGTGCCGTATATTACGACATCATAGCCTAGCGGAGTCAGCAGAACTTCCGGTGCCTCGACATTCAGGTGCTTGTGCATCTCGATCTTCATGGGTTCAAGGATCTCGGGATTCTTGAGGGCCAACGTTCCTCCAACCGTGATGATCTGAGGATCATAGGCATTGGCGATATTGGCGAAGGTGATCCCTCCAAAGTAGCACGCTTCGCCAATGACACTCTGGGCCAGTCTGTCCCCTGCCTCGGCCGCAGTAAAGACGAGCGGGGAGGTCACAAACTCGAGCAACTCACTCTTGGAGGGTTCTCTATTCTGAGATCGTCTATCTTGAACTCCTTTCTTCCGGATTAGCTCTATGAGGATAGCCCCATAGTCCTCCCCAAGTTGGAGTTCCTCGTTGATCAGCCTGGTCCTCGCATTCTTCGCGATTCCCGTCCCTGAGCAGTAGGCTTCAGCGCAACCGTAGTTGCCGCAGCCACATTTCAACCCATCTTTCTTGACGAAGAAATGTCCTACTTCAGCGGCGTTACCCTGTTTCCCGATCAAGAGATGCCCTCCATCCCATACACCTCCTCCTAGACCGGTACTTAACGTTACATAGACCAAATAGAGGTCACTTTTGTCCTTAGCATCTTTTCCTACCCCGTAATAGACCTCCCCCAGTACGGCCGCGACACAATCGTTCGCCAGTCTGACCGGAATGCCGAACTCCTCTTCCAACGGCTGTACCAGCGGGATGTATAGTGGCTGAGCTAAGGTAGGTTCTGGACGGTGGATCGGCCTGATATTCGTTGAGTCCTGTATGTCACCGTCTTTTAACGGGCCGGCAGAACCGATCCCAAGTGCGGCTACATTGTCGATCCCGGCTTCCTTCATTGCGCGGCGCAGTAAGCATTTCATCTGATCGCCTATACCCAGATATGCTAGGCTATCCTTGTAGTCCGCAAAATGGCCTGAGGCAATATCGATCTTCTCTCTGAGCCTGTGTGCGATGTTGCCGTCTCGATCAGCAATGACTAAGGCCAGCTTAGTGGCGCCGATGTCGAACCCTGCCAAGTATTCTTTCATCTTGTAATGATGATGGGTGAGGGATTCCTAGGTGAGAATCTGTTTGCCCTTCGAAAAGACACTGTTCTCTTACGAGCTTGCGCAGCTTGAGCAAGCAACCCAGTTACAATCATGACCTTATCCGTCTATCCCCCTGTCTCAACTTAACGTCCGCTCTTCTCTGTGTCAAGGGCGCGATATCGTTACAGATCAAGTGAAATAGCCTGCCCTCATTGGCCCGCGCTGTGCAGGAGATTTTTTTGTTGTATAGTATGATGCAAAGCTGGGTCGGTTTTCCTTTCGGGACGAGATAGCGGAAGAGCGCAGGAGGTTCAAGTGGCAGAAGTAATGCTTACCGAGGTTACTAAGAAGTTTGGTGACTTTGTGGCGGTGAACGATATCGACCTAAACGTGGGGGATGCAACGTTCACCGTGTTGGTGGGACCGTCGGGGTGTGGAAAGACAACGACACTGCGGATGATCGCTGGGTTGGAGGAGACGACACAGGGAGAGATTCGGATTGGGGAGCGAGTGGTGAACCGTGTTCCCCCAAAGGACCGCGATATTGCAATGGTCTTCCAGAACTACGCACTCTACCCCCACATGGACGTGTACAACAATATGGCGTTCGGTCTCAAGCTGCGGAAGATCCCCAAGGCGGAGATCAGGCGGAGAGTGCACGACGCAGCAGCGCTCTTGGGGATTGAGGACAAGTTGAAGAGCAAGCCGCGTGCGCTCTCAGGTGGACAGCGGCAGCGGGTGGCGGTCGGCCGGGCGATCGTGCGGGACCCTAAGGTTTTCTTGTTCGATGAGCCTCTTTCCAACCTGGATGCCAAGCTGCGGGTGCAGATGAGGACGGAGCTGGAACAATTGCACCACAGGCTTAAGACGACAACGATCTACGTAACGCACGACCAGGTGGAGGCGATGACGCTGGGGGACAAGATCGCGGTGATGAAGGATGGGGTGATCCACCAGTATGCCTCGCCTCAGGAGACCTACGATCATCCGGAAAACCAGTTTGTGGGTGGATTTATCGGGAGTCCGGCGATGAACTTTCTTAACGCGCGTGTTGCGACTGAGGACGGAGGGGTGGTTTTAATTGGGAAGGGGTTCCGGCTGGTCCTACCTCAGGGGAAGGGGCAGGATCTTCCCAGCGAGGTGATTGTGGGAATCCGACCGGAGGATCTGGAAGGTCCGGCGCCCAATGGGGAGAACACGATGGAGATGAGGGTGCTGGTGACCGAGCCGTTGGGAAACGAGTTGTTGGTTTACACTGACTGTGGTGGGGAGCGAGTGGTGGCGAACCTTGATCCTCACCGCCGGGTGGAGGTCGACTCAACGATCAGGCTCAAAGTCAATATAGACACCGTGCACCTGTTCGACCGCGAGAGCGACCAGACACTCCTCTAATGTAATGCCGGCTGCTCACTCGAACAGAGTCAACAGATAGAAAAGGCCGGGGTCGACCGGCCGCGGTGTGCTCAGAGCGTCTTCCAGGCTGACCGGCTCGATCTTCGTCCCGTGTAGGGCGGTCATAACATCGAAGCGCCCATCCAGAGCGAACTCGATTGCCGCAGCACCGAAGCGGGTGGCGAGGATGCGGTCGAAAGGAGTGGGACTCCCGCCGCGTTGCAGGTAGGCGAGATTGGTCACCCGTAAAGGAATTTTCAGTTGCTCGGAAAGTTGGTTGGCTAGATACTGCCCCACTCCTCCGAGACGAACGTGTCCGAAGGCGTCTACTTTGGCCTCGGAGACTACCTGGCCTTCCCAGCCAACCGGTCTGGCTCCCTCAGCGATAATGATGATACTGAAGTGTTTTTTCCTCGCCTGACGGCGGAGGATCTTTTTATGTACTTCTTCAACGCTAAACTCCTGCTCTGGGATGATGATCACGTCAGCACCACCGGCAATTCCCCCCAGTAGGCTCAGCCAGCCGCTGTCCCTGCCCATCACTTCGAGGATGAGAACGCGATGATGAGAAAAGGCGGTCGTGTGCAGCCTGTCCAGGGCATCGGTTACAACTCCAAGGGCTGAGGCGAAGCCGATGGAGTAGTCGGTCATAGAGATGTCGTTGTCAATCGTCTGCGGAATTCCGATCGCCTTCACCCCGTGCTCTGAAAGACGGTGGGTTACTCCCAAGGTATCGTCTCCGCCAATTCCAATCAGGAAGTCGATTGCATTGCGCTTTAGCGTTTTAAGGATCCGTTCTACCCCACCCTCAACCTTGAACGGATTGGTACGCGAACTCCCAAGAATCGTGCCCCCGATGTGTAGAATTCCGGAGACGTCATCAACCTTCAGTGGGCGGGTGAGGTCATCAATCGGTCCCTTCCACCCCTCGAGGAACCCTATCGTCTCTACTTCCTGCTTGTATCCAAAGCGCACGATCGCACGGATCGCCGCATTGATACCCGGAGAATCCCCTCCTCCAGTAAGAACACCGGCTCTCTGCATTTCAGTTGGCTCCTAGAAGTGTATACCCGGCGCTCCCGGCTTGGTCGATCAGCTCCATCGCCACCTGCTTGATCCGCGCTCGCACGAGTTTTCCCACCGTGCGCGGGTCGAAATCGGCCTTCTTCGGGGACCAGTCGCTTCCCGAGAAGAGGCCGGTGGCATCATCTGGCACACCGGCTGGTGGAATGATCGAGTCGGCGTGCGAGATATAGAAGTCGTAGGCAGCGCGAGAGTACTCGTACTGGTAACGTGTATCCTTGTTCAACTTGCACACCCCGTAGTGGATGATCTCTCGGATCTGCTCGGCGAGGAGTCCAGAGGTACCGTGGAGGACCAAGGGAATCGCAAGGCCTTTGTCAGCCAGCCGATCGCGGATGCGCTTGGCGATATCGGTGCGCAGGACCACATCGCGCCCCTTGGAGACCCCGTGTTGCGTTCCCACTGAGATTGCAAGTAAATCGGCTTTGGTCCGGTCAATGAACTCCACTGCTTCGTCTGGGTCGGTGTAGAACGCCTCGTCGGAGGCGATCTCATCCTCGACCCCCTTGATCTTCCCGAGCTCGGCCTCAATCAGGATACCGCTTCCCTTTGCCATCTCCACAACCTCATGGCTAATGCGCACGTTATCCTCGAAGGCCTCCTTAGAAGCATCGATCATGATCGAGGAGACGAGCGACTCAGTAATTGCGGTCTCAATCAGATCCATCTCCTTAACCGTGAAGTGGTCGAGGTTCAAGAAGACGCCGATTGGATACTGATCCCCAAGCACCCGTACCATGTAGGAGAGGGTGCGCAGCCCGGCGAGTTTATCCCTGCCGCCAGCGAAGCCTGCTGCTCCTGGACTGACCTGAACCACAAGATCTGAGCGGCGCTCAGTGTACCCTTCCAGGAGGCCGACAAGGACGTTCGCCTCAGCGATGTTGTTTGCCATAAACGCGTACCCGCCTGCCTTCGCCCGTTGGTAAACCTGTCGCAGTTTCTCGCCGTTTAAAAAAGCCATCACCATCACCCTCCAGGAGGGCTTTATAGCAGCTTCTCCCAGCCCTGTCAAGGTGTGTGCAACCATGCGAGGCGAGCCTTTGCGAGGGCAAGTGGGAAGAGGAAGCACGCTAACTACCTTAAAGAACAGACAAGCCTTTTTAAAGTGTCGCGCCACCCTATCTGCCAAACAAGGCTCTCTTTTGCCTCACGTTTAGTGTGTAGTATCTCTAATTTATATACCCTTAACTAAGCTACGATCAAGAACTTGTCGGGAAGATGGTTTCTCAGGCCAAGGAGGATCCACTTTGCTGGTCGTTCAGGGTATGGTAGCTACCGAGAGAGCGGTAGCGCTGGTAGCGAGTTGCCAGCAGCTTCTTTGGTGGTATATCAGAGACCTCTGCGAGGTGACGCAGGAGGCTCTCTTTAAGGGAAGAAGCGGTCTTATGAGGGTCCTTATGTGCGCCACCGAGTGGTTCAGGGATGGCCTCGTCGATTACCTTAAGGTCAAGCAGGTGCGGAGCGGTCAGTTTGAGCGCTGCTGTCGCCTCCTTCATGCGCCCTTTCTCCTTCCACAGGATTGTTGCCGCTCCCTCGGGGCTGATCACGGAGTAGATCGCATTCTCCAGCATAAGCACCCGATCGGCCACTCCGATTGCCAGTGCCCCCCCCGATCCCCCTTCGCCGATCACAACGGCGATTGTCGGAACGCGCAAATTCGTCATCGCAAGCAGGTTCTCCGCAATCGCGCCTCCGATGTTTAACTCTTCAGATTCTAGACCGGGATAGGCGCCAGGGGTATCGATCAGGCTGATTACTGGGAATGAAAATCGCTCGGCAAGACTCATCGCTCTTCGCGCTTTCCGGTAGCCTTGAGGTCGCGTCATTCCAAAATAGCGTTCCTTGTTTTCCTGTGTCGAGCGCCCTTTTTGCTGGGCAAGGAGTACAATTGGTCGATCGTCGAGTCGAGCAAGTCCCACGAGGAGGGCTCGGTCATCCCCAGCAAGGCGATCGCCGTGAAGTTCGTAGAAGTCGGTGAACACCTCGCGAATATAGTCGAGTGAGTAGGGGCGCTTGGGATGGCGGGCGATCTTCACCCGTTCCCAGTCGCTAAGGTTGGCGTAAAGCTCCTTCCGTAGGGCTTCAAGCTTCTTCTCTAGGCGAGCGATCTCGGTGGATAGGTTGATTCCATCCGTTTTATCAAGCTCACGCAGCTCCTTGATCTTGACCTCGAGGAGGTCAAGCGTCCGCTCATCGCTCATTGCGCCTCCACAAAGAAACCAAGTACCTTCCCCAATTCCTCACGAAGGTCTTCTCGGTTGACCACCCGATCGATGAGCCCGTGTTCGAGGGCGAAAGCATCAGTCTGGTAATTGGCAGGGAGTTCCTCAGCGATTGTGTTTTGGATCACTCGTCGTCCGGCAAACCCGATCATCGCCCCCTTCTCGGCGATGATGATATCGCCCAGACTGGCAATCGAAGCCTGTACGCCACCGGTCGTGGGGTAGGTCATGATGGAGATGAACGGGAGATGCTCTTCGGCAAGGCGGCCGCGCACCGCTGCTGTCTTCGCCATCTGCAAGAGTGCGAAAAGTCCCTCCTGGATTCGAGCTCCACCGGAAGAGGAGACGAGGATGAATGACTGACGACGGCGGATCGCCTCCTCCATCCCATGACAGATCTGTTCGCCCATTACCGCCCCCATGCTTCCACCGATGAACCGGAAATCCATCACGCCCATGACTACAGGGATTCCAACGATTGTGACACTCCCGATGATGATCGCGCTCGCTAATGCCGTCTTCTCCTGTGCTTCTTCAATCCGCTGTGGATAAGGCTTAGTGTCTTGGAAAGAGAGCGGGTCTGAAGCCACTATCGGCTTGGAGATGTCCGTGAAGCTTCCTTTATCGATCAACGATTCGATCCGCTCTTGAGCCGTAAGGAAAAAATACTCCCCGCAGTGCGGACAGATGTTATTGTTCTCCCGTACGCGGCGTTTGAACACGAGCTCCCCGCACGACTTGCACTTCATCCAGAGGCTCTCGTCCGTCTTTTTCTCCAGATTGACGCGAAAGTAGTGTCTGTCCTTGAAAATCGCCATCTGTCACTCCTCAGTGTCGCCTGAACAGGCTGAAGCGAGGTCGCTTCTCCTCCTTGTTAACCGTTTGCAGGCTCTCGGGGAGGGCGGATCCGCTGGAGATGACCATGGAGAGCGCGTCTTCCACCGGCATATCGAGGTAGGTCACTTCTCGCTCAGGAATGATCAACATCATTCCCGAAAGGGGATTCGGCGCAGTGGGAACATAGACCAACAGGCACTCCTCCCCGGTTGCGTCCTGTAGCCTTCCCAGTTCCTCGTTGGTGACGAGTCCGATGACGTTTATTCCTTCCTTAGGGTACTCGAACATTACAACTTTCTGGAAGGAGGAAGCGCCGGGGTTGAGTAGGGCGTGGGTGAACTGCTTTAAGGTGGA
The DNA here is from genome assembly GCA_030606565.1 of Candidatus Bipolaricaulota bacterium. GTDB lineage: Bacteria > Bipolaricaulota > Bipolaricaulia > UBA7950 > UBA9294 > UBA9294. Next base: position 13,036 of record JAUWGE010000022.1, on the reverse strand, counting down.
GTACATCTTGCGCACCCCAGGGACCGATGCGAAGGCCCGGTCCATATAGTATTGGAGGGTCCTGCCGAGGAAGTTGCGCGTGATAAAGCCGACCAAAAGGACGAGGATCAGCGTCATATAGATCCCCATGCCGGGAATCCACCGGCCCAGGGATTTTTCCACCATCACACCGAACGGTGTCTCCCGCCCGACCAGTCCGTCGATCAGGTGGTAGAGCACCCACAGGATGTAAAACGTCGCCCCGACGGGGATGATCGCCAGAAGTCCACTGATGAACGTGTCGCGCAGACGGCGCAAGAATCTCTTCACGAGTTAACCACCCGCTCCACTCTCATAACTTTGTCCTTTGCATTGGCGTATTATAGAGGATTATGAGCAAGTGCGCACCTTGGCGAAGAACGATCATATGGGCGCTCGTTAGCCTTTTTCTCATCTTCGGGGTTGTAGTCGCCATCAAGATCGTTTACCCGTTGCGTTACGCCGATACGATCGACCGCTGGGCCGCTGCTCGTTCCCTTGATCCGTACCTTGTTGCTTCGATGATCCGTGCCGAGAGCCGCTTTTATCCTCGCGCCCAATCCCGCTCCGGAGCCATCGGGCTGATGCAAATCACCCCCACGACCGGACAGTGGATCGCCGAGCAAATGGGAGAGGAAAAGTTCGTGGTGGAGGACCTGTACGAGCCGAGCCTGAACATTCGCTTTGGCACGTGGTACCTTCGTTACCTTCTCAATCGCTTCGACGGCGATACCGAGTCCGCCCTGATTGCCTACAACGCCGGGCCTTCCAATCTCATCCGCTGGAAGGCAGGGGAGGGCACGATCTTTCCCGAGACGGAGACCTACCTCGCTCGGGTAAAACGTGGATGGTCTGGCTACCGCTTCCTCTATCTACTTCCGCTCATCAGTGATCTCCTTCGAGCCATCCCGGTTTAGTATTGCAGGAAACGCGGCCTTTGGCTAGTATTGGTGAAATCTTTGAGTGAGTACTTAGGAGGTCTAACTGTGTCGGAGGCGATCAAGTGGGTAGAGAAAGATCCGCTGAAGAAGGATGTATTCTGGCCAAATGAGGCAATGAAGGAGCGGGCGTGGGTGTCGGATGAGTCAATCTACGCTGAGGCAAAGGCTGATCCCGAGGGGTTCTGGGCCAGGCAGGCTAAGGAGCTTCACTGGTTCAAGCATTGGGACAAGGCCTACGAATTCGCTCCACAAAACTATAAGTGGTTTATCGGAGGGAAGCTCAACCTCTCTTATAACTCCCTTGACCGCCACATCGAGGCAGGCCACGGGGACCGGATCGCGCTGATCTGGGAGCCAGAACCGGTTGACGAAGAAGCTGTCAAACTGACGTATAAGGAACTCCACCACCTTGTCTCAAAGTTAGCCAACGTTCTTAAAGGGCTTGGGGTGCAGAAAGGTGACCGGGTCGGGATCTATCTCCCTATGGTCCCCGAGGCAGTCATCGCCATGCAGGCCTGCGCCCGTATCGGCGCCCCGCATAGCGTCGTCTTCTCCGCATTCAGTCCTGATTCGTTGCGTGATCGGATGATCGATGCTGGGGCAAAGGTGCTGATTACGGCCGACGGCTACTACCGCCGCGGCAAGGCGATTAACCTAAAGAAGAACGCTGACGCCGGGATCCAGGGGACGCCGGTGGAGAAGGTTGTTGTGGTAAAGCGACTCGACGGCAGCGTGCCGATGGAGGCGGGACGTGACTTGTGGTACCACGAGTTGATAGAGGGCGCTTCAGCGGAGTGCCTGGCTGAACAGATGGACTCAGAAGACCTCGCTTTCCTTCTCTACACCTCAGGGACGACCGGGGAGCCGAAGGGGATCATGCACACTACCGGTGGGTATGCGGTCCAGTCCTACATTACGGCCAAATGGGACTTTGACCTCCACGAGGGCGATGTCTACTGGTGCACAGCTGATGTCGGTTGGATCACCGGACACACCTACATTAACTACGGCCCGCTGATGAACGGGGTGACAAGTGTGATGTATGAGGGATCGCCTGATACTCCGGATTGCGGGCGTATGTGGGCAATCATCGAGAAGCACAAGATCACGCAGCTTTACACGGCGCCCACGGCGATTCGCATGTTCCTCAAATGGGGAGACGAGTGGCCGGCGAAGTACGACCTCTCTTCGCTGCGGCTTCTGGGGACAGTCGGGGAGCCGATCAACGTCGACGCCTGGATGTGGTACTTCGAGAAGATCGGCGGCGGCCGCTGCCCGATCATTGATACCTGGTGGCAGACCGAGTCCGGAGCAACCCTGGTTAATAGCCTCCCCGGGATCGGGCCGTTCATTCCCACGATTGCCGGGAGACCGTTTCCCGGTGTAATCGGCGATATCCTCGACGCCGGCGGGACGCCGCTGCAGCCGGGCGAAGGCGGTTACCTCTCGATCTTGAGCCCCTTCCCTCCTGCCCTAACGCGCGGGATCTACGGGGACATGGAGCGATTCAAGGCTCAGTACTTCACCGAGTACGGTCCGGAGCGCTACTTCACGAGCGACGGGGCACGAGTGGATGAGATGGGGAACGTCCGCATCACCGGCCGGGTCGATGACGTGATGAACGTCGCCGGGCATCGCCTTGCCACTGCTGAGGTGGAGAGCGCGCTCGCGCAGAATGACAAGGTAAGCGAAGTGGCCGTAGTCTCGCGTCCTCATGACCTGAAGGGCGAGGTCCCGGTCGCGTTCGTCCTGTTGAAAGCCGGGGTCGCGCACTCGGACGAGATCCGCAAGGAACTGATGGGTACCGTCACCACGGTAATCGGCCCAACAGGGCGTCCCGACGAGATCATCTTTGTCGACGACGTTCCGAAGACCCGCTCGGGGAAGATCATGCGCCGTGTTCTAAAGGCGCTCGTGCGTAATGAACCTGTAGGGGATCTGACTACGCTGCAGAACGCCGAGAGTGTCGATCACCTGAAAGAGATGATCGACTACAAAGGCTGACGCACGCGTGAACGCTCCGTTCGCACAGGCTTTGTACGAGGTTAACGAATAAGACGGGGGCGGATTCAAACCGCCCCCGCTTTCGTTTGGGAGGGATGGTATGTCGGATGCAAAGATTTTTGGGATGGAAGCGGAGAGGGGGCGCTGGATCTTCGTTCTGGTCGGTCTGTTGATCAACCTGTGTCTGGGGGCGGTCTACGCATTCAGCGTATTCAAAGTCCCTTTGCAGGAGAAGCTGCACATCGGAGCCACACAAAGTGGGCTTCCGTTTATGATCTTCCTCGCGGTATTCGCGCTAGCCATGGCCCTTGCCGGTGGACTTGCTGGTAAGTGGGGCCCCAAGAGGACAAGCATCCTCGGCGGCGTTCTCGTTGGGACTGGATGGATTCTTGCTGGGTTGGCCCCGAATATCTGGGTCTTGACTCTGTTCTACGGCGTCATCGGAGGAGGCGGCGTGGGCATCATGTACGGCTGTCCGATTGCGGTGGCGGCGAAGTGGTTCCCCGATAAGAAAGGGCTGGCCGTGGGGTTGACGGTGATGGGGTTCGGGCTCTCCGCGCTGATCACAGCTCCGATCATTGGTGAACTGATCGAAACCATCACTGTGCTGCCAACGTTCATGGTTCTTGGTGCTGTGTTTTTGGTTCTCTTAGTCGTTTTGGCGATTCCACTCCGCTTTCCCCCCGAGGGTTGGTTACCACAAGGCTGGACTCCAGCCGAGAGAGGCCGAAGTTCAATGGTGGAGCTTGATCGATCACGGATGGTGCGCACGAGTACCTTCTACGCCCTGTGGGGGACGTACACGATCGGCTGCTTGGCCGGGTTGATGGCGATCGGGATTTCCAAGCCAGTTGGCCTTGAAGTGGCTAAGCTGGCCCCGGGACTGGCAACACTATCTGTCTCTATCTTCGCCGTCTTCAACGGCGTGGGACGTCCCATCTTCGGCTGGTTGACCGACAGGCTCAGCCCCCGCTATACAGCCGTTCTCTCGTTTGCCCTAATCCTTCTCGCTTCGGCCGTGCTCTACCTATGGGGACAAGGGAACGTCGCCCTCTACTTCATCGCGTTTTCCATCCTCTGGTTGAACCTGGGGGGATGGCTGGCCATTGCGCCGACGGCAACGGCAACCTTCTTTGGCACCAAGTTCTACGGGAAGAACTACGGATTGGTGTTCACGTCCTACGGCGTCGGCGCTATTTTGGGAAGCGTTCTGTCCGGTGTGATCCGGGATGCCACAGCAAGTTACCTTCCGGTCTTCCTTCCGGTCATGGGGCTGGCAGCGTTAGGTCTGGTCATCGCCGCAGCTGCTCTGAAACCGGTCAAGGTGCAGGTACCAGGATCCTAAGTACAATTTATGAGAAGGGGTAGGGAGCTCCTGCCCCGTTCTTCATTCCAGGCTGATAAAAAGACAGTTGAAGGAGCAGCTCTCTTGGAATCCCACATGGATTAGAGTCGCCCCGCTTTACCCTCTGGCCAAGCTTAGGATTTGAGGGAAATAGCATCTGCTCCCGCGGGCTAAGCTTTGAAGCGAGTGAAACGCGTGGTATCCTAATGAGGGTGCAAAAGGAAAGGAGCGCTATGTCAGTGAAGAAGGATTCAAGCAACCTAGTGTGGCTCGATCTGGAGACAAGCGGACTCAAGGTGGAGCCCTGTACGATCCTGGAGATTGCGACTATCATCACAGACAAGTACTTAAATGTGCTTGCCGAGGGACCAGACTTGGTCATCCACCAGCCGGAGAGGGTTCTTGAGGCGATGGATGAGTGGTGCAAGAAACAACACAAGATCTCTGGATTGAGCGATGAGGTCCGTCGCTCGACCCTCTCTCTCGAACAGGTGGAGCAAGAGACGAAGGCCTTTGTTGCCACCTATTGTCCGCCGCAGGCATGCCCACTCTGCGGAAACTCGATCTGCTTTGACAGGCGCTTCCTGATCAAGTATATGCCCACACTAAACGCGTTTTTGAGCTATCGTAATGTTGATGTAAGCACGATAAAAGAGCTTGTGCACCGCTGGTCCCCAGGCGACGCTCTGGAGGAGACTAAGTCCTCGAAACACCGTGCCCTCGATGACATCCGTGAGTCGATCGAAGAGCTGCGCCACTACCGTAAAGCCGTGTTCAAGGAGTAGGATGAGCGATCCTTGGTGGGAGCAGTTGAGCAGGGCGCGTGATCAGATCGGAGCATTCGTTCATCGAACCCCGGTGATGACCTGTGCCGCTATAGATCGCGTCTCGGAGAACACCGTGTTCTTCAAGTGTGAGAACCTGCAGCGGACCGGTTCGTTTAAGTTTCGGGGGGCGTTAAACGCTATTGCTTCCCTCTCGCCGGAGGAGTCTGCTCGTGGGGTCATTACCCACTCTAGTGGGAACCACGCCCAGGCGGTGGCGTTGGCTGCCAAGCTGCACGGAGTGCGTTCGTTCGTAGTAATTCCGCAGGATGCATCCAGGGTGAAACGGGAGGCAACTGAGGACTACGGGGCAACGATAATCCTCTGCGAACCGACATACGCCTCGCGGGAGCAGACAGCAACACGGATCATAGAGGAAACAGGGGCTGTCTTTGTCGACTCCCACGATGACGTGGGGGTCATTGTTGGTCAGGGAACGGCGGCGGTAGAGTTGATCGAGGAGGCTGGCCCTCTTGATCTACTACTTGTCCCCGTCGGTGGGGGCGGACTTCTTGCAGGAACAGCGATCGCCGCTGCCCACCTCTTTCCAAGAGCGAAGGTGATCGGCTGCGAGCCGGCCGGTGCCGACGACGCCTATCAATCGTTTAACAGCGGGAAGCGGATTACGGAGTTCACACCGAGAACGATCGCTGATGGACTGCGAACACCTCTTGGGGTTTCCAATTTTGAAATTATCATCGAGCGCGTCCACGACATCGTCCGTGTCTCCGAGGAGGAAATCCTCTCGGCGATGCGCTTCATCTGGGAACGGATGAAGCTCGTGATTGAGCCATCAAGCGCGGTTGCCGTCGCTCCATTGCTTAACCGCTCCCTTGGCGTGATCGGAAAACGCGTTGGCGTCATCCTAAGTGGCGGAAATGTCGATCTTGACCGGTTCTTTCAGTTATTCTGACACCCCGAAGCTGAAACATTGACCGCAGCTTGGATCGTCTTTGCCCTATCGCAGTTGTGACTTGCGCGAAGAGCCATCCTAGCTCTCTGACCGCTCAAGGGACATTCATCATCCCCTCTGGCGAGATGCAGCTGAGCAGCATGTGGAGGCCGCATTTGTGAAGAGTGAAACTTCTTTTTCCTAAACGGGTATATAGAACGTCAAAACACAAATTTGACCTCCTTGCTGCCGGAAGAAGCCACATCTCTCTAACGACGGGACCTGCCAAAGAGAAGGTCCCGTCGTTTTTGGCGGTCTACCCGAAGCAGGCTTAGGCTTAACTTAAGAGGCAAATCTTATTTCCCAGGCTGTCCGCAGTGAGGGCGATGGTCCCGTTTCGTCAACGCTCTTCGTCTTGATGGTAGGAAAAGTCCACGGACAGGAGATTTTGGAAGTGATAGTTGTTCAGTGCTAATCGATGGGGAAATCGAGCCTGCGTACCAGGTCAAGGAGATCTTTAAAGGTGGTGAAGATCGCCGCTTTCGCATAGACAACGACCCCTTCTGAGTCGATGAACACGGTGAATGGAAAAGCGGTGATCTCGCGTTTGACGGTCGCCTCCCGTGGCTGATATGTGCGTGCGATCACCTTTCCCTCATCGTAGAGAACGGGGAAGGTGAGGGAGTACTCGCGGACGAGCTCAGCGGCTTTCTGAGGTGAGTTCCCTGAGCATATGGAGAGGAAGCACACCCGGTCTCCGTAAGTGTTGTGAAACTCCTCGAAAAGGGGAAACTCCTTCTTGCAGGCTCCGCACCAAGTCGTCCAAAAATCGATGATGAGTGGTTGGCCCATGTAGTCGCTGAGGGAACCTGTTCCTCCATCGAGTGCGGGGAGCGAGAAATCAGGCGCTGGTTCCCCAACGATGGGAAACTTGCTTGTCGCGATCAGCCTCTGTTTCTCGGCTAGGCTCTCCACGTACCCCCACTGGGCGTAGGTGAGGAAGAGGACCAGGGCTGCAATTGCGATGGCAAGAAGCGTTTTCATCATGGCCCTAAAGGATAAGTACCCCAGGGGAAGTTTCAAGTTTTTTGTGATATCTGTCACATTCGGTAAAATGGCCGCATGAAAAAACTCTTGTTTTTGCTGATGATTGTTGTTGGGTTGCTTTTCCTCACGGGGTGTTGCATCGGGGGGATTTGTTTCTAGCTCTTGGTCTAGTCTCGCGGCAGGGATGAGCTTACCGCAAGCTTAGACACCGTTGTTGCAGGAGGCAGTCGAGCCTCCTGGGTGTGACGCGATCGGTGAGGATCGCCACTCCAAGCGGGTTTATCTTGGCGTAATCATCCACGATCTATCTGTGGGTCAACGCCGAGAGCATCTTTGTGGTGATGCGACTGCTCGGGGAGTGGTTTCCCGAGTTCGCAGAAGAAGCTGGACGAGATCGACGAGAAGACCCATCAGTTCATCTGCTTTGCCTTGTCGATCAAGAACCGGTCCAAACTTTGTTGGCGTAAGCATTTCAAGGGTGCGTTGGAGGCAGGGGCTACGCCCAAAGAGCTCGCTTACATCATAGCGCTGGTGTTCGGAGAGAGTGCCGGAGGAGACGACTGCTGGACGCACGACGCCTTGGAAGGATACGAGAAGATTTTGGAAGAGAACATCCAATGCTGTCCCAAGTAAAGGCGAGGCTACAGGGAGGTACAACTTTGAAGAAAGACGGTGTCTCATGAAGAAGATCGAGGTCTTCGGAACAGGCTGCCTCCTGGGGTGTTCCAGCTGCAAGATCCCCATTAAAGGTGTCAGGCGGGCGCTTGCTGAATTAGGACTTGAGGCGCGGGTGGTCAAAGTCGACGACATCGGCGAAGCACAGGCGCGCGGGGTAAAGAGGCTCCCTGCATTGGTTGTCGATGGGAGGATCAGATCGGAGGGGAGGGGCCTTACCGTGGAGGAGATCAAGGCACTCTTGCAGAAGGGATGAACCCTTTGCGGGTTCATCATGCCCACGTCTAAAGGGGGCGACAAGAGGAGGAGAGCGATGAGGACATCGATGGGTTGGGCGTTTGTGTTGCTGTGTTGATACGAGGTAGGTCTTTGTCTATCATATGCCAACTATCGCATATGAGGAGCATCCGTGAACCAGTGGGTAGATCTTTTCCGTGTCCTGGCAAATGAAGACCGCTTGCGCATCTTCTATCTGATCATTCACTGCCAGCAGCGGCTGTGCGTGTGTGAGATCGTAGATGCGCTAGGCCTTCCCCAGTACCAGGTATCAAAGCACCTGCGTCTACTGCGACAGGCGGGTCTGATCCAGGGTGAGCGCCAGGGACGATGGAGCTACTACGGCGTCTCCCCTGGGGAGAGGGTCGAGGGGGTTGCCCGGTTCCTTGAGAGTGCGATCACTCCCGATACGTTTGCGAAGGAACTTGCCAACCTGAAGCGGAGGCTTGCCCTGCGCCGGGACGGGCGCTGTGTTTACATTCAGCAGACAAATCAACGAGGAGGAATAAGATGAAGAGAATTGCCGCTCTTACACTGATCGTCATCGTGGGGCTGGGGGTTACCCTTGTGGCTGCACCGAAGATCCAAGTCGATCACCCGGTCTACGATTTTGGCGAGGTGCTTGAGGGGTTTCCCGTTACCCACACGTTTGTTCTCAGTAACCTAGGAGATGAGACACTTACGATCTCGCGGGTGTGGGCAAGTTGTGGGTGCACCACCACTGCCCTTGCCAAGACAAGCCTCGCACCAGGAGAATCTGTTGACCTAGATGCCATTTTGAATACAGCAGAACTGAGTGGTGACATTCGCAATAAGAGCATCTACATTGAGTCAAACGACCCAGTAAATCCCACGTTGACCCTTCGAATCATAGGTTCGGTTGCGCAAGGGGAGAAGAAGCAGACGTATCATATTCCTGTAGATGATCTTAGCTATTACTTTTACATATTGATCGATCTACGAGATCCGGAGCACTATGCTGCTAGTCACTTGATGGGGGCGATCAACGTTCCTTTATCGGAACTTGCGGACTGGATAAATCCGCTCCCGCGTGAGACCTTCATCATCCTCTACGATCAGGACGGCTCGTTGAGCGATGAGGCTGCTCAAGACCTCAATGGTAGTGGTTTTCCCAATGCGTGGAGCCTTTTCGGTGGTCTAAATGAATGGATGCGGCGGCTTGATGACAGGTTCCTCCTTTCTACGACCGCGGGATGAAGGGGTGGCGGTGGGTTAAGCAAAGGCTTCTGGACCGATCGGTCATGATAGGAGGGACTAACACTTGAAAGGCTTGTCGAGGCTCTTCCTTCTGTTATTGCTTCTTTCGCTATGTTCGTTGTTTGTTTTAGGGCAGGAGGTAGAGATCGTCTACTTTTACGAGAATGGCTGCCCACACTGCCTGCGCATCGATGCCCTTTTACAGCGGATGCAGGAGGCCTATGAAGGGCTCGTGATCGACAACTACGAGATCCATGCCGAAGGAAGTATAAAGCTGCTGCAGCAGCTTGAACAGCTATATGGGATAAGCATTGAAGAGATTCCGGTGGTCTTCATCAACGATGAGGCGTTCCAAGGGGCGGGAAGGGCGGTGGAGTACAGCATCGAGCAAGCAATTCGCATGGCGATCGACGAGGGGTCGACCTCGCCACTGGTGCGCCTGGAGCAGGCAGAGGTCTTGCCTGAGAGGGTTACGCGTAAGCTCACTATTCCGGCGGTCCTCGCTGCTGCCGCAGTCGATGCGGTCAATCCGTGTGCCTGTGCAGTGCTGATCCTGCTCCTCGGTACGCTTATCGCTGCCGGAAAGCGGCGAAGGATGATCGGTGCTGGGTTTGCCTTCACCCTTGCGACCTACATTTCCTATTTCCTGATGGGGGTCGGTCTTTACACGGCGATTCAGGCGACGCGGCTGCAGCACACAATCTACCTGGTGGTGGCGTGCATTGCTATCATCGCTGGGCTGTGGAATATGAAGGACTACTTGTGGTATGGGCGTTGGTTCACCATCGAGGTTCCCACCTCTTGGCAGCCATCCTTGAAGCGGATCACCTCAAGCGTTGCTTCAGTCCCGGGGGCGTTTGCTATCGGTTTTCTGGTGAGCCTGTTCTTGCTGCCGTGCACCTCCGGTCCGTATATCATCATCCTTGGTCTCCTTGCCGAGACGACAACGCGAAACTATGCATTTCTCCTTCTTCTCCTCTACAACTTCATCTTCGTCCTCCCGTTTGTCATCATCACCCTGGGAATCGCCTTTGGGTTCACCACTACGGCGCGGGCGGAACGCTGGCGACAGGAACGTCTCGGAAAGCTTCATCTGATTACAGGAGGGATTATGGTCCTACTTGGGATCGCCATGCTTGTATCGATGCAGTTCGGGGTCATGTAGGAGGAGCGATGAGTAAAAAAAGGTTCGTCTATTTTCTGTCGGTGGTTATTCTTGTCGTTACCTTAAGCCAGGGGGCTTTCGGCGAGCCCGAGGAACCGATGGTCGTTGTCTTTTATGAGGAGGATTGCCCGAGCTGCTCGCGAATGGAAGAGCGTATTGAGGCGTCTCTCAGCGACCATCCGAATATCTCAATCGCCCGCTACAACCTCAGCGAACCCGGCTCTTTGGAACTCCTGGAGCTGCTCTCCACCCGTTATGGGGTCTCGGCGACGACGGTCCCTGTCATCTTCGTAGGAGATGAGGTAATTGTTGGGGCGGGTCGAGCCGAGGAGCTGCGCCTACGTACCGCGATTGACGAGTGCGTTTCCCTCGGCTGCTCCTCTCCGCTTGCCGGTACGCCAAGAAGTGGTTTCCCCTGGAGAGATTTTCTCAACCTAGGTGTATTCGTCTCCCTGTTTTTCTTTCTTCTCTTCTTGCAAAGTCGATGAGTGTTGCCCAAGGTGAGCAAAAAGCAGCAAGCTATATGCCATAACTTGTTTTAGCCATCCGCGCTTCCTATACTTAAGAGGTGGGACGACATGAGTGAAGGCAAGGATTGCCGGTTTGCAGCGCTGAGCAACGAACAACTCATCGAACTACTCCGACTGTCCCTTAAAGGGACCTCTGACTCCTTATATCTTTCTTGCCTGCGGGAGGAGATCGTCAGTCGGAACATCGGGCTAGTGAAGTCGATCGCTGTTGGGTTTTTAAACTCGGGTGAGCCACTCGATGATCTTATCCAGGCCGGCTACATGGGTCTATTGAACGCGGTGGCAAACTTCGATCTAGCGCGAAATACCCGCTTCTCCACCTACGCCAGTCACCTGATTAAGGGGGAGATTCGCCACTACATCCGCGACAAACACTCGACAATCCGCATCCCCCAATGGGTGCAGGTGATGAATCGAAAGGTGAAGGAGGCAGAGGAGGCGTTCTTCAAGGAGGAGGGACACCCTCCCACGATCGCCGAGCTCGCCAGTTGCCTTGATATCAGCGAATCACAGCTTGTCGAGCTCCTCCGTGGACGCAAGGCGATGACCTACATCTCGATCGACCAGGAGCGGCGCAGTGTGGATCCCAACCCCTCTCCCCCCGACATTGCTCACTTCTGTTCTCGTGGGGAGAACCTTTCGTTCGATTTTCGTATGCGGATCATCATCGCAATTGAGGAGCTTGCCGAGATCAAACAGCAAGTCATCGAGGGGCTCTTCTACCAAGGTAAGAGTCAAACTGAGGTTGGAAAGGAGTTGGGAGTCTCCCAACTCCAGGTCTCACGGATGAAGGAACAGATTCTAAGAGAGATGAAGGGGAAACTGGCGGGGCCTCACCGTGAGGAAAACTAAACTATAGAGGTGTTAGGCATAATCGGGATGTGGGCGGAATGAGGGAGGAAACAGGGGTGCTCGACTTGTTAAACCTGATTGGGAAGGTTATTGAGGAACTTCAGTCAAGCATCGAGCTGTTCGAGGCCTCAAAGCACGAGGATGGGCTAACGCAACTTTCTTCCGTCGTTCTTAAGATCGATCACTACCTCGAGCGGAGCGATGACGACTTGCTGTTGAAGCTTGTTCCCATCGATCGGGCCAGTTTTGGGGAACGCCTTAAGGCCGTCAAGGGCGAGCTTGTCTCGGTAATTGAAAGTTTTAGTTCCACTGCACCCTGATTCGATAGTGTCTTGCGGACAGGCTGTGATCACCGGCGGGACAAAGGGGATCGGGCGAGCGGTCGCTCTCCGCCTTGCCCGGGATGGGTTTACACTTATCCTTAACTACGCGCACGACGACGCGCAAGCGGGGGAAGCCCTTACAACGGTTCAAAAGCTTTCCCCGCAGTCGATCGTTGTCAAGGCCGACGTCACCGATGAATCAGGGGTTAAGCGCCTCTTGCAACAGGCGAGTGTTTCTGGCCCGATCAGTCTATGGGTGAACAACGTCGGGGACTTCCTGGTTAAACCTTTCCTCGAGATTACCCTCAAGGAATGGGAGGAAGTCCTGGACAGCAATCTCACGAGTGCCTTTCTCTGCTGCAAGACGGTTGTTCCCCACATGCGTGCGCATAGAGGGGGGCAGATAATCAACATCGGGATGATGCACACCGAGATCCTACGTGCTGTTCCTAATACCGTTCCCTATACGATTGCCAAGGCCGGGCTCCTCATCCTCACAAAATCGCTCGCTAAGTCGGAGGGGCGGTACGGAATTCGGGTAAACGCAGTCAATCCTGGCTTTATCGAGACAGGGGCCTATTCTATTGATGAACGAGTAGAAGATATGGTTCCCCTGGGAAGAACAGGGCAGCTAGCGGAGGTTGCCGCTGCCGTCTCCTTCCTCGCCTCCGAGGAGGCGAGCTACATCACCGGGGCGATCCTGAACGTCCACGGTGGAGCTTATCTCTAGAGCTACTTTACCTCAGCGGAATAGGTCCCGTCGGAGCGCTGAAGTGTAATAGTGGTCGTCTGTTGTGGCTGGATGCTCACACTCTCCAATTCGAGCGGGGGCAGGGTACCGATGACCACGCGGTAAACGCCTGCAGGAAGACGTGGTCCAGGCTCGCCGAGCACCCCGCTGAAGACCTGGATGCCCTCCTGATCGT